>CAKPXF010000009.1 GCA_934201705.1 uncultured Bacilli bacterium | reverse complement strand
ATTTAACTCCAAAACAATTTAAAGATCTTTATTATTCTAAATAAATATTGTCTACTTTTTCTTGACTAGTACAATTGCACTATAATATTTCATTATAAAAAGGGAGGGCTTTTTATGAAAAAGCAAAATTTATTGATTTTAGTTTTATCATTAGGCGCAGTTTTTGCTATTTCATCTTGTAACAATAACAGCAACTCAAATTCGAGTGTTGAAGATACATCATCAAGTGAAACAACATCATCTTCATCTAATGTAAGCAGCGAGGCAACATCAAGCGATGAAACTTCAAGCTCAGAGGGTGAATCATCTTCAAGTTCAAAAGAAGAATCCTCAAGTGTTGTTGAAACAAAATATATGGTAGCAATCCAATATGGAGAGGCTTATGATAATGAAACAGAAACATTAGAATGTAAAGATGGAGATATTATTGATTTAAGCAATTATTCTAATATTAATTCTGATTATGAATGTTTAGGTTGGAGTGATGGTACAAATGATTATCAACCAAATGATAAAGTTACAGTTCATGGTGATATGTTGTTAACTGGTAACTTTGTTAAGGTAACCATTAATTACACATTATCAGAAGACGAAACATACTATATTGTTTCTAGAATTGCTGATGCAACACAAGAAACAATTGAAATCCCTGCAACATATAAAGGATTGCCAGTAAAAGAAATTGCCGGAGATGCTTTTTCATTTGTAGGAAGTGAATCAGCTACCAAAGAATTAGTTGTTGGTGAAAATATTGAAACAATTAATAAAGGTGCTTTTGCATCATTACAAGCACTTGAAAAAATAACTGTACCATTCTTTGGAGAAAATTTAGATGATGAAACATCAACATTTGGTTATTTATTTGGTGCAAGCATGCCACAAATGAATGGATTGGTTACCCCAAAGACATTAAAAGAAGTTACTATTACAAAGCAAGAAGTAATTTCACAAAGAGCATTTGATGGCATTGTTAGCATTGAAACTGTAACATTGAAAAATGCTAAAACTATTAATTCATCTGCATTTTCTTCAATTACTTCTTTAAAAACAGTTAATCTAAATGAAGGTTTATTGGTAATGGAGGCTAATTCGTTCAGTAGTTTAAGCAATTTAACAGCATTGACTATTCCTTCAACTCTTGAAAAATACAATAATGCTATTTCAGGAACTGGTATTACTTCATTGCATTTTGGAGCTTCTTTAAAGGAATATAGAAATCGTAATGAATCAGCAAAGTTAACTTCTATAACAGTTGATGAAGGTAATCCTAACTTTGCTTCAGTTGAAGGTATTATGTATACAAAGGACATGACAACATTGTTAACATATCCTGCAAGAAAAGATATAACTAGTTTTAAAATACCAGATTCTGTAACAAAAGTTGGCTTAAATGCTTTTATGTACGCTCAAATCACTTCGGTAGATTTAAATAGAGTTGAAGAAATTGAAGATGAAGCCTTTAGATATAGTAAGTTAACTAGTGTTACATTCCCAGACACTATAAAAATGTTAGGAAAAACATCATTTAGTGCTACACCTTTAACATCTGTTCATTTCCCTGAAGCATTAAAGAATGCTCAAGAATTAGTATGTGGAGAGTTCTTGTTTAGCTCATGTAGTGTATTAAAAGAAATTACTATTCCTGCATATATTGTTGATATTCCAAGGTTCTTTGCGGCCATAGATAGTCTTGAAAAGATTACTTTCTTAGGCAGTGTTAAATCTATTGAAGAAAAAGCTTTTGCCGGAGCACAAATTGAAGAACTTGATATAACATTTAAAGATAGTGCGAAGATAGGTAATAATATTTTTATGAATTGTGGTAATTTATCTAAAGTTAATATCCATTTTGAAAAAGGAGTAACTAATTATCCAACATTAACAGAAACTGGATTCTATACATTTATCCCAACATTTGTATGCGATAGTGAAGAAATTGCAGCAGCCTTAAAAGAAAGTTGGCCTAGATATGCAACATTTATTACAGCAGGTGTTGTATCACCATTTGTCATTGAAAATAATGTTTTAATTAAATTTAATGGTACAAAAGATGATAAAAATGTTGTAATCCCAGATGGAGTTACTAAAATTGCTACAAGAGCATTTGCTGAAAACACATTTATTAATTCAGTCGTAATTCCAGAATCAATAGTTGGTTTAGAAGCAGATGTCTTCAAAGGTTGTACTAATTTACGTGTGGTTGAGTTTTTAAATGATTTTCCTGGTACTGATATTAAATATGTTGATAGTAAGGGAGAAGAATACTCATTTAGTAGATTTAGCTGGAATAATTCAAGAATAATATTTTTAGCAAAAAATAATACTGCTAAAAATGATTTAATGAATAATAGTAGTTTTGTAATGAAAAAGTCAACTTATTTAAAAGATGAAGTTGTTATTTCGGAAAATAAGATTGTTTCTTCAGATGGAGCAACATTGATTAGAGGTTATGTTGGTGAAGATGGAACATTTGAAATTCCAAGTGGTGTTAAAAATATTGCTGATTATTGCTTCTATGACGAATCAAATTTAACAACGCTTAATTTTAATGGTATAGAAAGAATTGGAAACAATGCATTTGTTAGAACATCATTCGTTGATTTAGTTTTCCCAGAATCAGTTGTTTATATAGGTGAAAATACATTCTTTGAAGTTAAAACATTGGTTTCTATAAAAATTGAAGGAGCTGCTGCAATTTGTGATTATGCATTTGATACTTGCAGTGCGCTTGAAACTATTAATCTTGGTGATAAAGTAATTTCAATTGGTCAAGGATCATTTGCTAATGCAGGTGAAAATAATGGAATTGTATCAGTAATACTTCCTGCATCTCTTGAAACTTTAAGTTGTGAAGCATTTGCCGATTGCTATGTTACAACAATTTATTGTCGTTTCTCTAAAGAATATGGTGTTGAAACATTTGAAGATTTCGAATATTTTGTTAGTGATTATGGCTATGAAGTAGTATTTAACTATACTGGTGAATAATTAAATAATTAATAATAATTTTTGATGCTAATTTTATAGTTAGCATCCTTTTTGTATCAATAATAAAAAAAATGCTATAATATTAACGAAGTATTTCATATTAAAAAGGAGATAAGATTTATGAAAGAAAAAGTTTTAAAAGTCCTTAAGTTGGTTTGCTTAGTTATAGCAAGCTTTAATGCTTTAATGTATTATTCAATGAGGCCTTGCTGGTCTGGAATATCAAAAGCATTAGGATATGAAAAAGGCTATAATAGCTTTATATTATATTTACCAATAATTGTTTTTATAATAATTTTGCTTTTATTAATTACTACAATTACGCTATTTATAAAGCTAAAAAAGAATAATTTATGGAATTATATATTACTTCCTATAAATATTATTTTTTCAATTGCTATTATTTTAATATTTGCACTTGGTGCTAAAGATTATGCTAGATTTATTTTTATAAAGTTTTTAAATACCTCTTTATTATTAATTGCTGTTTCTGCTTTATTGTTTTTCATATTTATTTATCCAAAAACAAAATTAAAGGATAGTAAAATATTTAAGCTTTCTTTATTAACTGTTATTGTTTTATCCTTATTTACATATTTATTTAATTTAAATGTAAATTATATAACATATGAGCCTGTAGTATACGCTGTTGAAAACGAATACCAAATAGTATTCTCATCTAGTACTAATTCATCAGGCTATGTAGTTGTTAATAATAAAAAGTATTATGATTTATATGCAGGAAGTCAAAAATCTTATGAAAAAGTTCATAAAGTAAGTGTTCCAATGGAAGAACTTGATAATGCTAAGGAATATAGTATATATTCATTAAACTACATTTATAGAGGCCCATTTGGGGCAATTAAAGGTAATGAATGTAGTAAAACCTATAAATTCAAGCCAGTTGATACAAGTGATGGTTTAACTTATTATAGCTTTTCTGATATTCATATGGATTTAAAAGGAGCTAAAAATGCTATTTCTATGTATGATGATTATGAATTTTTAGTCTTAAATGGTGATATTATTTCTGATGTTGAAACATATGAGGATGCAAATTATGTTAATAAGGTGGCATATTCTTTAACTAAAGGCGAAATTCCTGTTATTTATGCTAGAGGAAACCATGAAATAAAAGGTAAATATTCAGAGCAACTATATAAATTTGTTGGTAGTAAAAATCAAAAGTTTTATTACAACTTTTATTTTAAGGATGTTTATGGTATTGTTCTTGATATGGGTGAGGATCATGATGATGATTGGTGGGAATATTATGGCTCTGCTGATTTTGATAGCTATAGAAATGAGCAAGTTGAATTCTTAAAAAATGAAATAGTAAAAAATGAATTTGCATCATATAAATATCGTTTAGCAGTTTGCCATATTCCGCTTCCATTTATCAATGCTAGACATAATCATATCGAAAGTAAGAAAGCCTTAGTTGAACAATTAAACAAAATGAATATTGATATGATGCTAACAGGACATCAACATGAATTATTTATTTTTGAACCAGGATTAATAGAACCAGAAGTGAACTTAAAATATAATGAAGCTTACGGAGGAAAGAAATATAAAGGCTATTTATTAGATTTTAATTTTCCAACCCTTATGATTTCAAAGCATGGCTATACACAAGTAGATGAAGTTTCAAAGCCAAATCATATGATAGGTTTACATATTAGTGTTGATTTTAATAATTTAAGGCAAACGGCTATTTATAATAATGTAAAGCATGAAAAAGTAAGCGTTGTCAATCCATTTTATGATAAATCATATGGTGATGAAATAATTATTTCCTTAGTAGATAAAAAATTTAATTAATTTAAAAGAGATGTTTGATTTTAATTCAAACATCTCTTTCCTTACCATATGAAATTAGATTTTGCAGCCTCACCATTATCAATTAATATGTCTTGAGCAGTCATTGATTTATTAACGACACAAATAAAATATGCCCATTTAGCTATTTCTTCTACATCACTCCATTTATTTAATAATGTTTCATCTAAAACAGCTTTATATAGTTTTTTATCATTTAAAATATGATCATTTAAAGATGTAATAACTCCACCTGGAGAAATAGAGTTTGATGTTGCATTATATTTAGCTATTCTTAAAGCAACATTTTTCATATATGTAACCATTCCTCCCTTACTAGCAGCATATTCATAAAATTCAGCGCCAGTTGAAGCAGAAGCACTAGCTACAAATAAAACAGATTTTATATTATCTTGAAAAGCATATTTTTCGGTTACTTTTATTGTACCCTTTAAATTATTATCAATATCATTTTCATTTTGTGTCCCAGCATTATTGATTAAAATATCACAATTAGGAATGTTTGGTAGTTCATCTTTAAATATATCAACTACAAAATGCTTATAATTTGGATGAGTTATATTTTTAGTATTACGATCTAAGCCATAAACAAAAAAGCCATTTTTTAAAAACTCCTCAGATATAGCTTTTCCTATTCCATTACTACTTCCTGTAATAATTACACTTTTCATGTTTAATTCCTTCCATTATTTATAAATTCAAAATATTCTTTTCCTACATTATCTTCTTTCCATTTTTTAGAAATTCTATAGCCTATTGGTGAGAAAATAACTTCAAATAATAATTCGACAATTGCTCCAGTTAAAGCACAAACGACACATTGAACAATGCTCCAATTAAAGAAGAAATGCGAAACAATTAAAGCAAATGTTAAATTGTCAATAAACTGACCGATGGCTGTTGATATGTATGTTCTAATAGAAAAGGAAGCAAATGAATCTTTTTTTAAATGCTTTCCAATTAGATGATTTGTAAAGTTATTTACAAGAGATGAAATTAAAAAAGCTACTGATGATCCAAATAATACATACCATGTACCTTTAAATGTATTATTAATAGCAGTATTGATTACATTTTCACTGCCTTCAACAAATGATTCTCCCCACACTCCATCAATAAGTCCGGCAATCAAAAATACAAGGCATAAGCATAAATTAACAAATATTCCTAAAATGGCTAATTTATTTGCAGCTTTATAGCCAAAATGTTTTGTTACAATGTCCATTGTTAAAAATGAAACCCAAGATAATAGAATTCCGGCATCTAACGCTAAATAACTAGTTGGCATATTAATACTTTTATTAGCTAGTAAATTCATGGCAACAATTGATACTACAAATAAGCTTACAACAATTGAAGGTATACTTCTCATAAGTATAAAAAATTCTTTAAATTTCGTTTTGAGATTGTTTTTCATTATTAATACACTCCTTTTAAATAAAAAAACAGATCCCAAGACAAAGAGGACCTGATTATCAGTTATCTTTGTTCCTGGTTTTGTTTATAGACAGGATGGCAACAACGAACTGTCTTAATACGTTAAAATGATAAACCATTATTGTTAAAAAATCAAGAAAAACAATTATTTTTCAATATTTTTTTGCTATAATGATAATAAGTAATATGAGGAGTAATGAAATGGAATTAGAAGAAGCTCTTTTAAAAAGAAGAAGTATTAGAAAATATAATGCTGCTGATATAAGTGATGAAATAATAAATAAGCTAATGCATGCAGCTATGAGTGGACCATCTGCTTGTAATAAAAAGCCTTGGGAATTCTATGTTATAAAAGATGAAGTAATTTTAGAAAAGTTACGTCATTGTAATAGATATTGTAATATTAATGGAAAGATTGCAATTGTTGCTTGTGGTTCATTAAAAAAAGCCTTGCCAAGATTTTTAAGCGATTATTGGATTGAGGATGTTTCTGCTGCTACTGAAAATATTTTACTTATGGCAACAAGTTTAAATTTAGGCTCTTTATGGTGTGGAATTTATCCACAAAAGGAAGCTGTTAAAAAGGTTCAAGAGGTATTAAATTTAGATGATAATATTATTCCTTTAAATATTAT
Organism: uncultured Bacilli bacterium; assembly: GCA_934201705.1. Taxonomy (GTDB): domain Bacteria; phylum Bacillota_I; class Bacilli_A; order RFN20; family CAG-631; genus CAKPXW01. The sequence goes on along the minus strand of CAKPXF010000009.1, from coordinate 80,112 downwards.
TTATATTGGTTATACTGATGAAAAGGTTGAAGCACGTGATCAATATGATGAAAGTTGTGTGCATATAATAAAATAAGAAAGAAGAAAGATAATATGAAGGTTTTAATTATAAATGGTTCTCCAAGAGAAAATGGAAACACTTGTATTGCAATAGATGAAATGAAAAAGTTATTTGAAGCAAATGATGTAGAATGTGAGATTGTTAGGGTTGGCAATTTAACTATTAGAGGTTGTATAAGCTGTAATTATTGCTATAAAAATAAAAAATGTGTTTTTAATGATATTGTTAACGAGCTTGCTTTAAAATTTGAAGAGGCCGATGGCTTAGTTGTTGCTTCTCCTGTTTATTATGCTTCAGCTAATGGTACATTAATAGCATTATTAGATAGATTATTTTATTCATCATCCTTTGATAAAAGCTTTAAGGTTGGAGCAAGTGTAGCAGTTGCACGACGTGGAGGATGCTCATCAACATTTGATGAATTAAATAAATACTTTACAATTTCAAATATGCCAATAGTTTCAAGCCAATATTGGAATAGTGTTCATGGAAGAAGAGTTGGGGAGGCAAGCTTAGATTATGAAGGCCTTCAAACAATGAGAACATTAGCAAATAATATGATATTTTTGATGAAATGTATTAAACTTGGTAAGGAAAAATTCGGATTGCCTGAAAAAGAAATACATGTTTCAACTGATTTTATAAAGCATTAATTTGCTTTATGTCTATATAGCTCAGTGGATAGAGCAATTGTCTCCGAAACAATAGGTCATAGGTTCAACTCCTATTATAGACACCATAATAGTAAAATAGGTCTGATTATTATATCAGGCTTTTTAATTAAAAACAATAGAATTTATATTTTAAATGTAGTGTTTTATTTACTTATTAGGAAATCACATTTTAGAAATTAGGGTAAAAAAAGCCACCTGATTGCTTTAACACTAGGCCAGTTTTCTTTATCAATAAGATTTAAAATGTCAGTAATAATATAATAATTTCTTTTTTCTAATCTTCCATTACGTTTGTAAATTGTTGTTTTACTTTGCATATTTTCTTTCAATTTAAATTCATCAACAATATAATCATAGAAATCATTACCTTTTGAACTGTGTGACTTAATGCATATAACAGAATCCCAACTATATGATACTATCAAAGATAGTATAGGATTAATAGTAGCTATTGCATCTATTGTATGATTTTTTTCTTTTGTAGCTCTAGCAAATTTACCATCAATACATACATGAATGTTTTTATCATCAATAAAATCAACTGCATAAGAACAAATTACATCATTTAGCTCATCAGAGTTAATTCTATGCATTGCTCTTTTCATAGTATCATGTGATGGAATTCCATTTTTCAAATCGACATACTTTTTAAGTTGTGAGAAATGTTTTGAACCAAAATAATAGTATTGATTAAATTTATTACAACCAGACAACATAGCTAAAATAATTATAAAAAGAATTGAATGTTGCTGATGCTTAACTTTAATTTGAACTCTAGAATCAGTAATTGCTTTTAAATTATTAATAAATCTTTTACATTTTTTTGTTTTAAGTAATCTTTTAATTGACATTGACATAATTATCTTCCTCCATATGAACACAAAATGAATATACAAAACAATTATAATTTTATTTCATCCTAAAACTATAACTTTATTTATATTTATATTTACTAACTAAAAACGAAACAATTTTTATATAGGATAATAAATAGAATTATTTCCTCCATTATTTAATCTTTTATTAATATTAACTTGTTTGTACAAGTTGAACAAACAAGTTTGAATAGATTAATTATCATGTAGATTAAGTAAAAGAAAAATAATGCGTAAATACGCAAAAATTATTCGTAGTTATTATTAGAAATAATAAAGCAATTACCTTGACAATAATTACATTATTATATAAAATAATTGTGCTTTTAAAGGGGTGACAAACTATTATGAAAAAAGAAAAACTTTTAGATAGTATAAATCCTATATTTTTAAAAGGTATAGCCCATAGAGGATTATTTAATTCAAACGATATTGAAAATGGTAAGCAAGCCTTTATGAATGCTATTGATAACAATATCGCTATGGAATTTGATGTTCATTTAACTAAAGATAATAATTTAGTTGTTATTCATGATACTTCTTTAAAAAGAGTTACTAATAAAGATGGAATTGTTGAAGAATTAACATTAAATGAAATCAAAGAAAACTATAAATTATTAAATGGTGAAGAGATAATGACTTTTGATGAATTGTTAAAAATAGTTGATGAAAGAGTTGGTATAGTTGTTGAATTAAAAAGCTACAAAAGAAATTCTTTAAAACTTGCTAAAAGAGTTAATGAATCCTTAAAAGTTATTAAGAATAAGAAAAATGTCATACTAATTTCTTTTTATCCTTTAGCTTTAATGTATTTTAAAAATAAAGGCTATGTAAGACAATTATTAATATCTAAAAAAAATTCATATATGCACATCTTTAAATACTTCTTTGAAGGAATAGATGTTGAATATGAATTATTAAATAAGGGTTATGTAAAAAGATTTGCTAAAAATCATTTAATTAATGTTTATACAATAGATACTTTGGATATGTTAAATAAAACAATGAATAAGTGTGATATGATAACGTTTCAAAACTTACCTATTTCATATTTTAAAAAATAAACTTTATTTATTCATTAATAGAGTTATTTCATGAAGATGATAATATAGCGTTTCAAGTTCTTCATCAGATAAGCTAGCATATTTTAATGTTAAATTATGAATTCTAATTTCTTGTGCCATATGAATTTCATTAAAGCCAATATCAGTAAGCTTAATTAGTATTTCACGGCGATTATTAATATTTAATTCACGTGTTATACAATTTTCCTTATATAATTCATCTACAAGCTTACTACATTGTTGCTTTGAAACACCAATAAAATCACTAATTGTTTTCATATTGATTCCAGTATTATTATTTTTTTTATTTTCAATACCAATAAATGATAAGGCTAAATATTGAAGTGGAGAAAATTTCCTTCTTTCAATATTTTTTTCGTTTGTAGATATAATATCTTTAATTGCTGGGAAAAATAGTAATGACTCATTACTAATTAAACGGATTATCTCACTTCTATCCATAAGCATTCACCTCATTTTTAATTATATTATTTTTCTTTAAAAAGTCAATAAAAATAAATAGTAAATAAATGTTGACAATAAACAAAAAGTAAACTATAATTACTTTGTTTTAAAAAGGAGGATTAAAAATGATTAAATTACTAAAAAATTTAAAATTACGAGACTGGTTATTAATTGCTCTTGAAGTAGCCATAATCTGCTTATGCGTTTATCTTGAACTATTATTACCAGATTATATGAAAGATATAACAGTTGCTATATCAAATAAAAATAATACAATTAAGGATGTATATGTAGCTGGTGGAAAGATGCTTTTATGTGCTTTGGGAAGCAGTGTCGGTGCAGTTATATCAACATTTATTTCATCATTTGTAAGTGCTTCTTTAAGCTTCTATACTCGCGAAAAACTATATAATCATGTTGTTGACTTAGATTCTAAAAAAGCCAAAAAGTTTTCGACAGCTTCATTAATAACTAGAACTACTAATGATATTACGCAAATACAAATGATTATGTCAATGGGATTGATGATGCTAATAAAAGCACCAATTCTTGCTGTTACAGCAATTATTAAGATTGTTAATAAAAGCTTAGAACTATCATTACTAACAGCAGCAGCTGTAGTTATAATTGTTGGAAGTATAACTTTAATTATGTTTTTAGTTTTACCTCGCTTTAAAATTGTTCAAAAGCTAACTGATGACGTAAATAGAATAGCAAGAGAAACATTAACAGGAAATAAGGTTGTTCGTGCTTTTAATGCTAAAGATTATATGGAAGAAAAATTTGATGAAAAGAATACAAAACTAATTAACACACAATTGTTTAATAGAACTACATTTTCATTTATGAGTCCTATAATGAGCTTTGTTATGTCATCATTAACATTATTTATTTATTGGATTGGCGTAACATTAATTAACAATGCCGCAATTGTCGATAAAGTAAATGTTTTTGGAAATATAGTTGTCTTTTCATCTTATGCAATGTATGTAATTCAAGCCTTTATGTTTTTAGCAATGATATTTATGATGCTACCACGTGCTGAAGTATCAGCAAAGCGTATCAATGAGGTTATTGATTGTAATATTGAAATTAAAAGTGGAAGTAAAAATGGTGTAGTTTCAGAAGGAACTTTAGAATTTAAAAATGTTTCATTCCATTATGGCGATGGAAAAGATGTTTTAAAGAATGTTTCCTTTAAAGTAAATAAAGGCGAAACAATAGCTTTTATTGGAGCAACAGGATGTGGAAAATCAACAATTGTAAACTTAGCAACCAGATTATATGATGCCTCAAGCGGTGAAATATTAGTAGATGGAGTTAATATAAAGGATTTATCATTTGATTCATTATATAAAAGAATTGCTTGTGTTCCTCAAAAGGCTGAATTATTTTCAGATACAATAAAAAATAATATTAAATTTGGAAATGAAAGTGCTAGCGATGAAGATGTTAAAAAAGCTATAGAAATAGCTCAAGCTAGTGATTTTGTTTATAGCTTACCAGAAAAAGAAGAATCATTAATTGCTGAAAGAGGAAATAATTTATCAGGAGGTCAAAAGCAAAGAATATGTATTGCTAGAGCCTTAGCCAAAAATAGTGAAATAATAATTTTTGATGATTCATTTTCGGCTCTTGATTATAAAACAGATAAGAATTTAAGAAATGCTATAGCTAGTGAATTAAAAGGCACAACCTGTGTAATAGTAGCTCAAAGAATTGGTACAATTAAAAATGCTAATAGGATAATTGTTTTAGATCATGGAAGAATTGTTGGCGATGGAACACATGAGGAATTATTAAACAATTGTAGTGTATATAAAGAAATTGCTCATTCACAATTAAGTGAAGAAGAATTAAAAGGAGGTAAGTAATATGAGAGGACAAATGAATGTTAATCAAAGTGCCACAAATAAAAAAGAAGCAAGAAAAAAATTGATTAAATATATTAAGCCTTATTTACCTTTAATTATTATTGCTTTAATAGTTGCAGCAGTAAGTGCAATTTTAACAGTTATTGGACCTGATAAATTAAAGGAAATAACTAATATAATTTCAAATCAATTTGAAAAATTTGCAACTACTCATATTTGGGAAGATATTGATTTAGCTAAAATTACCAATATAGCAACAGGATTATTAATTATTTATATTATAAGTGCTTTATGTAGCTTTACAACAAATGTTATCCTATCACGGGTTGCCTTACATGTTTCTAAAAAATTAAGATTTGATTTAGAAAAGAAAATAAATAATGTTCCATTATCTTATTTTTCAAAAAATACATATGGTGATGTCTTAAGTAGAATTACAAATGATGTTGATACAATTATTGATGCCTTAAATAATTCAATTTCATCAATTGTAAGTGCTATATGTCAATTTGTTGGTTGCTTAATTATGATGATTGTTACTGATGGTTATATGACTCTTGCTACAATCTTATCAACTATTTTAGGTTTTGCTATTATGTTTATAATTATTAAGGTATCACAAAAATACTTTAAAGAACGTCAAATAGCTTTAGGTAAGCTAAATGGTTATATTGAAGAGGTTTATTCAGCTATTGATGTTGTAAAAATCTCATCATCTAATGATGAAGTAAAGAAAAAATTTAAAGAATATAACAGTGAAGTTAAAAAAGCCAATTTTATGTCACAATTCTTATCAGGCTTAATGCCAACTCTTATGACATTTATTGGAAATATTGGCTATGTAGCTGTATGTATTGTTGGTGCAGTTAGGGTATTAAATGGAAACATTGAATTTGGTGTTATTACAGCCTTTTTAATTTATGTAAGATTATTCACTCAACCATTATCACAATTATCACAAGGAGCAAGTAGCTTACAATCATGTATGGCTGCAAGTGAACGTGTATTTAATTTCTTAGATGAAAAAGAAATGGAAGATGAGTCTTATAAAACAAATACTATTACTAATGTAAAAGGAAATATTACCTTTGATCATGTAGCTTTTGCATATGATGATAATAAAGAAAAACCAGTAATTAAGGATTTTTCTTGTAATGTTAAAAGTGGTCAAAAGGTGGCAATCGTTGGCCCAACAGGAGCTGGAAAAACAACTTTAGTTAATTTGCTTATGAGATTTTATGAACCAGTAAGTGGTAAAATACTAATTGATGGAATAGATATTAGTAGTGTTAAAAGGGAAAATGTTCATGATTTATTTTCAATGGTATTACAGGATACTTGGTTATTTGAAGGAACAATAAAGGAAAACTTAAGATTTAATTGTAAAGATGTTAGTGATGAAACAATAATTGAAGCTTGTAAGAAATGTGGAATAGATGAGTTCATTGAATCACTAGATAAAGGCTATGATACAATTTTAGATGATAATACATCATTATCTGCTGGTCAAAAGCAATTATTTACAATTGCTCGTGCTATGATTCAAAATGCTCCTATGCTTATTTTAGATGAAGCAACATCAAATGTTGATACTAGAACTGAAATATTAATAAATCAAGCTATGGATCAGTTAACAAGTAATCGTACTTCATTTGTAATTGCCCATCGTTTATCAACTATTAAAAATGCTGATGTCATATTAGTATTAAAGGATGGAGATATAATAGAACAAGGAAATCACGAAGAATTATTGAAGAAAAATGGTGTTTATGCCTCACTTTATAACTCACAATTTGATGAGGAAAGTGATGGTACAATTGATGGTACCTTAAAGCATTTAAAAACAGCTTAAACATAAAAAAATGCGGTCATTTGGCCGCATTTTTACTTTAAATCATTAGATTAATTTCTTAAATAATTCAACAACTTGCTCGTGAGTTGCTTCACGTGGGTTTCCAGGATAGCAAGCATCCTTTAAAGCATCACTTGCTAGTGAATCTAAATCACTTACTAAAATCTTTTCACATTTTGTTGGGATACCAACATCAACTGATAATTGTTTAACAGCGTCAATGGCTGCTTTTCTATATTCTTCAGTTGACATACCATGTGTATCAACGCCTAATGCTTCAGCAATATCTTTATATTTGCTTCCAGATACTTCAGCATTAAATTCCATAGCGATAGGTAAAAGCATTGCACAAGCAACACCATGTGGTACATCATAATATGCAGATAGTGTATGAGCCATAGCATGGTCAATACCTAATCCAACATTACTAAATCCCATACCAGCAATATATTGTCCTAAAGCCATTCCTTCTCTTCCATCTGGATCGTTAACAACAGCTTTTCTTAAGTTCTTACCAATTAATTCAATGGCTTTGATATGGAACATATCAGACATTTCCCAAGCGCCACGAGTAATATATCCTTCAATAGCATGAGTTAAAGCATCCATACCTGTTGATGCTGTTAAGCCTTTTGGCATTGAAGCCATCATATCAGGGTCAACGATTGCTACAATTGGCATATCGTGTGGGTCAACACATACGAATTTACGTTTCTTTTCAACATCAGTTATAACATAATTAATTGTAACTTCAGCTGCAGTTCCAGCAGTTGTTGCAACAGCAATGATTGGAAGACATGGCTTTTTAGTTGGAGCAACACCCTCTAAGCTTCTAACATCAGCAAATTCAGGATTTGTCATAATAATACCAATTGCTTTTGCAGTATCCATTGATGAACCACCGCCAATTGCAATAATAAAGTCAGCTTTTGCTTCCTTACAAGCTTTAACACCACTTACAACATTTTCAATTGTTGGGTTTGGTTTAATGTTAGAATAAATTTCATAAGCGATATTACCTTTTTCTAATAAAGTAGTAACTTTGCTTGTAACACCAAATTTAATTAAATCTGGATCACTACAAACTAATGCTTTTTTAAAGCCTCTTGCTTTTGCTTCAGGAACGATGTTTTCAATAGCACCATGTCCGTGGTATGAAGTTTCGTTTAACATAAATCTATTTGACATATTTTTCTACCCTCTTTCATTTTATGTTTTAAACTTACAACTAAATTATGTAACAAAATCATTTTAAAATAAATACTTTTTTTTAAATAATTTCTATAAATCGCTTTAATGTGTAAAAACTATGTTAATAATTTATTTGCTTTAGCTGTAATATAAATTGTCTTTTATCCTAATATTTTATAAATATTACTACTTAGTTCACATTTTGGAAAATCAATTATATTCATTACAAACAATATCTCCTAGTCAATTTTTTCAATTGCTTTTCAGTAATAATATGTTGAGAAACTTCTTTTTTCCCTTGAGAATCAATGGCATCAGCTAGATTCATATATAAGCCATAATCATCTAATATGTCAGCTTCTTCAGCTTTATTAACTAGGTCTTTTAGAGTTATAGATAAATCAAAGTCTATTTTTATACTATTATCGATATAGTTATATGCTCTATTATAATTAAGATTTTAATCATAGAATAAATTTAATAAAGTCAGCAATGATAACTTTTTTGGGGTACATTCTTTCTTATTTTAAATATATTTGCACCTCAAAAGTCAAATTATTAAGATATAACAAATAAATTTATGATGAAGATATTATGCGTACTTATTCTTTATCAAACCCGCAATCCATTATTTTGTCTCGATAGATATAATTATAATATTATGTATTTGTAATATTATTCCATGAATAGAATATAGAAAAATGTAGGTATTATTCCGCTAATCATCGGAATGTTGTTCCGCAAGCATTTGATATTATTCCGATAATTTGGTATAATAAATAAAAAATCGGAGGTGTAAAAATGTATATAACCGTAAAACAAGCCGCTGAAAAATGGGGTATTTCTGAAAGACGAATTCGTGTTCTTTGTGTTCAAGGTAAAATTAACGGAGCCTATCAAGAGGTGCGTGGTTGGAAAATACCTACTGATGCTTTAAAGCCTGCTGATGGCAGATACAAATCAAAAGAAAGTATTTTATTAATTATAGACAAAAAGAAAAAAGAATTGGATACTAGAAGGCCTTTAACTGAGGGCGAAGTTGCAAGATTTAATGAAGAATTTGTAGTTGAGTATACATATAATTCAAATGCCATTGAAGGCAATACTTTAACTTTAAGAGAAACTGATCTAGTTCTTAAAGGCCTAACAATTGATAAAAAGCCATTAAAAGATCATATGGAGGTTATAGGGCACAAAGAGGCATTTGATTACATTAGAAAATTAGTTAAAGATAATATTCCACTAAGTGAGAATATTATTAAACAAATTCACTTCTTAGTTTTAGCCGATAAGAAAGATGATAGAGGTGTATATCGTAGAGTTCCTGTACGTATAATGGGAGCTGCACATGAACCTGTACAGCCTTACTTAATTCAACCTAAAATGGCGCAACTTTTAATTGATTTTAAGAATAGCAACGAACACATAGTAACCAAGTTAGCACGTTTCCATATTGAATTTGAGGCGATTCATCCATTTATCGATGGCAATGGTAGAACTGGTAGACTTTTAGTTAATTTAGAATTGATGAAAGCTGGATATCCTCCTATTGATATCAAGTATATGGATCGACTTGCATATTATAATTCTTTTGATGAATATCACGAAAAACATAATTTGTCAGCAATGGAAAATTTGTTTGCAAAATACATTAATGAGAGACTTGATAAGTACTTGAAAATCTTACAAGATTAAAATATTGATGTAAATCGCTTTAATGTGTAAAAACTATGTTAATATTTTATTTGCTTTTGCTTTAATGTCAGAATTAAAATCATGTTTGCATTCTTCTATAATTTGTTTTGTTAAAAGATTTCTCTTTTTCATGATTTCAAATACTAGCTTCCTATTTATAGAATTATATGTTTTATTATAACTAATTAGTAAAATTTCATCTGGGTAATTCTTTTTCTTATGGTTCATAAAATCTATAGCAAAGCCTGTTATTAAATCGCAATCATAAAATGAAAAAGGCACCTTTTTATAAGAATTAATTATTAACTGCTTGTATTTAGGAAAATAATTATTAAACAGCATTTCTAAAGCAGTAACTAAATATTTTTTATCTTTAATAAGTAATAATCCTAAGTTTAAAACTTCTTTAGCTTTATAATACTTAATTACTTCGTAGACATAGTCTTTTATATCATCATTAAATTTATTTAGTAAATGTAAGCATAATTCTAATGGAATTTGATTATCAATGTATGAATCAGAATAAACTATTAATATTTTTTTGATTTGTACAATATCATTTGTTTTCCTTAAATAATTTATAACCTTTTCATATTCTTCTTTACTTATTTCATTTGCAAACCATCTCATTTTTCTTACATCATTTTCTTTTAATAAAGCATCGAGTGAATAATTTATATGAGGCATCTTGGTATTGTTGAATTTACTAGTAAATTCTTTTACCTCAATACATTTTTTATATTTTTGAGAAATTCTATTTTTATACCATTTAAAATATTCTAAGTTTAAATGAGTATCTAGTATAAATTTTATAACTGTTTTTGTTTTTTTAAGTCCAAACACTATATCAATAGTAAGCGCAACTATTTCAAATGCTTTTAATTTATTTTTAGTCCATCTTTTTGTGCTTTTTGTAAAGCAATTATAAAAATTTAAAAATACATTTTTCAGTGATTTATCGCCATTTTCGTAAAACTCTAATAATATATCTATTTTTTGAAATGTTAAATTATAATTATCATCAATTGATAGTGATTCAATAATTTTATCTTTTATAAAGTACTTTATATGTTCATCATAAAGATTAATCAATGAATACAAATATACACCTTTAGGGCCTTCAACCTTACAATTATATGAGCTATCCGATAGACATGCATACAACAAGGTATCAAGATATTTTTCTTTTTCATTTGTATTTAAAAGTTCAATATATGGTTTACCTAAACCTCTTCGTATGTTATTTAAAAAAGATTGCATCATATGTTATCTACATCCTTATTAATAAAAGTATAACAAAAAAAATGATAACCTACAACTTATTGAAATGTTTTTTACAAAAAAAAGACGATACTTTTACATATCATCTTTTGTTATAACAATGGTACCCTGTGAGGGACTCGAACCCTTGACCCACTGATTAAGAGTCAGTTGCTCTACCAACTGAGCTAACAGGGCATCTATATAACGCTTAATAATTATAACCTAAAGCGTTATAATAAGTCAAGAGAAAAAAGTAAAATAAAAACACTCCATTGGGAGTGTATTATTCAGCTGTAGATTGTTGTTTATTAAGTGATCTTAATGCTCTTGTAGAAGCTTTAACTTTTACTTTTTGACCATTCACAACTACTGTTTTCTTTTGTAAGTTAACATTCCATTTTCTTCTTGTTGGACGTAATGAATGAGAACGTTTATTTCCACTTAATGGACCTCTACCTGATAATTCACAAACTCTTGCCATCTTAAGACCTCCTTATGAACTCATGCCCTAATATAATACCATCTTTAATTTAAAAATACAACTACAAAATAAAAAAACATCAAAAAAGTTCTTGAACAAGTAATAAAATGCAAACTATTTACAATTTTTAACAAAAAGTATATAATGCATATGTGTATATGTAATTAGTAATTGTATTACTATAATATAAACTGCCATTTTGGCAAAAAATAATAAAGAGGTATATAAAATGAATAATATTAATGCTGAAACTCTTAAAAGTATATTTACTTCAGGAGCCAATAACATTTCAAATAATTTTAAAAATATTGATGCTTTAAATGTTTTCCCAATTCCAGATGGTGATACTGGAACAAATATGATGATGACCATTCAAAATGGCGTAAAGAATATAAACAATAATCCAACTGATACATGTGGCGAAATGTCTCTTCTTTTTTCAAAAGGTTTATTGCTTGGAGCAAGAGGAAATTCAGGAGTTATCTTATCTCAAATATTTAGAGGCTTTGCTGAAGCTTTAACTAATAAAGTTGAATTAGTATTAACTGATTTAGTTGCTGCTTTTGAAAGTGGAACAAAAAGAGCATATAAGGCTGTTTTAAAGCCAGTTGAGGGAACAATGCTAACAGTTATCAAGGATGCTTCAAATGCTTTACATGATGCATACAATAAAAATAAAACTGATATTGCTTTAGCTTTTGAAAGCATGGTTAATAAAGCAAAGGAATCATTACAAAATACTCCAAACTTACTTCCTGTATTAAAAGAAGCTGGAGTTGTTGATTCAGGTGGCGCTGGTATTGTTAAAATTCTTGAAGGATTTTTAGAAGCAGTTAAAGGTAGATTTGTTGAAGCTGGAATTGATACAACGCAAGATAAAAATTATGTGATGTTTGATCCGGTTGTAGATAATGAGGAAGATGAATTTGGATATTGTACAGAATTCATTATGCGTTTGATGCCAGAAGCAGAAGGTAAGGTACCATTTGATTATAATGTTTTAAAGGAATGGCTATTAAATGTTGGAGCATCTGTCGTTTTAGTACAAGATGATGACTTAGTAAAGGTTCATGTTCATACTTATAAACCTGGAGATGTATTTAACTTCGCCCAACAATATGGTGAATTTGTTACTATAAAGGTTGAAAATATGGATGAACAAAATGGTAAACTTGAAAAGAAACCTGAAAGAAAAGACCAAGCAATCGTAAGTGTTGCTGTAGGTGAAGGCTTAACTAAGCTATTTAAGCAATTAAGAGCCGATATTGTTATTTCAGGTGGTCAAACAATGAATCCATCTATTGATGATTTCGTAAAGGCTATTACTAAACTAAATCCAAAATCAGTTATTATTTTACCAAATAATAGCAATATTATTATGTCAGCTAAGCAGGCTGCTGAAATTTTAAATAGCAAGGGTATCGTTACTAAAATTGTACCTACAACTTCAATTCAACAAGGTATTTCTGCTTGTATGGGCTTCAATCCAGATTGTACAATTGATGAAAATATTGTTGAAATGCTATCTGCAACAAAACGTGTTACTTGTGGACAGGTTACAACAGCTGTTAGAGATTCAAAGCTAAATGGTATTTCAATTAAAAGTGGTGACTATTTAGGAATTAAAGAAAAAAGAATTGTTGCTGCTTCAAAGAATTTCCATAGAGTTGCTACAACATTAGTTGATTCTATAATGAATTATGATGCTGAAATATTAACAGTTATTACTGGTGCTGGTGTTTCTAAAAAGGCAGTTAAAGCACTGGAAAAATATGTTAAAGAAAAATATAACCATGTTGAAGTTGAAATTCAACAAGGTGATCAACCAGTTTATTATTTATTATTGGCTGTTGAATAGTAAAAATATTAAACTTAAATGATTAAAGCCGAAATTCGGCTTTTTTTTATTTAATTTTTGGAAAAAATCAAAAAATATTGTATATTATAATTAGGTGAATGCTTTATGGAAAAAATAAAATTAACAACAACGAGACAAGAAATAGTTAATAAGATGAACTTTTCATCAATTGAAGATATTTTAAGATATTATCCTTATAGATATGATATTTATAAGGATGAAGTTCTTTCTATGTCATTACACAATCAAAAGGTATGTGTTGAGGGCTTTATTATTTCTAAAATAAAGGTTGAGCATTTTAACAATAGAGTAAAAACATCGTTTGTAATAAAAACTAAAACTAGCGAAGTAAAAGTTTCTATGTTTAATAAGTTTGCAAATAAATATTTAAAGGATAATTCTTCAATTGTAGTTTTAGGAAAATATAATGCTTTTTATAATGAAATTAGTGTGTCATCATTTTTTGTAGGAACATTAAATGGAAGTGAAAAAATAACTCCAGTTTATTCTTTGCCTAGTGGAATTAAAGATTATACTTACAGTTTATTTGTTAAATATGCTTATAAGTTTGCTTTAGAAAATAACTTAATAAGAGAGTATTTACCAACTTGCTTTAAAGAAAAATATAAGTTAGTTTCTTTAAAGGATGCTTTGTCATTTATTCATAATCCAAGTGATGAAAATGAACTAACACAAGCTAAAAGGTATTTAAAATATGAAGAATTATTAAACTTTACTATGATTGGTGCTTTAAAAAGAAAATACAATGATTCTTTATTAAAAAAGCATTCTAAAATAATTAATTATTTTAAGGTTAAAGAATTTATCTTTTCATTACCATTTAAATTAAGCAAAGATCAAATAAATGTTGTTGCTGAAATCTTTAAAGACATGGAAAGCAAAAGAAGTATGTACCGCTTACTTCAAGGTGATGTTGGAAGTGGAAAAACCATAGTTGCTTTAATAGCCTTAGTTGCTAATTATACATCCTCATATCAAGGCGTAATAATGGCTCCAACAGATATTTTGGCACGTCAGCATTATGAATCATTTCTTTCTTTTTTAAAAAATAGTGACATAAGAGTTGCTCTTCTTGTTTCAAACATGCCAGCAAGTGAAAAAAAAGATGTAATAAATAAATTAAAAAATAATGAAATAGATATAATTGTTGGAACGCATTCTTTAATTCAAGACGATGTAACCTTTAATAATTTAGGACTTGCAATAATAGATGAGCAGCATCGCTTTGGTGTAAAGCAAAGAGAATCTTTAAAAAATAAGGGTGAATCCTTAGATGTATTATATATGTCAGCGACTCCAATTCCTAGGACCTTAGCTAGTACTATTTATATGGACATGGATGTTTCAACAATAAAATCATACCCATATTCAAATAGAAAAATAATATCAAAATATATTGATGATGATTCAATTAAAAGTGAAAAGGAATTTATCTTAAGTTATTTGAAAAGTAAGCAAAAAATTTATGTTGTTTGCCCATGTATTGAAGAATCAAATTTAGAAATTTTTAATGTTCAAGAAATATTTTTAAAATGGCAAAAAATGTTTAAGAATATAAAAATTGGAATGATACATGGGAAACTTTCAAGCGATGAAAAAAATAAAATTATGGATGAATTTAAAAATAGCGATATGCAGGTTTTAATTTCAACAACTATTATCGAGGTTGGAATTAGCATTAAGAATGCTAACATGATGATTATTTATAATGCAGAGAGGTTTGGCTTGGCCCAACTCCACCAATTAAGAGGGAGAATAGCAAGAGATGGCACTACAGGATATTGTTATTTTTTATCAGCATCAATGGATATGGATGTAAGTGAACGCTTAAAGTTTATTTCATCAACAAATGATGGATTTTTAATATCAGAATATGATTTAAAAAGAAGAGGAGCTGGTGATATGCTAGGTATAGCTCAATCTGGAAAATCACCTTTTACAATTGCTAATTTAATAGATGATTATAACATATTAAAGGTGGCTAGTAAGGATGCTTTTTATATTTTAAATAACGAAGATAATTTTGAGGACTATATTAGTCACATAAGTGACATTATCAACAAATCTATTAATTTTGTTGACTAGTTTATTTGACAAATTATTGTATGTATTATAGAATAATGTTGGAAAAATCGTGGAGGTAATATTTAATATGTTTGAAAAGGTTAAAAAGATTTTAGCTGAACAACTAGATGTTAGTGAAGATAGAATTACTATGGATGCAAATATTGTTGAAGATTTAGAGGCTGATTCTCTTTCTGTTATGCAAGTAATTATGGAACTTGAAGAAGAATTCAATATTAGCGTTGGTGATTCTGATTTAAATAATCTTCATACAGTTGGCGATATCGTTAGATTTGTTGAAGAAAAAACTAAATAATACAAAGGAAGCTTAAACTTCCTTTTCTTTTTTTTTGACATGTAAAGTAAAAACACTTGACATACAAATATAAAAGTATTAAAATTATAACGTAATCAAACAAGGAGGAACTAAAAATGGCAGTAAAAATTAGAATGCAAAGAAATGGTCGTCATAAATTAGCTTCATATAGAATTGTAGTTGCAGATTCACGTTATCCACGTGATGGTCGTTTTATCGAAATCTTAGGATATTATGATCCAACAACTTCTCCTGCAACTGTTAAAATTGATGCAGATAAAGCTTATGAATGGATTAAGAAAGGTGCACAACCATCTGATACAGTTAAGACTTTCCTATCAAATGCTGGCGTATTAAAGAGAATTCACGAAGAAACTCATAAGAAAGGTGAATAATCATGGAAGATTTAGTTAGAGCAATTGTTGAACCAATGATTTCTAACAAGGAAGCTCTTATGATTAAAACTGTTCCAGCAGTTGAAAATGAACCTGCAGAAATAATTGTTATTACTGATAAAGAAGATACAGCAAGATTGATTGGTAAAGGCGGAAGTGTTGCTAATTCAATTCGTAAAGTTGTGTCTATTAAGTCACGTCTTAACAATACTCATGTAAGAGTTAAATTTGAATCATATGATGAATAAATAGGTGATGTTTATCATCTATTTTTTATCTTTTAATAATATAACTAGGAGGTACAATATGAACGTTATTTTAGGAATTGTTGTTGGCTCGTTTGGCATTAAAGGCGATATTAAAGTAAAATCATGCACAGACTTTGCAAGTAAAAGATATAAAAAGGGAAATGTAGTAAAACTAATTAATCCTATTAATCAAAAAGAAGAAGATTTTGAAATTTTAAATTATAGAAAAGGCAAAGATGTAGATATTTTATTATTAGACAAAATTACTAATCCTGAGGATGCTTTAAAATATAAAGGCTGGCAAATTGTTATTGAAAAGCCAACAGATGAATTAAAAGAAAATGAATACTATTTTGCTGATTTATATCATTGTAAAGTGTTTCATAATAATGTCTTAATTGGAGAGGTAACAGATTTAATAAATGCTAATTCTAATTTAATATTAAGAATAAAACGAGATGGTAAAAAGGATTTACTATATCCATTTGTGCAAAGATTTATTAAAATTGTTGATATTTTAAATAAAAGAATTGATATTTTACCAATTGAAGGAATGCTTGATTAATGAAAATTACTATTTTAACTTTATTTAAAGAGCAATTTGATGGATTTACTAATACATCAATTATAAAAAGAGCAATCGAAAAAAAAATAGTAGATATGGAAGTCATTAATTATCGAGATTATTCAAATGATAAATTAAAAAGAGTAGATCAACCTCCATATGGAGGGGGAGCTGGAATGATTATAAAACTTCAGCCAATTGTTGATTGCTTAAAGAAAATTAAAACTAATGATAGCCATGTGATTTTACTTTCAGCAAAAGGAAAACTATATAAGCAAACAATTGCTCATTCTTTAGCAAAATATAAACATATTATATTAATTTGTGGCCATTATGAAGGAATAGATGATAGAATACTAAATTATGTCGATGAGGAAATATCAGTAGGTGATTATATTTTAACAGGTGGAGAAATTCCTTCAATGATAATAGCTGATTCAATTATAAGACTTTTAGATGGAGCTATAAAAAATGATTCTATAGTGGAGGAATCATTTGAAAACAATTTGCTTGAATATCCACAATATACAGAACCAAGAATTTTTGAAAATTTTGAGGTTCCAAATATTTTATTTTCAGGCAATCATAAAGCAATAAAGGAGTATCGTTTTAAAGAAAGTATAAAGAAGACTTTATCTAATAGACCAGAATTAATAAATATTGATTCGTTTAATAAACAAGAAAAAAAATGGTTTAATGAATTACAAGATGATACAAATATAAAAAATGCGATAGATAAGGCTAAAAAGTTTACAAGGTAAAAATTTATTATTGAATAATAATAAGTAATTTGCTATAATAATAAAGCGTAATGCAAACCTGATGCTCCGCTAAGAACTAGTCACGCTTATGAGCAACTTGTAAAAAAATGTGAAAAAGGAGAAATAAATACTATGAATATGAATTTAGTAAATGAAATCACTGCATCTCAAATTCGTAATGACCTTCCTGAGATTAAAATTGGTGATACAGTAGTAGTTGGTGTTAGAATTAACGAAGGTAATAAAACAAGAGTTCAAGATTACCAAGGTATCGTTATTAAAATGAGGGGAACTGGCGTTTCAAAATCATTTATCGTTAGAAAACTTTCTAGTGGTGTTGGCGTTGAAAGAGTTTTCCCAATCAATAGTCCAATGGTAGCATACATAAAAGTTGTTAGCCATGGTAAAGTAAGAAGAGCAAAACTTTATTATTTACGTGGTCGTAAAGGTAAAGCTTCAAAAGTTACTCAAAAGATTTAATAAATAAGTAATAATATGTGACTAAAAGGCAGCAAGCAATGTTGCCTTTTTCTTTACAAAAATTGTATAATATTAAAGAGGATTTTGCTATGAAAAAGAAAAACAAGGTTGTAGATATTATTATAAACATTTTACTGGTATTAAGTATAGTTCTATGCTCATTTTTAGTTGTTTTTAAATTAACTTTTATGAAAGTAGTAGTTAATGGTAATTCAATGAATCCTTCAATTAATGATGGAACAAAGGGCTATATGCAAAAAGTTCATGCTAATACAAAAATTGAATTATTTGATGTTGTGGCTGGTGAATATAAAAATAATAATAGTTACATAATTAAAAGAGTGTTAGGCTTACCAAACCAAGAAGTTGAATTGATAGATAATGTTTTAAAAATCAATGGCGAGGTAGTTGAACAAACCTTTACATTCAATAAAAGAACTGGTAACTTTAATGAAACACATTGGTCTTTAAAGGATGATGAGTATTTGTTAGTTGGAGATAATAGAGGTAGTACAATTCAACCTGTTGTGGAAAACAAAAGTAAAATAGTTGCTAAAAACGGCTTTGCTGTTTGTGAATATGATGTCAACTCTTCAAAATGTAGTGGAAATGATGACTATGGCTCTTGTCCAATAAAAACTAGAAATTGGTACTACTTCAAGCAAGGAGTAAATAGCTAATATGGACAAGGAAATATTAACTAAAAATATAGATAAAATCCATACAACTACTCTTGGGGTAGCAAGAATAAGAAAAAATCTTGATTTAAAAGATGATGTTATTTCATATGTAAAAAAAAATATTTTAAATGAAAACACCTTTATTTATAAGCAAGGTAAGAATTATTATTGTGTAAATAATAATATAATTATTACTATTAATTCTTATTCCTTTACAATAATAACAGCAAAGAAAAAATCAAAGCTGGTGATATGATGAATTTTATAAAGCCAAAAATTAATGGATGCATTAATAAATCATTTAAAGAATGTATTGATAATGAAGAATTTATAAATGTAATTATTAAGGATAATGAAATTGATGAATCTATTTCTTTAAAATCTTTAGTTTTTGATAGTTGCATTTTCGAAAATGTTGATTTTAGTAAAATTAAACTTGATCGAATATGCTTAATTGATGTTGTTTTTAAAAATTGTAATTTGCAAAATCAAAAATTCGACAGGCAATTTATAAATCGTGTTTGCTTTATTAATTGTAAATTGGTTGGGACAAGCTTTATAAATTGTAATATAAAGGATGTTGAAATAAATAGCTGTAATGCTATGTATATGTCATTTTATGAAAGTAAAATAAAGAATTTAAAATTAATAGAATCTAATTTTACTGAAGCAGTTTTTACAAATGCTGAAATGAAGGATGTATTATTTAATAATGTGGATTTTTATAAAGCAGAATTTTTACAAGTAAAATTCGATAGCTTAGATTTTGTTACTTGTAATATTACATGTATCCAAATTGATTTAAAGTCATTAAAAGGAATTACTATTGATGCTTTTCAATGCCAAAATATAGTAGCACTATTTGGCGTTAATGTTAAAATTTAATTAAAAAAGGATGGTGAAGATGATGAATAATGGTAATTTAAACAAAGCTAATATCAACTGGTTCCCCGGTCATATGGCAAAAGCTATAAGAGAAATCAAAGAAAAGCTTAGCCTTGTTGATATGGTAATTGAGCTTCTAGATGCAAGAGCACCATTTTCATCTATTAATCCTATTGTCAAAGAATTGTCGGCAAATAAGTATTATTTGAAGGTATTAAGTAAAATAGATTTGGCTGATGATAAACAATCAAACTTATTTAAAAAGTATTATGATGATAATACTATACCTTGTGTTTTTGTTAATTTAAACAATAAAGATTCAATAAAACCAATAACAAATAAAATAAAAGAAGTTGCTAAACCAATAATAGATAAAGATATAAAACGAGGCTTAAAGCCTAGAAATATTAGAGTTATGATTATTGGTATTCCAAATGTTGGTAAATCAACTTTAATTAATTTATTAACCAGAAGAAAAAGTGCACCAGTTGGGAACAAACCTGGATTTACTAAGGCTCAAAAATGGGTTCATGGGGATGGCTTTGATTTACTTGATACGCCAGGTATTTTATGGCCAAATTTATCTTCAAATAATGTTGGAGTTAAGCTGGCATTAATTGGATGTATTAAAGAAGATATATTACCAACTTTATCATTATCTAAAATAGCACTAGATTTTTTAAAGGAAAACTATTATGATTTATTATTAGAGAAGTACCATATAGAATATAGTGATTTTGATTCTTATATGGAACAATTCGCAATAGAAAAAAAGCATTTATTAAAAAATAATGAAGTAGATATTTTAAGGAGTGCCTCATTAATATTAAATGACTTTAAAAATGGACGGATTGGAAAAATTACTGTTGATCGATTGGAGGAATAATTATGGCAAATTTTGATTATGAAAATCAATATTGGTGGGGTGGAAAGGAAGTTGTTGTTGGCCTTGATGAAGCGGGCCGTGGACCAATTGCTGGACCATTAGTTATTGGCATTTGTGTTTTTCCACCATTTTATGATAATTATGAAATAAATGATTCGAAAAAGTTAACTGATAAGAAAAGAAGAAAATTGCTTGAAGTTATAAAAAGAGATGCTATTTATTATTCTTATGAAATAATAAGCGTAGAGGAAGTTGATCAATATAATATTTATGCAGCAACTCAACTTGGAATGGAAAGAGCTTTAAAAAGAATGCCACTTGAAATAGAAGCAATCTTAACTGATGCTATGCCACTTCCTCATGTTGATAAAAAGATTCCGCTTGAAGCAATCGTAAAGGGAGATTCTAAATCTGTTACAATTGCAGCGGCTTCAATAATTGCTAAGGTTACCCGTGATGATATTATGATTGAACTCGATAAAAAATACCCACAATATAATTTTAAGCAAAACAAAGGATATTGCACATTAAAGCATATGAACTATTTAAAAGAATTTGGTATTTGCGATGTACATAGAAAAACATACTATCCTGTATCAACTTATATAAAGCACGATGAACAAATAACACTAGATGAAGTCTTAGAAAATAAATAATATTTTTACATAAAAAATTTCACTTTTTTAAAGAAAATCACTATATATAATTAGAGGTGATTTTTTTGATGAGGAAAATTTTATTATATTTTGCTTTAAAATATAATGGTGATTATTCAAGTATTTTAAAAGCTATAAAGGAAAAAGAATACGTTGAAGAAAAGGAATTAATTGGAATTGAAGACAAAATCAAATCAAAATATTTAACAATTCTAGATGATGATTATCCAAAAGAATTAAAAAATATTGGAACGCCACCAATTGTTTTATTTTATTATGGGAATATAAAACTATTAAATGGTAATAATAAAGTTGCTATTATTGGTACGAGGAAAAACACAACATATGGAAGTTTAATGGCTATTAAAATAGCAAAAGGTTTAAAAAAATATAAGGCAACAATAATTAGTGGGCTTGCTATAGGAATTGATAGCATTGCCCAAAATGCAGCAATCGAAAACGATATTAATACGATAGCTGTTCTTGGTAGTGGAATTGATAATTGTTATGTTAAATCAAATGAAAAATTATATGAAAGAATTAAAGAAAAAGGACTAGTAATTTCTGAATATCCAAATAATACAAATCCTTTACCACAAAATTTTTTAATACGTAATCGTATAATTGCTGCTATAAGTGAATATATAATTGTAGTAGAAGCTAAGTATAAATCTGGAACAATGAATACAGTAGCTTATGGCCTTGAATTTGGAAAAGATATATATTGTGTTCCTTCTTTAGCAACTAATAATAGTGGTTGCAATATGCTAATAAAACAAGGAGCGTATTTACTTGAAAGTGCTGATGATTTAATTGCAATAAAAAAAGATTAATATATATATAAATATCTATATTAATATAAAATGAAGTGTTGACATATAAAAAATTTTAAGTAAAATATACTTCGCAAGGAGGAAAATGTCTATGAGTGAGAATTTAGTTATTGTTGAATCTCCACATAAAGCTAAAACTATTCAAAAATACTTAGGAAGTAACTATAAAGTTGTTGCAAGTGTTGGGCATATTCGTGATTTAGCTGTTGGAAATAAAGAAAACTCCTTAGGCGTTGATATTAAAAATGGCTTTTCTCCCATATATGAAATTTCTCCCTCAAAGAAAAAAACAGTTGTCTTATTAAAAAAATTAGCTGAGAATGCTAAGGATGTTTATTTAGCAACCGACCCTGATAGAGAAGGGGAAGCAATATCATGGCATTTATGTGAAGTGTTGGGCCTTGATAGTAAAACAACTAAAAGGCTTGAATTTCATGAAGTGACATACCATGCCATAAAGGATGCTATTAGTAATCCTCGTCATATTGATATGGATTTAGTTTCATCCCAAGAGACAAGAAGAATCTTAGATAGAATAATTGGCTTTAAATTATCACAACTGCTTCAAAGAAAAATTAAATCAAAATCAGCTGGCAGAGTACAATCTGTAGTTTTAAAACTTGTTGTAGATAGACAAAAGGAAATAAATGCTTTTGTTGAGACAACATTTTATAGAGTTGTTGGGACGCTTTTAGTTGATAATCAAGAAGTTAGCATAACTTTAATTGATGAAAATAAAAAGGAAATGCATTTTGATAAGGAAGAAGACGCTAAAAAAGTAATCGAAGATTTAAAAAACAATAGTATTAGCATTGAAAATATTGATATTACTAATAAAACAAGAGCTAGTAAGCCAATATATGAAACATCTTCAATGCAGCAAGATGCTTCAACATATTTAAAGTTTGATTCAAAGAAAACAATGAAGGTCGCACAATCTTTATATGAAGGCGTAGATTTAGGCGAAGGGGAAGTTGGTTTAATTACTTATATGCGTACTGATAGTGTACGTGTTAATCCAGAATTCATTAATAAAACAAAGAAAATGATTAAAGAAAAATATGGTAATGAGTATGTTGGTGTTGCGAAAATATTTAATAGTTCAAACAATGTTCAAGATGCTCATGAAGGTATTAGACCTACAGATATCAATATAACTCCTGAAAAAGTAATGGAAAAAGCTAGTAAGGATCAAGCAAAATTGTATCAGTTAATTTATAATAGAACTGTTGCTTCTATGATGAAGGATGAAGAATATACTCGTGAAGAGGTAACGTTTAAGTGTAATAATCATACTTTGTTAGCCGTTGGTGAAACAAGGACATTTGATGGATTTACTAAGGTGTTAAATAAAATTGATAATGTAGAAAGAGTACCTTTAAAGGCTAAAATAACTAAAGATAGTAATGTATCATTCAATACAGCTAGCTTAAAAGAGGGAAAAAACAAAGGCCCAAATGCCTTTACTGAAGCAAGTTTAATTAATACAATGAAAAAGGATGGGATTGGAAGGCCATCAACTTACCATACTATATTAGATTTAATCAAGGCAAGAGAATATGTAGTAATTGAAAAGACACATTATGTTCCAACAAAGCAAGGAATATTAACAGTTGATAAGCTTGAAGAATCATTCCCAGAAATTATTAATGTTGAATATACAGCCAACATGGAAACAAAGCTTGATGAAATTGCTGAAGGTAAATGTACAAGAATTGAAGCTTTGTCAGATTTTTATCAAACTTTTGAAAGATTATATATAAAGGCTACAAAGGAAATGATAGAAGAAGTTGAAGATTTAGGAACTTGTCCAAAATGTGGAAAGCCATTAGTAAGAAGAAGTTCAAAATATGGAAGCTTTATTGCATGCTCTGGTTACCCTGAATGTAAATACATTTTGCCTCCAACACAAAAAGAAGGAAAAGAATGTCCAATGTGTCATAAAGGAAAATTAGTTCTTAGAAATTCAAAATTTGGCAAATTCTATGCATGTAGTTGTTATCCAAAATGTAAATATCATGAATCTTATAAGGAATCAGCTTAAACTGATTCTTTATTATTTTTTTTAAATGAATTATAATAAAAAAGAGGATAAAAAAATGGATGAGGCTATTAATAAATTTATTAAATATTTAGAAAATGAAAAGCATTATAGCAATCAAACTATTTCATCGTATAATTTTGATTTATTAGGCTTTAATAACTATTTAAAAGAAAATAAATTAGAATTTCAAGACCTAACAATTGACGATATTCAAGATTACATTAACTTTTTAAAAATCAATAAATATATGCCCTCATCAATTAATAGAAAAATTGTTTGCTTGAGAAGCTTTTATAAGTTTTATTGCCTAAGAATTGATAATACATTTTTAAATATCATGATTAATTATAAAACAATTAAGCAAGGCAAAAGATTGCCTCATGACTTATTTATTGAGCAAATTAAGGTTATATTAACTCCAAATGAAAAGAATCCATTATTAGCATTAAGGAATCAATGTATTATACTTCTTTTATTAAATACTGGTATGCGTGTTAGTGAATGCAGCCATTTAAATTTGTTAGATGTTGATTTAAATGGAAATGCAATTAGAGTTTTTGGTAAAGGGCATAAAGAAAGAAGTGTTTATTATTTGCCTTCATTAAATTCATATTTAAATGATTATTTAATTAATTGTCGAAATGTATTATTAAATAATAATAAAAGTGAAGCTTTTTTTATTAGTAGTAAAGGAAGTAGAATTACTACTCGTGCAATTGAAAATATTTTAAATGATCGAGCTAAGCAATCATCATTTTATTTTAAGGTATCTCCACATATGTTAAGACATACATTTGCAACAAATTTATTAAATAATAATGTTGATTTAAAAATTGTTCAAGAATTACTTGGACATTCATCTTTAGCAACTACACAAATTTATACGCATGTAAGTAAAGCAAGGTTAAAAAAGGTATATGAAGATACTCATCCAGTTGCCAAAGCAATTAATGAATTAAAGGAAAAATAATAATATGAAAAAGGAAATAACTAGACAAAGCTATAAGGCAGTAAAGAAAAGATACTATATATATTTATTGCTTTTAAGAATTTTTAGAATTATAGGAATAATAGGATTAGTTTTATTATTCGTAATATCAATTGCTTACACTAATAATCCTAATAATTCAATTGTTATATTTTTTAAAAATAATATGGAAGTTTTAAGAAGAGTTTTGTTTGGAATAATAATAGTTTGGATGTTATTTAAAGTAATAGTTGTTATTATTAAAAATAATCTAAGAAAAATGAAATATAAATTAGATGTAATTGATGAAATATAAGGAGTAATTATTTTATGGATAAATTAAAAATATTGTTTAAGGCTTCATTGATTTTATTTGTTATATCATTAATTTCTTTTTTAATTTCTATATTTACCTTAAATGGTAATTCATTAAGTGGAAAGGAAATTGTTATGGTAATTGTTATGGTTATTACCTTAATATTGTGTATTACATTGTTTTTTACTATAAAAAAAGTAAATAAATGCCAAAAAAAGTGAAGTATTACTTGCATTTATTTTCTTTTATGTTAAAATAGTGCCGTAAAGATTGATAGAGGCGCAATCGAGATGAGTACTTATTGGAAGAGACATCTAGTGAAAATAAGGAAAGGTGAGATTGCCGAAACAACAACTTGGTAGAGTTTGTTGATTGGGCTATGGGAGAATATCCTTATAGACTCCTACAATTATTGTAGAGGCGCTATTACTTGCTATTTTCGAATTTTGAGATTGCATTTAATAGAAATGCAATCTTTTATTTTAAAAGGAGAAAATAGTATGAATAAGAAAAGAATTTTAAGTAGTGTATTATGTGGTTTAATCAGCGTTTTATCAATGACATCATGTGATAATAGTCAAACAAATGGCAAAAAGCAATTAGTTATTGGGCTTGAATGTAATTACACCCCTTTTAACTGGACTGAACTTAGTGAAAATGAATATACCCTACCTATTAGTAATGTAAGTGACAGCTATGCTGATGGCTATGATATTCAAATAGCTAAGTATTTAGGTGAAAAACTAGATTATGAAATTGTAATAAAAAAGCTTGAGTGGGATGCTTTATTAACTAGCATGGTAACTGATGATATAAATTGTATTATTGCAGGAATGTCGTATAGTGAAGAAAGAGATTTAACCATTGATTTTACGAATAATTACTATACATCAGAAATGACTATAGTTGTAAGAAAGGATTCACCACTAGTTAACATAACAAATGTAAATGAATTGGCTAATTATAAAGTTGTTTCACAAAGAGGAACGTTAACATATGATATTATTGATCAAATCCCAAATGTAATTAAGCAACCTGCTTTAGATTCATTTGCTGTTGCATCATTATCAGTTGCTTCAGGTACAAGTGATGCTATGACTGCTGAATATCCAGTGGCTAAAGCAATAGTAAATGGAAATAGCGCTTTAACATTAGTTACCTTTAGTAAAGAAAATGGCTTTCAAAATCTTGATGAAAATGAACTTGGAGTAGCAATTGGAATTCAAGAAGGAAATAAAAAACTAAAGGAATTAATTAATAATGCTTTAAATGAACTAAGCAATGAACAAAGAAAAGAAATGATGGATGGGGCAATTAAAAGAGCACCAGGAAGTGATAACTAATTATGAATTTTTTTGATCAAATAAAGTATTTATTAAATAAATTTGGAAAAAACCTTTTTAAAGGAACTCTCATAACTATTCTTTTAGCTATAGTTGGTACATTTGTCGGCTTACTTTTAGGAATGGGACTTGCTTTATTAAGAAATTTAAAAGCTAACAAAAAAGACAATACATTTATAAAAATAATAAAGGTGTTTTTCTCAAAGCTTGCCTTATGCTATATTCAATTGTTTAGAGGAACACCAATGATGGTTCAAGCAATGCTTATTTATTTTGGTGGTAATTTAATATTACTTAACACAGGAATCCAAACAAGATGGAACGCTTTATTTTGTGGCTTAGTAATTATTACATTAAATACAGCAGCCTATATGGCTGAAATTGTCCGTTCTGGTATTAATTCTATTGATATTGGACAAACTGAAGCTGCTAAAAGCTTAGGAATGAATCATTTTCAAACAATGACTAATATAATTTTTCCACAAGCCTTAAAAAATGTTATTCCAACAATTGGTAATGAATTAATTGTAAACATAAAGGATTCATCAGTTTTAAATGTTATAGGCGTTATCGAGCTTTACTATGTAGGAAAAGATATGATGAACACGGCAATGGTTGTTCCATCATTTGCAATTGTTGCAATAATATATTTATTATTAACAATTATTTTTTCACAAATTATTAAATTAATTGAAAACAAGCTTGATCATGAAACGTTAAGCAAATCGAAAAAAATAAAAATGGAGACTATTACTTATGATGACTAATAATGAAATATTAAGGGTTGAAGGCTTGAGTAAGAGCTTTAATGGCGAGCCGATATTAAAGAATATTAATTTTACAGTTAATAAAGGTGAAGTTGTCGTTATTATTGGTTCATCAGGCTGTGGGAAATCAACATTGCTTCGTTGTATTAATATGCTTGAAGAACCAGATACTGGTCATATTTATTTTAATAATGAAGATATTATAACAAATAAGAATAATGAGCATATTAGATGTAAAATGACAATGGTCTTTCAACAATTTAATTTATTTAACAATAAAAATGTTTTACAAAACTGTACACTTGCCCAAATAAAGGTGTTAAAAAGAAAAAAGGCTGAAGCGATAAATATTGCTAGCGAAAACTTAAAAAAGGTTGGAATGTATGAAAAAAGAAATGATAGAGTAAATAAGATTTCTGGAGGACAAAAGCAGCGTGTTGCTATAGCCCGTGCTTTATCAATGAATCCTGAGCTTATTTTATTTGATGAGCCAACAAGTGCATTAGATCCTGAAATGGTAAATGAGGTTTTGCAGGTAATTAAAAAACTTGCAAATGAGGGAATGACGATGGTTATTGTTACTCATGAAATGAATTTTACAAAAGAAATTGCTGATAAGGTTATCTTTATGGATAAGGGTATTATTGCTGTTAGCGGAAGTTCAAAGGAAGTTTTTGAAGAATCAAAAAATGAAAGATTAAATAAGTTTTTAAACAAATGAGTCTATTTAAATAGACTTTTTTTCTTGCAAAAAACATGATAAAATGAGGCAAAAGAATAATTCTCTTACTAGGAGATAATGTTCTAGCAACAAAATGTCTTTAATATTTTATAATATGAATGGAGTTGAAAGTAATGGATAAATATAAGTTTGGTGAGTTTATATATTCACAAAGAAAAAAATTAAGATTAACTCAAGATGAGCTTGGAAGGATGGTAAATGTTACTAATAAAGCTGTTAGCAAATGGGAAACAGGAGAAACATTACCAGAGGTTAGTTCGCTTGAAGCACTATCAAGTGCCTTAAATGTAACAATTGATGAACTATTAACTCAAAAGAAAGTAGATGCTAAAGAAGTAGTTATTAAAAAGAAAAATTATTTTTTTGTCATTACAACAATCATTTTACTTATAGTTAGTTTAGTATTATCCATATTTTTAGTTAATTCGTTAAAGGAAAAAGAAATAAAAGAAAACATTACTTTACAAAACTATAATAAATATTACTTAATAACTCCATGCAATAGCTTTGATGTTAATGAATCGACATTAACAATAAATGGCTCAATAAGTAAATTGTATGAAATAGAAAATCCAAAACTTGTTATTAGTTTCAATGTTCATTATTTTTATGAAAACTTAGCGGGAGGTGAAAGTGAGCTATTATATTATGATAGGGAAATTTCATATAAAGAAGAAAAAAATGATTTTATCTTAACTTTAACTCCAAAAAACAAAATTAATAATTTTAAACAATTTACTAGCTTTACAATCGATTATGAAGTAAAAGAGGTGAGTGGTTATATAACCATTTTAAAATGAACAAGAAAAATTTAATAATTATTTTCTTCCTTTTTGCCTTGGTGGCTTGTGGTAGTAATAATGCTGGTGCAATAGAAAAGGACACCAATTATTTTATTGATGGAATTGCTTTTGATTATGTTAATACATTTTATATAGAAGATGAAGAATATGATTTTTACGTTCCAAATAGTATTAATGAATCTTTATTTTATTTATATAGTGAAAGTGGTATAAAATCTAATTGTGAAACACTTACAATTAATTATTCATTTAATAATCAATATATTTTTAAAAATGATTTAACTTCTTTGCAAAAAGAAAGATTATATGAAATATTGAATTATAGTAAAGGAACAATAGATAATGCAACTAATTTTATAAGCACTATTTATAAATTTGATGAATTTGTAACTGAAGAAGCAATATTAACTAATAAATCAAAGGAAGAAATTAGCTTTGTTATTTTAACAACCTATTTACCTTTAAAGTTTAAAAAGGACAATAGAATGTATGTAATTTCAGTACCATTAAAAAATCAATATTTATTATTAAAAAATGATTTAATTTATAATCCATTCACTTTAGAATTAATAAGCTATGAAAGCTTTAAGACATTACATAACGTAAAGGAAAGGAGAATTTAAAAATGAAAACTTTAAAAAAATATATTATGTGCTTAATGCCTTTATTAATATGCTCATGCTCAGGTGCTATGAAAAATAACGCCGGAATGCTTGCTGATGCCAATAATTTCTATGATTATCAAAATACAGAAGAATATACAACAATTACTGAAAACAATTATTTTGATCCAAATATAAATCCAACATCTAGTTTTTCACTTGATTCATCATCATATTCTTATAGTAATATTAGAAGACTAATAAAAAATAACGATACTATAAATAAGGATGCAGTTAATATTGAACAAATGCTGAATTATTTTAATTACTCATATATTAATAATACAAATGAGGCATTATCAACTACTTTAGAGCTTGCATCTTGCCCTTGGAATGAATTGCACCATTTAGCAGCAATTAGTGTTAATGCTAAAGAATTAGTAGTTAATGATTCAAAAAACAACTTTGTTTTTTTAATTGATACTTCAGGATCTATGTATGATAAGCTACAATTATTTCAAGAATCCTTTAAATTAATGGCAAAAAGTTTAAATGAAAATGATACGATTTCTATTGTAACATATGCAAATGGTGTCAAAGTTATTGCAAATGGTATAAATGGAAGCAATAAGGAGAATCTTGTTGAAGCTGTTGACAGCTTGATTGCAAGTGGAGGAACTAATGGAAGTGGGGGAATTCAAAAAGCATATGAAATTGCTTCACAAAATTTCATAAAAGATGGAAATAATAGAATAATTTTAGCTACTGATGGTGATTTTAATATTGGAATTAGTAACCAACATCAACTTGAAGATTTCATATCGAGTAAAAGAAATAGTGGAGTTTATTTATCTATAATGGGCTATGGAATAGGTAATACAAAGCATAACACTATGGAAACATTAGCTAAAAATGGAAATGGCAATGCTTATTATATTGATTCATTATACGAAGCAAAAAAAGTATTTGTTGAAGAATTAGGTAGTGTTATGAACACTGTTGCAAAGGATTGTAAAATACAAGTTGAGTTTAATCCTAATAAAATTAATAAATATCGTTTACTTGGCTACGAGAACAAATTATTAAGCAATGATGAATTTAATGATGAAAATACTGATGCTGGTGAAATAGGTGAGGGACATTCAGTAATTGCTTTATATGAAATAGAACTAAAGGAAAGTGAACTTGACGAATTTTACTTTAAAACAACATTAAGATATAAAGATGTAAAAACAAATGAGTTAAAAGAAAATATTTGTGAAATTAATAATGTTAAACCAGCTTCAAATGATTTAATCTTTGCATCCTATGTAGTTGAATTTGCTTTAATTCTAAGGGATTCAAAATATAAAGGGGATTCAAGCTATACGCATTTACTTAATCGTATTGATAAAGATATACTAAATGATGAATATAAAGAAGAATTTTTAAACTTAGTAAATCGCGCAAATAAGAATTATACATTGAATATGGATTAAAAAAATATAATGAAATTTAAAAAGGTAGATAAGTATATATGAAAAAAAGATATTTAGGTTTGCTTTTAATTTCTTTAATTTTTGTTTCATGTGCAGAAAATACTAATTCATCAATTGATGATAGTAGTAAAATAACCGCTAATAGTATTACTAAAACCATGACTTTAGATTATGGAAATTATATTAAAAGCAGTGCAACTTTATTATTTGGTAATATGTTAGTTTTCTTTAATCATACAAATTACGAAATTGATAAATTATATGCTGGAGATGTTGTAAAGGTATCATACTTTGGGAATTTAACAATTCAAGAAACATATCCTGAAATTGCTAAACTTGAAGGGAATGTTTTAAATGTTGAAGTTAGTAAGTCAGAAAAAATAGACTTTACTACTGTTTTAAATCCAGGTGGTGGATATAGTATAGTTTGTGATGATTCTACAAAAGATTATGTTTTACCTGAGTATTTTGTTGTAGATGATAATAGCTTTTTTTCAACTAATGAGATTTATGATGGTTTAAAGTTCACTGGTACAATAAAAAAGAATAAAGAAAATAACATCCTTGATGGTTTATATGCTATTGATTTTGATAAAAGTAAAATAAATAAAAAAGAAATAGAGACTAAAACAATTGATGAAGAACTAAATGATTATTGTGATGAATTCATTAATATATTAAATGAAAAAGCTGCAAAAGATTATTATTATTCAGCTATTACAAATGACTATATAATCGAAGGTCAAAAAGCTAATGGCATTGAATACTTTAAATACAATTCAGCAATTAATTCTTCCTACACATATGAAATAAATAAGGAAAATGTAAAGATTTATTCTAATGGAATTGTATATGATGATAAACTAGCAAATTATAATAGCATTAAAAATTATGAACTAAGAGATATAATATCTTTATTAAAGCATGACGAGCCATTAATAAATAATGAAACATATAATGGCTATGTGGTTAATTTATACAAAATTGATCCTTGCTGCGGAGGACCAGTTTATTTGGTATTTAAAAAGAAGGAAATTGAAATTAAACTATACTTTAGTTATAAAAATTATGAGCTACATGAAAGAAAATATTTCGTTAATGACAACGAGTATTTACCTTTTGATTTATATATAGAGAAAGTAAAAAATACTGCTAAAAGCATAAAATTATCTAAAGAATTTTCTTTGCTACAAGAAATACAAGAAAGTGAAATTTCTTCAAATTATACTTATCTTCCTGGATTTGGTATTTTTAAATTCTTTGATAAAAAATATGATGGTGATGAAAATAATATAGTTTTTTATGAGTCATATGCTTTCCCTGATTGTTCATTTACTATAAATCGATGCATAACTCATATTTTTATAAGCGATAAAGAATTTAGCTTTAATGGCTTAACTTTAAATAATTCAGTTAATACAATAATTAAAAAGTATCAAGAATTAGGCTTTACTATAAAAAATACAAGTAATGATGAGATAAATAATAAATTTGTTTACACATTATTTAAAGATGGAATAAATATTACCATTACTGAAGTAGATAGAAAAGCAAAATCAATTGATTTTGCTGTTTTACAAACTAATATTTATAAGATAGTGTATTAAAAAAATGGATATTAAGCGCATAACTTAATATCTTTTTATGTGGACTATTTTTTTGTAAAATAGTATAATCAAATAGAGGTTTTTAATATGGAAAAAACAAATGCTCTTCGTTTGCTTGATGCAAGTAATATTAAATATGTAGTTCATGAATACGATAATAATTTAACAAATGGTCAAGAAATTGCTAAAGTTGTTAATAAAAGTGAAGATGAGGTTTTTAAAACATTAGTTACAGTTTCAAATACTAAGCAACACTTTGTTTTTGTAATTCCTGTTAATGGCACATTAAACTTAAAAAAGGCTGCTAAAGCGGTTAATGTTAAATCTATTGAAATGATTCATCAAAAGGAATTATTACCATTAACTGGCTATATTCATGGAGGCTGTTCACCAATTGGAATGAAAAAACAATTTGATACAGTAATTAATGATACCGCCCAATTATTTGATGTAATTTTAGTATCTGCTGGAAAGGTTGGAATGAACATTGAAATAAATCCTTATGAGCTTTCGCATCTTGTTAATGCAACTTTCAATGATATAATAGATTAAATTTATAAAAGGAAACAATAAAAATGAACGAAAAGGTATATGCTATAAATTGCAATGATTATGAAGATAATAATATTGATAAAGCATTAAAAAAGCTACTTTTAGACAATCATCTTATAGATTTTGTTTACAAAGGCTGTGTTGTTGCTATTAAAACTAATTTAGTAGCCTCAAGTAAGCCTGAAAGTGCTATTATTACTAATCCTAGTGTTTTAAAGGGATTGTGCAAGATATTAGTTAATAAAGGGGCTAGTGTAATAATTGGTGATAGTCCAGGAGGATTATATAATGAAACTGTTTTAAATAGTTCTTATCATAAAACAACATTAAATAAGCTTGAAAATGATAACGTTAAGCTAAATCATGATTTTAGCCAAGAAGTAGTTAAAACACCTTATTTAAAGGTTGTTAAAAATCTTGATTGCTGTAAATATTTATTAAAAGCTGATTTTATTATTAATTGTTGTAAGATGAAAACACATGGAATGATGTCATTATCAGCTGCAGTTAAAAATATGTTTGGTTCAGTTCCAGGAACTTTAAAGCTTGAATATCATTATAGATATAATAATCATGTTGATTTTGCAAATATGCTAATAGATATCCAAGAGTTTTATAAATGTAAGCTTCATTTAGTTGATGCTATAACAGCAATGGAAGGAAATGGCCCGACAATGGGAACTCCGCGTAGTGTTAACTTATTACTTGCTAGTGAAAAGCCTTATAATTTAGATATAGTTTGTGCAAAACTAATGAATCTTGACATAAATCAAGTTGTAACGATAAAAGAAGCTATAAATAGAAATCTATGTGTAGATGATTTTAATAAAGTAGATATTAACTTTGATATTACACCATATATAGTTAAGGATTTTAAAAACATTGAGCATCAAGATACAATTGAATTTTATGGTAGCAAAGATAATGGCTTTTTTAAACGATTGCTTGGAAAAATAGCAACTAAAGTATTAATTTTAAGGCCAAAAGCAAATAAGAAGCAATGCATTGGCTGCCAAAAATGCGCTAATATTTGTCCAGCTAAAGCTATAACTATGAAAAATAAAAAACCAATTATTAATAAAAAGAAATGCATTAGATGCTTTTGTTGCCAAGAATTTTGCCCAGTTGGCGCAATGAAAACACATAAGACGCTTTTAGCAAAAATAATTACAAAAAGAAAATAATATTATTTTCTTTTTTTTCTTTTTTGTTTATAATATATGTATGGGATTACATATATTTTAGGAGGAATTTATGGAAAAAGTAAATAAAAGAAACAAGTGGTCATTATCACTTGGATGTATTGGCCGTGACATGAGCTATACTCTTGTTAGTTTGTTTTTATTAACATATCTACAATATACTGGTATGTTTAATACTTCACAATTTATAGCAATATCAACAATTATTGTGATTTGTCGTATTTGGGATGCTATTAATGATCCAATGATGGGAACTATAATTACTAATACTAGTACCCGCTTTGGAAAATATCGTCCTTGGGTTTTATTTGGAGCCATTTTAAACTCTATAGTTTTAGTTTTAATGTTTTCAGTTAGATTTAATAATGGCTGGGCAAATGTTGTATTTATAGGTGTTGCTTACTTATTATGGGGGATGACATTTACAATGAATGATATTTCCTATTGGGATTTACTACCTGCTTTAGCAAGCGAGAAAAAAGAAAGGGATAACTTAACAACGATGGTTGCTGTTTTTGCTTCCCTTGGTGCATTTATTTCAGGTGGTATTATACCAATGCTAACGCCAGGAAGAATGGTTATGGCTTATAGAATTATTTCAATTGTTTGTGCTTTAATATTTTTAGCTTGTCAATTACTTGTATTTTTTGGAGTGCATGATAATAAAAATGATAAATTTAAACTTGATAAAGAAGAAGTAATGGAAATCAAAGATGAGGACAAAGTATCATTAAAAGGAATGGTAAAAATATTGCTTTCTAATAAGCAATTATTAGTAATGGCTATTGTAGTATTACTTTATTCATTAGGAAGTGCTGTTTTAAATGCTTTTGGGCAAAACTTCTTTTACTTTAAATTTGGCTATTTATCATCAAATGATGGCAGTATGAGCGGAGGAACTATGATGACTATTTTTACAGTCATCTATGCTTTAGGAACACTTGCTTCTCAAGCAATTTATCCATTACTTGCTAATAAGTTTCGTCGTAGTGTTTTAGTTAATTTTTCTATAATTTGTTTAGCTATTGGATATATTGCTTTCTTTATTTTTGCTAATGCCTTAAGCGGTATGGCATGCTTTATTATTTTATGTATTATAGGAATATTTATTTTTTCAGGGCAAGGTGTATTTTATTTAACAATGCTTGTAATGCTTACTAATACTATTGAATATGATGAATGGCAAAGTGGTACTAATCATGCAGCTATTACTTTTACAGTACGTCCATTTATGGTTAAACTAGCAGGAGCCTTACAATATGGAATAGTTGCTTTAACCTTAATTATTTGTGGCTTATATAATGCAACTAGTGCAGTAGGCGAAGTCGAGGTTGCAATTGGAATGCTAGATGGTAATCAAACGCTTTATAGTGTTTTAGCGTATTTAGAAGAAGCAGGACATGATATGCTAAAAATTAGTGAATATTTAGCTACGTCATCAACAACAGTAGAAGGCTTAAGAGCATATGCTAACACATTATTTACAGTAAATAATTCTGCCATTTTAGGCTTAACAGCCACAATGTGTATTTTACCTATTGTACTATTCATTATTGCTTGGGTAGTTATCAAAAAGAAATATATTATTGATGAAGATATGTATGAAAAAATTTTAAATGAATTAAAGCAAAGAGAGTTGAATAAGGGCTAATTTATGGATAATAGTAAATGGTTTAAGGATGCAATAGTTTATCAAATATATCCACGTTCCTTTAAAGATAGTAATAATGATGGAATTGGAGATATAAAAGGCATTATTGAAAAAGTTGATTATTTAGCTTACTTAGGAATCAATTGCGTTTGGCTATCACCAGTTTATGAATCACCAATGGCTGATAATGGCTATGACATTAAAGATTATAAAAAAATATATGATAAATTTGGTACGATGGATGATTTAAAAGAATTAATTAATAAGCTTCATAATAATAACATTCGTCTAATAATGGATTTAGTTGCCAATCATACATCAGATGAGCATAAATGGTTTATAGAATCAAGGAAAAGTGAAGATAATCCCTATAGAAATTATTACATTTGGCGAAAGAAAAAAAACAATTGGACAGGCTTTTTTGGTGAAAAGGCTTGGGAATATGATGAAGCTACTAATTCATATTATTTACACTTATTTAATAAAAAGCAACCAGATGTTAACTGGGAAAATGAAAAAGTTAGGCAAGAATATAAAGACATCATCAAATTTTATTTAGATATGGGAGTTGATGGCTTTAGATGCGATGTTATTAATTTGATTTCTAAGGACCAACGTTTTAAAAATGGCCATAATCCACTTATTTTAGTTGGTAAAAAATATTTTATCAATGGACCAAGATTACATGAATTTTTACAAGAAATAAATAATGATGTTTTAAAAAATTATGATTGTATGACTGTTGGTGAAACGGTTTTTACTACAATTGATGATGTTAAAAAGCTTACTGGTGATAAAAGAAATGAATTATCGATGGTTTTTAACTTTGATCATACAAATATTGATAATTATTTTGGTGTTAAATGGCTAATGCGTAAATTTAACTTAAAAAGATTTAAAAAAATAATTGATAAATATCAATATGGTCTTAAAGACATAGGATGGAATTCTATTTTTTATGAAAATCATGATCAAAGAAGAAGCTGTGGTAGATTTAATACATCAATTAAAGAATATAAAAATGAATCAGCTAAAATGCTAGCAATTACAATGTATTTTTTAAAAGGAACTCCCTTTATTTATCAAGGACAGGAAATTGGCATGACTAATTTAAATGTCAAATCAATTGATGAATTTGAAGATGTTGAAACAAAAGATGTTATCAAAACTATGAAAGCCTTACATTTAAGCAAAAAATACATAGAAAAATCAATTAGAAATGGTACTCGTGATAATGCTAGAACCCCAATGCAATGGAATAATGAAAAATATGCAGGCTTTTCAACTACTACTCCTTGGATTCAAGTTAATTCTAATAAAGATGTAATAAATGTAAAAAAGCAATCTCTTGATAAAAATTCAATTTTATCATTTTATAGAAAATTAATTAGTGTAAGAAAGCAATACTCTAACATTGTTAAAAATGGTGTTTATAATGATTTAGCTTTAAAAGATAAAAATATTTTTGCTTATGAAAGAGTGTTGGATAATGAAATACTGCTTGTTATTTCATCATTTAGTAATAAGGCTTTAATATGTAAAGTAATGAAAAAATATGAAAATTATAAAAAGAATATTCTATTAAATAACTATAGTACTTTTGAAAATTACTATTTAAAACCTTATCAAAGTGTATTATTATATATAAAGAAAAACTAGGAGAAGAATATGGAAATAAAAACGATAAGTAATGAAATTAGTGATATGTTAATAGTTTCTAAAAGTAAATTTATTGCTTATCTTTTTCCATGTGATAATAAAGAAGAAGCTAAAGACATTCTTTTAAAATTAAAAGAAATGCATATTGAAGCAACTCATATTTGTTATGCTTATATAATAAATGAAGATAATGTATTACTTTATAAAGCAAATGATGATAATGAGCCATCACAAACTGCAGGTGCTCCTATATTAAATGTATTAAGGAAAAATAATCTAACAAATGTATTGCTTGCAGTTGTTAGATATTTTGGCGGGATAAAGCTAGGTGCTGGTGGACTAACTAGAACTTATAGTAATGCTGCTGCTTTAGTTGTTAAAAGTGCTGCGATTGTTACCTTAAAGGAAGCTTTACTTTATAAAATATATTTTCCTTATGATAAAGTAAAGGAAATAGATAAGATTCTTGAAATAAATAATATAGTAATTAATAAAAAAGAGTATTATGATAATATTATTTATTCTCTTATAATAAAAGATGATAAAGTTGTAAATGAATTAAAGAAGAAGATTGAATATTTAAATGTTAAATTTGAAAAAATTGATAAAATAATGATAAGAACAAATTAAAAGGAGCCTTGTGCTCCTTTATTTGTTTAACAAATATTTAAATAATTCAATATGCCCATTTTTTGATAAGTGAACACTATCTAGATAGTAAAACTTATTAGTTTTATAGTCACAAAATTGTCTCATATAATTCCATGGATCAATATATTTTAGTTTATATTCATCAGCAATTTCTTTACTAGCATTTCTATAATCGCTATATTTTAAGCCACCAGCATATTTTGTTGGATTTACAATATCATATTCTGAATAAGTACAGTTTAAAATTATAATATTTACATTTTTATTAGCTTCCTTTAATGTTTTAATAATATAACGATAGCTATTTTTAAATGAATGAATATCATTTAGTGCTAAAGGATTGGTGTTTTCTTCATCAAGAGGTGGTTGAAAATATTGATCATTATGACCATAGGCAATAATTACATAATCAAATTTACTTAATTCATTATTTTTACTTAAATTAGTAACAACACGGCAACCATCAATTGCTTCAGCATTGTCTTTATATTCCTTATAGATGTTACTACCTTCATACATATAAGTTAATGTAGTGCCCCCAATTGCAGCGTTTTTTAATTCATTAATGTTTAATTCTTCTTTTAATAAAGTGGAATATGTTTTGTTATTTCCAATAGTTGCTTGAGCAGAGACTGAATCTCCAAGTATTAATAAATTTTTATTAGCAAAGAAATCTTTATTTATTTTAAAAGTGTCATTCATTTAATTATTCCTCCACAAAAATTATAGCATATGTAATAATAAAAATATTAAAATACAGTAATAATAGCAATTTTTAGCTAGTAAAATGTAATAGGAGGTATTTTTATGAATATTATGAAGAAAATTTGGCCTTTTTCATTTAATACAACAAGTGCTGGAAATCTATTAGTAAAGGCCATATTATATGTTATTATTACGGGAATATTTATTACATTAATGTCTTTACTTGGAAGTATAAAAATATTAAATATTATTGTATTTATTGTATCGCCATTATTTAGCTTATATAGCTTACTAGGGCTTGTAATTCTCTTACTTGATTATTTTAAAATATTTAAAGAAAAATAGTGAAAACACTATTTTTTTCTTATGTTAAATTGTATAATTATCTTAAGGGGTTGATAGTGTGATTAGTTTTGATTTGGATTTATTTAAAAAAATTTCTGAAGAAGTATTTTTATGTGATTCTCCTACTGGTTATACAAATGGAATAATTAAGGTAATAGAAAGATATATTAAACAATATGGCTATGATTATAAAATA
Source organism: uncultured Bacilli bacterium (assembly GCA_934201705.1). GTDB lineage: Bacteria > Bacillota_I > Bacilli_A > RFN20 > CAG-631 > CAKPXW01. The sequence continues at coordinate 40,339 of CAKPXF010000009.1, read as the reverse complement.
TTAAATAATGGGGCTTTAGAGGTAACAATTAAAGGAAATGATTCTAGCAAGCTTGTAGCAACTAGTGCTCATTGTGATACTTTAGGCTTAATGGTAAGATCAATAAAAAGTAATGGAAAGCTAGCTCTTACTTGCTTAGGGGGTCCTGTTACTCCAACGCTTGATGGAGAGTATTGTACTATTTATACAAGAGATAATAAAAAGTATAGTGGAACAATATTATCAACATCACCTGCAGCCCATGTGTTTAATGATGCTAATAGCAAAAGTAGAAGTATTGATAATTTAGAAGTAAGATTAGATGAAATTGTTAATAATGTGGATGATGTTAAAAAGCTTGGCATTGAAAATGGAGATATAGTTTGCTATAATCCTAAGTATTTAGTTACTGACACAGGATTTTTAAAAACAAGATTTATAGATGATAAAGCATCTGTTGTTATTTTACTAATGCTTCTTGACTATACAAGTAAAAATAAAATTCAGTTTAAATATGATACAAAGATATATTTTGTAGTATATGAAGAAGTGGGCCATGGTGCTTCAATGGTTGACAAAAATATTAGTGAATTTGTCACTTTAGATATGGGATGTGTAGGCTTAGATTTAGCTGGAAATGAATACGCTGTTTCTATTTGTGCAAAGGATTCAAGTGGACCATATGATTATGATTTAACAACAAAGTTAATAAATTTCGCTAAGGAAAATAAGCTTAACTATACTGTTGATATTTTTCCTTATTATGGATCAGATATTGGTGCAGCCTCACGCGCTGGTGTTGATTTTAAAGGTGCTTTAATTGGTAGTGGTGTTTCAGCAAGCCATGGTATGGAAAGAACACATATTCATGGTATTGAAAACACTTTAAAATTAATTTATTTATATTTGATTTAAATTATAGAAAATATTTTGCCATTGTGGTAAAATATTTATATGCAAGCATAGTTTAGTGGTAGAACTTTAGCTTCCCAAGCTAACCGTGCGGGTTCGATTCCCGTTGCTTGCTCCAAAAAGTCTTTTTATTATCTAATCAAAAAATTAGATAATTTTATTATAAATAGGTAAAGAAAGAAGAAATAACATGAAAATTACATTAATTACTGGTGGTGCAAGTGGACTTGGAAAGGAACTTGCACATCTTTATGGAAAAGATGGAAATAATCTATTAATTGTTGATATAAATGAAGAAAACCTAAAAAAGGTAAGTGAAGATTTAAAAAAATCATTTCCAAATATAAATGTTTTTACATTTAAAGCTGATTTATCAAAGGTTGAGGATATGAAAAAGGTGTATGAATTTACAAAAGAAAATAATTTTTTTGTAAATAATTTATTTAATTGCGCTGGTTTTGGCGATTGTTGTGACTTTAAAGATATGGATATAGATAAGCAATTAAAAATGACAGAGGTTAATTGTAATGCGCCTTTATATTTCTCAAGAGTATTTTTAGACAATATGCTTAAAAATAATGAAGGACATATTATTAACGTTTCTTCAATTGCAGGATTATATCCAGGGCCTTACATGCTAACTTATCATTGTACAAAAAGCTTTGTTTACAATTTTTCATTAGCCTTAAGCTTTGAACTTAGAAAAACAAATGTGAAAGTTTTAACATTATGTCCAGGCCCATTTAATTCTAACTTTGTTTCAAAGGCTCATAATGATTATACATTTAAATTAAAAAAGCCTCTTGAAGCTAAAGACGTTGCGTTAATTGCTAAAAGCCAATCATTAAAAGGTAAAAATTTATATATTATAGGCGCAGGAAATAGAATTCAATATTTCTTCTCACGCTTTGCTCCACATAACTTTATTTTAAAAACAAGTGCTAAAACATTAAAAAAAGATATTTAGAATAAATAAACAAATAAAGAACGACTTGGTTATTTTCCAAGTTGTTTTACTTTGCGGTTACGTTTTGGTTACACATATAAAAATAAAATATAATTAACAATAATATATGGAGGTTTTATTATGTTAACATTAAAGCAATTATATAAAAAAGTAATTAAAGATGAAAATTTAAAAGAATCATTCTTCATGGCTTATAAAGAAAAATATTTAAATTTATTTTTAAAAATACATGATTGTAATGCTAATGAACAAGAAGCAAATGAGTTTATTGAAAAATTAATTAATAGTAAAGCGATTGATAAAGAAAAACTTGAACAAGGCGTTGAGCAGTGCTATTTTACGTTCCCTAAAAATACAATTTCTTATAAAATACAAAATTTAGAATATAGATGCTATTGCGAAAAATGTAAGAAAAATACCTTTTGGTCAAAGTATAATGCTCCATTTGTAATTATTTGTAAAAGATGCATGATAACAACGATGGATATTGCTAAATATAAAGAAAATTGCATTATTGAATGATTTAAATAAATAATATATAATATTTCTAAAGGAGATTATTTATTTTTTTTTAAAATTGATTAAATAATATGAAAAAAATATTTGATTTTATTGTAAATAAATTTTTAATAATTATTTTGCTAGTTTTAGCCTTTTTTTTAATATTATTTGGAACATTAAAAAGCAAACAAACAATAAGGCAAAATCCTTTAAAAATACAATATGATTTTGTTTATAGCTTAGATGATGAATCATATAAGCCTCTTGGAAAAAATTGTACATTTTATGGTGAACAACTATGCTTAAAAGGGAAACTAATAAATCCGATAACTCAACAAGCATCATTTAAAAATAATGAAAGGATTCATTTTGTTTTAAATCATTTAAGTATTACAATTTATGTAAATGGTATAGAAAAATATAGTGCTAGTTCTTGTAGCGATAATTTAAATTCTTTATCTTCAGTATGTGGCACTAGATATATTAATTTTGATGCTTTTTTGTTAAATGAGGGCGATATATTAGAAATTCATTTAAAAAAGCAACATCCGATTGGGACAAGTTATTCCTTTAATGATTTTTTAAACAACATTTATGTTAGTGATGATATAACTTTTGAAGCATATGTTGGTCAAAAAAACATGCCACTATCAATGCTTGGATATTTTACAATTATCATTTCTTTCATAGTTTTAGGAATTGGGGTAGGATTTATTAAAAAAAGTAAAGAAATATCAAATCGTTTAATTACATGGGGTAAGTTTTCCATATTTGTAGGATTTTTTTTAATTTGCGATGCTTCTCATTATTTTTTAGGGATATATAAAGAGGCATTTCAAACATATTGTTGGATTACTTTTTTAATATTAGCTACTTATGAAATGATTAGTTGCATAGAAAATTCTTTTGATGGAATATTAAAAAATATCACGAAAATTGTTAGACTATCATATCTTTTGATAATATGTTTTTCATTAATTTTAGTTGCTTTTGAAATAATAGGAATCTATAATGTCTTATTAATTTTTACCCCATTAACAATAGTGGCAATTATATTTTTAATTATTTGCTGTTTAACAACTACTATATATGGAACGGCAAATTATATACATTATTTTTTCTTGGTTTTTTTGATAGCAAATGAAGTTGAGTTATTTAATATGATTTTTGGATTTGTTAAGCCAGGTATAATAATCAAGCCAACTTTTTTAGTTTTATTTTTAGTTTATTTGTTAGTTGAATTAAAAAATTTAATTGAAAATCAACAAAAAATAGAAGATGCAAAGAAATTAGAAGAAGAATTAAGGGATAGTAGATCAAGCTTAGCCATGAGTCAAATTAGAAGCCATTTTATCTTTAATGTTTTAAATGCTATTAGTGGCTTATGTAAATATGATGCTAATAAAGCTGACGAAATGATTATTTGCTTTTCAAGATATTTAAGAAACAATATTGATATTATAAACGATGATTCCTTGCTTCCGTTTTCAATTGAAATTAAGCATTTAGAGGATTATATAAAACTTGAACAAATGAGATTTAACAACAAAATAGCCTTTAATTATAAAATCGAGGTTTCTGATTTTTTAATTCCTCCTTTAATTTTGCAACCATTAATTGAAAATTCAATAAAGCATGGGCTATTAAAAAAAGAATGTGGCGGCAATATTAATTTAACAGCTAGTAAAGAGGGTAAATACATTGCCATTACAATAAAAGATGATGGAGTTGGCTTTGATACATCAAAAAAATTTACTAATAATTCAATTGGAATTGAAAATGTAAGATTTCGTTTAAAAAATAGTATTAATGGAATGATGGATATTGAGTCTATTATTAATAAAGGAACAACAATAATAATTGTATTTCCATATTTGGAGGTTTAATATGAAAATAATATGCATTGATGATGAAAAACCAGCTTTAGATAATTTTTATTATACAATAAACAAATGTAAAGAAGTGGATAGCTTAAATTTATTTATTCATCCTACTGATGCGATTTCTTTTATTAAAGAAAATAATGTAGATATGGCTTTTATTGATATGGAAATGAATGAAATGCATGGTTTAGAATTGGCCAAAGAATTAACTAGCATTAATAAAAACATTCATATTGTTTTTTTAACAGCTTATAATCAATATGCTTTGGAAGCATTTAATGTTAACGCAATAGGCTATGTATTAAAGCCATATTTTGTTGAAGATATTCAAAAGGAAATAAATAAAGCATTAAGAATAAAGCCTATATTAACTAACAATGTAATTATTCAAACTATTCCTGATTTTATTTTAAAGGTTAATGGTGAGGTTGTATCCTTTTCAAGAGGTAAGGTTGAAGAATTACTTGCTTTATTAGTTGATAAAAATGAAGCTGGATTAACAACTAGTGAGGCAATTTCAATTTTATGGCCAAATAGAGGCGATGATGAATGTAGCAAAGCATTATTTAGAAATACATATAAACGTTTACTTGACACTTTAAAAATATTAAATATAGATAATATTGTAAAAAGCGATGTAAGAAAAAAATACATTAATATGGATAATGTAGAATGCGATTTATTTAGAATTTTAAAAGGAGATTTAACTATTCTTAATAATTATAATGGAGAATACATGAAAAAGTATTCCTGGGCCGAAGAAAAAAACGCATTACTTTATTCCTTAAAAAATAAAAATAAATAATTAGTTATCCTTATTTATTTTAGTTTTTTTATAGGAGGTTGGATTAATACCATAATACTTTTCAAATGTATAATATAAATTTTTGCTTGTTTTAAAACCACAAGCTTCAGCAATAACTGCAAAGTCATCATTTGATGAGCTTATCATTTTACAAGCTTTTTTAAGGCGCAATTCTAGAATCATTTGCTTTGGTGTAACTCCAGTAATTGCCTTAAATTGTCTAATAAAGTAATATTTTGAAAAGTTTATTTCTTTACAAATATCATCAATTGATAAATCATCTTTATAATTTTCATAAATATATGTGATAGCTTTGCTAATACCAATGCTATCATTTTTTAATGATGATGATTGATGTAAAATATCCATAAGCAAATGATATATTAAGGAAGAACTTTCATATATTTCACAGCCATCTAATAATTTATTAATTGTTTCAACCATAATTTGCGGATTAAAATTATGCTTTATATGCCCACAAATACTAGTAAATTTATGATAAATATCATCAATATTAGCCCCTATTACATGAATAAAATATATTTCCCAATGATTGTTTTCAAGAACCTTAATAACATTTTTGTTTTGAAGATTAATTATACATAAATCTCCAGGACATAATATATAATTTTTACCCTTGTACCATAGTTTAGCATTACCACTTACAGTATAAGTTATCATATATGCCATATAATTTTCTCTTTCATGATAATATTTTTGATTGTTATATTCATAGCCACAATCAATAAAATAAAAAATCTGTGGAATTGAATCAGAAATGGCATTTTCATTATGAATAAAACGTGATTGCTTTGTTCTAGTTTCTTTAAAGTGTTCACTTAATTTATATTTTAGCTTTTTCATAGGTTATCCTCTACTATAATTTTATACTATTCGTACAAATATAGCAAATTTTATATAACCATTTGCTAAAAGCAGAGCAACTTTTAGGCGTTTATTGGCATTTTTTGTTATTTGTTTACAAATGTACTTATATTATAATTACTTTAGTAAATAAAAGAATTAATACTTAAAGATTAAAAGGAGCGTAAGAAAAATGAAAAGAAATTTATTAAAGTTCTTGGCTTTATCAGTAGCTACAATGTTTGTTGCTTCTTGTAATGATAATATTACTAATAGTGAAGCAAATAATTCATCGAATTCTGAAACACAAGAAGAAATTACTTTAAAGTTTTGGCATGGATTTACTGGAACAGATGGTGATCATATGGGTAATATGGTTGATAAATTTAATGAAGAATATAAAGGAAAAATAAAAGTTGAAGTAAATAGATTAAATTGGGATACCTTATTTACAAAATTTTATCAACAAAAGAATAATCCAAAATTTTCTCCAAATATTATTGCAGTTCCAGCAAATAGACTAGGATCTGTAATTTCAAGAAATATGATTACAACAATGGATGATATAATGGAGACATTTAATTTAAGTGAAAGTGATTTTTTACCTGCCGCTTATGAAATTGGAAATATAAATAATCATCGTTACTCATTTCCTCTTGATATGCATCCAACAGCAATTTTTTATAATAAAGAATTAACTAATGGAACATTAAATGAATATGCAAGTTGGGAAGATTTTTATGCTGATTGTTTAAAATTTACAGGTAATGGCACTTATGGTTGGGCAATTCCAAATATGTATTCAATTACTAAAGATATTTTCTATTCACAGGTATTACAAAATAATTCAGATATAATTGATTCTTCAAATAATATTACTTTTACTAATGATGCCTGCGTAAAGGTACTTGAAAAATTAGTATCCTTAAAATATGGCGATAATCCAATTTCTCCATCAACAGTTTCAAATGGTGGTGATTTAACACTATTTAAAGCTGGAAAATCTGCCTTTTATTTTGATGGCCCTTGGATGATTGATACACTAAAGGAATCATGTGATTTTGCAAGTGATGGTAATTTAGGAGTAATTCCTATGCCAATGTCTACTGCTGATAATGGTGTTTCCTTTGCTGGCTCTCATCAATTTTGTTTTGCTAAAAACACAACTACAACTGATGCAATTAAAAATGCTAGTTATACATTTATTAATTATATTTCAACAAATTCACTTGAATGGGGAAAAGCTGGGCAGGTTCCTGCTAGAACTTCAGTCCATGCATTAGATGAATATAAAAATATTCCTTATTTAGATGCTTTTACAAAAACAGCTTATAAAGCAAAACTTGGAAGTACATATAATTATTTCTATGAAGTTTATAATTATATGGGCTCTGCTGTTGCCAGCGCTTTAAATAATGATGCTACTGCTACAAATGCTTTAAATGAAAAGGCAAATAACTTTAAAAGATGGTTAGCTGAACAATAATATGAATAATTTAAAAATTCAAAAATTTAATGTGAAGAAGGTATTTAAAATACTTTCACCATATTTATTTATCTTACCTTACATGATATTTTTTATGACATTTTGCCTAGTTCCAGTAATACTAACAGTTATCTTAAGTTTTACTGATTGTGCTGATGATATTAGTATAATGAAATGGAATAATTTTGATAATTATAAATTGATATTCAATTTTAAATCATATACTGGTGAATACTATTGGAAGGCTATGGGCCATACATTATTATTCGTTGGCGTTCAGGTTCCAATACTTATTATTATTCCATTTTTAATTGCTTATTTATTAAACTTTAAGCTAAAAGGATTTTCTATAGCTAGAGCATTAATTTATTTTCCGGGCATTTTATCAATTACAACTGTTGGTATTATATTTATTATCTTTTTAGATTCAAATACAGGAATATTTAATTTAATGTTTAAAAAAGAAATACCTTGGTTAACATCGCAACCATACCAATGGATATCGATATTTTTACTTTCAACATGGTGGGGAATTGGTGGCAATATGATTTTATTTACAGCAGGCCTTCAAAACATTCCTAAAGAATTATATGAAGCAGCTGATATTGATGGAGCTAATAGTTTTAAAAAGGTTATGTACGTAACATTACCATCTCTTGCTAATACATTTTCATATGTAATAGTAATGACAATACTATCTTGCTTTAATGTTATGGGACAACCAATGGTGTTAACACCTGGAACTGCTTCTACTGAGGTTGTTATTCAAAATATTTATAATACGGCATTTGGGGCTAATAAATATGGACGAGCTAGTACTATGTCTTTAATTTTAGCAGCTATTATGGGAGTATTTTCACTACTTTCACTTAAGGTTGCTTTAAATAAAGGGGGAAGTAATAATGAGAAGCACTAAATTTAATGCTATCGTTTACACCTTAGTTATTATTTGTACAATTCTATCATTAACTCCTAGCTTATTTGGTTTAATGCTAGCCTTTCAAAAAGAGGTTAATATTCCTCATATGTTTGAAGGCTTTAATACATTTTTTAAAGGAATAACAATTGAGAATTTTATTAAAGTTAAAGATAGATCACCTTACTTGTTTACGTGGCTTAAAAATTCGTTTATAGTTTCATTTAGTCAGACATTTATATACATATTGATTGCCTCTCTTGCAGCCTTTGCTTTTACAAGATTAAAATTCAAAGGGCAAAAAATCTTGTTTAATCTATGCTTAGTTTCAATGGTAATTCCAGGAATTATTAATATTGTTCCAAATTTCATAATTATTAGTAAGCTTGGATTATATAATAGCTTATTAGCTATGATTTTACCAGGGCTTTCAGGAGTTGGTGGAGTATTTTTATTAAGGCAGTTTATGATGGATATTCCATTTGATTATGATGAAGCAGCACGTATTGATGGGGCAAGTGATTTAACTGTTTATGCAAGAGTTATTATGCCAATGTGTAAGCCAGTTTTAATTTCATTAATATTATTTACATTTCAAGGAGCATGGAATGATTTCTTATGGCCATTAATTGTTACTGAAGGCGATAGCAGTAGAACTATAGCTTCAGGACTATATTTAACAATTATGAGTGATACATCGATGAAAGGAATACTAATGGCCTGTGCTTTTATTTCAGCACTTCCTATCATTGTAATATTCATTTTTGGTCAAAAGTATTTTGTTGAAGGAAATAGTGGAGGTATAAAGGGATGATTAAAAAAGAAGACATTAAATATTATGATTATCCAAATCCTAGATGGAGAAGAAAAGATTATCAATTATTAGATAAAGAATGTGATTTTTATATATATGATAATGAAACAGATTTAATAAAATCTAAAAACAAAATATTACTTCCATTTTCTTATGAAACCTTAAAAAGTGGAATTAATGATCAAAATATGTATAAGCATGTTTTGTATGAAATAAATTTTGAAATTACTGAAACAACAAATTATTTACTTCACTTTAATGCCGTTGATTATGAATGTAATGTGTACTTGAATGATTACTATGTTGGCTTTCATAAAGGCGGTTTTACTTCATTTTCTTTTGATGTATCAAAATTTATTAAAAAAGGTAATAATGTTTTAAAAGTAGATGTGCATGATTCATTTTCAAAAGAGCAGTTACGCGGTAAGCAAAGAGAAATAAAAGATAGCCACGAATGCTGGTATGTGCAAACAACTGGAATTTATCAATCGATTTATCTTGAAAAATGTGGAAATAAACATATAGAATATGCAAAATTCTCAGGTGATGAAAATGGTAATGTAAATTATGAAATTAAAACTACTGGAAAAGAATTATTAAGAATTGAGATTTACTTTGATAACGAAATAATTAAATCTTTTACCTTAAAGGATGATATTTTATATAAAGGAAACTTTAAAATTGATAACGTTAAGTTATGGTCATTAAACAACCCAAATTTATATGATGTAAAATTAACATTAAATTCAAGTAATGCTGATTGTGTTGAAACATATTTTGGCTTTAGAAGCGTTAAAGTAAATAATGGCTTTATTTATTTAAATAATCAAAAAGAATTCTTAAAATTCATATTAAATCAAGGATATTATAAGGATCAAGGTTTAACATTAACAAAGGAAAACATTTTACAAGATTTTAACCTAATGAAGGAATTTGGCTTTAATGGTTGCAGAATCCATCAAAAGGTTGAACAACCACTACTTTACTATTTAGCTGATAGATTTGGCTTTCTTTTGTGGAGTGAGCTTCCTTCATGCTATGAATATTCAAATAAAATGAAGGAAGAAATTAATAATGATTTATTTAATATAATTGATCAAAATTATAATTCACCATCAATTATTACCTATGTAATCTTTAATGAATCATGGGGAATTCCTCAAATTAACAATAATGAAGAAGTACAAAGCTATGTGTCATTATTAAAAGATAAAGTTAAAAAATATGATGATACAAGGCTAGTTATTGCTAATGATGGCTGGTTTAATTTATCAAACACTGATATTTTATCATTACATGAATATCAGCAAGATGCTAATGAATTCTATAAATGCTATAACGATAAAGATAATATTACAAATAATTATATAGTTAATGGCTATGGAAAAGCCTTTGCAAATAATAATAAATATCAAAACCAACCAATCATGCTAACGGAATTTGGAGGAATAGCCATTCAAGATCAAGATGGTTGGGGATACGGAGATAAAGCTAATAATTTAGACACCTTAAAAAATAGAATGAATGATTTATTTAAGGCAATATACAAATTAAATTATTTATCGGGCTTTTGCTATACTCAACTTGCTGATGTTGAGCAAGAAACAAATGGCTTAGTTTATGCAAATAGAAAGCTAAAGCTACCAATTGATGAAGTTAAAAGTATTGTAAATGGAAATTATTATAAAGCAAATAAATAATTTGCTAAAAAATACAAATAAAAAGGAGAAAAACATGAAGAAAATTAATTTATTAACAGTATTAATGGCATTTTCATTAGGTGTTGTTGGTTGTAATAATCAAAATAATCCAAGCAGTGAAGAGTTACCTTCAAGTTCTATGGTTGAGGATAGTTCAAAAACCACAGATGAATCAAGCAGTAGTATAGAAGATAGCTCATCAATTGATAAGTCAAGCAGTGAAGATTCATCAACCACTGAAAAGGAAGCATTACAGGCTCCTACAAATTTAAATGTTGTTAGATCAAGTGAGGATAATAGCAAATTTGTTATTTCATTTGATGAGGTTTTTAATGCTAGTTGCTATAAGGCTGCAATTTTTAAAGATGATATTACAATTAATGATTACGTAGAAATCACAAGTGGTAGTACAATTAATGCAGTAAACGATGAAGGAAATTATATTATTAAAGTAATTGCTATTGGAAATGAAACTTATGATGATTCAAAGGCAGCAGAATTTACTTATAGTATTGAAAATTGGGTAAATAAAGAAGATAAAAATGGTGGAAAATGGACTGTTTTAGTGGAGCAAGGAAAGCCTATTGGAAAAGCTAAATACGTTTATAATGATGGAACTGTTTATGAAGGCTTAGTAAATGATGATTTTACGAGAAAAGAAGGCCGCTTAACATATACTAATAAAATGTACTATGAAGGTAAATTTGTAAATGATAATTTTGAAGATGAAGATGGTTTCTTTTCTTGGTCAACTACTGGTGATTATAAAAACGGAAACTCTTATAGAGGAAAATTTGTAAATGGAACACCTAACGGACAAGAAGGAACATATACATTCCCATCATTTTATAGTAATGGAACAGGACTTCAATATTGGACTGGTAAAATAGAGGGCTTTGCTTTCCCAGCTGTTGGTGCAACTGGAAAAGGTAAAATTAATTTTGGTGGACAATATTATGAAGGCGATGTTGTATATTTAGGAAACAACAATTTCCAACGTGTAGGACAAGGTGAAAATGTTTGGAGTGATATTGAAAATTGTGGTTGGTTTGCTAATTACACAAATCAAACAGCTGAAGTATTAAATACTAAAGTATTCGATAGATATGTCGGTGGCTTTGATACAGTTAACCATGGCTGGTTTTATGGAAAAGGTATTATGTATATTAAAAATACTGATGGTACTCCATTTGGTTATGTAGTTGGTAATTGGGATTGGAAAGCAGGCACTTTAACTAAAGACGAAACATTTAAAAAAGAAGATTTGCTAGAAGAATATCAAGCTGAAGGAGTATTAAATATTACTAAATCTTTATATGGAGAAATAGCCTATGAGGATGGTTCAAAATTTGTTGGAGCTATAAATAATGATGGTACAAGATGTCAAGGGCGTTTAACATACCCAAATAACATGTACTATGAAGGAAAGTTTGTAAACGATAAATTTGAAGATGAAAATGGTTTATTTTCTTGGTCAACTACTGGTGAATTAAAGGATGGTCCATCTTATAGAGGAAGATTTGAAAATAATACAACAGATGGTTTAATTGGTACTTATACATTTCCTTCATTTTATAATAATGGAGATGGAATTCAATACTTTACTGGTGAAATGGAAGGAATGGCTTATCCAAAGGCCAATACAACAGGAAAAGGAAAAATCAATTTTGGCGGACAATATTATGAGGGTGATGTTTTATACTTAGGTGATGATAATTTCCAACGTGTAGGCCAAGGTGAAAACGTTTGGACAAGTACTGAAGCCTGTGGCTGGTTTGCTAATTATACAAATCAAACAGCTGAAGTATTAAATACTAAAGTATTCGATAGATATGTCGGTGGCTTTGATACAGTTAACCATGGCTGGTTTTATGGAAAAGGTATTATGTATATTAAAAATACTGATGGTACTCCATTTGGTTATGTAGTTGGTAATTGGGATTGGAAAGCAGCTACTTTAACTGAAAATGAAACATTTAAAAAGGAAGATTTATTAAAAGAGTATCAAGCTGATGGCATTTTAAATATTACAAAAAGCTTTATTAGCGAAATTACATATGATGATGGTTCAAAATTTGTTGGAAAGCTAAATGCTGATGGCACAAAAAAAGAAGGTCGTTTTACTTATCCAAACAATATGTATTATGAAGGAAAGTTTGTAAATGATACGTTTGAGGATGAAAATGGTTTCTTTTCTTGGTCAACTACTGGTGATCATAAAGATGCAAATTCTTATAGAGGTAAATTTGTAAATGGTACAACTGCTAATCAAATAGGAACTTATATTTTTAAAAGTTATCATACTAATGAAAATGGCATTCAATACTTTACTGGAGAAATGGAAGGAATGGCTTATCCAAAAGCTAATACAACAGGAAAAGGAAAAATCAATTTTGGCGGACAATATTATGAGGGTGATGTTTTATACTTAGGTGATGGTAATTTCCAACGTGTAGGCCAAGGTGAAAATGTTTGGACAAGTACTGAAGCCTGTGGCTGGTTTGTTAATTATACAAATCAAACAGCTGAAGTATTAAATACTAAAATATTCGATAGATATGTCGGAGGCTTTGATACAATTAACCATGGCTGGTTTTATGGAAAAGGCATTATGTATATTAAAAATACCGATGGCACACCATATGGCTATGTAGTTGGTAATTGGGATTGGGCTGCTAGCAGTTTAACTAAAGATGAAACTTTTAAAAAGGAAGATTTATTAAAAGAGTATCAAGCTGATGGTGTATTAGATTTAACAAAAAATTTTAATTAATTTTTGAAAGGATGGAGTGATTATGATTACTAAAAAAAGATTGCTATTATGCTTATCGTTATGTGGATGCTTAATTTCATGTAATACTACAAATGAATCATCAACTAATAATGAAAATAGCTCAAATGAGGAAATATCTTATGATGAATTGAAATTATTTTTCACTCCATCATCTTATAGTAAAAATGAAATATCAAAGAATATTTATGGTACATTCATTGAACATATTGAGCGTTGTATTTATAATGGCATTTATGCTGAAGAAATACTTGATAGAAAATTTGTAGCACCAATTGGAAATGATGTATCACAATGGAAAAATGATAACAATAAAAGTGTGTTAAGTGAAAGCGTAGATACTTATAGTGGTACATATGCTGCTCATTTTATAAATGAAGCAATAATGAGCCAAAGAGGTTTGGTTTTGCAAGAAAATAGTACTTATAATGGCTATTTTTATGCAAAAGGGAAAGGAACCTTAGTTGTTTCATTAAAAAACGCTACTGATGCTATAAGTAAAACAATTACAATTAATTCCACTGATTATAAAAAATATGAATATGATGTAAGTATTAAAAATCAAGGAAAATATACAATATCTTTTACTTCATTAGATGGTGATTTTTTAATAGATTCACTATCTTTAATGAAAAATGATAATATTAATGGCATGCGTTATGATACATTACAATTATTAAAGGAATTAAATGCACCTTTTTATCGTTGGCCTGGTGGGAACTTCGTTTCTGGATATGATTTTTATGATGGCTTATTAGATAAAGATAAAAGAGTTACAAAAAGAAATTTAAACTATGCTGGAAGAATTGAAGATTTTAAGGATGATAATGATAGATTAATGGCTGATTTAACAAACATTGAAGCTAATGGTTTTTATAGCGTATATGAGCCAAATGACTTTGGAATTGATGAATTTATTTATATGTGTAACTATTTAAATGCTACACCAAATGTTGTTTTAAATTCAGGACTTGGAAGTGTCAAAATGGCAATTGATGAAATTTCATATTTAAATGGAACAGAAGGAAAATATGCTAGCATGCGACCATCTAAGGAGCCTTATAATGTAAAATACATTTCAATTGGGAATGAAATGAATGGCTCTTGGCAATTAGGCCATATGGGAATTAATGAATATGTTAAAAAGCATAATGAAATAGCAAATGGAATAAAAAGTGTTTCAAAAGATATAAAGATTATTGGTGTTGGCGATAATTATTCAAGCTGGTCGCAAGCAATGCTTAATAACTGTAAGGATAATATTGATTTGTTAAGCGAGCATTTTTATGCAACAAGAAAGGAAGATTCTGTAAGTGACCATATTAAATCATTAAAGAATCAAGCAGAAATGCGAATAAAGCTTCATAGAAATTTAAAAAACAATGAAAATGTTAAGATGTCAATTGATGAGTATGCTTATGAAAATGCAAACACTCAATCACGCTTAAAGGATGGGATGGGGGTTGCTTCTTGCTTAAATGTCTTTATAGCAAATTCTGATGTTGTAGATGTGGCTTGCTATTCATCAACTATAAATGCTATTCAGGGTCAAATCTATACAAGTAATAATAAAGCTTATTTAGAAGGTAGTGGCTATGCTTGTATGCTTTATAGTAATAATATGGAAAATCATTATATTAAGGTTACTGCTAATACTACTAAACTAAATGACTATGTTGAAGTTAGTGCTACTATTAATGAGGATAATGATGCTATGACATTTTCAATTATTAATACATCAGCTAAAACACTTAAAATAACAAATAAAAATATTAAAGAATATGTAAGTAGAAGCTATGTAACAGCATCATCATTTGAAGCAACTGGTGATGAATTAATTTATGTTTCTAACGATACATCGAATAATTCATGCTATGTTGCACCATATTCTATAACACTTATTAAAGTAAAAATTTAAAGGGAAATAAATTATGAAATATAATAAAATCTTATTGCTATTACCTTTATTAATTTCTTGTAATAGCAATACTAATCAAATAATAAATGAGAAAAAGGTTAAAAATTATCGTTTAAATTATAATGTTACTTATACAGGCATGCTTAAAAATGGTAATCCTGATGGTGAAGGAACATTTAAATATAGAAATAATGATACATTAACAACCTTTATTGTAAATGGTCAAGTTGACAACACTAAAGATTCAACGCATAAGATTATGTCTAGTAAGGATAAGTTTATTGGAAAAATCTCTTTAGATGACAATTACAACATTAGCTATATTGAAGGAACTTATGACTATGGTGTTGGTGTTAATGTATATACAGGAAAATTTAAAGATAATTTATTTAATGATCCTAATGGAAAAATGAAATTACTTGGGAATTCATATTATGTAGGTTCATTTGTAAATGGTAGTAATATTGGTGAAACAGGGACGATATATTATGAAAATAATCAAAAGAAGGGGCTTGGAATTTTATATTTTACTGGTGTAATGAAAACATTGTCATCATTTGTTGGTAACCAATTAGGATATGGCCAAGTTAAATACAATGATGATTCAGTATACACAGGGCAATTATTATATACTGGAAGTGATTTTTTAAGAAAAGGCTATGGTGAAATGGATTTTTCAAATACTAACTTTGATGCTGGTGTTTGGGGAAGTAGTAGAGACAATAAGCTATATAAATATGTTGGTGAATTTGACTATTCTATAAATGGTTGGATTTATGGTAATGGCATAATGTATTATAAAGATAGTAATGGTAATCCAACAAGTTTTGCTAAAGGATACTTTTCTAGCTGCCATATAATAGGTGAATATCAATATCAAGATTTTAAACTAATTGAAGGCTATGATATGTCAATGGAAAGTAAGTATTTAAGATTTAGAGAGGATTATGATAAATATTTAACTGATAAAAAATATGAATATAAGCACCATAAATACTTATTTGTTGGTTCATCATATATGGAATTTATGAATTCTAATATAGATACTCCATTTTCAAAATATTTTGGCGAATATGATGCTTTAAATGTTGGCTGTGGTGGTTCAACAACAGCTGATTGGTTAAATTATTATGAAACACTAGTAAAGCCTTATACACCTGACACTATAATAATGCATACAGCTGGTAATGATTATGCCAATAATGCAAGCTTTGATATGATAGAAGACTCACTTATAAAATTTATAGAAATGGTTAAAACGGATATGCCAAATACTAAAATATATTTTGTAACCCAAATATATACAGTAGCTACACAAAAAACATTTATTTATAGAGATCAATTAAATGATTTATTTTATTTGATGAGTAATAAATATGATAATGTTAAAGTAATCGATACAAGAAGCGTTACCTTAGTAGATATAGATAATTTTGTACCAGTTGATAATTTAAGCTCTTATTTTTTAAATGATGGCTTACATATGAATGATAAAGGATATCAGCTATGGTCGAAAATTATAAGAGATTTTATTGATAATGAGGGAAACTAATATGAAGAAAAATAAAATAAAAATTTATAGTATAGTTTTACTTTTATTAGCATCTTGTAATAATGCTACTAGCAATTCATATATTGATCCAACAATTGTTAAAAATGAAAAGATTAGTAGTAATGTTTCATATAGTGGTGAAAAAAGAAATAATGAATTTGATGGAGTAGGAACTTTAACTTATTCAAATAAATACGAATTAACGGGGACATTTAAAAATAATAAGCTCGATGAAAGTCAAAATGTTCACATTAAGTATTTAAATAATCAGGATCAATTCGTTGGAAGTATTTTACTTGATGATAGCTATGAAATTTCATTAGTTTATGGAACTTATACGAAAAAAAGCAATAGCTATAAATATACTGGAAAGTTTAAAGACAATTTACTTGATGATGAAAATGGTTCACTTACTATTCCAAGTATAGGAACATATAAAGGCGCTTTTGAAAAGGGTAGTAACATAGATAAAATAGGTACATTATACTTTAATAGTTATGAAACAAATGCTGTAGGTATGCATTACTTTACTGGGAAAATGAAAAATGAAAGCTCATTTTATGATAATCAAGAAGGTAATGGAAGCATTAAATATGACGATCACTCTACTTATACTGGAAATATGATTTATACAAATGGTGGCTATTTTAGAAAAGGCTATGGTGAAATGGATTTTCAAACATGCTATTTTTTAGGAAGCGTAGCTGGTGGGGATAGCCATACTAGATTATATAAATATGTCGGTGAATTTGATTATAGTATTAGTGGTTGGATGTATGGTGATGGTATTATGTATTATGTTGATATAGAAACTAATAAACCAAAATACTACCAAAAGGGTAAGTGGTATGGCTTATCAATGGTTGGAAAATATAGTAAGAATGATTATGAATTATTAGATGGCTTTAGTAAAGAAATGGAAAGTGAGTATATCTTTAATCAACCATATGTTAATAATTATATTAATAGATATTATAGTCAAAGTATAACTCATAAAGCTGTTGTTTGTGGCGATTCATATACTGATATGATGCATGCAAGCTATAATATTGTTAATTTTGAGGAAGAATTTCCTCATAGTTATGATATTATTGATACAGGAATAGGGGCAACAACCTATTATCAATGGCTTAATTATGCAAAACATTTAATAATTCCATATAAGCCAGAAAAGATATTTTTACATTTAGGCTTTAACGATTTACATATGGGATTAACACCAAATGAGGTTATAAACTATGCAAGTGAATTAGTTGATTTATTAAAGAAGGAATTACCTAATAGTATGATTTATTTAATGAGTGTTGAGCCTTCACCTGAATTTAGTAGATACTTAAATGTTGAAATACAATATAATAAGCTCTTAAAGGAATATTGTAATAAAAACAATATTAAGCTTTTAGATAATGCTAAAAACTTTTATAAAAACGAAACTGAAACTATTGATGATTTAAGCACTTATTTTATATCTGATAGAGTGCATATGAATAAAAAAGGCTATGAAAAATTTATAAAGCTAATTAAGGATGAATTATAAGGAGAAGATTATGAAAAAATTTAAAAAATTATTTGTTTTATTATCAGCTACTATGATGCTTATGTCATGCAATAATAATGTATCATCTGTAAGCCAAACATCAAATGAGGAATCAACTGAAGCAGAAAAAGGCCCACTTGAAAATGGTTATTATTATAAAGAAATCGAATTTGAAGATACTGGAGACACATATGCTGGCTTTGTTGATGAAAATGATATTCCTCAAGGAAGTGGAATAATGTATTATGCTACTGGCAGTGTTTATTATGGTGACTTTGTTAATGGAATTCCTGAAGGAAATGGTCGCTTTGAATGGGACTCTGGCTGTACTTACATTGGTAAAATGAAAGATGGCTTAATGCATGGGGTAGGCTATATGTATTGGCCAGTTGGTGATTATTTTTATGGCGAATGGAAAAATGGCACATTTACCTATGGTACTAAATATTTCTTACAAGCTGGTGCTGCAATTGATGGAGCTATTAAAGATAGATATTGTATTTATTTTGGTGAATTCGATAATAATGGCTTAATGAGTGGTTGGGGAACTATGCATTGGCCAGCTGGAGATTACTATGAAGGAGAATGGTCTAATAATGTTCGCCATGGATACGGAACACAATATTGGCCTGTTAATGATATGAATATTCCCGAATTGATGTTTGTTGGTCAATTTTCAATGGATAATGGTGGCTGGATAATGGGAGAAGGTACTATGTATTATAAAGATGGTCATATTGAAAAAGGCACATGGAATGGTACTAATAAAGTATCAGATGATTTTAGTGGGAATTAATTATGAGTCTTAATGAATTATATCGTCCACAATTTCATTTTTCTGATAAGGATGGCTGGATTAATGACCCAAATGGTATGATATATTATAAGGGTGTTTATCATTTGTTTTATCAAAACACACCTCATGATATTGAAGGCGATGGAAATAAAATGTCTTGGGGCCATGCCATAAGTAAAGACTTAATTCATTTTGAAATATTAAATCCAGCAATTTTATCAACTAATGAATATGCAATTTGGTCAGGAACATGTATTCATGATAAAACAAATTGCTCAAAGCTTTTTGATGATGAAAATGGTGGCTTAATTGCTTACTATACTCGTAAAAATAACGATAATAATAAACTACAGCAAGAGCAATGCTTAGCTTATTCAAAGGATGATGGAAGCACATGGATTAAATATAATAATGGAAATCCTATTATTACATTTAAGGATGATCCTTTTAATAATAGAGATTTTAGAGATCCAAAGGTGCTATATGTTAGCAAATTCAATTGCTATATTATGTTAGTTTGTGGTGGTAAATTAAGGATTTATAGTTCAACTAATTTAATTGATTGGACTCTTGAATCTGTTGATGCTTCAATTGACACTGAATGTCCTGATTTGTTTTTACTTGATGTTATAAATAGTAATGAAAAATACTATGTTTTAAGCTTAGGTGGCAGATCATATTTAATTGGTGATTTAATAAAAATTAATGATAAAATTCACTTTGTAATTAATAGGAAGCATAGCTTTAAGGAAATAAACTTTGGCCCTGATTCATATGCTACACAATCATTTAATAATAGTGATGAAGTTATTAGTATTTCTTGGATGAACAATTGGCAATATGCTCATGATAGTAAAAGATTAACTAAATCATTTGCTGGAGCTATGACTCTTGCCTACAAATATAGCTTAATAAAGGAAAATGATGAAATAAAGCTAATTAGTAAGCCGGTTGATAATTATTTATCTTTAAATGATGAAAATAGTAAAATAAAAAAAAGCATAGTTATAAACGAAAAAGAAAAAATATTAGATGTAGCTAATACTTTCAAACTTAATTTAGAATTTGATGTTAGTGATAAGCAATCATTTGAAATAGAATTAAATGATAATAATGATTCTAAAATATTAATTAGCTATGATTTTACTAATCAATGCTTAATCGTTGATAGAAAAAATCAAAAGAATTCAATTAATTACTTCTTTACAACTACTTATCCTTGTAATGTTTCACCAATTAACAATAAAATTAGTATTTTAATGTATGTTGATAGATCATCAATTGAATTAATTATTAATGATGGTAGAAATGTTGGAACATTTAATACATTTATGGAAAATAAGCTTAATGTTTCAGTAAGTGCAAATAAAAAGTGTAAATTAAATTACACTTATTACAATTTAAACTCTATTTATTAAAAGAGCATGGATTCACTTAAGAATTCATGCTTTCTTTTTCTAACATTTCTTCTTCGACTACACCACTTATTGCACCTTTTTTTAAAGTGGCCATTGCCCCTTGAACATTGGCTTTTTTTAAGCATTCTTTAATTAATCCTTCATCATTAAAGAATAAGTCATAGCCATATTTATCGATAAATCCAAGTATTGTTCCATAAAAGGCATCTCCTGCTCCTGTAGTATCAATAGGATTTACTTTAATAGTACTTGCTTTAATTATTTTATTATTAAAATATAATAATGAGCCGTCCTTACCTAATGTTACAAATACCTTTTGATTATTATTAGTAAAATCTTTTAAGGCTTCTAGTAAATCAGATTTATTTGTTAATAGCTCAAGCTCATCATTTGAAATTTTAATAATATCGCATTTTTTATAAATATTTTTATATATCTTAATAGCCTCTTCCTTGCTATTATAAATATCATCACGATAGTTAATATCAAAGCTTATTATTTTATTTTCATTTTTTGCTTTATTTATTACTTTATTTGCAAAACTTAAGCCTGCTTTTGTTGAAAGCATCAAAGACCCTAAATGAATAATATTAGCTTTATTTATTAATGATAAAGAAGAAGCAGGAATATAATAATCAGCACAAAACTTTCTAGCAAAGCAAAAATTTCTTTCGCCATTTTCATCATTTATAACAAAAGCTTGTGTTGTATTATGATTATTATCTATATAAACATATGAGTTATCTAAATTATAGTTTTTAACTTCATCCTTTAAAAATTTTCCAAGTAAATCATTGCCAACATTTCCAACAAACAAAACATTTTTATTAACCTTACTAATTGAATAGCTAACATTAAAAGGAGCTCCACCAATAAAATAATTAAAGGAATTATTCCCTTTTTCTTTAACCATATCAACTAGAATTTCACCATACACAACAACCATAATTTCACATCCTTTTTTCTAACTAATTATACCATATTATTGAATCATTTTTAATTACCTAATTGAGGAAAATTACTACACAATTGCTTAAAGAATGTATAAAATTTTAAATATCAGATAAAATAAAGTTGCAGATAAAATAGCAAGTTACTATATTTTATGGCGTAAAGGAGAAAATGATCATGTATAGCTTATTTTTATCATCAGTAATGGATAATGTTATCAGTGCTTTAAGTTCAATGAACTTATGGATTGCTGTTTTTAAAAGTGTTAGTATTATTCTTTTAGGCTTTGCCTTAACAAAGCTAAGATTATTACCTGAAAATACTGGCAAGATTTTAACAAAGCTTGTAATGAGTGTATGCTTACCATGCTTGGCATTTTCATCATTCATGACTAGTATTTCTAAAGAGACATTCCAAAGTTGTTTGATCTCATTCGTATATGGATTTTTTATCTATATAGTATTTATTTTCTTGGCAAGATTTATCTTTATGTGGGTTAAGGATAAAACTAAAAGAAAGGTTATGGAGATTTTATTTGTTTTTGGTTCTACAACATTCTTTGGTCAACCATTAATTCAAGCAGTATTTGCAGATGCTTTTAATGATTCAAGTATGTTTAATGTGGCTTATCGTGTGTTTTTATACTCATATGCATATTATGCAATTTGCCAAAGTAATGATGAAAATCAAACAAAGCCAAAAACTAGTGAAATCTTAAAAAAGATTTTCGTAAACCCAGTTATTATTGCTACATTTTTAGGCTTTATTTTATGGAGCTTACAATTAATTGGCGATACTACAGATACTACAAAATGGTATGTTGTTACAGTAAATAAGGTAACAGGTGCCTTTTGGAATATTAAGGTATCACTTCCACCACTTTATCAAACAATGAATACATTAGGCGGCTTATCATCACCACTTGTTTGGATTGCAATTGGTTGTACATTAGGTAAGGTTTCATTTAAAGAAGCAGCTAGTGATAAAACAGTTTGGATTTATTCATTTATTAAGCTAATTGTTGCCCCAGTATTAAATTTTGTATTCTTATTATTACTTAATTTAATTCCGGGATTTAATATTTCTTTTTTCACAGTTGCAGCTACAACATTAATGTGGGCAACACCACCAGCAACAGTAGCTATTACTTATTGCATTAATGCTAATAAGGAGGCAACCTTTGCCTCAAGCTGTTCATTAATTGGAACATTCTTATCTGTTTTATTCATTCCAGTTTATATTATTTTATTAACTATTATTCAAAATTCTGCTATTTTTGCCTAAATAAGGAGGGTTTGTAAAATGAAAATGGAAATTGCTTGTTTTGGAGTAAGAGATTATGAAATTCCTTACTTTAAAGAATTAGAAGAAAAATATGATTATAAATTAACATTATTTCCTCAATTTTTAAATACTGAAAATTATAAGGATGCTTTAGGCTATGAAGCTGTTATGGTTAGAGGAAATTGTGTTGTAAGCTATAAGGCTATGGAAGATTTAGCAAATCATGGATTAAAATATTATTTAACAAGAACTGCTGGCTTTAATCACGTAGACATTGAAGCTTGTAAAGATTTTAATATTAAAACTGCATATGTTCCTGGCTATTCACCAAATGCTATTAGTGAGCTTGCTTTAACTTTAGCAATGATGCTTTTAAGAAATACAGCATATATGGTAAATAACACTCATAATGGAAACTTTAAGGTTACAAATCAAATGTTTTCAAGAGAGGTTAGAGGCTGTAATGTTGGTATTTTAGGATGTGGAAGAATTGGTACTACTACTGCTAGCTTATTTAAAGGCTTAGGAGCAACAGTTTATGGCTATGATATTTATCAATCAGATAAAGCAAAAGAAGTATTAACATTTTTACCTTTAGATGAGTTTATAAAAAAATGCGATATTATTTTAGTCCATTTAGCTTATATTAAAGGACAAAATGATAATTTCATCAATGAAGAATTTATTAATAATATGAAGGATAATTCAATCTTAGTTAATGTTGCTCGTGGTGAAATTTTAGATTTAAAGGCTGCTTTAAATGCTGTTTCAAGCAATCATTTAGCAGGACTAGCAATAGATGTTATCGATAATGAAAAATCATTATTCTTTAAAGAATTTGATCCCCATCATATGGATAATGAAGTCCATCAAAAGCTTATTGATTTATATCCACGTGTTTTAGTAACACCACATGTTGCTTCATCAACAGATAAAGCTTTAATTGATATGATTGAAACATCATTAAAGAATATGGATGAATTCTTAGCTACAAATAATTGTAAAAATTCATTAATTAAATAAAATAATTCAAAGTGCCCGAAAAAAATGAGCACTTTTATATTTTTTATCTATCATTTTATTAAATTTAATTTTATAATATTAATTGGTGATAATATGAAAAAAATAAATAATAAATTAACTATTAAATTAATCATAGCTTTATTGATTTCCATTTTATTTGTAGGAGGAATTCCTCTTATAATTGTTTTTGCTTCATCTAATAAATTATTAATGTGGATAGGAATTGTCTGTGTAGGCTTTGGTTTTTATGCTACTCCACTTTCTTGGATAAGCTTTGGAAACACAAAAAGGACAAAAGAGGTTGTTAGTTGTATAATTATGGATAACATTTTGAGCGTTGATGATATTGCAAAGCAACTACAAATGGAGAAAAACGACGTTATAGGAAATATTTCTATTTCTATTAAGAATCGTTACATTGAAGGATATTTATTTGATAATAACATTTTAACGGTTAATACAAATGTTAATATGAAAAATGAGGCTTTTAAAAAATGCCCAAATTGTGGAGCTAAAATGAGCTTTAATGAATCTAAAAAGATTTGGGAATGCAAATATTGTGGAGATAATAAATGAGCTTTGATTTAAGTTTAATAAATGCTTATATTGAAAAAAATTATGTTCCTGAAAAATGTCAAATTTTTAGAAGCTTAAAAGCTAAAGAATGTATATGCTTAGATAGTGAATATAATATTGATACTTCAACCTTTCAAGAGGAAGTATTTAAATTAATTGATAAAAACAATTATAATGATGCTGAAGTTTATAAAAGAGCCTTTATTTCAAAACAAACATTTTCAAAAATAAGAAAGGATAGCTTTTATCATCCTGATAAGGATACGGCAATTAAAATATGTTTAGGTTTAAAGCTTTCTTTAAATGAAGCAATTAGCTTATTAGAAAAAGCTGGCTACACATTATCATTTTCAATTAAAAGAGATTTAGTATTTAGGTATTTTTTGTTAAATAAGGAATATGATGTTTTAATATTAAATGAAACATTATATAAACTAGATATGCCTTTACTTAATATTTAAAAGTCGCCTTCAAAGCGACCTTTTTCTTTGCTTTGCTATTTATAATTATAAATGTAAATAGGAGGAAAGAATATGAAAATTACAGAATTAGTATTTATTATTGATAAAAGTGGTTCAATGTCAGGACTAGAAGATGAAACAATAAAAGGCTTTAATGAATTATTAAATAAGCAAAAAAAGCAAAAGGATAAAGCTTTAATTACAACAATTTTCTTTAATACAACAATGCAATTTATTAATGAAAGAAAAGATATAAATGAGGTAAAGGAAATAACTTTAAATGATTATAGGGTTGGAGGCTGTACGGCTTTACTAGATGCAATTGGTAATGCTATTAATTATATTTATAATAATCAAATAAATGATAAAGAAAATGAATATAATAATATGGTTGTTATAATAACTGATGGCTTTGAAAATTCAAGTTTAGAATTTAGCTATGAAAAAATAAATAGCCTTATTAATAAAAAGCAAAAGGAAGATTGGCAATTTATATTTTTAGGAGCTAATATTGATGTTATTAAAGAAGCAAATAAAATGGGAATAGCTAGTGATAATGCTGTTTCCTACAATAATGATGAAAAAGGAGTAAAGCTAAATTATGAAGCTATTTCACTCGCAATTAGTGATGTTAGATCTAATAAAAAGCTATCAAAAAAATGGCGTAGTGAGATAGATGATGATTATAAAAAAAGAAATATTTAAAGAAAATGGTCAAGCACTAGTTTGCTTGACCATATTAGTTTATTGGGAAAATTGGCTATTATATAAATTATAATAAAAGCCTTTTAAATCTAATAGCTCTTCGTGGTTTCCATGCTCAATTATATTTCCATCCTTCATTACTAAAATCAAATCAGCATTCTTAATTGTTGAAAGACGATGGGCTACTATAAAACTTGTTTTATTATTCATAAGCTTATTAAAAGCATCTTGAATTTTTAATTCAGTTCTAGTATCAATTGAAGATGTTGCTTCATCTAAAATAAGCATAGGAGGAAGGCATAGCATTACACGAGTAATACATAGTAATTGCTTTTGCCCAGTAGATAGCATACCACCATCTTCATTAATAATAGTATCTAAGCCATTAGGTAATTGCTTAATAAAATTATATGAATGGGCAAATTTACAAGCGTTTATAATTTCCTCTTCACTAGCATTTTCTTTGCCCATTATGATATTTTCACGGATTGTTCCTTCCTTTAACCATGTTTCTTGTAAAACCATACCATAGCTATCTCTTAAGCTTTTACGTGTGCAATCTCTAATATCATGATTTTCAACACATATTTTACCACTATTAACATCATAAAATCTCATAAGTAAATTAATTAATGTCGTTTTACCACAGCCTGTCGGGCCAACAATTGCTATTTTTTGTCCACTTTTAACATTTAAATTAAAATTAGTAATTAAAGGCTTATCACTAGTATATGAAAAATAAACGTTTTCAAGTTCAATATTTCCTTTTACATCATTTAACACAACAGGATTAGCAATTTCACTAACTTGAGGTTTTTCATCAATTAAATCAAGAACCCTATTAGCACAAGTAAAGGCATTTTGAAGTTCAGTAATGACACTTGATATTTCATTAAATGGTTTTGTGTACTGATTAGCATAGCTCAAAAATATTGATAATGTTCCGACTGTAAAAATGGCAGGGCTTTTAATAACAAGTAAAGCACCACTTAAGCAAACTAAAGCATAAATTGTTGAGTTGATAAAACGAGTTATAGGATTAGTAAGTGATGAATAAAATGTAGCTTTTAAGGAAGCATCAGCCAGTTCATCATTAATTTTATCAAATCTAATTAAAGCTCTTGATGAATAATTAAAGGCTTCTACAACCTTTAAATTATTTACCATTTCATCAATTAAAGCAGTTTGATTAGCTCTAATACTAGCTTGTTTTTCAAAAAATGAATGAGTTTTTTTAGCAATAAAATTAGCGACTAATAATGATAATGGAGTTAATACAACTACAACTGTTGCAATAATAGGATTAATAATATACATAATTACTAAGGTTCCAAGTATCGTAATTATTCCTGTAAATAATTGTGTAAAGCCAAGTAGCATACCATCAGCAAAGGTATCAACATCAGAAATAACCTTACTTACAATTTCACCATAAGAATGGCTATCAATATAGCTTAAAGGCAAAATCAATATTTTATTAAAGGCATCATTTCTAATATCCTTAACAATTTTATAGGTTATTTTATTATTTATAATTCCCATTAGCCATTGAGCTAAAGCTCCAACAATTATAGAAATACCACAATATAATAATATTTCATTAATTTTAGCAAAGTCAACATTGTTTGCTTCAATAATATAATCAATAGCTTTACCAAAAAGGATTGGAACAATTAAAGTTGAAGCAACACTAAATATAGCAAGTAATAAAGATAAAATTAAAAATAAAGTATTACTTTTCAAGTACTTAAAAATTCTTTTAAGTGTATGTATATTTACTTTACTTTTCATTATTTATTACCTCCTTTATATTGAGAATAATATATTTCCTTATAAACCTCACAACTATTTAATAATTCCTCATGGCTTCCAATTCCCATAACCTTACCATTATCTAAGCAAATGATCTTATCACACAAAAGAAGGGATGATGTTCTTTGAGAAACTATAAAGACCGTAAGCTTATTTTTTAAAGCACTAATTTCTTTTCTTAAGGCTAAATCTGTTTGATAATCAAGAGCACTTGAGCTATCATCTAAAATTAAAATTTTTGGCTTTTTAACTAAAGCACGAGCAATAGTTAAACGTTGTCTTTGACCACCTGATAAATTTTTACCATTCTGTGATATTTCATAATCAAGCTTTCCTTCTTTATTTAAAACAACATCAAGTGATTTAGAAATTTTTAACGCTTCATAAATTTCTTCATCACTAGCATTTTCATTACCCCATTTCATATTATCACGAATACTACCTTTAAATAAAACAGCCTTTTGTGGAACAATGCCAACTAAATCTCTTAGTTTTTCTAAATTATAATCTTTAACATTTTTACCATATAATAAAACTTCACCATTAGTTACATCATAAAAACGAGGAATTAAATTGACAAGGGAAGTTTTGCCACTTCCAGTTCCACCAATTACCCCAATAGTTTCACCACTTTTAACAGAAAAATTAATATTAGATAAAGAATCATCCTCACCATTATTATAATTTAAGCAAACATTATTAAAAGTTATAATTTCTGCATTATTTTCATTTGGAGTATTAATATTTCCATCATTTATTGAACTATTAATTTCAAAAACACTTTGAATACGATTTCCACAAGCAATAGCTTTAGAAATAGTAATAATTAAATTAGCAAACTTAATTAATTCAACAAGTATTTGTGACATATAGTTATAAATTGCTATAACTGCACCTTGAGTAATAGCACCTTCATTAACTCGAATTGCTCCAAATTGAATTAATAAAATAATGGCAATATTAATAATTACATAGGTTAATGGATTTAATAATGAAGATATATTAGATACTTTCTTTTGATTAACATAAAGACCATTATTTTTGTTTAAAAAAGCTTCTCTTTCACTATCTTCTTTAGTAAATGCACGAATAACCCTAACGCCAGTTAAATTTTCTCTAGTACTTTTTAATACCTTATCTAGCTTTTGCTGAACCTTTTTATATAAAGGTGAAGTTATTTTCATAATTATAAAAATTACAATTGATAATAAACTAACAGTTACTAAAAATATTAAAGCCATTTTATAATCAACTACTAAAGCCATAATTGTCGCACCAAGGACAATAAATGGTGACCTTAATAATAAACGCAAGGTCATATTAACACCATTTTGAACCTGGTTAACATCACTTGTCATTCTAGTAATTAAAGAGTTAGTTCCTAAAGTATCAATTTCTTTATATGATAATGTTTCAATATGCTCAAATAAATGATGTTTTATAGAAGTTGAAAACATAATAGCGGCCTTAGCAGCAAAATATTGAGCAGTAATTGAAAAAGCAAGGCCAACTAAAGCTAAAACAATTAATAAAATAGAACATTTAATTACTAAATTTGTATTATTATATTTTATTCCTTCATCAATAATATATTTAACTATTAAAGGAACAATTAATTCTATACTGGCTTCAAGCAATTTAAATAAGGGGCTTAAAATACTTTCTTTCTTATATTTTTTTAAATAGCGTAATAATTTAAACATAAAAAACCTCCAAATAAACTACACTGCTTATTATAATACTTATTAGGATTATTTAAAAGGAATTATTGCTTACCAAATACAATAAAAAAGCAGCCAAACATCTTAAAAACATTTTATTTATTATAAAGATAATGTAAATTATTTAAGGAAGTATTAAAAATATAAAAACACCTGTTGCGCAACATGTGTTTTTATATTATAATATGAAAGCCTTATAGATAGCTTTAAAGTCGAATATGAGCTAAAAAGGAAGTAAAATAATATGAAGGAAACAATTATTTTAATAAGTAGTATTATAATATTAGCTTTATTAAATAGCTGCTCAAGCATATATGAAAGAAAAGAAAGAAGCTTTATAAATAATACTTATAATAAAGTTGATATATCTTTAGTTTCATTTTCTTGTGATATAGTAAAAAGTGAAGATGATAAAACAAATGTTACATATTTTGAATCAGATATGACAAAATTCAAAATTAATATCGATAATAATACTTTATCAATTGTTGAAAAGCGCTACAGCATATTTGATAAAGGGGCAATTGAAAATATTAAGTTATTTATTCCTAAAAGTTTTACGATTGATATTTTTCATATAGATAGTTTCTCAGGAAGTATAACCATGAGTATTGAAAATGAAATAAATAATTTAAAGATAAAACAAACATCAGGTGGAGCATATTTAAACAATTTAAAAATAAATGATTTAGATATTGAAAACTCTTCAGGGAATGTTTCATTAAATAATATTGCTACAAATGCTTTAAAAATTAATACAACATCATCAATTATATTAATAAATGAAGTAAAAGCCAATAGCTTATTAATTAAAGGTGTTTCAAGTGCAGTTAAAACTACAAAATCAATAATACATAATAATATTGATATAGAAACCTATTCAGGTAATATAGAATTATATTTAAATGAAAATATTGAAGGCTTTAAAAAAAAAGCTTCAAGTAATTCAACAATAAAAAACGAATTTAATGACCTTAATTATAAAAATGAGTCATTGGATATAAATTTAAAATCAACAAGTGGATTAATAAATGTTTTAAAGGAGGTATAATATGCCACGTCTTGCAAAATTTAAAAAAGAAGAAATAATAGATGCAGCTTTTATGCTAGTAAAGGAAGAATCGTTTTCTATGCTAACTGCTAGAAATTTAGCCAAAAAGCTAAATAGTTCATCAAAAGTAATTTTTGGTTATTTTACTTCAATGGATGAATTAAAAAAAGAAGTTATAAAAAAAGCTAAGGAATTATATGGCAAATATATTAAAGAAAATATTGAAAAATCAGACAGGCCTTTTTTGGGTGTTGGTATAGGCTATATTAATTTTGCAGCAGATGAAGCATCACTATTTAAACTATTATTTATGAGCGAAAAGCAAACATTTTTAAATTTAGATACTTTATTAATAGATCTTGATGAAAATTATCCATTAATCGTAGATAGTATTAAAAGGACATTTTTCATAACTGATACAAATAAAGCTTTAGATATTTATCATGGAATGTGGATTTTAGCTCATGGCATGGCAACATTAATTGCCACAAATGTTTATAAGTTTACAAAGGATGAAATAGTTAATCTGTTTGATAGTTGTTTATTTGGCTATTTATCATATGATGAATTAACAAAAAGAGTAAAGGAAAGAGGAAAATAATATGGAAAATATTATACAAGTTAAAAACTTAGATAAATCATTTAAGGATGTTCATGCTGTAAACGATTTATCATTTGCTGTAAAAAAAGGTGAATTATTTGCTTTTTTAGGCGTAAATGGCGCTGGGAAATCAACAACTATTTCAATAATGTGTGGAATGCTAAAAAAAGATAAAGGTAGCATAATTATTGATAATAAGGATATTGAAAAGGATTATAAAAATATAATAAAGTATATTGGTGTTGTATTTCAAAATTCTTTATTAGATGGTGTTTTAAGTGTTAAGGATAATTTAATGTGTCGAGCTAGTTTATATGGAATATATGGAAATAAAGCTAAAGAAAGAATAAACGAGCTAGCTACACTTCTTGATTTTAAAAAATTATTAAATAGAACTGTCAATAAGCTTTCAGGTGGCCAAAGAAGAAAAATAGATGTAGCAAGAGCCTTATTAAATGATCCAAAAATTTTGATTTTAGATGAACCAACAACAGGCCTTGATCCACAAACTCGTAAGACAATGTGGGAGGTAATTGAATCATATAGAAAAAACAAGCAAATGACTGTATTTTTAACAACTCACTATATGGAAGAAACAACAGATGCTGATTATGTAGTTATCTTAGATTCAGGGAAAATAGTAGCTCAAGGTACTCCACTTGAATTAAAAAATAAATATACTGGTGATTTTATTACTTTATATAATGCTAATATTGAAGATGTTAAAAAGTTAAATCTACCTTATGAGGTTGTAAAGGATGGCATTATAAGAATTGAAATTAAAAATACGGAAGCAGCTAAAAATTTAATTATCAATAATCCAACATTATTTAAGGACTTTGAAATTATTAAGGGTAAAATGGATGACGTATTCTTAGCAGCAACTGGTAAAAAGCTTGTAGGAGGAAACTAATATGCAAACATTTTTAGCACTAACAAAAAGAAATATAAAATTGTTTTTTAAGGATAAGGGTTTATTATTTACTTCATTAATTACACCTATTATCTTACTTGTTTTATATGTAACATTTTTAGCAAATGTTTATAAAGATACATTTACTTCAAATTTACCTGATGGTTTAGAAATAAAAGAGTCAATAATAAATGGTACAGTAAGTGGCGAATTAATTTCATCATTACTTGCAGTTTGTTGTATAACTGTTGCCTTTTGTGCAAATACCTTAATGGCTAGTGATAAGGTTAAAAAGGTAGTTAATGATTTAAGCGTTACACCACTTCCAAAGCATACATTAGCTTTATCTTATTTCTTTGCAACACTAGTAACAACTTTAATAATGACCTATACTGCTACAATTGCTGGCTTTATTTATATAGCATGTACTGGCTGGTTTTTATCAGTTGGTGATGTTTTCTTGATTATTCTTGATGTGTTTTTATTAACTACATTTGGTACGGCATTTTCATCAATTATCAATACATTTTTAACGTCACAAGGTCAGGTTTCTGGAATTGGTACAATCGTTTCTGCAGGATACGGCTTTATTTGTGGAGCATATATGCCAATTTCAAGCTTCTCTCCTGCCTTACAAAAGGTATTAATGTTTTTACCTGGAACTTATGGTACTGCACTTACTAGGAATCATTTTTTAAATGGAGTCTTTAACGAAATGGAAAGTGCAGGATTTCCAAGTAATGTTGTTGAAACAATAAAGAATTCTATTGACTGCAATATTTACTTTTTTAATAATCAAGTTAGTATTTTAGCTATGTATATAGTTTTAATTATTGCAACCATTGCTTTAGTTGGAGCATACGTTTTAGTAAATGTTTTAAGAAGAAATAAAGGAAAATAAAATGAAAAAGGTCTTAGTTTTAAATGGCTCTCCTAAAAAGATTAGTGATACGATGGTAATAACTAATTCTTTCTTAGAAGGTCTAAATTATAATAAAGAATATGATATAAAAATTATTAATTCAATAGATGTTAATGTTTTACCATGTCGTGGCTGCTTTAATTGCTTAAATAGTGAAAGTGGAAAATGTATTATAAAGGATGATAATGAAAAAATATTAGAGCTAATTAAAGAGTGTGATATTCTAATATGGTCATTTCCTTTATATTGTTATGGAGTTCCAAGCTCATTAAAAGCAATAATGGATAGAATTCTTCCTTTAAATAAAATGACTATGAAGGAAGAAAATGGTATAATAGTTCATGAAACTGTTTGCGATTTTAAAAGTAAAAAGTTTATTGTTATTTCAGGATCAGGATTTCCTTCATTTGATGATAACTTTAAGGCAATAAAAGAACAGTTTAAAGTCTTTCATAGAAATAAAGCTAATATAATATGTATTAGTGAAGCACCACTTTTAAATATTAAAGAAGCAAGTAGTGTCGCTAATATTTTAAAAGGAAACTTAATAAAAGCCGGTAAGGAATACGCTATTAATGGTTCTTTATCTAACGAAACATTAAAGCTTATTGAAACACCTATGATTGATAAAATGATGTATATGAATATGGTTAATAATATAAATAAAAGGAGATAGAAAAATGAATGAAAAATTAGTAGTTTCGCATTTAAAAAAGACATTTAAACTATCATCAAAGCAACAAAAGCTACAACATTATAAAGGAAACAAAAAGGTTGCAGTAAATGATTTGTCTTTTAAAACATATGAAGGTGAAATATATGGATTATTAGGTCCAAATGGAGCTGGTAAAACAACAACTCTTAGAATTATTTCAACTTTAATCAAAGCAGATGAGGGAGATGCTTTTATTGATAATGTTTCAGTAAAAAATAATCCTGAAGAAATTAGAAAGAAAATTGGTTTTTTAACTAGTGATTTAAAGCTTGAGGATTTCTTTACACCAAATTATTTATATGATTATTTTAGTAAGCTTCATGATGTTGATGATAAAACTCGTGATGAAAGAAAAAAGGATATGTTTGAAAAATTTGGAATCGATGAATTTAAAGAGGTTAAAATTGGCGATTTATCAACTGGTATGCGTCAAAAGGTATCTTTAGTAATTTCATTAGTTCATGATCCTGATTTTATCATTTTTGATGAGCCAACTAATGGACTTGATATTATTACTGCTAAAACTGTAACTGATTTCTTACTTGATTTAAAGGCTCAAGGAAAATCAATAATTATTTCAACACATATTTTCTCACTAGTTGAAAAAATATGTGATAGAGTAGGTATTATATTTAATGGTAAAATGATAGTTGAAGATACACTTTTAAATTTAACTAAGGACAAATCACTTGAGGATACCTTCTTTGAAATTTATAGTAAGGAGGTTAATGAATAATGGATAAAATATTTACTATTGTAAAAAAGGAATTAAAAAGATTCTTTACAGATAAAAGAATGCTAATGACATTATTTTTACCTGGAATTTTAATTTATGTTATTTATGCTTTAATGGGAAACTTTATGAATGATGCCATGAAAGTTTCAAAGGATTATGTTTATAATGTTATGGCAGTTGAAGTTCCTTCATCTATGAATGATATTTTTGAAGATGAAAAATATAAGATAAAATTTGCTGATATTATTAATGATACTGATAAAATAAATGAAAAATTAAAAAACAAAGAAATTGATTTATATATAAGATTTGAAGAAGACTTTATTAATAAAAAAGATAATAACTTACAGCCCAAGGTTGATATTTTATATAATTCAAGTAGTAAAGAATCTTCAGCAATCTATTCATTTGTCTCACAACAATTAGCAAAAACTGCTATTAATATTACAACTAATTATCAAGTGTTACCAGTAGATGTTGCAACACAAGAGGATACTTCAAAGGTAATTGTTACCATGCTTATGCCTTATTTATTATTAATATTCTTGTTTACTGGTTGCCTTGCTATTTCAACTGAATCTATTGCTGGTGAAAAGGAAAGAGGAACAATTTCAACAATTCTTGTTACTCCAACAAAAAGAAGCTATATTGCTTTAGGTAAAATTATTGCTTTATCATTAACATCCCTTGCTTCATCATTTGCTTCATTTATAGGCTTAATTTTATCTCTTCCAAAGCTAATGAATGGATCAGGTAGTGATATTACAATTTCAATGTATAGTAGTAAGGATTATTTAGGATTATTCTTTATTATTTTAGTAACAGTATTGTTATTTACTACTATATTATCTATTGTTTCAACATTTGCTAAAAATGTTAAGGAAGCTTCTCAATGGTCATCATTTTTAATGGTTATCGTTATGCTATTTGGTGTTTCATCATTAATGGGTGCTGATAAAATAAGCACAAATCCATTTGCTTATTTAATTCCAATTTATAATTCTGTTCAATGTATGAGTTCAATCTTTGCTATGCAATTTAATACAATAAACTTCTTACTAACAATTATTTCTAATGCTGTATTTGTTGGAATTGGTGTCTTTATTTTAGCAAAAATGTTTAATTCTGAAAAAATAATGAGTTCTAATTAATATGGAAAAGCTAGATATATTAAAAGAAAGAATTGATAAATTTAATAAGGATAGGGATTGGGATAAATTCCATACTCCTAGCAATTTAGCTAAATCTATTTCAATTGAAGCAAATGAACTTCTTGAATGCTTTCAATGGGATAACGATAACTTTAATTTACAAGATGTTAAAGAAGAATTAGCTGATGTTATGAATTATTGCTTACAAATGAGTATGGTATTAAATATGGATATTATTGATATAATCAATGAGAAAATGGATAAAAATGAAAAGAAATACCCAGTTAATAAAGCTAAGGGTATTTCTACAAAATATGATAAATTATAAGAGCCAAATGGCTCTTATTTTTTTTAATTTCTAAATCCATACCAATTTTCTTTAAAATTAGCTAATGATTTAGCAAGAGATAACAATGGATAAATTAATAGCTTTAGGCGATGATATGAATTGTGCTGATATATTTTTACAATTTCATTATTGCCTAAATCTAAAGTCTTTTCAATAGTAAGATTATATTTTACTAATTTTTCAATAACATTTTTAGCTTTTATTTCCTCAATATTACATTGCTTTGATATTGCACTTATAGTATAAGAAATTCCACTATTTTCCAATTGATATTTCATTATTTTAAATGTATCCTCACTAGCAATATCTTTTAAAAATCCAATTACTTCTTTATCATTTAAAAGGTCATTTGAATATGTATCATTTCCAACATAAACTAAAGCTAAATTAGAATTGGCATAAATTGCTCCAAGTTTTCCAGAAATTAATCCCGTACTTGTTGATTTATCTTCATTTAATTCATTTAATAATCTTTCACTATCACAATCTTTATTAAAGCACCACATATCCTTTAAAATATTTTTATAGATGTTAAAAGGAATATCTTCAATATCTACATCCTTTTTGATTTCTTTAATTGAAAATAAATCATCTACCTTAACATTAAAAACATTTGCAATTAATGGTAAAAGCATAATATCAGGCATTGTGATATTATTTTCCCATTTTGATATTGCTTGTGATGAAACACCAATAACATTAGCAAGTTGCTCTTGTGTCATATTTAATTCTTTTCTAAGCTCAGCTATTTTTTCTCCAATTGTTTGCATAATATTTCTCCTTTTTCTTTATCGTATCACATAAATAATAAGAATACCCTCAACACTTTTAATACTAATTAACTAAAAAAGCAATGAATTCAACTTAAGTGACACTTAGCAATATATTTTATAAACAATATAATTAATAAATCTTAATGGAAAAATTCTACTTAGAAAAACAATTAGCTTTGATGAAAATCCTACGGAAACTCGTAAAATGTTTCTTTTTGATTTTAAGACCTTATGTATAACCTTACTAACCATTATAGCATCCATACCATTTTGTTCATCCTTAGCCATTTTATCAACTGATTTTTTCATACTTTTAGTGTTTTCGTTTTTGTTATCATCAATAACTCTTGCACTTGTAAAATTAGTTTTTGTATCACCTGGTAAGATAGAACAAACATGTACCTTAAAAGGCTTTAATTCATTAGCTAAGGCTCTTGAAAAGACATCAACTGCTGCTTTAGTAGCCGAATAAATACTTTGGTAAGGAAGAGGTATAATTCCTCCAACGCTAGAAATATTTATCAAATGCCCTTTACTTTCCTTTAAATAAGGAATAATTAGCTTTGATAGTTTAAAGAGGGCAATAAGATTAGTATTACATATATTTTCAATATTAGCTGAGCTTGTATCTTCAATAGCTCCAGCTATTCCAATACCAGCATTATTAATTAAAGTATCAATTCTTTTTTCCTTTAAATATATTTCTTTAAAGACTTCATCCATTTTCTTTTCATCATTTACATCAGCCTTTATATAATTAAAATCATTTATTATAAAATCTTTTCTTCCAGTTCCATAAACAATATAGTCTAATTTACTTAAATAAATAGCTGTTTTTAAGCCAATCCCTGAATTGGCTCCTGTTATTATAATTACCTTTTTCATATTAACCACCTAGTAAGATTATATAATAACTAACAAGAAAAATAAAATAAAATATAATTGAACACTTGACAAACTGTTCAAATGATAGTAATATATAGGCAGACAAAGGTTGGTGATATAATGGATTTATCAAACATAAAAAAAAATATGCCAAATGATAAAAGACTTAATTCATTAACAAATTTATTTAAGGTATTAGGTGATAATACAAGAGCAAAGATTTTATACACACTTGAAAATGATGAGCTTTGTGTTAGTGATATTTGTGAATGTGTTAAAATGAATACATCAGCTGTATCACACCAACTAAGAATACTTCGAGATGCTTGCTTAGTTAAAGCAAGAAAAGAAGGTAAAGAAGTGTTTTATTCGCTTGATGATGAGCATGTTTCTTTAATCTTCAAATGTGCTCTTGAACACGTTGATGAAAAATAAATGGTAGAAATACCATTTTAAAAAAATAAAAGATTGAACAATTGTTCACTTAATCAATAATATAATATATCGGAGGGGAAAATATGAAAAAGGTATTTAATATTGAAGTTGATTGTGCTGCATGTGCTTTAAAATGTGAAGAAGCTATTAAAAAGGTTGAAGGCGTTGATGCTTGTCAAATTAATTTTATAACCCAAAAAATGACTATTGAAGCTGCTGATGTTGAGGCAATTTTAAAGAAGGCATTAAAGGCTGCTAAAAAAGTTGAGCCTGATTTTGAAATCGTCGAATAAATATTTAGTTATGTAGTATAAAGATTTATACTATATAATTTTTATATAACAATTGAACATTCTTTCAAATGTTCATATCAAGGAGATAAACTATGACAAAGAAGCAAAAGAAAAATTTAATAAGAATAATTATTGCCTTAGCTTGTTTTTTAGTTGTAATGATAACAAATAAGGTTTTAGCAAGCTTTGAATCTTATCCAAATGGCTTAGCATCATTAATTAATAATGAAGAATATGGTTGGCTTTTGCCATTTGCTTTATTTTTTATAATTTATGTAATTATAGGGCATGATGTAATAAGAAAAGCATTTATAAATATTTTACATGGTCAAGTATTTGATGAAAACTTCTTAATGGTAATTGCAACATTTGGTGCTTTTGGACTTGGAATTTATACAGGTATTACAACTCATGAGGTTGAAGGCTTTGATGAAGCTTGTGCTGTATTACTATTTTATCAAGTTGGTGAATGGTTCCAATCATACGCTGTTGGAAAATCAAGAAAATCTATTACTTCTTTAATGGATATTAGACCAGATTTTGCAAATCTTGTAAAAGAAAATGGTGAAATCGAGACAGTTGATCCTTCTATCGTTCATATTAATGATATTATTTTAGTAAAACCAGGCGAAAAAATCCCTCTAGATGGCATTGTAGTTAAAGGAAGCTCTTCCCTTGATACTAAAGCATTAACAGGTGAATCATTACCTGTTGATGTTAATGAAAATAGTGAGGTTATTTCAGGTACAATTAATTTAACAGGCACATTAAAAATTAAGGTTTTAAAGGAATTTCATGATTCAACAGTATCTAAAATATTAGATTTAGTTGAAAATGCAACTTCTCAAAAATCAAAATCAGAAAACTTTATTTCTAAGTTTGCTAAATATTATACTCCAATAGTTGTATTCTCTGCTTTAGCTTTAGCTATCTTTCCACCACTATTTATTGGAATCTTTTCAAGTAATTGGTCTACTTGGTCAACTTGGATTTATCGTGCATTAAGCTTTTTAGTAGTTAGCTGTCCTTGTGCTTTAGTTATTTCAATTCCTCTATCCTTCTTTGCTGGAATCGGTGGAGCATCAAGTAAGGGTATTTTAATTAAAGGCTCTGCATATCTTGAAAAATTTAATAAAGCTAATATCTTCGTTTTTGATAAAACAGGCACATTAACAAAAGGTAACTTTGCAATTAGTGAAATATATCCAAATGATAAAAAAGATG
This sequence comes from uncultured Bacilli bacterium, assembly GCA_934201705.1. Lineage (GTDB taxonomy): Bacteria > Bacillota_I > Bacilli_A > RFN20 > CAG-631 > CAKPXW01. Next base: position 919 of record CAKPXF010000009.1, on the reverse strand, counting down.
TGATTTTACACTATGCTGCAATTGCTGAAAAGCAATCAAACCATCCAATAGCTATTTCAATTAAAAATGCTTATGGAAAGGAAATTAATGAAAACTATGAACTTGAAGATATTTCAGGAAAAGGAATTAAGGCAAAGGGTGAACATATAATACTTTGTGGTAATGACAAGCTAATGAATGAATATAATATTAGCTATGAAAAATCTAACAGTGTTGGAACAATTGTTTATGTTGCTGTTGATGATAATTTCATTGGCTATATAGTAATTGAAGATGAAATAAAAGAAGAAGCAAAAGAAACAATAAAATATTTAAATTCTATTGGTGCTAAAACTGTTATGTTAACTGGTGATAATGAAAGAATTGCTAAAAGTGTAGCAAATAAACTTGAATTAACAGAATATAAATCATCATTACTTCCTCAAAATAAGGTTGAAGAGGTTGATAAGCTATTAAAAGAAAAAGACAAGGATGATGTATTATGCTTCGTTGGTGATGGTATTAATGATGCTCCAGTTTTAATGAAATCTGATATTGGTATTTCAATGGGTGGAGTTGGTAGTGATGCAGCTATTGAAGCTAGTGATATAGTTTTAATGAATGATGATTTAAGATGTATTAGCAAGGCTAAAAAGATTTCTAAAAGGACAATGGAAATAGTAAAAGAAAACATCATATTTGCTCTTGGAGTAAAAGTAATAATTTTAATTCTTTCAGCTCTTGGTATTGCTAATATGTGGATTGCTGTATTTGGTGATGTAGGTGTTGCAATAATTGCTATATTAAATGCAATGCGTGCTAATAGTAAAAAGTAAAAAAATCCCAAAAAATGGGATTTTTTTGGGTCTCCAGAATTCTATGTGGTTTTATGGGGTTTAGAGAAATGACTAATAAAAATCTATGGAATTCTATGGGGCAA
>CAKPXF010000008.1 GCA_934201705.1 uncultured Bacilli bacterium | reverse complement strand
TTTTATTACAGTTACAAGTACTATAATATCTGATTATCTTTTTATTTTTATTGAACGTGTTATTTTTTGACGTTTACGTAATATTTACTAGGTTTTTATTTTCTTGACTTTATATCGGTTTGCCAATATAATATATTTGGTGATGATATTATGACAATAAATGATTTACTTATTAAAAAAGGATATACAGTGTATAGATTATCAAAAGAAAGTGGAATTTCTAAATCAACTCTATTTGATATTTTTTCTGGTAAAAGTAATATAATGGATTGTAAAGTAAGAATAATTGCTAAAATTGCTGAGGTTTTTAATGTTTCAATTGAAAAATTAATTAAGTTAGATCCAATACCTTATAATTTAGCATTTGAAGAAAACCTTCCTGATTTTTTATTAGATGATATAAAATTCCTAAGAAATAAGAAAAATAAAAATCATCCGTTACTTGATTGTTATATAGATGAAACAAATAGCAGTATAAATGTTTGTGAAGTTGAAAACATTATAACAAAAGAACAAGCAGAATATTTAAGAAATAAATATGTGAGGTAGGTGATATTATGGAATTATTAAATTTTACTAATTTACCTTTAAAAAAGAAATCATATAGTGGCGCTAATGGAAGTAAGCTTAGTATTATAATTAATAATGAACTTTATATGCTAAAACTACCTTCACATGCTACTAAAAATGAAAATTTATCTTATGCTAATTCATGTATTTCTGAATATCTTGGCTGTCATATTTTTAAAATGGCTAATATATTAACTCAAGATACTATTTTAGGAATATATAATTATAAAGGAATTGATAGAATAGCTGTAGCCTGCAAAGATTTTGAAACCAATGGCTATAAATTGTTAGACTTTGCTGCTATAAAAAATCAAATAATAGATTCTTCATCTAATGGCTATGGAACAGAGCTTAATGATATTCTTACTACCATCGAGAATCAAAGAATTATGGATCCTATTGAATTATCAAACCATTTTTGGAATATGTTCGTTATTGATGCCTTGATTGGAAATTGGGATAGGCATAATGGCAACTGGGGATTTTTATATAACCAAGATACTGATGAAATTAAATTAGCCCCAATATTTGATTGTGGTTCAAGCTTATTTCCACAAATGGATGAGGACTTAGCTAAGAAAATTTTAAATGATAAAGGTCTATTCAATGCTAGAGTATTTGATTTTCCTACATCCGCCATATTATATAATGGGAAAAGAATCAATTATTATAAATTTATAAAATCACATGAATATAAAGAATTAGATGATGCAATATTAAGATTAAGAGATAAAATTGATATATCAAAAATTAATACATTAATTGATGATGTAAATTATTTAAAAGACATTCAAAAAAATTTTTTAAAGTTAATCATAAAAAAAAGATATGAAGCATTCTTTTATGAATAAAATTAAAAAGGTAATAAAGCAATTTCACTTTCGAATTTTGCATTATTATCTTTTTTTATTTTATGTCATTTAAAAGGCCATATGATTTTACATGGCAATTTTATTATTAAGAATTAACCTTCTCCAAGTATGATGAAATTAAATCTTTATAGTATAATCCATCAGTATCTAATAATCCATTTAATGTTTCAATTGCTAAATTTGATGCATTATTTAAGCATTCATGTAAGGTATATGAAAAAGTTTCATATGATAAATTGTTTTCATTAATTGTAAATTCATTATTAAATGAATGAATTTCATAATCGACTTTCATAATAAAATCTACTGTAATTGAAGGCCAATTATCATAGTCTAATGAAAACTTACTTTCTGCTACACCTTTTAATGTTTCTTTACCATTTTCATTAAATGCTAAATATTTATTCATTAATCCATAATTCTTTTTAGCATAAATATTATTAAAAATATAACAAGATGCAAAAAAGTCTTTAAAAATTGTATGAGATATACTATCACCAACAATAATGTTTCTTCTAATTAAATACTCATAAATTGAATTAGCAGCATCATAGTAATTATCTACATTAGCACTACTATCCTTTAAAAATTCTTCAAATATTTCAACTGTAGATCTTATATCATTAATACTTCTTGCATAAGCTAAATATTCAAGTAATGAAGATAGATTTTGTTTATTTAAATAAGATGAATATTTAAATGAAATATTTCTATCTTCCTCTACATCCTTTATCATTATAGCAACTGATTCACCAAGTACATTATATGGCTTATTTGGCAATTTATTTGTTGCAAAATAAATAAAGATTAGATTTGAAATTAATAATGGATTCTTTTTTACTTCTTCATTAAAAGAATTTAATGAGGTTATAAAATAATTCTTAGAAAAATTCATATCATTTAAAATTAATGAATCTTCTCTTTTTATATATTTTTTAGCTAATGAATCATATAGCTTAGTAACATCATTAAAAGAAAATCCTTTTAACTGTAAAGTTAAGGTTTCTTTATTTAAGGCTTCATTAAATATTAAAGCATCACTTTTGTTTCTAGAGGTTGAAATATAATGGACATCTTTATAGCTACTATTAAAATCATTTAATAATTTAATGAATGATTTCTTAGATGTTTCATTAATTTCATCCATTGCATCAAGTAAAATATATACCTTATTATCTTGTGTAAAGATAGCTTCAAAGCTTTCTTTACTAATTAATTTTGTATCTTTCAAGGAAAAATAACAATCAAAAGCTTTTTCTTTTAATATATCAATAAATTTTTCATTATTATTTATATTAGCTTCTATATCCTTTAAAGGTACATAAAAGAAATAGCGATTATCTAAAAATTCATTTCTTACTATATTTTTTAAATAAAGTGATTTTCCAATTCCACCTTCACCATAAATAAGAACTGGCTTATCTACTTCAAAGATAGATTTATCAAATTCTATATCATTTAAATATAATGGTCGATTAATATAACCATTTTCAAAATCTAATGCTGAGGCAATAATTCCAGATTTTGCATCTGTCTTACTAACACGATTAATTAATGCTGAATTAAAATATAAAAATTTATTCTTTATAATTTCTTTATATTCAAGTTTTAAGGAAATATCAATTGCTTTTAATATAAATGATTTTAATCTATCATAAAGCTTTTCTTCATTACCAAAAAAAGATGAAGCTAAGTTATAAAGTTTTTTAAATGGATTATCATCAGGTAAATCCTTAATTAAATTTTCAGCATTATTTAAATATATAGGTCTAATACAATTATCATATTCTTTTGAAATTTCACATTTTCTTAATATTTCATTAATTTCTTTTTTAACCCATTCACTTTTAATTGAATTTGGAGAAACAATAATAATATAGCTTTTAGCATTGCTAATAGCTGTTTTAATTGTATCATCTAGATCACCTATACCATCACCATCTGATTCCCAAACAGTATTTATAGATAATTCTTCAAGTTTATCACAAAATTTGTCCTTAAAAACAATATCATTATGATTCCAAGAAATAAATACGTCTTTTCTTTCAAGTAAATGTAATCTTTTCTTTTCTTTTAATGTTTGTAATTTTTCAATAATATCATCAAGTTGTTTTTGATATACCATACTACCATTTCCTTCAGCTTTTAAAAGCCAATAATATGCTTTTTCTAAATCATTTTGTGTATAGTAATGATATCCTAATAGTTCAATAGATTGAATATAACCTTGATTAGCTGATAATGTTAACAATTTAATTGCTTCTTCATAGGATTTGATAAATGCTAAGCCATTAAGAAACATCAGCCCTAAAATATATTGTGCTTGTGCATCATTATTATCTGCAGCTTTTATAAGCCATTTTGCGGCTTCTTCATAGGATTGTGTTACAACTACTCCACTTGAATAAAAAATTCCTAAAACGAGCTGCGCTTTGGCATAATTATTATCAGCGGCCCTTCTATACCATTTAATTGCTTTTTCGTATGATTGAACAACTCCTTCGCCATCATAATATAAATTCCCTAAAACGTATTGTGCATCTATATCACCATTTTTTGCGGCTTCTTTATACCACTTTGCAGCTTTTTCATAAGATTGAGCAACTCCTGTACCTTTATAATAGATGTAACCTAAATTATATTGTGCTTGTGAATAATTATTTTCGGCTGATTTTATAAACCATTTAACTGCTTTTTCATAGGATTGAGTAACTCCCTCACCATTTAAATACATTAAGCCTAAATTATATTGTGCCTTTGCATAATTATTATCAGCAGCTTTTTTGTACCATTTAATAGCTTCCTCATATGACTTAACTACCCCATCGCCTTTAAAATACATCAATCCTAAATTATATTGTGCTTGCGCATAATTATTATCAGCAGCTTTTCTGTACCACTTAGCTGCCGCTTCATATGATTTAGTTACTCCTTCACCATTAAAATACATTAAACCAAATTTATATTGAGCTTCTGCGTTGTTATTATATGCCGCTTTTTGATACCATTTAAATGCTTTATCATATGATTGAGTTACACCTATTCCATTGTAGAACATCAATCCTAAATTATATTGTGCTTGTGCATAATTATTATCAGCAGCTTTTATAAACCATTTAGTTGCTTCTACATACGATTGAGTAACATCCTTACCATTGTAATACATCAATCCTAAAATGTATTGCGCGTCAATATAATTATTGTCAGCGGCTAATGTTAACAAATTAATTGCTTTTTTATTTGATTGAGCGACTCCTTTACCATGGTAATACATCATACCTAAATTATATTGTGCATCCGTATAATTATTATCTGCGGCTTTTTGGAACAATTTAACTGCTTCTTCATAAGATTGGATAACTCCTTTACCTCTATAGTACAATTCTCCTAATTCATATGATGAAAGCATGCTTCCATATTCAATTGCCTTTTTAAAATATATATATGCTTTTTTATAATCACGTATTTTTTCACTATATTTATAAATACAACCTAAAAAGTAATATGCATCCTTATTTTCTGATTCAAAGGCTTCATTTTCTAAAAAAAATTTTGCTGCTAATATATCACTAGCATTAATCTTGTTTATAGCAACAAAAAAATTATAAAACAATTCATTTAATTTATTTGTTGTTCTGTTTTCTTTTATATACTTGATAAATTCATCATAAAAACAATCTGCAATAAGGACTTCATTATTGTTATTAATTGCATCAATATATTCATTTATTGATCTAACATATACTATTTTCATATATTTATCTCCATATTATTTTTCAATAATTTTATAGTAATTTGTTATTTTATTGATTGAATCAATTAGATTATAATCATATTTATAAGTATCAAAATATTTCAAAGCATCATTAACTGTAAAACTATCACCTAATTCTTTTATAAAATACTCTTTAAATTGTTCTTTATCCTTACCTTTATAAATCTTATTTACGACATAATTGTGATAATCATCCAATCCTTCATAGGTTGTAAGACATGCATGAGTTCTTTTTTTACAATCATCTTTGATAATTTTCCCATTTAATATTTTTATTTCTTTTTTAGGAAATAATACATAACCATTTATTATATAAAATGCATTCCATCTTAAATGTTCTTGAAAAGAGATAATTTGTGGAGTTGTTGGAATTATTTTCTTATTTTTAAAGAAAGTATAATAAGCATAGTCCTTATCACTTTCATTTAAAAATATTGCTTCTAGTTTCTTTACTATTTCATCATCAGTTTGTCCTTCATTAATTTCTTTATCAAAACCACAAAGATTTAGTTTTAATGTTAAATTTAAAGAGGCTGCAACATTTGAATCACGTTTTATTAAATCTTTAGTGAAATAGCCATCTTTAAGCTTAATATTTGCCTTATTGTCATATTCATCATTTAAAATATGAGCAATTTTAAATAAGCTATCATTTACAATTGTATTATGATTATAAAAATCTTCATCTGCACCAAAGAAAGTAAAATCATCATTAACTAATCCTTTTAATGTATTATTAATTCTTTTTACTCTAACGTAAATATGATAATTCTTTATAGGTGAATTTTCTTTAAGCATCATTGAAAGTTTTAAAGCATAGTCTATGTTTTCAACATCAATACCTAAAGAAACAATAATGGAAGTATAAGTATTCTTATTTCCACAATTAATAATGTTATTTATTTTATTGATTGTTTTTGTATCATTTATATTGACATTATATTTTTTTGTAAGCCAATCAATTTCAGGAAATTCAAAATAATCATCTTTATTATATTTTTTCTTGAATGAATTTATTCTGTTCATATAAAACAATTCATTCTTATCATCATAATTTAGTGTTTTAAAATCAAAAATATAATAATTAATTGTATGACTTACAAGCTTATAATTTCCATCATCATTAATTAAAGAAGGTATATGATTATTTTCAATAGAGTTAGCATAGATATTTCTTCCAACCTTACCATATCCTAATATAATTGTATTTATTTTTTTATTCAACTCAATTGTTGGAGTATCTTTATTTATAAAACCATTTGGCATATCTCTAGTAATTGGATTATCAAAGACAAATTTTTTAGCAAGCATATCATGTGAACTAAAAAAACTTAAATGATTTCTTAAATATTTCTTTTCATCATCAGAATAAGGACCAATTATTTTTTCACGTATAGAAACCATATTGTCAGTTTCAGCTTCATAATAAAGCATTATTTTATTACGAGAATTAGAATTTTTAGTATAGAAATTACTAATTGCTTTAACATATTCACATAGCAAAGTAGTTTTTTCTGTAAAATCATCAAAAACAATAACATTAATTATTTTATTGCGAATAAATATACTCTTTGATTTTTTTAAATTGAAGTCATATGCTAAATATTCAGCATCGATATTTCTTTTTAAATAAAATATACCATTTTGATTAAGTCTTTTTAATTCTTCTTTATTAGTATTATTTGCAACATAGCATATAACCGTATTCTTTGAAAATTTTACATAATCATATACATGCTTTGTACCAAAAACAATATCATATTCCCTATAAAAAAACTTAATAAAGAAAATGTGCATGTAATTGAAAAATGGTGTCAAAAATAAACTGATAATGCTTATATAAAATATTGTTAATGATAAATAAACATCAATTAAAAATAAAATCTTTTGATGGTTTGATTTAAACAATTCACTTTGATTAAGTTCAAAGAAATCAAAATCAAGTTTTAAAGTGCTTATTGTATTTTTTAAAGATAAAGTAACTGCACCATTTAAAGTATAAAAGCATAAGAAAATTGAAACAAATGGTATTACAATTTTAAATATTAAATTTGTAAAATATGGAATTAATGGATTTTTTTTTATTTTTAAAGTAATTTGCTTAAAAAATCTAAAGCATTTAGCTATTTGCATTATTATTATAAATAATAAAAGAAATAAAATTATTTTCAAAAGTGTCATAAAAAATCCTCCACAAAATTAATCATTTTTGTTTCTTTTATTTTCTCACTATTTATATATAAATGTAAACAACAAATTAAAAATGGAATAGATAAAATTGCCTTTTTACAACTTCAACTATTCCAACCAATTAAGTTTTATGAACAAAAGATATATTCTTTTAAATAAAAGAAATTATCCATTAAGTATAGCATGTAAAGAACTTGAAAAATTAATCTTAGATGAAACAAAAAGCAATAACTAATTTGTTTGATTTTTAATATACTCTTTTAATATATTTAAATATTGGATAGTAACATCCTTCATTTTACTATCACTATCATAAATATATATTAAATCCATGACTTCATTTGTTTTTAAAGGTATTGAGATAATATTATTACCATCTAAAGATGATGATATCATTCCAGATGAAATAGTATAGCCATTTAAACCAATTAATATATTAAATAAAGTCGCTCTATCTGATACGACTATTGCTTTTTTTACACTTTCAAGAGCATGAGGTTCTTCAGAAAAATAAAAGGAATTGTTAATACCTTGATCATAATTTAATCTTGGATATTCATCTAATTCTTTAAGAGTTAATTCCTTTTTATTTGCTAAGGGATGATTTTTACTTAATAAGACGTGAGGCTTTGCTTCAAATAAGAATTCATATGATAAATTAGAAGCATCTAAAACCTTTTTAATAATTTCTCTATTAAAATTAGATAAATAGATAATTCCTACCTCACTTCTTTTGTCCTTAACATCATTAATAACATCAAATGTTTTACACTCTCTTAAGGAAAATTCATAGGTGTCCTTTCCTAGTTTTTCAACAAGGCTAACAAAAGCATTAACAACAAAGCCATAATGTTGAGCTGAAACCGCAAAGCTTCTTTTTATATTTTCTTTATTTTTATATGTTCCTTCTAGTAAGTTTGCTTGCTCTAAAACCTGCAAGGCATAGGATAAAAATTTAACACCATCATCAGTTAAAGTAACGCCCTTATTATTTCTATTAAAAATAATAATTCCCATTTCATTTTCTAAATCCTTAACTGCTTTTGATAAATTTGGTTGGGTAATAAATAATTCATCAGCAGCTAAATGCATACTACCACTTTTAGCAATTGTAGCAATATATTTTAATTGTAACAATGTCATTATTAACACCACCTTTATTTAATAATAAGCAAATTAATACAATTTAGCAATTATTATTTATATTTTATTTCTTAGGTCAATTTGTGTTGTTTCATCACATGTAATAATGCCATTATATTTTTCTTTTATAAATGAAGAAACCTCATTTGATAATAAAGCATCAGTTAAGACATCTATTTTATTTTTATAGGCCTCATTATTTTTATAATCATCTTTTCTAATTGCTAATACGTTGGCCTTACTAGATACTTGGTTAATATCATCCTCATAGGCTACTCTTTTACTAACACTAATATTTCCAGTATAAGCACTATTAACTGGAAGCAAGCCAAAATCATAATCAATTAGTGATTGTGCAAGTAATTCTTCAGATACTAAAGATACAGAAACGCTATTATTCTTTGAAGTCCATTTATCATTAGTAAAGTTTAGCTTTAAATCATCAGTATAAGGAAAATTTTCATTTTCTTCATCTTTATTAATTATATTTTTAGCTTCAAGTAACTGAAAAGCTCTAACTGCATTCGATTCATCATTACATATTTCAAAGCTACCTTTACTTAGTGATGTTTTATTTTCAGAATATATTCCTAATGGTTCATAATGTACTTTACATGAAGCTACTAAGGGATTATCCTCCTTATAGGAATTTAAATATGGAATATGTTGAAAATAATTAGCATCGTAATCTTTATTATTTACAGCATCATTTTGCATTGTCCAATCAAGGATAGTTACCTTTAAAGTATAGCCTTTTTCACTTAATATGTCTTTAACAACATTTTCAAGAATTTCCGCATGTGGTGAAGCTGAAGCGCATACCTTAATAATATTTTCATTATTTGTATTGCAGCTTGTAATGATTCCAAATTGAAGTAAAATAACACTGCATTTTAATAAATTTAAATAGTTTCTTTTCATTTTATAATTCTCCTTTTATCAATTCTTTTAGCAATATATAAACCTAATTCTTGAATAACTTGTACAATAATAACTATTAATACTATCAATATCCAAAAATAAACTTTCGTAAAATAAGATGCTGTATTTCTAGTAAAGAAAGTATAAATACCAGAAATCAATCCTCCAGCCCCAATATTATAAGCAAAGGATGTATAGCCTAAAACACTAACTAAAACAACGCTTAATCCACTTATTAATGAAGGCTTTGCTTCAACTAATAATACCTTAAAAACTAATTGGAAATTATTAGCGCCTAAGCTTTTAATAGCTTCAATTACATTACTATCTACTTCAAATAAGGATTGTTCAACCATTCTTGAAACAAAGCCATAAGCACAGATAGTTAAAGGAATAATTATTGTATACCACTTTCCTGTTCCACTTCCTAAAAGCTTTCTACTTATAGGCATACATAAAACAATAATAATTAAGCAAGGAATGGATCTTAATAAATTTATAAAGCTTCCCACTATTAAATTAATTGTTTTATTTGGCCTTATTCCCTTTTTTGATGTGACATTTAATAATATTCCTGTTGGAAGCCCAATTAAATAAGCCAAAAAAGTTGAAATAAAAGTCATTAGTAGTGTTTCTAAAACCATTTTAAATATCTCAGCATAATTCATTAGCTAAAACCTCCTCATATGAAATATTATTTTTATTTAAATAGAGTGTTAATTTATCAATATCACTTTTATATGATTGTAATTTAAAAATAACTTGTCCATAAGTTTTGCTATTAAATGTCTTAGATGAGGCATAAAGAATTGATAATGATATATTTAAATCATTAATAATTTTAGCAAGTAAAGGAGTATTGACCTCTTCATTAAAAATAATCTTTATTAGCTTATTATCATTTACATCAACATTAATATTTTTAGAATATATTAACCTTTTAGTTATTTTAGCCTTGGGAGTTAAAAATATATCTTTTATATTGCCATCTTCAACAATACAAGCATTATCTATAATCGCTACTTTATTACAAATGCTTTCAATAATATCCATTTGGTGAGAAATCATTATAATAGTTAGATTCTTTTTAACATTTAATTCCTTTAATAGATTTAAAATAGCTTTAGAGGTTGTAGCATCAAGAGCACTTGTTGCTTCATCAATTAATAATATTTTAGGATTTAGCATTAAAGATCTAGCAATGGCGACACGTTGGCATTGCCCACCAGATAGGTTTTTGGGATATTCATATAACTTATCAGCTAAGCCAACTTCAGTTAATAAATTAATTGCTCTTTCTTTAATATTATCTTGCTTATTTATTTTTCCAACTAGCATTACATTATCTAAAACATTAATTTGGCTAAGCAAATTATAGTTTTGAAAAATCATGGCAATATTTTTTTTATATTTCTTATCAAATGTTACCTCTTTGCCTTCAAAATATATTGTTCCACTATCAAAAGCTTCAAGATTATTGATACAGCGAAGAAGCGTTGATTTGCCTGCACCAGATACTCCTAAAATTCCGTAAATGTCACCTTTACAAACAGATAAATTAATATTCTTTAAAACAACATTATTTGTATATTTTTTATTTAAATTAGATATTTTAAGTATTTCATCCATAAACTACTCCTTTAAGGCAAAAATTAAAATAATATTAAATCACTTTAATATTTTAAAAATATTCATTAAGAATTTTCTTAACGATGCTAGTATAACACTATAATGTTATTATGCATAATCTTATTTTTTTATATTTTGTGATAATATTATTTTATCAGTGCTACTATTTTTTATAAAACTATTGATTACAACTTATTTCCTTTTTTGTCTTATTTTTTCAGTGTATTTTTTAAATTTATTTAAGTCGTAATTATATTCATAGGTTAAAGATTCTTCCATAGGACCTGGATTATCTTCAATTTCAACAACATTATCTATATTCTTTTTAGTTTTAATCTTTACAGTTTTATAATTTTTATTCATTTATACTCACCCATCTTATTTTTTACAAATAAAGTGATTTTTATGTTTATTATTTTTCTTAAAAAAATTATAATTATGTAAAGGATGTGACAAAATGCTAGTAAATGATAATAATATTCCTTTAAGTGAATATCCAAGAGAAATTCTAAAAAGAGACAGTTATATATGCTTAAATGGTTTATGGGATTTTAAAATATCAAAAAGTGATAATATTAATCAAGAATTTGATTTAAAAATAATGGTTCCATATTGTGTTGAATCAAAGCTTTCAACAATAAACAAACAAATTGCTAAAGATGATTTTTTACTTTATAGACGAAATATAAATATAGACAAAAAATTTATTAAGGATAAAGTAATTTTACATCTTGATGGTGTTGATCAAGTTGCGACAATATATATTAATAAAGAATATGTATTTAAAACATTAATAAATTACTTGCCAAATGAAATTGATATAACATCTTATATTAATGATGGATTAAATGAAATAATTATTGTTATTAAAGATGATAGAAATAAAAACTACCCATATGGTAAGCAAGCCGACAAAATATCAGGCATGTGGTATTCACAAGTATCAGGAATTTTTAAAACAATATGGCTTGAAAGTGTAAGTAATGATTACATTAAAGAACTTAAAATAACTCCAAGCATTGATAATAAAAGTGTAACATTTAATATCACATCTGTTAGTGATAGCTTTAAAGTATTTATTTATAAAGACAATAAATGTATTTATAAAAATCATTTTAAAGAGAAAGAATTTACTATATTTTTAGATGAAATTATTTTATGGGATATGAATAATCCATTTTTATATAAAGTAATTATTTGTACTAAAAATGATGAAATATCAAGCTATTTTGCAATGCGTAAATTTGAAGCTAAAAATAATAGCTTTTACCTAAATAATAAAAAAATATTTATTCATGGATTATTAGATCAGGGCTATTTCATGGATGGTATATTTACTCCATCATCATATGCTAGATATGAAAAAGATATAAAGCTTGCTAAAGATCTAGGCTATAATTGCTTAAGAAAGCATATAAAGGTAGAGCCTCTTTACTTTTATTATTTATGTGATAAATTAGGAATATTAGTTTTTCAAGATTTTATAAATAATGGAAAATATTCATTCTTTAAGGATACAATTTTACCAACAATTGGCTTTAAAAATAAAGTATTTAAGGATAATAAAAATAAAATTGAACAATATTCGATGTATAAGCTAATAGGGTGCGAAACTATAAAGCTTTTATATAATTATCCAAGTGTTGTTTACTATACAATATTTAATGAGGGATGGGGAGAGCATAATCCTGATTATTATTACCAATTAATAAAAGGCTTAGATAAAACTAGAGTTATTGATACAACATCAGGATGGTTTTTTGGTAAAAAGAGTGACGTTTTAAGCCTTCATGTTTATTTTAAAAAGATAAAGCTTACTAAAAGTGATTTACCTATTATTGTAAGTGAATTTGGTGGTTATGCCTATAAAGTTAAAAACCACGTTTATGATGAAAATAAATTCTTTGGTTATAAAAGATTTAATAATCAAGATGATTATGATAATGCTATTTATAATTTATATAAAAATGATATCATTAATAATATTAAAAATGGCTTAGCGGGGTGTATTTATACTCAAATAAGCGATGTTTATGATGAAGTAAATGGTTTAATTACCTTTGATAGAAAAATAATAAAGGTAAATAAAGATACAATGATTAGAATTAAAAATGAAATAGATAAGGAGTTTTATAATGAATAATTTTGAATTTATTAGTCCAACAAAAATTTATTTTGATAATAAAGGCGAAGAAAAAATAGGAGCTATTATTAAAAATTATGGCTTTAAAAATGTTTTATTTATTTATGGTAAGGGCTCTATAAAAGAAAATGGCTTATATGATAGAATTATAAACTCATTAAATAGTAATGATATTACCTTTAAAGAAGTAAGTGGAGTTAGCGCTAATCCAAAATTATCATTGATCAATGAAATTATAAATAAATATCATAATGAAAAATTTGATTTAATTTTAGCAGTTGGTGGTGGCTCAGTAATTGATAGTGCTAAATTACTATCACATGCTTTATATACTAATAATGATCCATTTGACTATGTTTTAAAAAAAGTTATTAGTAAAAAAGTAATTCCAGTTGGTGTGATTTTAACGATTTCTGCTGCTGGTAGTGAATTATCTTCCTCATGTGTTATTACAAATGATCTAGTAAATCCAATGATTAAAATGGGTTTTAATGATGATTTAAATAGGCCGTTATTTACCTTATTAAATCCAACACTTACTTATAGTGTAAGTAAATTTCAAACAGGATGTGGAATTGTTGATTCCTTAATGCATACTCTTGAAAGATATATGAATCCACATGATAATTGTACTTTAAGTGAAAATATGGCAATTGGCTTATTAAAAACTATTTTAAAATATGGAAAAATTGCTATTAATGAACCAAATAACTATGAAGCACGAGCTGAATTAATGCTAGCTTCTTCTTTATCACATAATGGTTTAACTGGCCTTGGAAAAGCTATGAATCTACGTGTTCATGGTTTAGAGCATGTTTTAAGTGGCTTTCATGATGAAATAGCTCATGGCTTAGGGCTTGCTGCTTTATGGCCAGCTTGGTGCATATATGTACTTGATAACGAAAAAGCTAACAAGCAATTAACAATACTTGCAAAGGAGTTATTTAATAAAAAATCCGCTAAAGAAGGAATAGAGGAATTAATTAAATATTTTAAAGAAATCGGTATGGAAACATCCTTAAATAAATTTAATTTAAAAAATCCATTAAATATTGAAGAAATGGCTATGTTTTATAGCAATAATAAGACAAAAGTTGTTGATGATTTTAAGCCATTAGATTATAATGCATTTGTAAGAATTTTTAATATAGCAAAGGAGCAATAAAAATGAGTTATATAATTACTAAAAAGGAAAATATAAGTTTAATAACTTTACAAAACAATACAAATTTTGAAGTAACACTTGCTAGTATTGGGGCTTCAATTTATGATATTAAATTAAATAATAAATCATTAGTTTTAACGCCAAGTGATTTTAAAAATTTTATAACAAATACTGGCTATAATGGAAAAACTGTTGGAAGATATTCTGGAAGAATTTCACATGGTGAATGCAAAATAAATAATACTACCTATTCACTTGATTTAAATGACTATCCAAATTCATTACATGGCGGCTTTGATGGCTTATCTTATCAAAACTTTGATTATGAAGTTGTTGAAAAAGAAAATAAAATATTAGTAATTTTTAGATTATTTGAAAAAGAAAATAAATTACCTGGCGACGTAAAATATAAAATTACCTATACAATTAATTTTAAAGATAATTCAATAAAAATTCATTATGATGCAATTTCTACTAAAGATACATTAATGAACCTAACTAACCATACATATTTTAATTTGTCATATAATCATCAAAGTAGTGTTATGGAT
This sequence comes from uncultured Bacilli bacterium, assembly GCA_934201705.1. Lineage (GTDB taxonomy): Bacteria > Bacillota_I > Bacilli_A > RFN20 > CAG-631 > CAKPXW01. Next base: position 74,736 of record CAKPXF010000008.1, on the reverse strand, counting down.
CATTCATTAAAGCTTTATTGCAACAAATACACTAAACTTGATAATACTTTAATTACAACAGAGGTTCTACCTGTTAATAAAGTTATGGACTTTACAAAAGCACATAAGGTAAAAAAATATATTAACGATGAATCACTTCAAAACCATACTGCTAAGGGCTATGACCATTGCTTTATAAAAGCAGATAAAAATAAATCTAAAATTGCTACTTTTAAGGATAATAATACAAAAGTTTCTTTAGATGTCTATACTTCATATCCAACAATTGTTGTTTATGCTTGTAATTACCCATCAGATGCACTATTTTTACCAAATAATGACCATATTTCAAAGCATTATTCTTTATGCTTAGAATGTCAATATATTCCAAATGGTATTAATATGAAAAATGAAGATTCTGCAATTTTAAAGAAAAACACTCATTTTAATGAATATATCAAATTTAGATTTAAAGATGGAAAGTTGGTGAAATAATATGCCTTTAACTGCTGGAATTGTTGGAATGCCAAATGTTGGCAAATCAACATTATTTAACGCTATAACAAACTCACAAGTTGAAGCTGCAAACTACCCTTTTGCAACAATTTCACCAAATACTGGAGTTGTAGAAGTACCAGATGCTAGACTTGATTATTTATGTGAAATTTATAAGCCTTTAAGACGTGTTGCAGCAACTTTTGAATTTACAGATATTGCAGGCCTTGTAAAAGGAGCATCAAAAGGTGAAGGACTAGGAAATCAATTCTTAGCTAATATTCGTGAAACTGATGCAATTTGTCATGTTGTAAGATGCTTTCAAAATAACGATATTTTACATGTTGATGGTTCAATAAATGCTTTACGAGATGCAGAAACTATTAATTTAGAATTAATTTTTGCTGATATTGATACAGTAAATAATAGAATTGCTAAAATTGAAAAAAAGGCTAAAACAACTAAAGAGCCTGACACTGTATTTGAATATGATTTATTAGTATTAGTAAGAGACACTTTAATGAATAATAAGCCGGCTAGAAGCTTATCATTATCAGCTGAACAAGAAAAATTATTAAAAAGCTTTCACTTATTAACTGCCAAGCCTATGATATATGTTGCTAATATGGGTGAGGATGATTTAAAAGATTTTAATGCAAATAAAGAATATCTTGCTTTAAAGCATCAAGCAGAAATTGAAAATGCCCGCATTGTTCCAATTTGTGCTAAGGTAGAATGTGATTTACTTGAAATTACTGATCCTGATGAAAAAGAAATGTTTATGGATGAATTAAACCTTAAAGAATCAGGCCTTAATCTATTAATTAAAACTGCTTATGAAATGCTAGGCTTACAAACATTTTTAACATGTGGACATGATGAATGTCGTGCTTGGACATTTAAAAAAGGTATGAAAGCTCCTCAATGTGCAGGAATTATACATACTGATTTTGAAAAAGGATTTATTAAAGCTGAGGTATATTCATACGATGATTTACTTAAATATGGAAGTGAACAAGCTGTCAAGGACAACGGAAGATATAGAATTGAAGGAAAAGAATATCTAATGCAAGACGGTGACATTGTCTTTTATAAATTTAATAGATAAAATAAATAAAAGTGTAAAGAGAATCTCAATACACTTTTATTTTATAAGCAGTTAATTCATTAACATCAAAATTCTAAAGCAATAAGTTAAATGTGCTAAAAGTATTAAATATAATTTGTATCATACAAATTTCTTTTTTACTTTTATTACCATATAATACAATTTCCTAGAAAATAAAAAAGGAAAAATGTTGACATTTTACCTAAGTTTTCAGTCAGTATTTTCCCATATCCTTTATTTAATTTATTCAACAGTAATTAATTCAACCTCAGCATTATTAATGGCATCATTAATCATACTTATATAATCAAATTTTTCTTCATATTTTAAGCATTCACTAAGTTTTGGTTTCGTAGTAGGATTTTTAGGATCAAAAATAGTACAGCAATCTTCAAAAGGCATAATTGATGTTTCATAAGCATCAATTTCACGAGAAAGCTTAATAATATCAAGCTTATCAAAAACAGCTAATGGTCGAATTATTGTCGCATTGGTTACTTCATTAATAGTTTTCATACTATCAAGTGTTTGCGAAGCAACTTGTCCAATTGATTCCCCATTAACAATACATTGGCATTTGTTATTATTGGCAACAATACTTGCAATTCTATACATCATACGACGCATCAAAGTTATAGCATATTTATCACCACATATCTCATAGATTTTTAATTGTAGCTCCGTAAAAGGAATATTTATAAATTTGATTTGTCCTTGTACCTTAGCAAGCTTTTTTAGTAATGTTTTAACCTTAAAAACTGCCATTTCTGAAGTATATGGAGGGCTTGAAAAATGAATTGCTTCAATTTTAACTCCTCTTTTCATCATTAAATAACCGGCAACAGGTGAATCAATACCTCCAGATATCATTAATAGTCCTTTTCCAGATGTTCCAAGAGGTAACCCACCTAGACCATCAAAGTTTTTAATTGAAACATAAGCAGCATCATATCTAATTTCAACACGCACTATAATTTTAGGATTATGAACATCAACCTTTAAAGGTGTGTTTTTTAATATAACAGCTGCTACTTCTCTATTTATTTCATCACTGATTAAATAAAAAGCCTTATCATTTCTTGAAGTTTTTACTTTAAAGGTATTAAGTGTTACTAAATCAAGCTCATTAACAATTGTAAGACAAACATCACATATTTGTTTAATATCCTTTTCTACTTTTTTTACTAGCGAAAAATTATGTATACCAGGAATTTTACTTAAGCGTAATAAAATATCATCAACATTACTAGATTCATTAATTTTAATATAAAATCTATCATGTTGCTTTTCAAATTTTAACTCTTTATAATCTGCTAATGATAATCTTATATTATTAGCTAGTGTATCAATAAACATACGTTTGTTTTTCCCTTTTAAGGTAAGTTCACCATACCTTAGCATTATTTCATCATAAATCATATCAATACCTACTTTCTTGTGCTTTTTAAAACTTCCTTTAAGGAAGTAATAAAGTAATTAATCTCATCATCATTTAAAGGCTTATCAATACTTATTCTAATTGAAGATACTGTAACATTATAATCCTTATGCATTGCATTTAAGGTCACTGAAACTTGGCTTTCTTTAGAGGTAGTACATACAGAGCGTGAGGAAACATAAATTCCTTTTAAGGATAATGCTCTAATTAAAACCTCACTATTATAATTAATAGCTGAAAAATTAATAATACTATAAATTGATTTATTTAACACAGTATTAATTACAATTCCATCTATTTTACTTAATTCATTTACAATTTTTAATTGGCATTCCTTTAATTTCAAGGCATTGCTTTTATAGTATTTTAAAGACAACTCTAATGCCTTAGCTAAGGCTAAATTATTCATCCAAGGAGATGTTCCAGCACGCATAGAATTATTTGCTGGATGGCCAGAGATTAATTCATATAAATTAATCTTTTCTTTTTTATACATAAAGCCACTGCCCTTTAAGCCATGAATTTTGTGCCCTGACATTGTTGCAATATCTACGTAACTCAAATTAACATCACATTTACAAATAGCTTGAGTAATATCACTATGGAAAATTACTTTTGGATATTTTTTTAAAATATCATGGATTTCTTTAATAGGCATTATTGTACCAACTTCATGATTAACATACATAATTGAAACTAATATTACATCATCATTTAATGAACTTTTTAATTGCTCAAGATCAACAGTTCCATCTTCATTTACATCTAAATAAATACAATTGAAATTAAAATCTTTTTCAAGCTGTTTAAAGCATTCTAAAACTGAAGGGTGTTCAACTTTACTAGTAATAATCGTATTTCCTCTTTTTTTATAATTCAAGGCAACACCCTTTATGGCATAATTATTTCCTTCAGTTGCTCCACTATTGAAAAAAATTTCAGATGGTTTAATGTTTAATAAACCAGCAATTTTATATTTTGCCTCCATTTCCTTGGCTAATGATTCTTGACCTAATTTATGAAGGGAACCAGTTGAAGCAAAGTACTTTTTTAAAATAGCATAGTAATATTCTAAAACTTCTTCATTTACATATGTTGTTGCGGCATTATCAAGATATAGTTCCATAATTATTGTCCCTTAAATGAATCGTAAGCGGCTGGATGATAATTGTTTAAAACATAATTAATTTTATCTTGAGCTTTAATATATTCACCTTTCATAAATAAATCCTCAACCTCACGTAATGCTAAATCAACATCAGCAAATTGATATCTTAAAGGATTTGTGAAAATAATACATTTTTTTACAGTTTGATAATTATCATAATCAATATTTATTTTTTTTATTAAATCAGATGATGAAGCATCAATTGTAGAGAATTCAGCCAACAACTTAGCAAGATCAATAGGCTTTTGTAATAATAAGTTTTTATATTCCTTTAATGAATTTAAATATAAATTAACTTCTTCAATGTATTTTTTATAAACTGCATTGCATTTAGTTTTCCTTAATTTTCCAACAGTTACAATAAGTGTGGTTGTTAATTCATTAACTCTAATAAAAGAGCTTTCAGCATAATTTTTGATATCTTGGAAATATGAAGTAAAATATTCAATATCAGATAGTATTTCACTACTTATTAAATCCATTTTGCTAACTTTTTCAAGCATAAATGAAGCAGGTATTTTAGCATTTACAATAATATAGCCATCATATTCCCTTTTTAAATCGGCTAAATATGTTGCATTTTTTTGAAAATTATCAAATCTTGAATTGATTTCTTCTGGTAATTTATAATAATCAATCATTCTACTAAATTGGCGTTTTGTTTTGATAAAATCATTTTCAGCAGCATTAATTTTACCATTAACAATTTTGAATTTTTCATCTAGTTCGTTTTTAGCCATTACCTCATTATCTAAATGAGCATGCACTTCGGCAATTTTATTTTGAATTTCTTTAAAAGTATCATCAAAATTTCCAAAAGATAAAAGTTTAAAGTTAGCCTTACATTGCTTTAATATTTCATTAGTATTATCAATAAATTCATAAACATATGCGTGAGATACAACATATCCTTCTTCCTCAAGTTTATTGTTTTTAGCAAGTAAATCATCTAATTGTTGAGGAATTATAACATCAACCTTATTACAATATTGAGCGATTAATTCAATATTGCCATACACATTAGCTAACATTCCTTTTATTTCGTTTAAGTTCTTTCTAGCCAAATCATAAGAAGCAGAAATAATATTATCATCTAAAAGTTCAAAGTACATTTCTATATTATTTAAGTACTCTGTTAGTTCATTAATACAAATATTAAGTGATTGATTATATTTATTAAGATCGTTTAAAACCTCTTGATATTGATTTTGATATTTTGTAAGTTCAACTCTTAATTCATCTGCTTCTAAAAATAATTGCTTTAAATTAACATTTAATTGCTCACATTCATTAGCATAAGCAATAACATCACTTTCAAATGATTTGATTTTATTTATTATTGTTTTATCAAGCTTTGGTGCTGTAGCAATTTTTTCCTTTAATTCGCTATGCTTTAAAATTAAACTATCTCGTTTATCAACATCTAGTTCGTCAAATTTTTCTTTATAAGAATCATATAAAGAAACGTATTCCTCATTTCTATTTGAAATAGCGTTTAATCTGTTTAAATAAGCCTCTAATTGATTTCTATTTTTAATATTAATACTTTCAAGTTGAGAATCTATTTTACTCAAATAATGCTTTTTATTTGAAAATTTATAGACTAATAAAAAAATAGTTAATCCTAAAATTACTACTAATGCTGCTATTATTATAATAATTGTTATTGTTGATAGTAAAAAATTAAACTTTAGCATAGACTTAACACCTCTTGTATTTATTATACAATAAATAAATACAAAGAAATAGTTTTTTGTTAGAAAATATCTTCAAAATGTATGTGCTTTATTTAATCATTTTTCCAATTAACATATTTATTAATAGCATTTTTATTTGGCAAATAAAATGGATTATCATTTTTTAGCTTATGCGCTAGCTCATTATAATAAAATGCTTTTTTATATTTTTTTAAATAAAAATAACAAACACATAATGATAATGACTGATAATATCCTAAATAATCCTTATAAATAAATCCTTTGTTCTTATAATATTTTAATGAATTTAACGATAATTTATAATAATAAATCGCTTTATCAAAATCATAAGAATTAAAATAAATGTTTGCAATTTCTATTAATGTATTTACTCTTGGTATATCATATGTAAAAGTATCAAACAAGCATTTTAAAGCTATTTGGTATTCCTTTTTAATACAATAAACTTTGCTTTGCAATATACAAGCGTCGATATAATCTTCAATATATTTATCTTTTCTTTTTATAAATTTATTTAAATATTTTAAACAATCATCATATCTTTGGTGTCTAAATAATTCTCTTGCATAATAATATAAATCCCTTGTTGAAAACTTTTTATTCAAATTAGATTCATAAATTAATAAATTTCTATTAGTTAATGGTTTATTGTTATTATATTGATTAATTACAATATTTATATATTTTATTTTTCCAAATGGACTAATTACTTCATGAACCTTGCCTTTGAAAATTGCTTTTTTATTCTTCTTGAATAATCGTTCTCTATAAAATGGTGAATAATTTTTATCAAAATCATATAAGAAATAATAAAAATCAACATCATCATTAGCCTTATTTTTTAAGTTGATTAATTTAATAAAATTTTCATTTGTTAAATAATCATCGGCATCAAGCCATAAAATATAATCATAATTTGCTTTTTTTAATCCATAATTTCTGGCCTTTGAAAAATCATTTACCCATTTAAAATCATAAATCTTATTTGTATATTTTAAACAAATATCTTTGGTTTTATCATTGCTACCAGTGTCAATAATTATAATTTCATCGACTGCTTTATAAATTGAATTTAAGCATCTATCAATATTATTTTCTTCATTTTTAACAATCATACATAAACTGATTTTCATGTTATCACCATTTTATTATATGACATAACTAAAAAAAAGTTAAAAGGCCACAGCTTTATAGCCATAGCCTTAATATCAATTATATTATACTACATTAATTCCATTTTTTCTTCATCATTATCATCAACGCCATCATTAACAATAACCTTAGTTCCAGTTTCAACTTTTGATAAATCATTTAAATTATTAGATGTATCGGTAATAGTAGAACTTGTAGAAGATTGGCTACTTACACTACGAATTGCATCACGAAGTGGATCTTTTTTATACGCAAAGGCTTCGATTATAGCAAAAACTAATGTTCTTATTCCTAAAACAGATAGGATTAACCAGCTTCCGATATTTAAAGATAATGATGTATCAGTTACAAAGCATAAAATCATTGCAACTAATCCTGCAACAAATGATGCAAAAATCAACATACCAGAAACTAACTTAAATGAATACATATATGTTGTTGCATATCTTCTATGCTTAACTTTGCTTATGCAGAATAAGAATAAAGCCAAAATAGCCATTGCTATTATAATTGTTGGCATAAATCTAAAGATTTGTATGCAAATTAATATGCCTCTAATTCCATCACTTGCAGTAGCTGTTTCAACAAAGAAATTATCAACATTTGCTTTTACTTGAACTTCATCTTTTGCATTTTGAGCATTATATAAGAAATAATCCTTTGAAAAATAATCATAATATCCATAAAAAGAAATATTATAATTTTTTTCAGAAGTATATGAAGCAATAACCCAATCATTTGTAATAATTAAAAAGTTATTAGTAGTATAATCACCATTTGAATTCACTGTTAAATATTTACTTTGGTAATAAGATGAATTTGTAGGTATTACAAAGTTGGTAACATATTTATAATACTTAGTTAAATAAAGTTGATATATGCTATTATTATATGTTTTGATATCTTCATCTTTTTTCTTTAGCAATTCATTCCAACTTGTTTTTTCTTGGCTATCATCTTTTAAGCCTTTAACATAATTTTCTAAAAGCCAATCCTTATATATTTCAATTTGTTCATTTGTTAAAGTAATCTTTTCGTTTTTAATATCTGTTTTTAAATATGTGTATTTTTCTTGATCTGATGCTGATAATTTTAAATATTCATCATAATTAATTGTTACATTTTCATCATCTTTTAATTTATATAAAACTGTAAAACTAAAATAAGTGTCATCAGCTTCTCTAGTATCAACAATCAAATTATAATTATTTTTTGAGTATATAGCTTTATCAGCATCATTTTCAAATGTATTTATTAATACTTCATCATTAACATCAATATATCTAATTGCCTTTCCTTTTATAACATTTTTATCATTGGCATTTTTTGTTTCATATGTTTTGATATTAACTCTATTTTCTTCATTTTCGTTATAAAAAATATTATAAGCAAATTCTTTGAAAGTTGTTGAATTATTGTATTGTGTTTTAAATGAACTATTTACACCTGTCACGAAAAAAGCTGTTAAGATTACAAGTGTTAAAAATAATGCAAATAATGTATTCCAAAACCTTCTTGTTTGTCCTTCTTTTAATAGTTTATTTGAAAAGAAACTACCAAAAGTATATTTAATCCAATTTATCATTTTTACTGCACCGGCCTTTCATTTTTATTTATTTTACCATAAATAAAAAAAAATAGCACTATTTAGCTATTCTTTTTTTCATTATTTAAAAAGAAAAATTTTCTCTTTTTAAGTTATGTTCAATAATTAGCTTATCTGCAATCATTGCAATAAATTCAGAATTAGTAGGTTTGGCCTTATCTGCACTGATTGTATAGCCAAAAATATTATCTATACAATCAACATTGCCTCTATTCCAAGCAACCTCAATTGCATGACGTATTGCCCTTTCAACCCTTGCTGAGGATGATGTGAATTTTTTAGCAATATCTGGATATAAATTCTTTGTTATTTGTCCTAAATAATCTTGCTGGTTATAAACTCTTAAAATTGCTTCTCTTAAAAATAAATACCCTTTAATATGTGCAGGTATCCCAACCTCATGTAAAATACACGTAATTTCTTTTTCAACATATGAATTTGTAATTTCCTTATTAGAATTATTTTCATTTACCTTATTATAAAGTAAGTATTCTTGTAAAGTAGAAATTAGTTTAGCTTCATTAAGTGGCTTTGAAATATAATAATTGACGCCATAGTGATTCATACAGTTTAATATTTCATCGCTACATATTCCACCAATACAAATAACCTTATTAACTCTTTTTCTAAATTTAGAAATTGATTTTAATAATTGAATAGGTGAAAAACTAGGCATAAAAATATCTATTACCAAATAATCAACCATATTATCTTTTACTTCCATAAAGCTTAAAAAATTTGCAAAATTTTCAAATTTTTTTAAAACATTAAAATTACTATTACTATTAAAAATTTTTTCTAATTTATCTAAATCAGAAATAACATTTTCAATAATTACGACATTTATCTTTTCCATAAAATGACCTCCTGAACAAATTATAAATTATCGACAAAAACAAAAAAAACGAATAGTAAATATGTGACTATTCGTATCTTTTAAGTAAATTTATGTTTAATGTAAATAGGAAATATTTAGCCTATATTAGCAGTTTTAAGCATAAAGTCTATATATATTCCATACCCTTTTTTCACTTGATCAACTAAAACGTGAGTAACAGCACCTACAATTTTATTATCTTGTATTATTGGAGAGCCACTCATACCTTGAACTATTCCACCAGTTTTATCTAAAAGTTCTTTGTCGGTTACTTTAAATGAAATTCCTTTAGTTGAAATTTTATCTTGTTTTAAAAGAGATGTGATTTCTATACTATATTTTTTAATTGTATTGTCATCAAGAGTTGTATAAATATAGGCACTACCTAGTTTTACATCATCTTTTTTACAAACATCAAGCGCATCCTTATCAGGTGATTTGTCGTAATGTCCAAAAATACCATAATCTGTATTTAAAAATACATTTCCGAGCTTATTGCTTTCATCAATAGTTGATATTAATTCACCAACATTACCAAAATATGATTTATTAATTCCAGTTACGTTTGAAGAAAAGATTGTACCACTATTTATATCACAAATATTTAAAAAGTCATTATCAACTAATTTATGCCCTAAGGCACCATAGATTTTACTTTCCTCATCATAAAAGGTAACAGTTCCTATGCCAAGTATCCTTTCCTTTACTAATAATCCTGTTTTAATAGTATTGGCTGAACTTGTTTTAACTAAAGTTAGCTTCCTTGTTATCTCATTATTGTTTCTTAATATATATAATGTTACATTATCATTATTAATGTATTTTCTTATTGCAAAAAGAAGTGATTGTACATCATTAATTAATTCATCATTTACTTTATAGATCAAATCGCCTTTTATAATATCGCTATCGCTTGCTGGATTATATCTTTTATTAATAACATTTACATCATATGTTCCAATAACTAATACACCCTTGGGTTTTATTTCAATTCCTATATTTTCACCACCAGGAATTATTGATGATACATCAACGTAATTTGTGTAACTTTTATATGGTAATAAAAGAAGCATAATCATTAAAAATATTTTATTCATAAATACCTCCTATAACTATTTTGGCATTATAAATAAAATATATTTTAATTTTATTTGGAAGAAATTAACTCTTTTGCTGAATCTATAAAACTTTGTGTTATATTATCGCCAGATAACAAACGAGCAATTTCATTAATCTTTTCATCAGCATTTAATTTTTTTACATTAGTAGATGTTTTTCCATTTTTTGTAATTTTGCTAATATAATAGTGATGATCACTAATTGCTGCTACTTGTGGTAAATGTGTAATAGCTAATACTTGAATATTTTTAGCAATTTTTTCCATTTTTTTGCCAATAGCTAATGCAACCTTACCCGAAACTCCTGTATCAATTTCGTCAAAAATTATTATATCGTTTGTCGAAAGCTTACAAAAAGCACTTTTTAAGCCAAGCATAATTCTACTTGCTTCGCCACCTGATGCCACCTTAATTAACGGCATTGCTGGAACTCCCTTATTAGCACTCATATAAAATTCTACATCATCAATGCCACTAGCGGATAATGTGTCAATTTCATTAAAGTTAATTTTAAAAATTGCATCTTTTAAATATAAATCATTTAATTCATTAATTACAGTATTTGAAAGCTCATTAGCATATTTTTTCCTTATTTTTGAAAGCTTTAAAGCACAAGCATATGCTTTATCCTTAGCTTCATTTAATTTATTAAGTAATTTAGATAGTAAAATTTCTTTATTGTTTAAATAATCAATTTTAGATATTAGTTCATTTTTTAAAGAAAGCAAATCATTTGTGTTATATTTTCTTTTCAAACGATTTATTTTTGTAATTTCATCGGATAAGCAATCAATTCTATTAAAATCAATATTGGAAGAGTCAAAATCATGATTAAAGCTTTCTACACTATCAACTAAATCAAGATAAATTGAATTGAATTTTTCATAATATTCGTTTACCTTTATATTAGAATTAACCTTCCCAAGTATTTTTAAAGCACTATATAATTGTGTTATAACACTATTATTATTTGTGTATAATAAATCAATTATTTCATTAAAAGTATTAGCATTATTAGCTTTAGATGTTAATTCTTTATATTCATTATTTATATTTTGCTCATCATCAATTGTATAGTTAAAATCTTTTAATTCATTAAGCTTAAAATTTAAATAATCTATGTCGTCATTTTTATTAGAATTTATTAATTCATTATATTCTTTAAGTAAATTTGTATATTCCTTATATGATTCAATAAATTCGTCCTTAAAATCATTACTTATTTCCTTAATATAAGAATCGAGAATTTCTAAATGATTTTTTTTATTGAAAAGATATTGAGACTCATTTTGCGAAGAAATATCAATTAAAAAATTGCTTATTTGATTAATTATGTGGAGTGGAACAATTATTCCATTAATCTTACTAATATTCTTTCCATTAATATTTAATACCCTACTAATAATAAATTCATCACTGACATCAATATCAAAATTATCTAATATGTATTTAGATACTTTTTCGTTTACATCTAAAGTTGCAAATATCATTGCGCTTTCTTTATTTGTTTGAATCATATCACTATTAGCTCTAGCACCGAAAACTAATGAAATAGCATCAATAATAATTGATTTACCAGCTCCAGTTTCTCCAGTTAAAACATTAAAATTATTGTAAAAATCTATTGTAATATCATCAATTATTGCTAAATTTTTTATAGTAAGTTGTTTTAACATTTATTTCACCTTCAATACCTTAAAAGATTCTTCTATAATACTATTATAGTTAATTACTTTACTTTTTTCCTTACTTTTTAAATAAAATAAATATTCAATATTTCCTTCATGGTGACCAATGATAGGGGAATAAGTGAAATTTACTACTCCAATATTATTAAATGATAAATAATTAATAAAACTATTTATATAAGAAACAACTATTTTTTCACTTTTTACAACACCATTTTTATTTAAATTATTTTTTCCAACTTCAAATTGTGGCTTAAATAAGGCAATTAAAGAAAAGTTTTCATCATATTTTTTTAATACATCAATAATAGTTCGTAATGATATAAAAGAAACATCACAAACGTACATATCTATTTTATCAGAAATATTGCATTTAACAATATCTTTAAAGTTAGTATTTTCAATACTTATAACCTTACTATTATTTCTTAATGATTCATGTAGTTGATTACTTCCAACATCAATAGCATACACCTTTTTAGCGTTTTCATTTAAGGCACATGATGTAAATCCACCTGTTGACGCCCCTATGTCCATAATCGTTAAACCATTAAGTTGAATATTAAATTCGTCAATTGCTTTTTGCAATTTTAAGCCACCACGAGAAACATAATTTAATAATTGTGATTCTTTAATAGTGATAGAAGAATCATTATCAACTAAATATGAGCCCTTTAATATGGCTTTATCATTTATTAAAACATTACCATTTTTAATAAGCTCAATGGCTTTACTTCTTGAAGGAACATAATTATTCTTAACTAAAAATATATCTAATCTTTCCTTATTCATATATAATCTTCCTAAGAATACTTTCTTCATCTAAATTCAATGATTTTAACACATCATAATAATTGCCATGAATAATAAATTTATCCTCTAAGCACATAATTTCAATTTTTTTATTAATGCCATTATAATATTTCACTATTTCACTACAAAAGCCATCATAAACGCTAGTATTGTCATATAAAATAACACGTGTGTCTTTTATTTTATTTAAGCAATCATAATCAAGCGGTTTTAAAAATATAGGATTAATTAAATTAATATTTAGATTATCCTTTATAATTAGTTCTTTTAATTTCATGCAAGAATTTCCTACGGCTATAATACTAATTTTGTTATCTTCATTATATATTTCATATATAAATTTAGCAAATTCTATATTTAAATCATCGTCTTCATCGTCACATTCAATTTTTTGATAGCGAATAAATTTAGGACATTTTATGTTACTTAAACAGTTAACAATTCCTTTAAAATATTTAATAGATGATACCATTGCAATTATTGAATTTTCTAATGGATATAAAAAAGAAACATCATAAATACCTTGATGTGTTTTTCCATCCTCACCAACAATTCCTGCTCTATCTATAAAAAAAGTAACATTAGAATTTATTCTACAAACATCATGAACTATTTCATCATAGCCTCTTTGCATAAATGTTGAGTATATTGAAACAAATGGTTTTTTATTTAAAAGAGCAAGACCATTAGCAAAAGCTATTGAATGCTCTTCAGCTATTCCAACATCAATACATCTATCCTTAAAATCATTAAAGCAGTCAATAAGGTTTGTACAATAAACCATTGCTGAAGATATTAAATAAACATCTTTATCATTTTTTAATAAATCATATAAAATTTTAGAAGCTTTAATAGTAAAGCTCATATTAATTTCTTTTAAAGGCATACCAGTTTTTAAATCAAATGGAGGAATCCCATGATATTTTCCAATTTCATCATTTAATGAATATTCATAGCCATAACCTTTTTTTGTTTTAACATGAACTAAAATTGAATTTGGGTATTCCTTGGCTTTTTTAAAAGCTTTTTCAAGCTGTTTAAAATCATGGCCATCTATAGGACCTAAATAAGAAATATTAAAGTTATCAAAAAAATTATCAGATCTAAAAATCAAAGCTAATCGATGAACAAATCTACTAGTAAAGTTAACAAATTTAGGAGATTTCTTAAATAGCTTTAGAAACTTATTTTTAGCTTTCCCATATGTCTTACTAGTTCTTACATTATTAAATGATTTAGCAATTGCTCCAACAGACGCTTGAATGGCCATATCATTATCATTTAAAACTATAATAATTTTATTTTTGTTAGCTTTTATATTATTTAAAGCCTCAAAAGCAACACCATTAGCAATTGAGCCATCACCAATCACATCAATTATTTCATAACTTTCATTATTAGCATCACGAGCCATAGCCATCCCCATTGCTGTTGAAATAGATGTAGAAGAATGACCGGATTCAAAAATATCATATTTACTTTCATTACTACTTAAAAAGCCAGAAAGGCCATTTATTTTTCTTAAGCTATCAAAGTTTTTAGCTCTTCCTGTTAATATTTTATGCGTATAAGCCTGATGGCCTACATCAAATAATAACTTATCATTATCTAAATTAAAAAATTTATGAATGGCTATTATTAATTCAACATCACCTAAATTAGATGATAAATGTCCGCCAGTTTTTGAAACATTTTCAAGAATAAAAGAACGAATATCTTTAGCTAAAGCCTTTAATTCGTCATTGCTCATATTTTTTAAAAATAAATCATTCTCAATATCCTTTATTTCCATACTCTACTCTTCTTTTAAATCTATAAATTTATCATCATGTAAAACCTTTGCAACCTTATCTTCAATATTTGTTAATTCTTCCTCACACATTTTAGCATAGGCCAAACCATCTTCAAATAATTTAAAGGCCTCGTCAAGCTTTACATCATTTGATTCAAGCTTATTTACTGCATCCTGAAGTTTATTCAACGCCTCTTCAAAAGACAATTTTTTTTCATTTTCCATTTTTCTTCTCCTTTGATACAATTTTAGCTTTTACGTTTCCATCAATCAATGCCATTTCTATTTCATCATTAATATTTATATCGTCTACTGATTTTATTACTTTATGGTTAAATGTAGCATAAGAATAACCTCTTGAAATTATTTTTAATGGACTCAAACTATCAAGCTTAGTTATATTTACCTTATAACTTGATTGTTTTTCATTTAAAATTTTTGTAATAGCATGCTTTAAACGCTCATTATAAGAAAGTAAATCCATTCTAATATTATGTATAAAATCATTGATATATGATAGTAAATGGTTTTCTAAATCATCAACCTTGTACCTTAGATTTTCATAAATTTTTATTGGGTTTTGTAAAACATAGCTATTTTTTAAATTATTTAAAACATTTCTTTGATATTTTATTAAGTTATTAAAACTTATAAGAAGTTTATTACGGTTTATATTTATTAAATATAAAACATCATTTAAATTGCTTGTAGCTTTAATTGCCCCATCGGTTGGTGTTAAGCCTCTAGCATCAGCAACATAATCAGCAATTGTCGTATCAATTTCATGTCCTACTGCAGAAATTATTGGCGTTTTGCAATTATAAATTGCATAAGCCACCATTTCTTCATTAAATGGCCATAAATCTTCAATTGATCCTCCACCTCTTCCACAAATCAAAACATCTAAATTATAAGAATCAGCAAGAGCAATTTTTTTACAAATATCATATTTTGCCTCACTACCTTGAACTAAGCAAGGAAAAACATAAATTTGTGCCACCTTCCATCTATTTTTAATTGTTCTTATCATATCCTTTATAGCAGCACTTGGATTAGCCGTAATTAATCCTATTTTAAATGGGTAAAGTGGAATTGGCTTTTTATGATCTAATGAGAATAATCCCTCACTAGCTAATTTTCTTTTTAATTCTTCATATTGAATTAAAAGCATTCCCTTGCTATCAAAAATTATTTCTGTAGCATTTAAAGAATATGTTCCCCTAGCTTCATAAACACTTATGTGCCCCTTAATTAAAATTAAATCTCCATCCTTTAAAGGGACTTTTAACTTATTAGCATATTGAGGAAACATTAAAACATTAATGGCGGCTTTATCATCCTTAATTGCAAAATATAAGGTTCCAGATTGATGTCGTTTAAAATTAGATATTTCACCCTTTACATAGACATCCTGTAAAAAATAATTATTTTCTAAATAGGATTTTATATAGACATTTAATTCACTAACACTAATATAATCATCAGTTTGCATTTTCATTTCCAATTCTATCTAAAACTTTATTAATGTATTTATAAGATTTGTCATCACAATATTTATGTGCTAAATCGATAGCGACATCTATACCTACAGCTTTAGGAACACGATTATTAATTATTTCACTCGTTGCTAGCAATAATATAGCTTGATCTGTTAAACATAGGCGTTCAAATTTCCATTTTACAAGTTTTGGCTCAATTATTGAAATATATTCACTTTTATTTTTTATAGTTTCAAAAACAATAGCTCTAAAAAACACATCACAATCATTAAATTTTACTTCCATTACATCCTCAACAATTTCTTCAAGTGATTTTTTTACATAATCTGATTTGTATGCTTCGTAAAATAAATATTCAAAAATACATTTCATTGCAAGCTCATGTATTGTACTTCTACTAATATTTTCATTTTCCATAACTAAAACTTCCTTTACTTTGTTTTAATATTATTATCATATAATGACCAATATATATCATTATCATATAAACTTAAAGAATCTTTAAATACTTTAACTATAAATCCTTGTGGTAGAGTATCAAAAATTTCTAACTCAATTTCAACAAGTCCTTTATAATTTACTTCAATTTCTTTTAAATTAATGCATGAATCAAAAGCACCATTACATAATAATTTTGTATTTTCACTTAAAGTTATTTTCTTTATAGAATGGTTTCCAGCGAAAGCACCTCCTGCAATAGATGTAACATTATTTGGTAACACAACATTTTCTGCATTACCATTATATTTAATTAAAACATTATTTATCATTACGAATTCTTCTTTATCAAGTGTATTAATATATTTTGTAGCCATAAAAGCCTTAGACCCAATATATTCAAGTGCAGAAGAAAAATTAATTGTTTCTAAATTACTACATCCTGTGAAGGCATTAGCATAAATTTTATTAACATTACTAATATTAATGCTTTTAATAGAATAACATCCATAGAAAGCATATTCACCAATTGATTTAATGCTTTCAGGTAATATTATTTCTTTTACCATTCCAAAGCTTGAAAATGCATATGGTAAAATACTATCACCATCAGTAACCTCTATAGTATTTAAAGTATTAGGAACATCTAAAATATTTCCTCCAAAAGCAGATAATAAGCTTTTAGATGAAGAAATGCTAACCTTATTGACGCTGTTAGAATTGGCAATTATTCCTTGAGTTACATAATATGAATTCTTTATGGTAAATGACTTTATTTTACTAGAGCCGCTAAAGCAATATTCATCTAAATAAATTTCATTATCAGGAAGAGTTATTTCATCAATAATATTATTTAAAAAAGCATATTTTCCAATTTTATTAATTAATGAGTTATTTGCAAAAGTAAGCTTTTTTAATGATGGTGTAATTGACCAAGAAGAAGGATCTAATAAGATATTGTCAGCAAGACCATTATTTGAAAAAGCATAATCGCCTATTTCTAAAACAGAGCTTGGAATAATTACTTCCTTTAAATTACAATGGAAGAAGGCATAATCATCAATTTTAACAATTGAAGATGATAATTTTATATCATCAAGGCTATTACAATTTGCAAACGAATATTTTTCAATTATGCTTAAATATTCACTTTCTAAAGTAATATTTTTTAATTTGTAGCAATTATAGAAGGCATATTCACCTATTTTATTAATTGTACTAGAAAAAGAAATATTTTCAAGAGAAATACAATTGCTAAAGGCATTGTTTTCAATATCATTCAATGAAGAAGCCTTTCCATCAACAATTATTTCTTTTAATGCAAAACAGTTTTCAAAAGCTGATTCTTTAATAGTTTCAACATTTGTTGGAATATGAATTGTTACTACCTTGCTATTTCCCTTAAAAGCATTTTTACCAATTATTTTTACATCACTTGGAATAACAACATTACTAGCATTTCCAGTATATTGCAATAAAATTCCATTAAAGTTCACAATACCATCAGTAAAGCTCTTTGAAAAGGCTGTATTATTAAAGGCATTACTATCAATTTCATTTGCCTTAGTATTAATTGTTAATAAAGAGGTTGCATCCTTGAAAGCATTTTCCTTTATAGTAGTAATACTGTCAGGTAAAGTAATTTCCTTTAATGATGTACAATTTTCAAACACTAATTCATTTAATACTTTTTCTTCACTATTATTAAAAGCATTATTTGAAAAGTTAACCTCACTTAACGAAGTACAATTCTTAAAGCACATTGTTTGCAAATCAATTAAGCTTTTAGGTAAATAAATACTTTCAAGTGAAGAATTTTCAAAAGCACTAGTACTTATTACTTCAAGTGAGGAATTTTCACTAATTATAAAATGATTTAATGATGTTGTATTAATAAAAGCACTATTCGCAATTTTTTTAACACTATTTGGTAGAGTAACGCTTTTTAATGAACTACAATTTTTAAAGGCGTTTTCTTCAATAGTAGATAATGAATTATTAAGAGTAATAGTTTCAAGTGCGGAAACATTAAGATTACTCATTGCTAAAAAATCTTTTGGTAATGTGCAAATAGATGCAGGGATATTTAATGATTTTAATGCAGTACAATCTTTAAAAGTTCCTTCACCAAAACTATTTAAAGAGGAAGTTGCACTAAATGAAGCATTTGTTAAAGACTTGCATTCACTAAATGCATTATTTCCAATTTCAAGTAAAGAATCTGGAAAAGCTAAAGAAGTCATTTTACTTCCTTTAAAAGCTTCTTCGTCAATATATATTAAATTTTTAGAGAATGTAAAATTTTTGCATGTACTATTTTTAAAGGCTTCTGCTGAAATTGAAACAACATTATCATCAAATGTAAATGATTCTTGTTTCTTATCATCAGTTGATGCTTTATAAAAAACATTGCCAATTACTATTCTATTATTTTCAAAACTTGAAAGAAAGCTAGTACCATTAAAAGCATTCTTACCAATTCTTTTAAGATTATTTACATCACTAAATGTAATGTCCTTTAATTTATTACAATTTGTAAAAGCTGAATTACCGATAAATTGTAATGTTCCAGGTAAAGTAATTTCACTAATTAAATTATTACTTGAAAATGCCATATCCTTAATTTCATTCAATGAGGAATTATTCTCAAATATAATCGATGTGGCTTTAAGGCTTGAAAACGCTTCACTATTTATTACTTTTACAGTTCTTGGAATATTAATAATAACTTGATTCTTCAATTTATCATCATATGTAGAAGCTTTACCAAAATACTTTAATAAGCCACACCCCTTAATAAATGTAGAAGGTATTTCAGCAATTGCTGTATTTTCATCTACAAAAAGAGTTTGTAAGCTATTGCAATTTAAAAATACACTTTCATTTAATTTCTTAATTTGGGAAGGAATAGTGTAAGTTACAAATTTACAACCAGAAAACATTTTTGAAGGAAATTCGCTTATAATTTTATTATTTGTCATATCAAAAGTTGTCAAGCCAGCATTTTCAAAAGCATTACTTCCAATACTATTAACAATTGAAGGCAAAATAAAACTTGTCAATTTACTACAGTTTTTAAAAGCTTCAGCATTAATTGTTTGTAAAGATGAATTATTAGAAAATGATACTTCATTTAAAGAGCCACAGCCCAAAAATGCAGAGTTATCTATTGTAACTACACTATCTGGCATAGTAACTTTAGTTAATTTAGAGCATCTTGTAAAAGCATTTTTGCCAATTAATTGTAAGTTTTCATTTAATGAAATAGATGATAACGTTGAATCCATAAAGGCCCCATTTTGGATTTCCTTAATAGAATCTGGCAAAATAATTTTTGAAATTTTTTTATTGTTATTAAATAAATTTTCACCTATTATAGTAACACTAAAGCCATTAATTGTACTAGGAATAACTAGGCTTGATGTAACTAAATTTTCCTTTGCTTTATTTATTGTGCTTAAAGTAAGCGTAGTATTATCATCATTTAAATAATAATCAAAAATTGAGTCTGACTTTAAATTATTGTCAAATAAAAATGACTTATAGTTTGATTTGTTTTGCTTAGTTGCATCAATTGCTCTAACGCTAATTAAATATTTTTCACCCGATTGTGGATTTATAATATCACTACTTACTTTATAAGATGTTTTTTTAATATTAGAGGCAATAATTTTTCCATTAACATTAATATCATAAAAGCTTGCACCACTAACTTCACTCCATTTTATTTCATTATCATCAATTGAAAATGAAACTACGCTAGGTGCTAATATTTTTTTATAATCATTTTCTTCATGCTTTACGTCACTTGTAGCACTATTACTTGAATCACTAATTTTTGAATATGGTAAATCTTTATTACAAGATGTTATAAATAATAATGGTGTAAGAAGCAATATTCCAAGTTTAGTTAACGACATTTTCTTCATTGTTTAATCCTCCAATAATTGTTTGCCTTTATTATTATATAATAAAAAGCCTTCATAATCTATAAAAAAAAAGAAAAAAACATAGAAATGTCTATGTTTTACATACTTTTCAGTAAATTGATGACAATAGTTGAAACTTTATCAATGGCTAAATATTTATAATCTTCATACACGTCAATATGTTTAGGTAAATAAACATTATCTGATATTGCTCTTATAATAATAAATTTTTTTGATAATAAAGTAGCAACTTGTGCAATAGCTGCACCTTCCATATCGCAAACTAAGGCCTTTTTAAAATCATTTTTGATTTCATCCATTTTATTAACTTTAGAAACAAATTGATCACCTGATACAATCAATCCTTTTTTAACATCATTAGGAAGAAGCGATAATAATTTTTTTGATGCATTAAAATATAATGTATGATCATCTAATTCACCCTTTTTATAGCCAAAAGCAGTCAAATCAAAATCATGGTAGGCTACTTTAGTTGAAGCAACAATATCAAGTAAATTTAAAGAGCTAGTTAAGCCACCACCAATTCCAGCATTAATAACATAATTTGGTTTTAGCTTTAGTATTAATGCTGTTGTAATCATTGCTGCATTAACCTTTCCAACCTCGGTTTTGCCAATATATAAAGTAACATTATTTATATTCGCTTTATAAACAGTAAGGCCCAAAACAAAAATTGTTTCATATTCAAGCTTGTTTAAAAAAGATTCTAGTTCGCTTTTCATTGCGACAATTAATAAGACCTTCATATTTTAACCAACCCTAATAAATTTTAAATCAGACCACATTTTTTCAAGATTATATTTGTTTCTTGCTTCATTTACAAATATGTGAACAATATAATCATTACCATCAAGTAAAATCCATTCACTTTGTGCATTTCCTTCTATATGCTTAGTAGTAATATTATGCTTTGTTAAAACATCATCAGCATATTTTGCTAAAGCATTTGCTTGCCTAGATGAGGAAGCACTGCATATAATGTAATAATTAGTTAAAGGATTAACAGTGCTTACATCAACATATACAATATCACTAGCTTTATTATCAAATAAAACTTCTACAATATCCTTTAATACGATATCTTCCATTAGCTATTCTCTCCTTTATAAAAGCTTATCATTTTCACTAAATTATGGTCAACCTTACTATTTGATTCCTTTAAAAAGTTAAGTTGATCTTCCATTGTTGCAATAAAGCATTTATTTATGTCAATAAATGCTAAATTTCTAATAACATTTAACCTATCGGCAAATGGACGACTTAGTTCGAGTTTATCAGCACAATAAATAATTTTATCTAGTTTAGACATTGTTTTAGTTGGTCGACAATGATTTTTTATTGCCTTTAAAATTTCTTTATCGTTTATACCAAAATCGCGTTTAGCAATAAATGCTGATGCATAAGCATGGTAGCAGTATTTTGGATAATTAATTTTGCTTTTATAATTCTCCTTAACAATATTTTCTATTTGGTCAAATGATAATCCCTTAGCAATATCGTGTAATATACCAGCAACATAAGCTTTATTAGCATTTGTATCGATAGATTTAGCTATTTGCTTAGCAAGACGAGCCGTTGATAAGCTATGTATAAATCTTTCCTCAGGAAGACGTGGCATAACTCTTTCTTTTAAATAAAGCTGCTTTTTACATATATACTTCTTTATATTGTCATCTAAATTTGAAAATGATCCAGAACGAATCAATGTTGAAGAAACATCAATTTGATTTCCATCTAAAACTTGAACATTATATTCTTTGGCAATTTCATAATTTAAGGGATGACCAGGTCTTAAATAGCAAACAAATTTAAACATTGTAGTTAATTCCTTAGCATTATACCAATGAATAAGATTATTAAGCTGATCAGCGCCAATTAGAAAATAAAAATCAATATTTGGATATTTATTTACTAAAATCTTAGCAGTATTATAAGTATAAATTAATTCTTTGTTTGTATCATTTAATTCTATTTTACAAATCTTAAACTGTGGCAAATCTTTAATTGCCATTTTTATCATATTAATTCTAATTTTGCCATCTAATAATAATGAGCCATCATAGTTATATTTACGAGGAATTAACCAAACTTCATCAGCATTTATAGCATTATATGCCACAAGTGCTGCATTTATATGACCTTGATGAATTGGATTATACGATCCACCAAACAATAAAACCCTTTTATTTAACCCCATAAGCATTAATTTCCTTGTTCTTCTTATAAATTACAAAAACACGCCCAACATTAAATATTAATGTTGCATCAATTGTATTACAAATTAGCATAGCTAATTCTTTTATATCTAAGCCCGTATATGTTTTTAAAACGCTTATTTTTATTAACTCATGGGCCTTTATTGCTTCTTTAATAGCAATAACGCTATTTTCACTTAAGCCATCCTTACCAATAATAACAATAGGCTTTAAAGTATTTGCTAAAGCTCTTAATCTATATTTATCTTTCTTATCTACCATATTTTAAATGAATGCATCTCTTACAAAAACATTAACACCTTTTAATGTTTTTATGATGTATATCCCCTTTCTTAATGTAAAAAATCCAAGTCCTTCGATTACTAAATCCTTTTTAATATCGCTATCAATAATTATCTTTTTAGAAACTAAATCAGAATATGAATTTACATTATTTGTTTTTAATTTTAAATCTTTTATTATATTATTAAAGGTCTTAAAGGCATTTTCACTCTTACAACGATTTATCGATAGCATACTGCTTCCATAAAAAACTAATCCTTGCTTTATTCCTTTTATATAAGTAATTGCTAAAACATTACTAATTATTAATGTTTGATTGGCATTTAATTGATAAACGGTTTCTTTTATTTTATTATCACTATTTATCTTTTTTATAAAATTCAAATCAACATAATTTAATAAATTACCATTTGATTTTACCCCAGGTGAATCAATTAAATAATAATTATCAGTGAGTGGAATTTTGATTAAATCAATTGTTGTACCTGGATATTTAGAATTAACAAGTACATTATCCTTTTCGTTTGCAACTTCTTTTAATATATTGTTAACAAATGTTGTTTTACCAGCATTTTCAAGGCCAAGCAAATATATATTTTTATTTACTGATTTACTATCTAATTCATTAAATATTTCATTGATATTGTTATTTATAATAAAAATATTTTTTATATTTAATTTAGCTTTTTTTATTTGCTTTAAAACAAAAGCTTTGGCTTTATCAATGCTTATATAATCTTTATATAAATCATAGCGATTACAAACCATCACAACATTATTAAAACTATTTATTTCTTTTAAAGTTTCAGTAAGTGGTGTGTAGCACAAGCTAATATCACACACTAAAACAATTAAATCAGTTGGTGTTGCACTTTCTTTTAGTAAACTGATTGTATTTTTTACTAGGTATGATTTATTAAATTTTCCATAGTGTTTCAATTGATAGCATCTTTTACAATAAATAATGTCTCTATTTAATGCATTTTTATCAACAAATCCTTCTTTTGTTTCATCATCAGTTTGTAGTTTCACACCACAGCCTATACATAATAATTCATCCATAATTTACATTTCCTTTGATAATTTTTTTCGATTTATTTTTTTCCTAAAATGCCTATCAAGTAAGCGTGGGAAAAAAGTAATTGGTTCATCTTGCTTTGTTAATGGATTTACAAGTATTGATAAGGCTTTAAGCCTATTAGCCATTAAAATGTCTGTCATAATTTGATCTCCAATAAAAATACTTTTAGATAAATCAATGTTATTTTCTTTAATTATTTTTTTTATAATTTTTACATTTGGCTTTTTTAATTCATAAAAATAATTGACATTTAAAAATGAAGCAAATAATTTCACTCGTTCTTGATGATTATTTGAAATAATAAAAATATTAAACCCAATTTTTTTAATTATATCAATTAAATCCTTTATTTCCTTTGCAGGTGTTTTTATGTAAGGATTTGCTAAAGTATTATCTAAATCAAAAAAAATATTTAAAATATTTTTATTTTTAAGATATTCATAATTAATTTTAAAAACACTGTCACATAGATAAGTAGGAATTAACTTTTTGTTCATTTTTAATATCTCCTTTAAAAAGTATAGCATAATCTTAAAATAATTAAAATATTATTTTAATAAGTGATAAACATTATTTGACTTAAATTTTACTCACTAAGAAAGGAAAATATTATAATGTATAGCTCATTAATAAATTTATTAAAGGAAGTTTCTTTTTTTGTAGGTTATGTTAAATCTTTTAATTACGAAGATAAATTAACTAAAGAGGATGAAAGAAAATATATATTACTTTTAAAGGATAAAGATAAGCAAAAAGCCTCATTCGCCCGGGAAAAGCTAATTACACATAATTTAAGATTAGTTGCTCATATAGTTAAAAAATATGATAATTGCAAGAATTTAAATGATGATTTAATAAGTGTTGGAACCATCGGTTTAATTAAAGCAATTGATACATTTGATGATTTTAAGGCTAATAAACTTTCTTCTTATTTATCAAGATGTATAGAAAATGAAATACTAATGTATATTAGGAGTAATAAAAAAGTTATTTCAACATTATCAATTAATGATTCAATTGGTGAAGATGCTGATGGTCAAGAAATCAAACTTGAAGACATTTTAGCAAGCGAATCATTAGATTATAATGAAAAGCTTGACAAGGAAAATAAGCTTAAGCAATTAAGTAATTATTTAAATGTTTTAGACGAATTAGAATATAAAATTATTTCATTACGATATGGATTGGATAATAAAGAAGAATATACCCAAAAAGAAATCGGGAAACTTTTAAATATTTCCCGATCATATGTATCACGCATTGAAAAAAGAGCTATTAATAAATTACTTTACGAATTCAAAAAACATGATAATTAAAGTTTGAACAAATCATCTATAGAAATGTTTTTATATTTTTCTTTCTTTTTTTCATCATCTAAAGCCTTATTTTCATCAAATGTTGCAATTGCAGGATCAGTTGGTGTAGCCTTATAAGCCTTAAATTCTTCATCAACATAAATAGTGTTAGCATTATAGATATTATCAAGTTTCTCTAGCTTATCAAGTTGCACATATTTATTAATAATTTTATCAATTGGTTGATATGGAATAGTATCAGCTTCAATTAATCTTGACTTAAAATTAGAAATTACTTGTATGATATCATCATTTGTATAAGTAATAATTCCAACAGCCTTATGTAAATCTGATTTAAAAGATTTAAATGATAATGTTCCAACAGTATTTCTACTTGTTGCATTAACATAGCGAGGATAAATTGGCTTTAGACCACCTTTATCAGTTGCAATCATGATGTTACGTTTATCATTTTCATAAAGAGCAACACCACCAACAAGAGGAGTCGTTAAAGCACGTGAGCCACTTCTAACACCGCCAGCTTTAATTCCAACAATAGGAACTTGATTTTCATCATATCTAACAATTTGTCCGCCTTCATATAGTACAGCAATATCTGTTTTACCATTACATAAGAAAGCAGCAACTAATTGTTCATTATTTGCCATTTTCATGCAAGATAAAGATTTTGAATAGCGATTTACAACAAAATCACTTAATATAACTCTTTTAATTGTTGCATTTGATGAAGCAAGGGCAACATATAAGTCATCTCTAAACTTCTTAACACATATAACTGCAATTATTTTTTCTTTTCCATCATACGAGCATATGTTATTAATATGGCTTCCTTCATCCTTCCATTTACCTTCTATTAATTCAAATACTGGTAAATAGATATAATTGCCACCACTTGTAAATATTAATAGTGTGTCTAAGGTAGTTGCTTTAGTAATAGAAACAATGGCATCTTGTTCTTTACATCCTGGAATCTTTGAATTTGAAAGATTATATGATTTTAAATTAGTACGTTTTCCATAGCCATCACGTGTAATTGCTACCATACAATCCTCTTTAATAACTGTTGAAATCTTATCAATTACAATTTCTTCAATTTGATCAACAATTACTGATTTACGTGGACGAGCAAATTTATCTTTAATTCCTCTTAGTTCACTAATAATAACTTTTTTCAATTCACTTTCATCATTAATTATTTTTAAAAGTTCTTGCATTTGTTCTTTTAATTGAGCAATTTCATTTTGAACACTTACAATATCTGTTGATGATAATCTATAAAGCTGTAACATAACTATTGCTTCTGCTTGTCTTTCATTAAAGTTAAATTTTTCAATTAAATTCTTTTTACTATCAGCCTTATTAGCAGACTTTCTAATTGTAGAAATTACTTCATCTAAAATTGAAATAGCTTTAATTAAGCCTTCATCAATATTTAATTTATCTGAGCATTTATTATAATCAAAATGGCTACGCCTTAAAATAACGTCCTTTTGATGATTAATATATGAATCTAATATATCTAAAATACCAGTTAAACGTGGTGTACGGTTATCAATTGTAACAACATTAAAGTTATATGAAACCTGCAAATCACTATTTTTATATAAATAATTTAAAATTAGTTCCGCATTTGCATTTTCAGTAATATCTATAACAATTTTTAAGCCTTTTCTATCAGTTTCATCACGAACCTCTTCGATTCCCCAAATTTCTTTATTAAATCTAATTTCATCAATTCGCTTTACAAGCTGACATTTAATAACATCATATGGGATTTCATGAACAATTATTTGGCGCTTGCCATGTTCATTTGTTATTGTTTCGCATTTTGAACGAATAATAATTTTCCCTTTTCCTGTTTTATAAGCATCCACGATACCGCTTTTACCCATAATTATTCCGCCAGTTGGAAAATCAGGGCCAGGAATAATTTCTAAAATTTTTTCAAGTGAGCAATTTGGTGATTTAATACGTGTAATTACACCATCAATTACTTCAGCTAAATTGTGTGGCGGTATATCTGTTGCAAAACCAGCAGCAATGCCTTTCGCGCCATTTACAAGCAAGTTTGGAAAACGAGATGGAAGAACTGTTGGTTCAAGTAATGTATCATCAAAATTATACACCATTTCAACAGTATCTTTATCAATATCTCGAAGCATTTCCATAGCAATTAATGATAAGCGTGCTTCAGTATAACGCATTGCAGCTGCTGGGTCATCATCCATTGAACCATTATTACCTTGCATATCAATAAACGTTTCAGAATTTTTCCACCATTGTGACATTCTAACCATTGCATCATAAATTGAAGAATCGCCATGAGGGTGATATTTACCCATAACGTCACCGACAATTCTAGCTGATTTTTTATAATCACTAGTTGCTACCATGCCTGATTCTTTCATACCAAATAAAATACGACGTTGAACAGGCTTTAAGCCATCTCTTAAATCAGGTAAGGCTCTATCTTGAATAATATATTTTGAATATTCACCAAATCTATCGCCTATTACATCTTCAAATGGTGATTTAATAACATTGTCTTCATTTACTCCTAAAAAATCTAAATCATGTTGGTCTACAATTTTCTTTTTAGCCATGCTATTTATTCACCATCCTTTCTAAAATCATCCTCTAAAGTAAAGTGAACGTTTTCTTCAATCCATTCACGTCTAATTGATGGATTATCACCCATTAATGTAGTAAGCCTTCTGTCAGCAACATCAAAATCATTTATTTCAACTCTTAATAATGTTCTTGTATGAGGATTCATTGTTGTTTCCCATAATTGATCCTTGTTCATTTCACCAAGTCCTTTATATCTTTGAACCTTGGCATTTTCGCCAATTTCTTTTTTAGCATTAGCTAAATCGATATCATTCCAAGCATATCTAAACACCTCACCTTTACTAGTCTTTTTAAATACTTTATATAAAGGGGGCATGGCTACATAAACCCTACCTTGTTCAATTAAAGGACGCATAAATCTAAAGAAGAATGTCAATAATAATACTTGAATATGTGCTCCATCTGTATCGGCATCGGTCATAATAATGATTTTATCATAATTTGAATGAGTAATATCAAATTCTTCGCCTATTCCAGCACCAATAGTATAAATTATTGTATTGATTTCTTCATTTTTTAAAAGTTCCGCAAGCTTTTGCTTTTCTGAGTTAATAACTTTACCTCTTAAAGGTAATATTGCTTGATATTTTGAATTTCTTCCTTGCTTTGCACTTCCACCAGCTGAATCACCCTCTACTAGGAATAATTCAGTCATTCTTGAATCTTTAGAGTTAGCTGGAGCAAGCTTATCTGAAATAATTCTTTCTTGCTTAACTGCTTTTTTACCATTTCTAGCTTCATCACGAGCTTTACGAGCAGCTTCACGAACAACTTGTGCTTTAATAAACTTATTAACAAGCATTATAGCAATATCTTTATGTTCTGTTAAATAATAATTTAATTTTTCACCAATTACATTTTCACAGACGCTTCTTGCAATTGGAGTTCCAAGCTTTGATTTAGTTTGTGATTCAAATTGTAAAAGATTTTCAGGAATCTTTACAGATAAGACTATATTTACACCCTCACGAATATCTTTAGCATCAAGTGATTTAATTTTATTTTTAGTTAATAGACCGCTTTCAGTAGCATAAGCATTAAAAGCTTTAGTCATCGCACTTCTTAAACCAATTTCATGAGTACCACCATCTTTTGTTCTAACGTTGTTAACATAAGATCTTAATGAACTATCATCATCTGAATAATCATCACAATAAACAAAAGCCATATCAACATGAATTCCATCGCTATCTCCAGAAATTGAAACAACATCATGTAATCTAACTTTGTTTTCTGTGTTATATTTTACAAATTCAACAATACCATTTTCGTAGCAAAATACTTCTTTTTTATTAATTGCCTCATCGATAAAAACAAAACTAATGCCTGGCATTAAAAATGCAGTTTCACGAAGACGCTCAACTATTACTGTATGCGAAAAAGAAGAAGTTGTAAATAATGTTTTGTCAGGTTTAAAATGAACTGTAGTTCCACTTTTTTTACTACAAGGAACATTTAATTCATGTAAAGGAGTTTTAATTTTACCACCTTTTTCAAAACATATTTGATATACTTTATTATCTCTATAGATGGTAACATCCATAAATTCACTTAAGGCATTAACTACTGATCCACCAACACCATGAAGGCCGCCAGCAACCTTATAGCCGCCATTTGATGAGAATTTACCACCAGCGTGTAGTTTTGTATAAACAATTTCAGCAGTAGGTCGACCTGATTTATGCATACCTGTTGGTACACCTCTACCATTATCAATTACTTCAACTGAATTATCTTTTAAAACCTTAACAGTTATTTCTTTACCATAACCTGCTAAAGCTTCATCAACAGCATTATCAACAATTTCCCAAATTAAATGATGTAATCCGCGGCTATCAACAGAGCCAATATACATTCCTGGTCTTTTACGTACTGCCTCTAACCCTTCAAGAATCTGTATATCATCATCATTATAGTGAGTTGCTTGTGTGTTTGCCATTACCTTCACCCCTTCTAATACATAAAAAAAAGCAAATGACGTTTGCGTTTTTAGTAAATATATTATAATATATATTAGTAATTTAATAAAGAAAAAAAGGAAAAATATTTTATGGATATATATTCTTACATAGTAATATCAATGTTTATTGGTTATATAATTGGTTCAATCCCCTTTGCTTTAATAATCGGAAAAGTATTTTATAAGGTCGATGTTAGAAAGTTTGGAAGTGGTAATTTAGGAGCTACTAATGTCGCTAGAACGCTTGGATGGTTTGCTGGATTTTTAGTTTTATTGCTTGATGCCTTAAAAGGTGGATTACCTGGACTTATAATGTATAAAATTGCTGAACATGGCTTAATTAAAAACGGCTTTGAGAATCAGCTTTGCTATTTATCTATTATTTATTGTGTAACAGGATTTTTCTCATGCATTGGTCATTGTCACCCTTTATTTGCTAACTTTAAAGGAGGAAAGGCTGTAGCTAGTATGTGTGGATTTATTGTATTTATGAATTATCGTCTATTCATTGCTGGATTAATTGCCTTTGTAATTTGTATATTATTATTTAGAATTGTTTCAATTGGTTCATTAACTGCTGCTTTTACAATTACAATATGCTCATTCTTTGAATTCTTTAGAAAAAGCTATTTATTTACTCACAATGAATTACATACAAAGCTTTCTTTGTTTATTTATCTACTTACAATAATCTTTTTATTCTTATTACTTTTATATAGACATCTTGATAATATAACTCGTTTATTAAAGCATGAAGAACATAAATTTAAAATTGATAAAGTTAAAAAAACAAATGATTAAATATCATTTGCTTTTTTTGTGGTTTTTCTATAAAGCGGTAGTTCCGGGTACTGTTTTTGTGTTTTTTTTAAAAACATACCCCGGAAACGCCGTTTTTCAACGTAAGTATAAATAAAAATATTGTTGATAAATTTAAATGTTTTTTAGGATCGCTATTAAAAATCAGCATAACTAGTCGAAAGAGCAATTAAACCTTTTGTAATATTAATGAAAAAATTATTTGTTTTGTAACACTCAAAATGGTGTATAAGCATCTGCTATTTTAATATCAACTATGCAAACAGTAAAGCATAATTTAGTTAAACAAGATGAATATATTAAATTTATTTTAGATAGACTTGATGATATTAAAACTTCTGCATTAAACTCTATATTATCATTTAGTAAAACATTACCTTCTTATCTTAAATACAAAAATAACGACATAGTTTGCCGATTTGACTATGTCGCTTTATTTGCCACACAGGAATTGAAGTTTATTATATATTATTAGAATCCAATAACTATTACATCAATTATGATTTTTGCTATATGGTTAAACCATATTACTACTTTAGCGTTTCTCCTTTTAGATACCAGTCACATCAAAAAAGGACTGTATTGAAACAATCCGTTTTTTTTACAGCCCCTTTAAAATTAAATTATCTATTGTGGATTTTCTGTATAAGCAAAATCCTCTAATTTGCCATTAATATCATCATTTGGTTTCCATGTTCCATTCTCTTTACCACATTTGTTTACAAACATAGATAAACCGTATTTACCATCTTTTTTTGAATTCTCAACTTTTGCTATTCCAGAACCATTGTTATTTTCCGATACAATTGCAGAAGAATTTAATTGTCCAACAAATTGTCCAGCATACATACGCGCATTTTGAAATAATGATGAAACTTTTACTGCATTATTCCAACAAGAAGGTGAGCAATCACTGGCAAGTCCTGATGCAATAACAGTTCCTGTATTTGATGAATTTTTAATTGTTAAAGTGAAAATCTTATTACCTACTGAAGCAGTACAAGCACCAACTAATCCACCAGCACGGCAATAACTAGATTCGTTATATGCAGTAACATTAGCTTTATTTGTACAATTATCAATAGTTGCATTATTTCCAGTATATCCTACAAGGCCTCCAACTTTATCTTTAGCAAAAATATTTCCACTTACCATAACATTAGAAAGTTGAATTTCATTATTACTATGGCCTATTACAGTTCCTATATAAGTTCCATCCGGATAATTTATGTCAACATTTTCAAAATTAATATTTTTTACTATGCAATTCTCAGCAAATGCAATAAATCCATATACTCTTCCTGTAATTTTACCAGTAGGGCTTACTATCTCTTCGCCAACATAATTACCATTTGATAAACCTATAATCTTATGATTATTTCCATCAATTGTTCCAGAAAATGCATATCCTTTTCCATATCCAAATGGTTGCCATGTTTTTCCAGTTAAATTAATATCATTTTGCAATTTTATTGTTACAATTCCAATATTAGCACCAACAGTTGATGAAAGTGCTAAGCCTTGTAATTGTTCATAAGTACTCACATTAATTTCAGCGCCACTTGTTGCTTCTTTTCCAGTTTTAGGGGCATTTCCAGTTACTTTAACAACATAACCATTTTCAATATTCAAATTTTCACTAGAATTTGCGATTTCGCCAACTACTGCATTCTTTTTCACAACTACATTTTTTGCATCAGCAGCAACTGTCATTTTACCAACAACTCCGTGTTCAACATATGTGTTCTCAGAAACCTTATTAACTGATACTTCATTTGCAAGTCCATAATGTTCAACGTGCGAGCCTTCAGCATTAACTGTCAAATTTCCAGTTCCTGTATTAACTAATAGAAATTCTTTATTAGTAGTATTAATTGTTATGTTCTTAAGAGTTGTTACTTTTCCTGTATCAATACCTGCTTTTAAATCACTGATTGTTGTTTCATTATAATCATCATGTAAGTATACACTATAACCAGCATTTGTTCTCTTACTTAATTCTTCAGCATTTTTTACAACAACAAATAAGTCTTCATGTCTTTCACTTACTTTACTAGCTTCAGGATAAACAAAACTTAAATTTTCATCTGCTAATACCATTTGATCATTAGCCCTATCCCACATAATATTATAATTTGTAGTTGTAGGAGTTAGCTTAGTTAAATCATATCCTCCATCAAATACATCCTCTAATGCCTTTGACATTGTAGGATTTACATCATCTGTTTGCTTGTTTGCATATAAAATATCATTCATTTGCTTTACAAGTACTGTATCATTTGATACTCTTGCTTTCTTAGTAAAGCTATTGTAACCGACAATTGATACTGTTGCTAAGATAGCAAGTATTGCAATTACAACTAATAATTCAACTAATGTAAAAGCCTTTTTAATTTTCTTTTTCATAATTTTATTCTTTTCCTTTCTATTTATTACTTAAAAGGAATAATTTATTATTAATTTATAATTTGTTATTACTTTTAAGTGAAAACATTATAACCCCCCCCCTTCACTTTTCAAGCATTTGTCAAAAGTAGTCATCTAATTGTAACAAAATGTTCAATATTGTAATTTTTATGTCAAAAAAAAGCCCTTTAAATTGTTATAATTTAAAGAGCTATTTTTCTTTTATTAATATTATTTATATTGGTTCATAGCCTTCATAGCAGCACGTACTTGTGCTTCTGATGGCTTTCTACCCATTTGTTGATATAATGCACGAATCATCTTTTCATTAATTGGTGGATTTTTCTTTAATTGCTTTTTAAATACAGCACGTGAAATGAAAAATCCAGCAATTGCACCTACTACTAAACCTAATGCTACAAAACCAATTTGTCCCCAAATTGATATATCTGCTAATATAATAATATTCATAATTTCCTCCTATGTAATCAAGTAATATAATACTACAAAACTAATAAATAAACAAATGTTAATTTTATTTATTCTTTGCAATCATCTTTTTAACGGCATTAACTAAATCAGTTTTTGTGAATTTATAAGCTTCAATTACTTGATCAGCTGGCCCTGAGGCACCAAATGTATCAATTGACATAACCTCGTTAGCATATTTATACCACATATCACCATTACCCATTTCAACAGCAATCTTAGTATTACAAGAATGAGGTAATACACTTTCCTTATAAAGATTTCTTTGCTTATCAAATAAGAATGTTGAAGGCATTGATACTACACGAACATCAATATTTTCTTCTTTTAAAGCTTTTTGAGCTTCAACAGCTAAATTTACTTCACTACCTGTTGCAATAATAATTGCATCAAGTCTTTCATCCTCATAAGATAAAACATAGCCACCTTTTTTTACTTTATTTTTAGAGCATCCTCTAACTGTCTTTAAATTTTGACGAGAAAGGATAATAGCTGTTGGCGTTGAAGTTGATGAAAAAGCAATTTCATAAGCACCAGCAGTTTCATTAGCATCGCAAGGTCTAATAACATTAAAGTTAGGAATAACCCTTAATGAAGCTAATTGTTCAATTGGTTGATGTGTAGGTCCATCTTCACCAACTGCAATTGAATCATGTGAGAATAAATAAGTTACTGGAAGTCCCATTAAAGCTGCAGTTCTTAAAGCACCACGAGCATAATCTGAAAATACTAGGAAGCAGCCAACGTAAGGACGTAAGCCACCATGAGCTACAATACCGTTAGCAATTGCACACATAGCATGTTCTCTAATACCAAAATTAATATTTTGTCCATAATAATTATCACATGTAAATGTATCTTTATGCTTTAAAGCAGTCTTTACTGATCCAGCAACATCAGCTGAACCACCAAATAAGCATGTTGAATTATCTGAATAGATATTTAATAATTCACCTGATACATTACGAGTTGCATTGCTATAGCCTTCTATATATTTAGGAAGCTTATCTTTAACTTTAGATACAACATCACAAGCTAAAATACTTTCATAATCATTTCTATCTTCTTCACTTAAATGATCTAAATCCTTATTAAATTGCATATAAGACATTAAACCACGAGCTACATAAGAATTATTATAATCATCCTTTACTTCCTCTGGAACATAAAAGTCTTCATGATTCCAACCAAAGAACTCCTTAGCAATTTTTGAGCCTTCGTGAGTTAAAGGAGCACCATGAACAGCATTAGTTCCTTGCTTTGCACTACCATAGCCTATAATTGTTTTACAAATGATTAATGTAGGTTTTTCATTTTGATTTTTAGCTTCATTAATGGCTTTATCAATTTCTTCTACATCATTTCCATCTTTAACAAATAAAACATTCCAACCCATTGATTCAGCTTTCATTTGAACATTATCAATTGATGATTGAGAAAGTGGGCCATCAAGAGTTACATCATTATTATCATAGCATACAATTAATTTATTTAAACGATAGCTTCCTGCTAGTGACATAGCTTCAAGCGCTACCCCTTCTTCTAAGTCGCCATCACCACATAAAACATATGTATAATGACTAAGAACATGCTCAAGATTTGGATATAAAGCACATAAGTGACGTTCTGCCATAGCCATACCTACAGCATTAGCAATACCTTGTCCTAAAGGTCCAGTTGAAATATCAACACCATCAGTTACCTTATATTCTGGATGTCCTGGAGTTTTTGAATGTAATTGTCTAAAGCTCTTTAAATCATCCATTGTTAGATCATAGCCAGTTAAATAAAGCATAGCATATAATAATGAGCTAACATGCCCAGATGATAAAACAAATCTATCCCTTTTAATCCAAGAAGCATCCGCAGCTGTTGATGTTAAATGTCTTGAATAAATTGTATGTAAAATTGCAGCACTACCTAAAGCCATTCCAGGGTGACCAGAATTAGCCTTGTCAATCATATCTAAAGCCAAACAACGTAATGTTGTAACACAAAGTTTATCGTTCATATTAAGCGTTTCCTTTCTTTTTTAAAATAACTTCATTTCCTTTTTCGTCGACTACCTTAACATTATCTAAGGTTTGCTTAAAGCCTTCTTTAAATTGTTTTAAATATTCACGTCTTAATTCAACTTGTTCTTTAACCTCTTCACTA
Source organism: uncultured Bacilli bacterium (assembly GCA_934201705.1). GTDB lineage: Bacteria > Bacillota_I > Bacilli_A > RFN20 > CAG-631 > CAKPXW01. The sequence continues at coordinate 38,540 of CAKPXF010000008.1, read as the reverse complement.
CTTAAAGGACGTTCTTTACTAATTTTAGCAAGTTCATTAATTCTAGCAATTAATTTTTGATCAATCATAATTATTCCTTATTAACTACTTTAATACCAAGTAATGCTAAAGCATCATCATCAACAGAGGAAGGACATTCATTCATTAAATCAGTAGCTGATTGAATTTTAGGGAAAGCAACAACATCTCTAATGTTATTAGTTCCAGCTAAAATCATAGCTATTCTTTCAAGGCCAAAACCCATTCCCATATGTGGAGGTGTACCATATTTTAAAGCTTCAACGAAGAAGCCAAACTTATAGTTAATATCCTCATCAGTCAAGCCAATTCTTTCAAAGACCTTCTTTTGCATTTCTTGATTATAAATTCTAACAGATCCTGAGCCTAGTTCATAGCCATTTAATACTAAGTCATAAGCGTTTGAACGAACCTTTAATGGCTCATCTTGAATATATTTTTCATCCTCTTCAATATATGCTGTAAATGGGTGATGCATTGCTTGAAGCTTGCCATCATCTGTATATTCATACATTGGAAATTGAGTAACCCATAAGAATTTATAATCATCTTGTCTTGCAAGATTTAGTTTTTTAGCAACTGCAATTCTTATTTGGCCCATAGCATTAACAGCATTTAGCCATTCATCAGCAACAAATAAGATTAAATCTCCATTTTCATAATTAAGCTTTTCTTTAAATAAATCTCTTTCTTTTTCAGTAATCAACTTAGCACTAGCGCCTTCAAGTGTATCATTGTTTACTTTAACCCAGCATAAGCCTTTAGCTTTAAATAATTTAGCTAAATCTGCAAGTCCATCAATTTCTTTTCTAGTATATAAGCTAGCAGCATTTTTAGCAACAATTGCTTTGATTACTTTTCCTTTTAAAAACTCAACGTCGCTATCTTCAAAAACAGATGAAATATCTACTAGCTTCATATCATAGCGTAAATCTGGTTTATCAGAGCCATAATTATTCATACAATCATTCCACGTCATACGAGGGAAAGTTAAATTATCAATGCCTTTGATATCCTTCCAAATTTTTCTAAACATACCCTCAAGAACGCTATATAATGTTTCAAGATCAACAAAGCTCATTTCAATATCTATTTGGGTAAATTCTGGTTGTCTATCAGCTCTTAAATCTTCATCTCTAAAGCATCTTGCTATTTGATAATATCTTTCAAGTCCTGCAACCATTAATAATTGCTTAAATAGTTGAGGAGATTGTGGAAGTGCATAAAATGCGCCATTATGAACACGAGAAGGAACTAAATAATCACGAGCCCCTTCTGGAGTTGATTTTGCAAGAATTGGCGTTTCAACCTCTGTAAAATCAAGATTATCTAAATAGTTTCTAACACTTCTAGTAATATTATGTCTTAATTTTAAAATGTCTTGCATTGATTTTCGTCTCAAATCTAAGTAACGATATTTTAAACGAACATTTTCACTTACAGCATCAACATCATCAGTTATATAAATTGGAGGTTGTTCAGAAGTATTAATGACTTTAAGTTCAGTTACATCAACTTCAATATCACCAGTTGGGATGTTCTTATTTTTTGATTCACGTTCAACAACTATACCTTTAGCGTAAATAACATATTCATTTTTAATGCTTGAAGAAATAGAAGCTGTTTTTTCATCACATCTTAATTGCGTGATGCCATGCTTATCACGAATATCAATAAATACTAGTGATCCTAGATTTCTCTTTTTAGCACACCAGCCTTTTAATTCAACAGTTTCGCCAACATTTTTAATAGTTAGCTCGCCATCATTATGAGTACGATTTTTACATAAATTATCCATGAATTTCACCTCTTAATATATCGTCTAGAGAAACAAAGAATTGCTCTTGTGTCTTTAAATTTTTGATTTTTACCTTATTTTCCTTTAATTCATCTTCACCTATCATTATAGCAAATAATGCCTCATGCTTTGAAGCATATTTAAACATACTTGAAAATGTTTTTTTATTTACTTCTAAAACTGTTACATAATTTTTATCTCTTAATATGCTGGCAATTTTACTGGCAATTTCATAGGTGTTTTCACCCATTGGCATTATATAGTAATCAATTTGATTTTTATAAGAATTAGCCCCATATAAATCAGATAAAACTAAAGCTAGTCTATTTATTCCTAAAGCAAAGCCAACGCATTGTATATCTGGCCCATCTAGTTCTTTAACAAGTGATGAATATCTGCCACCACCACCAATTGTTAAAATTTTATCTTGAACCATAATATCAAATTCAAAGATTATTCCAGTGTAATAATCTAGTCCTCTAACTAAATACTTATCAATTTCATAATTAACATTATTATCTTTTAATATTTTTAATGTCTTTTCAAACTTTTCTTTATTTTCATCATCTAAGGCATCTAATGCTACAGGAACATTTAATGTTGAAATATACTCTTTATCAACCTTACAATCAAGAATTCTTAATGGATTCTTTAAAAATCTATTTTGGCAGTCTTCACATAAATTATCTAAATGGCTAGCAAAGAAATTTTTAATATTTTCACGATGCTTATTTCTGCATTCTTCATTTCCAAATGAATTAATTCTAACCTTATAATCTTTAATGTTTAATTTTTTTAATATTGAAGTAACAAGTAATATTGTTTCAACATCATCCATGTAAGAATTACTCCCAACAACTTCAACACCAAATTGCATAAATTCTCTATAACGACCAAATTGAGCTCTTTCATATCTGAAGAATGATCCACTATAATAATACTTAAGTGGTAAATCATTAATAGCATATAGTTTATTTTCAACAACTGCCCTGATTACACCAGCTGTTCCTTCAGGGCGCAAAGAAATATCACGTCCATTTTTATCTTTAAAATCATACATTTCTTTAGTTACAATATCACTTGTTTCTCCAGTTGACCTTGTAAACAATCCTGTTGATTCAAATGTTGGAACCATAATTGGATTATAATTAAATAGCATTGCTTCTTCATTACATGTCTTAATTATACTTTGATATAATAATGCATCATTATCATATATATCTATCGTTCCTCTTTGACGAATAAATTTTGCCATTTTTTTCCCTCCTTTAATGTGTAACACGATTTACTTCTATAACACCAGTAATTGATTTTATTTTAGCAATTAGCGCTGTTAGCATTTCATTATCCTTAACATAAACAGTGCATGACAATGTCGCTGTTTTATTTTCATAATGTGATCTAGCACTTATTGAATCAATTCTAATATTTGTTGATGATATAAGCCCCATTAAATCAACAACTAAATTATTTCTATCATAACTTAATACTTCAAGGTCAACAGGATAAATTGCATCTTTTATTTCATCATTCCAAAATGCTTCTATCAGCCTTGTTTTTTCCTTAATAATGTTAGGGCAATCCTTACGGTGAATTTTAATTCCACTTCCACGAGTTATAAAGCCAACGATTTCATCTCCAGGAATTGGCTTACAGCAAATTGCAGTTTCAATTTTGATTCCACTTCCAGCTCCTTTAATTATAATGTTGCCTTTATATTTTTCTTTTTTTACAGTATATCCTTTTTTATTTATAACATCTATTTGAGCTTCAACAGATTGATTTTGCTCAAATATTTTAGAAAACACATTAGATAAAGTAATAGCTTTTTTACCAATATTTAAAAACAATTCATATTTATTATTAACACCAAGCAAATTTAATGTGGATAAAAATTCAAGTTGCTTATAGGCTTCTTCTTTATCTAAAAACTTTTCCTTACAATAATCATCAAACATTTTAACACCTTTTAAATAAGTGGCTTGTCTTGAATTATCTTCACTTGTAGAAATACGTTTAGCTAAAGCTTTTTTAATTTGACTTCGTGCTGTATTTGTCTTTACAAATGTTAACCAATCCTCACTTGGCCCGTTACTATTTTTTGAGGTTTTTATTTCAACAATATCACCTGATTGTAATTCACTATCAAGCGGTACTAATACTTTGTTAACCAAGGCTCCAACACAATTATTACCAACCTGTGTATGAACGCGATATGCAAAGTCAACTGGTGTTGAACCATTTGGCATATCTATAATCTTACCTTTTGGTGTTAAAACATAAATACTTGTTTCAAAAATATCTTTTTGAACCTGTTTCATGTATTCAACATCACTAGCATCTGCACTTTCTTCGTTAATTTTGATTAAATCACGAAGCCATGAAAGCTGTTGTTCAGATAATTCTTGCACTTTAGATAATGTTTGCCCTGTGTTTTCTTTATAAATCCAGTGCGCAGCAATACCACGTTCTGCGACATAATCCATTTCTTCTGTTCTAATTTGAATTTCAAATAGATTACCGTTATCATCTAAAACAGTAGTATGAAGTGATTGATACATATTTGTTTTTGGCATTGCTATATAATCTTTAAATCTACCAGGAATTGGTTTATAAATGGTATGGATAATTCCTAGTATTTCATAACAATGAAGTTTTGTATCAGTTACTATTCTAATAGCTTGTAAATCAAATATTTTTTCAAATGGTGTGTGCTTTACATACATTTTTTTATAAACTGAATATACATGCTTAGTTCTTCCAAAAATACGATGCTGAATCTTTTCTTTTTCAAGATAGTTTGAAACATTAGCAATAACTGTTTTAATATTAAATTGGTGTTCAGAAAGCTGCTTATTTACTAATGATTCTACAATATGATATTCTGTTGGATGCAAATAAAATAAACATAAATTCTCAAGCTCGTTTTTTAATTCTCCCATACCTAAACGATGAGCTAATGGTGCATATACTTCAAGTGTTTCCTTTGAAATCATTTGTTGCTTTTCAGGACGAACATATTGCAAAGTACGCATGTTATGTAATCTATCACATAATTTAACAATCACCGCTCTAATATCCTTAGCCATCGCTAAAATTAGTTTCCTATGCGTAGAAGCTGAAGTCTCTTCTAATGAAACATCAGGTAAATTTTTAATTTTTGTTACTGCTTGAACAATATCAGCAACGTCTTCATTAAATAATGTTTTTAACTCAAGATAAGTGACGCCACAATCTTCCATTGTATCATGTAAAAAACCAGCTGCAATAGTCGCTGGTGCTGATTGATAATAAGCAAGTAGCATTGCAACAGATAAGCAATGATTAATATATGGTTCGCCACTTTTCCTTAATTGATTTTTATGCTTTTCGTTTGCAAATTCAAAAGCGCGAGTGATAAAATTAATATCCTCGCTATTTGTAATATATTTTTTTACTACTTTTGAAACCTCATTAAAATCTGTTACAGATTTTGAATTTTTAAACGAATTATTTTCCATAATATATTAATAATGTAATAAACTTAAAATCTTTTGGTTGCTTAATTTATCTCTTCCATTTAAATCATCAAGTTCAATTAAAAATGCACAGCCTACAACTTCGCCACCTAATTGTTCTACAAGCTTGATTGCCGCTTCAACTGTTCCACCAGTTGCTAATAAATCATCAATAATTAAAACTTTTTGACCTTTTTTAATAGCGTCCTTATGAATACATAATGTGTTTGTTCCATACTCAAGATCATATTTATATTCAATTGTTTCACGAGGAAGCTTTCCAGGCTTACGAACTGGTACAAAGCCAATATTTGCACCATATGAAACTGGTGTTCCAAAAATAAAGCCACGAGATTCAGGTCCGACAACAACATTTGCGCCTATTTCTTGAGCAAATTTGATAAACTTATCAATGACATATTTAAACGCTTCACTATCTTGAAGAAGTGGTGTCATATCTCTAAATAAAATTCCTTCTACAGGAAAGTCCTTAATACTCGCAATATAATTTTTAAGTTCCATAATCATTTCTCCTTACAACAAATATTATTATAACCTATTAATGTATATATTTCTATATTTTTTAATAAAAATATAAAAAAAGGAGACACAACCCAAGTGCCCCTATTTTAAAAATATGAATTAAATATTATTTCAATTAATTATTAAATTCAACTACGTCTTTGTCAAGATTCTCATCTGTAATATCACTGATTCTTAAGTGATTTTCAGCTTGAAGCTCTTGTTGCTTATTGGCAAGTGGAATAATGATTACTGAAACTAGAAATAAAGATAGCATAGAAACGGTAGCTAGTCGTTTTGCTACATAATCAAATTTCGATGTATTTCTCTTTTTAAGATTTACATATCTCATAATCATTCCTCCTCCTTTTTATAAGCAATTAACCTCTCTTAATTCTCTTAATTATCCTTAATTTAGCACTATGTGCACGATTATTGTTTTGTAATTCTTCATCTGTTGAAGTAATTACTTTTCTGTTAACTAATTCAAATTCTTGCTCATTGTCCTTCAAACTAGCTAAGCCCTTAACATTATCATTTGTACATATTGCTTTTTTAAACATGTTTTTGACAATTCTATCTTCAAGGGAATGAAATGTTATAACTGCTAATCTCCCATTAATATCAAGCATATCTAGTGCCTGCTCAATTGCACTACTAAGTGATACTAATTCGCCATTTACCTCGATTCTAATCGCCTGGAAAACTTGTTTTGCAGGATGCCCTTTTTGATTTAAAACATAGTTTGGAAGTGAATCTTTTATGACATCGACTAATTGGAATGTTGTTTCAATAGGTGATTGTTCCCTTGCTTTACAAATCTTGGCCGAGATTTGCTTAGCAAATCTTTCCTCACCATATTCAAAGAATATTCTTGTCAATGCTTCCTTACTATAGCTGTTAACAACCTCATAAGCCGATAGCTTTTGAGATTGATCCATTCTCATATCAAGACGAGCATCATACTTGTATGAGAATCCCCTTTCTGGAGTATCAAATTGATATGATGAAACTCCTAAGTCAAATAAGATTCCATCAATTTTCTTTACTCCCAACGTATTTAATTCTTTTTTTAGATTACTAAAGTCTGCATGAATTATTTGATAGTTTTTAGAAATATTATCCAATCTTTCTTTTGCTACATTAATGGCGTCTATATCCTTATCAAAGCAATATAATTTACCATTATCAGATAACTTCTTTAAAATATTCATCGAATGTCCAGCTCCACCAAGAGTAGCGTCTACGTAAACACCATCTGGTTTTATATCTAGCCCTTCAATGCATTCATTTAACAAGACTGATACATGTTTGAACTCCTTATCCATTTTCTTCTTCGTTTCCTTTGTCGAAATAGTAAAGTTGTTCAGAAAGAGATTCAAATTCTTCTTTATCCATCATTTGTTCTTTTTGCCATTTCTCAGTTGCCCAAACTTCAATTATGGTTCCAAGTCCAACAATTGTGACATCTTTAGTTATGGCAGCAGCAGTTAATAGATAATCCGGAATTTTAATTCGGCCATTTTTATCTGGCTCAATGTCGCTAGCATTTGCAGTAAGAACTCTCATTGCTTTTCTTACAGCCACACTAGTCATAGGTTTTGAAAGTAAGTCTTTTTGGCATCTGTCCCATCCTTGTGCAGTATAGATTGTTAGACAACCTTCATATCCGATTGTTATAACAGCTCCTTCTGCAATTGGATCGCGGAACTTAGTTGGCATAACAAGTCGACCTTTATCGTCAAGAGTATGATTATATTGACCTTTAAACATCAACTTCGCCTCCCACTTTGTGCCACTTTCAACCACTTTCTACCACAAGTATACCACAACTTCACCTAAATGCAAGTGTTTTTTTTAAAAAATTTTATATTTTACAAAAAAAGTTATAATCGCTTAGGACTATAACTTTAATTATTTTATTTATGAAGTATATTATTTAAATAAATGTTTATTTTTTACCATTAAAAGTATTTGAACTTCCAATATCAATTTTAGCAGATTTTGCGTTTTCAGCTTCCATATCAATAATTCTTAAAGAATATAAATTTTCATTTCCATTAAATGTTGAATTAGTAATTTTAAGTGATGTAAATTCATAGCCAGAACTTCTCCTATTTAGTACTAGCAATGCATCGCCACAATCTTGTGCACCATCACCTCTTCCGTAATTATTTTTTATTTCTTCATCTGTATATGCTTTTCTATTTGGGTCGCAATTAAAAGTGCATTTATTCATTGTAACATTTCCACCACATATAACTGATGTTCTTTTAAAAGTACAGTTTTCAACATTCCATTCACCAGCCGGAGAATAAAATGAAACATTTGAATCTACAGTACAATTTTTCATTATTACTTTTGTACCTTTAGAAGATGAACCATTAGTTGCAATTCCATATGCACCAGCTATTAAATTACAATTTTCAATAGTTACAGTAGAATTGCCAAATATTCCAACACAATATGATGGGTCTTTAGACTCAGAAATTGTTTCAGGCTGTGGTGCAACAATAGTTCCATTTTTTATGTCGCATCTTCCATTTCCATCAATTCTAAATGTTTTATGTTCGCTAGTTATTGATTTGCCATTTAAATCAATTGCAACAGTCATATTATCAGAAACACTAAATGTTGCTCTTTCTTGTAGTGAAATATCATTTGATAAAATAATATTTGTATAACCCACTGCCATTGAACTTGCTGAATTTAAAGAATCAAGAAGTGTTTTACTATCTGTCACAATATTTACTGTAAATGTAATGACATTGCTTACAGGATAATTAGATAATGATTCTGGATATGTAATTTTACTTGCATCTTCTATTAATACAATAGAATTCTTCTCTTTTAGCCAACCTATAGTATGCTTGCTATAATATGTTTGGAATTTATCAGAATATCCATTTTCAATTAATAAATCAGCAACTTTATCAATTGATTCTGGAACACCATTTAAAACTTCATCAGCTTGTAAAACAGTGTTCATTTGTGCAACAGCTTGTTGATCAACAGATATTTTGGCTTTGTTAGTAAAACTATTGTAACCGACAATTGATACTGTTGCTAAGATTGCTAAAATTGCAATTACAACTAATAATTCAACTAATGTAAAAGCCTTTTTAATTTTCTTTTTCATAATTTTATTCTTTTCCTTTCTATTTATTACTTAAAAGGAACAATTTATTATTAATTTATAATTTGTTATTACTTTTAAGCGAAAACATTATAACCCCCCCCCCTTCACTTTTCAAGTATTTGTCAAAAGTAGTCGATTAAATGTAATAAAAAAAACAAAAAAGCACCTTATTTGGTGCTTGGTTTTGTTTTTTTATAAAATTATTTTGCTTCTTCAACTTTTGTTTCAACTACTTTTTGACCATTGTATTGTCCGCATTCGCCACATACATGATGTGGAAGAACCTTTGCGCCACAATTTGGACAAGTTGCTAAAGTTGTTGCTGTTAAAGCGTCATGAGATCTTCTAGTTAATCTTTTAGTTCTTGATCTTCTTCTCTTTGGTACTGCCATGTTAACACCTCCATTAGTGAAATAAAATAGCACATAGATTATATCTAAAAAGATATAAAAAGTCAACTAATTACTAGCTATTTTTGATTTAACTTTTATTTTTTTTAATTTTAAGGCAACTTTTTTATTAAAATCTGATTTTTTAAACATAAACGTCCAGTTATTAGATGAGCTACCAGGTATATTAAATCTAGCTTTTTTATCATATCCTAAAATATCTTGCATCATAATAATTACATATTTAAAAGGAAAACTATAGCAATATTTTATTAATTGATTTGTAATATTAGTTCTTTTATTACATTTTAATTCAATATTAATATTTTCTTTTTCAATAATAGAAGCATCTTCATTATACCAACTAACAAATGTATTATTATCATGTGTTCCTGGATATAATATATTATTAGGATTTTCTTTTTTTAGCTTTTCAATATTTTCTTTTGAATACATTTCAAATTCAATTATTCTCATTCCTGGATAGTTAGTCTTTTTTATTAAGTCATAAACATCATCATCAAGTAATCCTAAATTTTCAGCAATGATTTTTGGATTTCTTATTTTTTCATTAATACAATTAAATAAATCCATACCAGGTCCTTTAATCCATTTTCCATTTATAGCATTATCATTTCCATATGGAATAGCATAATAAGCACTAAAGCCTCTAAAATGATCAATTCTTACATAATCAGTTTGCCTTAAAGCATATTTAATTCTATTAACCCACCAAGAATAATTATCATTTTTCATATTATCATAATTATATAATGGATTTCCCCATAATTGACCAGTTGTAGAAAAATAATCTGGTGGAACCCCTGCTACCATAGTAGGATTATAATTTTCATCTAGCATAAACAAGCTTGGATTTGACCAAACATCGACACTATCATAGGCTACATAAATTGGCATATCACCAATCAGCTTTATTTTATTTTTATGAGCATATCTTAACATATTTTGCCATTGTCTTTTATATAAAAATTGCATAAACATATAAGATTCAACTTCATCTTTATTCAGCTTATAAAAATTCTTTAAAGCTTTTTTATTTCTAAACTTATAATCATCTTCCCATTCATTCCAGCATTTATAATTATTCTTTTCTTTTAGAACCATAAATAATGCATAATCTAATAGCCATTTATTATTTCTTTTAAAACTATTAAATTCTTTATTATAAAGATAATGCTTTTTATATGCCTTCTTTAAAAGTTTTATTTTATTAATAAAGATATTTCCATAATCAATGTATTGAGTTTTATTAATTAAATTAGATTCTTTTAAATCTTTTTTAGTTAATAGCTTATCGAGTACTAATAAATCTAAATCTATAAAATAAGGATTTTGAGCATAGCAAGAAAATGATTGATATGGTGAATCTCCATATGATGTTGGATTAGTTGGTAAAAATTGCCAATAATCTTGTTTAGCAGTTTTTAAAAAATCAATAAATCTATAGGCTTGCTTTCCTAATGTTCCTATTCCATATTTGTTAGGCAAAGCAAATATAGGTAATAAAATTCCACACTTTTCCATTATTGTCTTATTACTGCATTGAAGTCTTTTTGACATTGTGCGTAAATCTTATTAAATAATTCATTAATAGTTTGATCAACTAATGTTTTACTACTATCAACGAAAGTCATTGATAAAGCAACTGATTTATAGCCTTCGCTTACATGCTCGCCCTTATAAACATCAAATACTTCAACATTATTTAGTAGTGGCCCACCAGCTTTTTTCATACTTCTAATTATACTATTAATTGAAACATCATCTTTAACAACTAAAGCAATATCTCTGCTAACAGATGGAAATTTAGAAACAGGAGTATATTTAACCTTGCTAGTTTTAATATTTAAGAATTCAGTTAAATTCATTTCAAAATAAACTGTAGGCTCTATACCTTCCTTCTTTAATGTTGTTGGATGAATTTCACCAAGCATTCCTATTTCTCTTCCATTAATTTTTAATATTGCAGATTTTCCAGGATGGAAAATAGTTTGATTACTATATGTTTTATTTAATGGTTCAAAGCTATAGCGATTATTATCAATACCAAATAAGGCTAGTATTCCTTCTACAATACCTTTAATTGTATAAAAATCAGTTTTTATATTACTATTTTGCCATTTAGTTTGATTTAATGAATTTGATATAGCAATACTTAGTTTTTCTTTACCTTGTAAATTTTCATTTGTATATACCTCAGACATTTCAAAAATTGCAACATCTTTAATATTACGGGCTTGATTATATGAAATTGTTGAAAGCATTGAATACATCATATTCTTTCTTAAATATTCTTTTTCAACAGTTAAAGGATGAGGAAGAACAATATATGTTTCTTTATCAAAAGCACTATAATATTCTGCATCTTCCTTTTTAATTAAAGTATATGAAAGAGTATTAGTTAAGCCAATGTCTAATAAATAATTACTAATTATATTACGAGCTCTTTGCACATCATTTAAACCATAATCCTTAGCTTCAACATTACTAATTGTATAAGGAATTGTATCAAAGCCAATTAATCTAACTACTTCTTCAACAATATCCTCTTTAATTGAAATATCATTTCTATATGTAGGTACTTCAATTTCAAAAACACCATTGTTTTCTTTATAGCTAAATGCTAAGCGTCTAAATACATCCTTAACATCATTACTTGTATAATTACTACCAAGTCTATTGTTAATGAAATCCAAAGATATTTCTACAACCTTTTTAGTTAGGTTTCGTTTATCATATTCATATGTTTCACTAACACATGTAGCAGAAGCATATTTTACTAATAAATCACAAGCCATTTTTGTAGCATATAAAGGATTGTATCTATCAACGGCATTTTTTGAATAATTAGTAGCTGCAACTGTGCTTAATCCATATCTTTTTGCTGAATTAGCAATTGTTATTCCATCAAATAAGGCAGTTTCCAAAGCAATTTCAGTTGTGTTTTCATCAATCATTGATGACTTTCCACCTATAACTCCTGCAATACATACAACCTCATCATTATTAGTAACAACTAAATCGCCACTTTTAATTTCATATTCTTTATCATCTAAAGCTACTACCTTACAATCAACATTATTTTTAACAACAAAGTTTTTAGATTTAACTTTATTTGCATCATACATATGAAGTGGCTGACCAGTCATTAAAGTTACATAGTTTCCAATATCAACAACATTATCAATGCATTTAATATCATGCTTTGATAAAATATCTTGCATCCATTTTGGAGATGGCATAACCTTTATTCCATAAATATGAGTAATAGCAAAATAATCACATAAAGGAGTATTACTACTTGCTGTTAAATCACACTTAGTGCTTGGTTTATAAGTTATTTCATATTCTTTAATTACTTTAGTATCTAATACTGCTGCAACTTCCTTAAAGAAATGGTTTAATCCTAAAACATCACATCTATTTGGAGTAACTGAAAAATCAATAATTGTGTCATCAAGATTTAAATAAGCAAGCGGATTAGTATCACCAACTATAGCATCACTATTTAATTCTTCAATTCCCTCTTTTTGAGCATCACTTAGCATTGATTCTGGTACTCCAAGCTCTACTAATGAACAAAGCATACCATTACTTTCAACGCCTCTAATTTCACCCTTTGCAATAGTAATTCCTTTAGCTGGTAAATTAGCACCAGGTAAAGCAACAATTACCTTTAAGCCTTTACGACAATTAGGCGCTCCACAAACAATTTGTAAAACTTCATTACCAATTGATGTTTTTGTAATATGTAAGTGATCAGAATTTGGATGATTTTCACATTCTAAAACTTCCCCAATTACTAAATGATCTCCACTACTTAATTGCTTAACGCTTTCAAGTTCAAAGCCTGCAAGAGTTAATGTATCACATATTTCTTTAACGCTTAAATCTTTTAAATCAACATACTCTTTTAATAATTTATATGAAACTAGCATGGATATCACCTATCTTTCTTTTTTAAATTGATTTATGACTCTTAAGTCATTATTATATAATAAACGAATATCATCAAATCCATATTTTAGCATTGTAATTCTATCAACACCAAAGCCTATTGCAAAGCCTGAATAAACATTTGGATCATATCCTGACATTTTTAAAACATTTGGGTGAACCATTCCTGCACCTAATATTTCAATCCAGCCAGTTCCTTTACATACAGGGCATGTGGCTTTGTTATTACATGAGCAGCTTACGTCAACCTCAACGCTTGGCTCAGTAAATGGGAAATATGAGCTTCTAAGTCTAATTTCTCTTTTAGCACCAAACATCTTTTTAGCAACTAGATCTAATGTGCCCTTTAAATCACCCATTGTAACATTTCTACCTACAACTAAGGTTTCAATTTGCATAAATTGATGTGAATGAGTAGCATCATCATCATCTCGTCTATAAACCTTGCCAGGGCAAATGATTTTCAATGGAGTTTTATCAATATTTGCTTGCATTGCTCGAGCTTGTAAGCCTGATGTTTGAGTTCTTAAAAGTAATGTTGGATTAATATAAAATGTATCCTGCATTGCACGAGCTGGATGATTTTCAGGAATATTTAAATATTCAAAATTATATTTATCAGTTTCAACCTCAGGTCCTTCAACAACACTATATCCTAAAGGTAAAAAGATATTAGTAATTTCATCAACTACAATATTCATCGGATGCTTACTTCCAGTTTTAAAGCTAGTGCCTGGAAGTGTAACATCTATTGTTTCCTTATTTAATTTTTCTTCTAATTCTTTTGAAGCTAATTCCTTAGCTTTTTCATCAATTAATTTACTGACAAATGATTTAGCCTCATTAATTAATTGACCAATTTCTGGTTTTTTATCATTTGGGACATTTTTAAGTTCTCCCATAAATTCTGAAAAGCGACCTTTTTTAGATAAAAAATCATTTCTAATATCGGCTAAAACATTTGAGGCTTTAGCGTTGCTTACCTTTTCTTTTACTTCTTCTTTTAATTTACTTAATTTTTCCGCTAGCATATTAAGTCATCTCCTCTTTTAATAAAAAAAACGTCTTTAGAAATCAATCTAAGGACGTAATAATACGCGGTACCACCTTAGTTCATAGTATAACTATGCACCTTAATTATTAATAAGTCGCTCCATTGGTGAATTCATTAGTTTTTTATTAAATTAGCTTTCAGCCTTGACTAATTCTCTCTTAAATAAAAATTTCTAACCATGTCCAATATCAACACAAAGTTATTATAATATTTTATAAAAAAAATCTCAAGTAAATTTGATTGAAATATTTTGATATAGAATCTAAAGCATTTAATTTCATACTATCCTTTAACGAAAAATGAAAAAAATAAATTTAATATATAATTCACTTTTTTATACTTATTAAAAGATAATAAGCAAATAATGAAGTTACATAATAAGCTAATGCATTTATTTCTTAAGAAGAAAGCAACCTATATTTATGTATATTGTTATAAAAGCAACTTTTTTACACTTTTTAAAAGAAAAACACTATATATAGTTAGGGAGTAAAGAAAGGAAGTGATGCATATGCTTAGAGTTTTAAATAAGTGGTAATGGAAGAATAGTCTTATGGATTATTTGATTTCATTAATCGTTATCTTAGTTTTGATAATGTATTTTTTGAAGGAAAATAACCACAAAGATTAATCTAAGCATTATCACTTAACTTACTCCTAAATCAAAAAGAAGATGCAGGTGTCGTGCTAAAGCCACCTGCATCTTTTGCTTAGAGTTTTTCTTTACATCTATATTATACAATTTAAAATTGAAAATGTATATATAATTCGTAAAAAAATTAATTAGTAAATTTGTAATTTGATTTAATACATTCAATTGCTTCATCTCTTACATATAAACCAGTTTTAATAAAGTTATGTTTTTCATTAAAATAAATTTCCATATAAGATTTTGTAGCAACATAATCAACAGTCATTACTTTATATAATTTATTAACATCAATATTATTAAAATCATAGATACTTCCAAGTCCAATATTCGAATTGTTATAGTAATAATTCTTCATGTTTTTATATGAAATCATTGATTTTAATTCTCTACCTTTAATATAAGTTGTATACAATTCATTATCAAATGGGAAAACACTATAAACATGACCATTCGTTATTGAAGAACTTTCAATATTACTTCTTACACCACGAGTATTAACAAACACTAAATCAACTTCATATTTATTTGCAATATAAGTACAAGTTGCAGTGGCAATTTCTTCCTTACTAAAGCCATTTGCTTTAAAGCCAATCACTTCATCTTGATAATCACTTACAACTTCATAATAAATATTCATTAAATTTTTTAATGCTGCATCTTCATCATAATCAGAAGGATAAAAATGTGAAGAAGAGGAATTTAAATAGTTTTTGTTTTCATCATAGTTTAAAACAACTTTACCCATTGTTATATTTTTAGTTCTTGATTCAATAACTGGAACATATTTTCCATCTTTTCTTTTAATTGTATAATTAACATCTTGATGGTCATGAGCATTAATAATGCAATCAACCTTTAAATTAGTGGTATATTTTTCATTAAAGCCTTCATCATGAGCATGAGATGCAACAATTATAGTATCAACATTCTTATTTAATAATTCTTCACTATATTTTTTTACAGCCTCTTCTGTACTAGTAAAATGATAATCGCCTAATGAAACCTTAGAAATTGAACTTTCAAGTCCATCGCCAATAACTCCAATTATTCCAACCTTCATATCACCTTTATTAACTATTGTATAAGGCTCAATAAATGATGGCCTTTCATTATTTTTATCAACAATATTAGCACCTAGAAATGGGCAATTAAGCTCACCATTACTTAAATCATTGTCTTTATAGTCGTTTAATTTTTCAATTCCCCAGTCAAACTCATGATTTCCAATGACAAAGCAATCAAAATTCATTTCATTTAATGAAGCAACAGCAGGCTCTCCAATTAGCATATTTGAAAAAGCACTACCTTGCATCATATCACCATTAGCAATTTTTACTTGAGCATATATATCATCTGTATTTTCATTTATGCAAGTTTTAACTCTTGAAATACCAATATCGTCACCATCAATATAAGCACCATGAGTATCATTTATTTGGAAAACCTCAAGTCTTCTTACTTTATGTGTTTCATCATTAACTATAGGAGTAGAATAAATTATTTTACTTCTATCAACCTTGTTTTTATATTTATTATAATCGTCTTCTTTTGAAGGTGTATTACTAGCATCACTAGATGATGAACTTTCTCCATTAGAACTGTCTTCAATGCTTGAACTATTTTCTTCACTTGATGAATTTTCTATACTTGGTGTAGATTCTTCATTAGAAATCACTTCACTTGATGAAATAGCATCACTAATTGAACTATTATTATTTTGCGAACTTGATTCATCTAATGATGAAGAATTATTAACATTAGATGATTCATTTATATTATTACTTGAATTGTCGCTTGTAATATAGCCATTACATCCTTGAAAAATGAAAGTTAAAGCAACTAATAAACAATATTTTTTATTCATTTTATTTACTCCTTTTAAACTCATAAGGCAAATTATTTTTATAAGCTTTTACAAGTTCATCTGCATCTTTAATAAGTTGAGATGATGCAAACCATGATTTAACGGATGCACCAGCGGCTTTTTGGTGTCCGCCTCCACCATAAGCTTCGGCAAGCTTATTAATTTCAGGGCCATTAGATCTAATTCTAACTCTTATTTCTTTTGGATATTCAATAAATAATATCCAAACAGGACATTCTTTAATATTAGCAAGCAAGTTTACAAGAGATGAAGCTTCTTCATATGATAAGTTATAGTATTTAATTACGAACTTTGAAAGCTTTGCATATACAACTCCGTTTTTTGAAACCTTTAATGTTCTAAAGACATAAGCTTTTAGCTTAGTCATTCTTAAAGTTTCAAAAGAAAGTTGTTGGTCAATTGTTTCAACTTCAACGCCATATTCAAGTAATCTTCCAGCTAAAGTAAATGTTTCAAGATTAACGCCTCTATATCTAAAGTTACTTGTATCAGTAATTATTCCAGTATATAAAGCTGTTGCACCTTCTTTAGTGATTTTAAGTTCATCATATGAAAATAAGAACCTACAAATTAATAAAGAAGTTGCAGCAATATCTTCATCGACAAAATTATAACTACCATAATTATCAATTATTAAGTGATGGTCTACTTTAATAATTTCTTTACATAATTTATAGCGTTGGTCACATATTCTTTCACGTGTTGCTGTATCACAGACAATTGCTAGTGAATCAACAAACACTTCATCATTAACATCATCCATCTTTCCTAAAAAAGATAATGAATCAACATGTGCAGTTAAGCAATAAACCTTTTTCTTTGGATAAGTAGTTAAAATGATATTTTTAAGCCCGTTTAAAGAACCATAGCAATCTCCATCTGGACGAACGTGTCCAAAAATTGCTATGCTATCATATTCTTTAATTTTCTTTAGCAAAATATCAAAGTTCATTAGCCTACTCCTTTAACAAATTATTAAAATCTTTAATTATTTCATCTACTATTTCAAAACTATCAACACTGGCACCACAAGCATATAAATGACCTCCGCCACCATATTTCTTTGCAATATCAACTATGTTGATGTTTTTACTTCTAAATTCGCATAATATCTTTTTAGATAGTGGGTCTTTTGTAAAATTACACCAGATGTTTACATTATCTAAGTTAGCCATAACATTAACCATTCCCCTTGAAATAGTAAATGTATCAACCTTAAATTTTTCAAAAACATCTACGTCATTTTTTAAGAAAGCAACACCATATTCATTCACTTCATATTTTAACATAAAATATGCTCTCATTTTTTGATGTTCAACGCTTTCTGAGTACATTATATTATAAATTGCAGAATAATCAAATCCTAAATCAATTAATTTACCTACTGTTTCAAATAATTCTTTACTTAATGAAAAATTAAAACGATTAGTATCTGATATTATTCCTGAAAACAAACACTTAGCTGCTTCATTTGTTATTATAAGATTATTAAAAAATGCAAATTCAGCAACCATTTGACAAGCCGCAGCAGCTTTAACATTATAATATGCATCAGCATTTTCAATGTTACAAGGATTATTATGATGATCAATACAAATAATTTCTTTAGCCTTTGAATATAAAATATTAGGTAACAACTCTTTTACTGAAACATCAGTTAATATTAATAAAGCATCACTATAGATATCATCATCTATTTCATCCATTTTTCCTAAAAAGCATTCACGAGCCATATCTCCAACTGCATAAACTTTTTTATCTTTAAAATTTTCTTTTATTATTTCTTTTAAGCCAAGTTGTGATCCTAATGCATCTAAGTCAGGCTTATTATGACGAGAAATAATTATAGTATCGTATTTTTTTATAATATTTAAGATTTCCTTATACATTTTTATTTCTCCTCATTTAATTTGTTAATTATTTTAAATGTATCATCATAGCATTCAATACACTTATTTTTTATTTTATAATCTATTTCTTTTTGAAGTTTAAATTCAAAAATTTCTTTGTTAGTTAAAAATAATAAATAAAGCTTATTATCATTAACATAAATTGAATTAAAGCCATTTAAATCATTTAAAAAGTCAAAATTAATATTGATGTTTTTATCATTATAAAATAATGTGTATTTTTTCTTTTTAATTAAGAAGGTATTATCATTATTTTTAAAATAATAGCTAAAGTAATTATTGAATCTTTCTGTTAATGAATCATAATTTAAAACCAAAGAAAAATTATTAGCTGACTTATAATCCATTACTATTAATCTACCAGACATTGTTACAATATCTGATTTGATAAATCGTTTTTCTAAATTTTCAAATTCATAATAAGTAACAGCTTTGCTATTATAATTAAATGAATAAGCATTTTTTACGTTAAGCTTACTTTTATCAAAGAAATGATATAGATATTCATTTTTTGTATTAATTAACGAAATGCTTTGGCAATTAATTTTATTGTTCATAATGTAAAAAATATAATTAATTTTTAGTTTTAAATATTCCTTATAAACATAAAAATGCGATAGGCAATACAAAAGGAAAAGCATAACAATTGCGCCTATTATGGAAACAAAGAAGAATTTAGGAGCAAGGAAAATAACTTCTAGTACATAACTTAATACTATTAGTATTGTAAATATTATTGAGATAATACAAATCTTTTTCCTTTTCTTGTTAAAATCTAATTCATTCATTTTAGTATACCTTTTTTACTTTTTTATCTAATTCTTGTTTTTCTTTCATTGCTTCTTGCATTTCTTTTTCATTGTCATAAAAAATCGTTTGTTGATAATCAACTGGGTAAACACTAGCAATAGCATCACATAATCCAGCATGATTACCTTTAAATAATAATACGATATTTATTATATAAATTAGTGCAATAATTATTGTTCCAAATAAACCGCCATTCATATTAAAGAAAGAATAAAATAAGCACATATATGGAACAATTGAAATTAATACAACCTTGCCAAAAATAAAACGGATGAATAGTTGAATTGGTTTTATTTTAATTCCAGAATTTGAAATCAATGCAATATGGAAGCATTTCATTCCTATAGTTTGACCATTTTTTAAAAATAAAGGAATCATAAATTCTAAAATAAACATTGAAATAAATATGGAAAGCATAGGAATATTTAATACTAGCTTATTTACTTTATAGCCATACTCCTTTATTATTTCACTATTTTTATATCTCTCAATAACTTCATTGAAATTTGGGGCACTTTCACTTATATAATGATAGCTTTTTGTCGTCTCATCATAAATCTTATAGCCAATATTTTTATATTCATTATCTAAAATATTATAATATTCATCGAAATTAAATATTTTCATAAATATGAATAATAGTCCTGTTAATAATACTACAAATAAGATAAAATCTAAAACAAAAGCGGCTATTCTTAAAATATATTTAGCACTTTTTGGTTTATAAACTAAATTATCCATTATTTTACCTCCTTTAAATTATAATAAGTAATTTCATACTTATCGCCTTCATCGATAGGTTTATTAATGTAATCATCATCGATTAAAATTGTTGAAGCACAAATATCATGAAGTGATTGATGATATTTAGTAAATAATGCTAGGATTATTGAAGCAATAAGCCCTAAAGGTACAGGAAAGCCTATTAATCCTATAAATGATATAGAAAATACAAATTCAAAAAGTATTAAGACTAGTTGCCTAAATAGAATTTGTAGTTTAGAAGGATTAATATTAGCATTCACCTTTGAAATAAGAAGTAATTTAAAGAACATCTTACCAATTGTCTTATTATCTTTGTTAATTAAAGGAATTAATAAATAAATAATTAAAAGAGAAAGAACAAAGGCACTTAAAGTAGAGGTATAATTTAACATACTAACCTTTCTTGCTACAACCTTGTAATTTTCATTTTTATTTAAATATGCATCTAAATAATTTTTAATGCAGTAGTCTCTTATTTCAACATAAAAATTTGTATATTGTACTCTTATTTTAGAATCATTGTAATCATATTCTTTTTCAACATAAGAATTTGTAGCTTCATCATAATGAAATAACGATGATTCTTTCTTTTTATTAATGTATTCATCAATTTTGTTTTCAGTACAATTTTTATAAAAATAAGTCAAATTTTCATCAAATGTTTTAACATCATATATGATTTGAATATTGTTATTTTCATCATATGTATATAATTTAGTAGCAATAGCATAAGAATAATATTCTTTCTTTAACTCATCACCATTAAAAATCTTATTTACTATTGGAGTAGTAGCAAATGATAAAATAAGCATTAACAAAATAGCACATATAAAATCAAGTAAGGCTGCACCAATTCTTCTTATCCATTTTGGTTTCTTAAAGGTCATCTTCTTTTCCACTTCTATCACCCCATCAGTATATTATCTCATAACATATAATAATAAGCAAACAAAAACAGAAGGAAAATTATTAAAATTCCTTCTGTTTAAATGCATTGCATTAAGCTAAGTAAATTACAATTGAATCGAAATATAGAGAGTAACTAATGTTATCACACATTCTAACAAAAGTATAAGTATTAGCGTCTGGTGTTATAGTATATTTAGTTACGCCTTTTTCAGTTGATAAATAGGCTGTATGAGAAGCAAAAGTATTATCTACTCCGAATTCTATTTTTAAAGCATCACTATTTGAAAATCCAGCCTTATCAGAATTATAATTAAATTCTATCTTAGAAATTCCAGAAGCAAACGCTTCACTATTCCACAAAGTAGATTGTTTTGCTTTATTTCTCATTTGAATTCCATTACCATAATTGCCAAGTTCAACAAATTCAAATTTCGTATTAGAAACTGTAACATTACCATCGGCATATTTTTGACTAGCTAATCCCATAGATGTTACATCTAATGTATAAGATTTAAGTGTTGGAACAACTGGTGTTTCACCACCATCAGCAAACTTAACTACAATTGAATCAATATAACATGCAAAAGAAATAGTGTTTTGTACTTTAAAGTATGTATAAGTAGTAGCGTCTGGAGTTACAACATAAGTAGTTACATCACCTTTTACTGATAATGAATATGTTGAATCTTTATATTCATTTGTTGTACCAAATGAGAATAAGAATGCATCATTATTATCATGAGTCATTTTAGCAGCATTTAAATTTACTTCAATTGAAGCAATTCCTTTAGTGAAAGCACTAGCATTTCTAAAATAAGAAACTGGAGTTACAGCACCAGTAGTTTCATCTTTTGAGCCAGCTTTAAATTGCATACCATTACCATAGTTTGCTACTTGTAAATATGCAAATTCAAAATCACCAATTTTACTAGTTGCTTCTGCTTCCTTTGGATATGAAGTTACCATGCTTACTGTATCAACATTAATTTCAACTTGCTTTGATAAATCTTGAGTTGCTAATACAGTAAATGTAATTTCATCTTCAACTGTCTTACCATTTAAAGTAGCAGTAACTTTGATAGTTACTGTTTCTTCAACAGCCTTAGGAGTAATAATAACTTTTCCACTTTCAATCTTAGCAGTAGTACCTGCTGTAATTTCATATGCTAAAGTAGAATTATATTTTTCACCAGTTGATGGTAAAGTAACTTCACTTGTTTTAGCATATGAAGATTTAAATAAATTAGCTACATCGCTAATATCATTAGCCATTTTATTTTCATCACTAATTTCTCTTGTAACGATTGTAACAGCACTTGTTTCAACTGGAGTTATGTAGAAATTACCAGAATATGATTGTACTAATCCTTTGATATTTGCTGTATAGCCTGCAGTCCATTCAGCGACAATTGAGCTTGCTTCAGCATTTGTAAACTTAACACCAGTTTCAGGATTAATAAATGATGTAGTTGTTCTCAAATAATATTTATTAGTACCTAAAGTAAAGTAATAGTAGTAATTTGCTGTATCGATATCATTAATCTTAACATCTTTTAATTCAACATAGCTATTTAAGTATTGATTTAAGCTATCTCCATCTTTATTGCTCTTAGCGTTTGTAAATGCTTCAGTTTGATCAACATAAGGAATAGCAAATTCAGTCTTGTCAGCAACTTTTTTAATTGTACATCCTTTAGAAAATTGGTAAGCATTATAATAATTAGCTGGTTTACCAGTTACAATTACTTTTGAACCAATTGGGAATAAAGTTGCATAATCATCAGCATTAATTGATGCTGGTGTAAAGCAATAGAATGTCTTATTTGCTACATCAGTAATATAAAGACCTGTCTTATAAATAGCTGAAACAGTACCTAAAACAGTTGCGTCCTCTGTATTATTTTTATCATCAGCCATTTTCTTAAAATCTTCAAATGAAGTATAATTAACAACAAATTCAGGAACATAGTAACCATCTAAAGTAACAGTTGCTTCATGACCATTGCCATCACTTACTGTACCAACTAAAGTAAAGTTAGTTTGAACGTTGTTATTTTCTGTATAAGAAATATTAACAACTTGCATACCTTTATCATTTACTTCACCCATTGAAACTGCACCAGCAAATCCACCTTCTGCAACAGTTAATTTCCATTCTACTGTAAATGTAACTTTTTCATCATTCTTGTTGTAAGATGATTGAACTGTTGGTAGTGTAAAGCTTTCAAGTCTTTTTTTATTATCTTTATTAGCTAATCTAATTGAATCAGCAACCTCAGATGCTAAAGTGTTTAATTCTTCATCATTATTATCACTTGATTCTTCAACAGTTGAACTTGATTCTTCAACAGTTGAGCTTGATTCTTCAACAGTTGAACTTGATTCTTCATTTACAGAAGAAGAATTTTCTACAACAGAACTAGATGAATCTTTTGCAGGTTCGCTTGTAGAATTGTTATTATTTCCACAAGCTGTCATTCCTAGTCCTAAAAGAAGTGACATTGATAAAACTAATAATTTTTTATTTTGTTTCATTTTTTTTCTCCTTTAATATTTATATAATAACATTTGCTAAGAAACAAATGTTATATCCCCTACTTGAAATACGTGAATTTGTATTGAATCATTGTAATGATCAACAATTCCTAAAACATTTATAGTTTTATTAAGAAATTCATCTTGAGTAACTAATTCTACGTTACCCTTATCGTCTTTTCTATACATAACTGAAGTTCTAACAACAATTTCATTTCCATCGGCGTCACGACAATACATTGTAATTGCATTTTTATTTTTTGAGCCTTCAGTTTGTGTTGTATAGCATCTATATACCTCAAGATTGCTATATTTTACATATGTTCCTTGATATAAATTACCAGGAAGAATTTCAATAGTATTAATTGTTTCTTCACCATCATCACCAACTACAGTTTCTTCAAATATGATTTTATCTTTATCTTGAGTAGATAAATCTACATAAGTAATAGGAAAAGGAGTAACCTCATTATCTTCAGATATTACTTTCATAGAATCTTTATGGTCTGGATTCATATATCTATAGGTAACACCAGAAATTTGCCATGTTCCATTTCCTTCATCAGATGGGTCGAAATATTGAACAGTCCCAACAACACGAAGATAATTCCCAGCTTTTATAATATCATATGTGTTAAATCCCAAATAAACACCAATGCTATATGCATAACTACCTTCATATTCAGAAATATAGAAAGAGCCACCATCACTATCATAATAAGTAATTAAGCCTTCAACACTAACTTTTTTATCTTTATATGAATCAATGTGTAGTCTTAATTCCTTTAAAGAGATTGGAAGGGCATCACCATAATAAAAATCAGGATCTTTTAATTTTGTATTATAAAGCTTTAAGCCAAGTTGCATAGATTGTAAGTTAGCTTTTTGGAAAACATCAGCTAACGAAAAGTTACTAGCGCTTTTTAATTTAGCTAAGCCTTCTTGAACTAACTCAAGATTTAATAGTCTATATTCAGAAGCATCAGCAGCCATATACCATACCCAAACTAAATATCTTACGCCTGTACTATCAGTATTCCAAGTGTTTGTATCAGATTGAACAATAATTGATTTAGCTTCTTTTAAATGACTATTTGTATATTTTTTAGCAGCCACACCCCAAGGTTCAACCTTACCTGTTGATTCAGGAGTATCAACACAATTATATCTAGCCTTTAAGACTCCATCTTCATCCTTAATCCAATTTTTTGGGGTTCCAACTGGAACAAAGTGAGTCGTATCCCCATCAATATATGAATGAACTGTTACTTCTGCATATACTTTACTAGTATCATTTGGATCAAATTTTACATTTGCAGCAAAATCAACAGGTTCAGTAGTTACAGAAGACGATACATCTTCGTTTGAAGAAGAACTACTTAACGAGCTTTCTTCAATTATAGATGAGCTTTCTACAATAGTTGAAGAGCTTTCTACAATGGTTGAAGAGCTTTCATTACTTGAAGTAGTATTACTAGAATCAGCTTGATTGTTACAACTAGCAATTCCCACTAAAAGCAATAAGGATAATAATAATTTCATTTTTTTCATGCTTAATACCTCTTTATTTAATAGATTGTAAAGCTTTTATTGAATCTTCAAAAGCTTTAGCAACGCTATTTTCATCTTTTCCTTGTAAAGCTGATGATAATAATGCGCCAACTTGTGTTCTTGCTTCTGATGAGCCAATAAATGCTGGAGAAGTAAAGAACCAATTTGCTTGTTCTTGCGACATATTAACAGCTTGCGCAGTAATGTGATTATTTCCTTTAGAATTGTATAAGAATTTTGAGTAAATTTCATTACCAAATACTGATTCAGTTACAGGAGAATAACCAGATTGCATAGAAAATTCACATTGGAAAATAATATTAGTAGTTAAATATCTTAATAATAGCCAACATGCAAGTTCAACTTGTGGATCATCATTTTTTAAAATACAAATGTTTGGTCCTTGTGAGATTGCTTTTCCATTACGAGTATCACTATTTCCAGTTACTGCATCCTTTTGAGGAAGCTTTGCAACGCCAACTTCAAATGAATCAACACCAGGATTTTGATTACTAGCGCCACCACTTGAACCAATACTCATATAGATTTTAGTTCCACTATCATTTTTATTAGTAAATGCACTTGAAGTATATGTACCTAAAATCATTTTTGTAGTTATATATTTTTTAGTATACCAGTTCTTAAGCTTACTTACTATTTCACGATTTTCAGGATTATCAAAGATATAATGATTATCACCAACTGCAGTAGTATAACCAGTATTAAATTGTTCACACATTGTAATAAACCAGTTTGAATCAGAATCATATCCTAAAGGAATACATGTAGGATCAATCGTAATAATTTTTTCACAAACATATTCCATAGAAGTTGTATCATTTTCGCCACTACTAAACCAGTGATCAGGTACAGATAAGTTATTTTGCTCAAAGAATGTCTTATTATAATATAATAATTCAGTTGACTTTGATAAAGGTAAAGAATACATTAGATCATCACCAAATGATTTTCCTTCTTCCCAAAATGCATCAATAAAGTCATCGATCTGTTCATCACTCATACCATAAAGTAAATTACCATTTTCATCAACTTGTCTATCATAAATAAACTTATCAAGTGTTGAAACAGCATTAGCTTTATTGTATTTTGCAATATGGTCTGGATAGCAATAAACCATATCGCAAACCTTATCGCCACCGGCAATAGATGTAACTAATTGGTCAGATACATCATCATAACCCCCAGCAGAAGTATTAGAAACTCTAATATTAGGATAGATCTCATTAAATTCATCAATTGCAGAATCAAGTAAAGCATTTAATTGCCCATTCATTGTGTGATAAAATCTAATTTCAATTGTTCTATTAGTATCAAGTTTTATTTGGCTAGAAGTAGATGATGAAGTTTCAGTATTTGAAGAATTAGCTATTGATGAAGTTTCATTATTAGATGAACTATTCTCATGATTGCTATTGTTATTATTACAAGCTACACATGACATCGTTAAAATAAACGATGATGCTAATAAAATTAAATTTTTCTTCATAAACTATTCATCTCTCTTACATGCATCAACTGCGTCCATAAATAATTTATTTAATGTTTCGTCTGTAAGATTTGTTTCTTGTAAAGCAGAAGTTAATAGTTTGCCAACTTGTGTTCTAGCTTGTGATGAACCTACAAATGCAGGAGAAGTATAAAACATCTGTTGATTGTCAAGAGATGTTTTAACAGATAAAGCTGTTAAGCCTTCCTTGCTATTACCATTTGCTTGTGTATACCATTTCATAAAATGAGCATTTTCAAATACAGATTCAATTGCAGGGATATAACCAGAGTCAATTGACATTTCAGCTTGGAAAGTTAAGTTTGTTGTTAAATATCTTAATAATAACCAAGAAGCCATAACCTTTTGTTGGTCATCATTTTTAAAGATACACATATTAGGTCCTTGAGAAATAGCTTTTGGATTAGAAACATCCATTTGTGGAAGTGGAGCAATTCCAACTTCAAATTTTAATGGTGAAGATTGATCTGGTAATTGCTTACTAGCACCAGCAGATGAACCAATACCCATAAAAACCTTAGCTGAATCATCACTTAAGTTTGTAAATAAGCTTGAGCAATAGTGTGCGCCACTAATTTCACCAGTTGTTAAATAGCCTTTAGAATACCATTCAGCAAACTTTTTAACGAATTCTTTATTTGTATCGTTGTTAAATAAATAATGATCACCAGTTGCAGAAGTATATGGAGAACCATATTGTTCACACATTGTAATAAACATATTAGCTTCACTATCAATTCCTAAAGGATAATCATTTGGATATAAGCTTCTTAATTTTCCGCAAACATATTCCATAGAAGTTGTATCATTTGCATCATTTGAGAACCAATGTGTTGGAACACTTAAATTATGTTTATTAAATACATCTACATTGTAAAACATTAAGTCAGTTGATTTATAAAGTGGAAGAGTATACATTAAATCATCACCATATGATTTTCCCTCATTCCAGTATGAATCAATAAAGTCATCAATTTGCTCATCGCTCATTCCATAAACATAATTGCCATTTTCATCAACCTGATTATTATAAATAAACTTATCTAATGTTTGAACACATCTACTTTTATTATAATAAGCAACATGGTCTGAATAGCAATAAGCTAAATTAGCTTCAAGAGAGTTACTACCAATTTCTGTTTTAATGGCATTTAATACATCATCATAACCACCTTTTCTATCATGGTTAACAGTGATGTTTGGATACAATTCTTGAAATTCTTCAATATAACTATCAAAAAGCAAACCATATGATGCACTTGAAGATAAAGAAGTGTATAAATTAATTGTTACAGGTGTGTTAATGTCAAATGATAATTTTGAATCAACACGGCCATCAGTTGAAGAACTTGTTGTTTCACTTGAAGTTGTTTCACTTGAACTTGTTGCTTCACTTGACGAAGTATTTTCGTTATCAGTATTTGAATTTTTTACTTCACTAGATGTATTTTCAACATTTGAAGAAGTATCATTTACATTATTATTACATGCAACTAATCCAATTGTAACTAATGAAGACATTAATAAAGTTGTTAATAAATTTAAATTTTTTTTCATTTTTCTTTTTCCTTTCTATCCCTTTATACCACTACGAGATACACCCTTCATAATATATTTCCTTAAGAAAATAAATACTAAGAAAAGTGGTAATGAAACTAATGCAACAGCTGCCATTTGTGTTGGAACCTCTGTCGTTCCATCAGCAGATGTAAAAGCATTTCTTAAACCATTTGTGATAAGCCTATGTGACTTATCAGAAGCAACTAAGTTAGGCCATACGTATGAGTTCCAAGCTCCCATCATCTTTAAAATTGTAATTGAAATTAAAGTAGGAAGTGAAAGTGGAACCATAATCTTAAGCAAATATTTAAAATCACTTGTACCATCTACCTTAGCAGCTAAATATAATTCATTTGGAATTTGTAAGAAGTTTTGCCTTAGTAAGTAAATATAGAATACTGATACTAAAAATGGAATAATCAAAACTGCAAATGTATCCTTCCAATGAAGTTGTGAAATTGTAGCATAGTTAGTAATAGTAAATAGTTCACCTGGAATCATCATTGTAGCAAGTAAAGCAGCAAATAATGTTGACTTTCCTTTAAACTCTAAACGAGCAAAAGCAAAGGCAGACAAAACAGTAATAATCAATGATAGTATTGTAGAAACAATTCCGACATAAACTGTATTTACAAATAAAGTTCCTAAATTCTTTGATACAAAGGCATCCTTGTAATTTGAAAAACGAACCTCTTGTGGCCAAAATGTTGGAATAGTTTGTTTATATTCATCATAAGTTTTTAATGATGTATTTATCATCCAATAAAATGGGAACAAGATAATAACTGCCATAATAATTAAGAATAGATAAATCAAAGATGTTACTATTATTTTTGATATTTTCGAATTAAGTTCAATTGATTTTAATTCATATTCTTCAATTAAAAGTGTAAAACTACTATCAATCTTTTTACCTACATTTATTATTTCTTTAATTTTTTTGTTAGTAAGGTAATTAATAATACCAAAGCAAATTGCTAAAATTGAAAAAATTAAAGTAAATATAAATAAAACTAGTGAGTCTTTAAAGTTTTTAAAAGTTGCAAAATAGAAAATCAATAAAATAATTGCAAATACTAACGTCCCAACAAAAATCCATTTTGTTATATCTGCTGTTTTTTGGCTTTTCTTGTATGCACCTTTTAAATGTATTATTTTTTCTTCATCATTAAGTTGATTTAAAGTATTTTTTTCATTTTCATTCATTTTTAAATCCTCCTAATAATGTACTTTCTTGCTTGATACATATAAATTAACTAATGTAATTACAAAGATTATAAAGAATAAAATTAATGAAGCAGCTGAAGCAACTCCATAATTAGACTTTGCTAAAGCATCATAAATGTACCCAACAATTGTATCAAGTCTCTTTGTAGCATCACCTGATGGGCCACGAGTTTCACCATATATACCAATTACACTTGAGTATTCTTTAAATCCACCAATAAAGCTTGTAATAACAACATAAGCAATCATTGGAGATAAAAGAGGCACTGTAATTCGTCTAAATATTGTAAATCTACTAGCGCCATCAATTTTTGCTGCATCATAATATTGTTTATTAACTGATTGCAAGCCCCCAAGTAAAATCAATATTTTAAATGGTAAAGCATTCCAAACAATATATATAACTAAAACCGCTATATTTGCACTATAAGATGAAGCGGTTGTATTTATCCAAATAATTGGATCAATCTTTAAAAAGATTAAAAAGTTATTAATAATCCCCCAAGAGTCAGCTGTATAGCCGGTTTGATACATAATACCATTTCTTTCTTCTAATTTTGAAAGGTATAAGTCCTTTGGAGTTTTTCCTGTCGCGAGGACATCTTCAACATATTTTGCATAATCACTTTCATATCTTAAGTTTACAATATTAAACATCATAGCAAATACCATACCAATAGCAATAGTGTTAGTAACATATGGTAAGAAGAAAATTGTTTGAAGTAATTTTGAAAACTTAGTAATAGAATTTAAAAATACGGCAATGATTAGTGCTAAGATGCAAGAAATCGGTACTGTCAAAATACAAAGTAATGACGTGTTTTTTAAACATTTTAAGAAATCTTGCTCTGTTAATACTGATGAGAAATTACTTAAATTGAAATAATAAGTTTCACCAGCAACACTACCAGATGGATTATAGCCAGCTAAAAACGCAAAGTGAAATGTATTAATAATTGGCCATATTGTAAAAATTAATAATAGGATTAAAGCCGGAGCTAAATATATCCAAGCTTTCCATTTATGTTGCGCATCTACCATAAACTATTCCTCATTTAAATAAATACGAGTTTCATCATCTTTTCTAAATAAGAAGACTTTATTTGGTTTTAGATTAAATTTTACAATCTTTAATGAAGGATCAACTTTAATATCTGAATCAATTATTGAACGAATATTAACTGACTGTGATTGAGGATGTGTAGAAACAATAGAACTATCTCTACCCATTACTTCAAGCGAACGCATATCACAAGTTAACACTCCGTCATTTGGCGCATAAATAAATCCTTCTGGACGAATACCAACAGATACTTCAATATCTTCATTAACATTCACATCCATAATTTTTTCATGTCCAATAAATAACTGTTTATTTTTAATATATCCATCAAAAACATTAATTGGTGGAGTACCTAAAAACTTAGCAACAAATAAATTAACAGGATTATCATAAACATTTTGAGGCTTATCAATTTGTTGAACAACACCAAGTTTCATAACGACAATCATATCAGAAATACTCATAGCTTCTTCTTGGTCATGAGTAACAAATATAGTCGTAACTTTAGTTTCTCTTTGAATACGTCTAATTTCTTCACGAGTTTGTAATCTTAAACGAGCATCCAAATTTGAAAGTGGTTCATCAAGTAATAAAACTTTTGGATTTTTAACTAAGGCACGAGCAATAGCAACACGCTGTTGTTGACCACCAGATAATTGACTTGGCTTCCTTTCAAGATAATTATCAAGTTGAACAAGACGAGCAGCAGCTAATGTTCTTTCAATAATTTCTGCCTTAGGAACCTTCATATTTTGTAAAGGAAACATAATATTTTCCTTAACTGTCATATGAGGATACAAAGCATAGTTTTGGAAAACTAAGCCAACCCCTCTTTTTTCTGGAGTTAGATTAGTAACATCATCATCACCAAAATAAATTTTTCCAGAAGATGGTTTTAAAAGTCCACTTAACATAAACAACGTTGTTGATTTACCACAGCCTGAAGGGCCAAGTAAACCAATAAGCTTTCCATCAGGAATTTCATAAGTAAAATTGCTTACAGCAGTAGTTTCGCTATCTCCCTTATTTCTTCCTGGGAAAATTTTTGTCAAATTTTCTAATTTAACTTTCATTTTTTAAAAATTCCTCCCCAAAATATTTTTAAGATACAATGGATGCTTTACTTCACATTCATGTATATACTATCATAATTCTTTTCTTTAGAAAAGATAATAATAATTTAGTCAATAATAATAGTTTAAAACGTTACTTTTTCTTTTTAGTTTTACAATAAACTAGAATATTCTTTACATCTTCTATACTTTCGCATAAAAGAATGTTAAATATATATGGCAACTTACTTTTTATGTTTTGCCCATAATAGTAAAACATAAAGTTATCATACACCTCATTAGCATAATTAATTAAAGCTTCACATAAAGCGTTTAATGCATCAACTTTACTTTCACCTTCGCCAAAGACATCAAGATCACTTGCTCTATATATCCATTTTTTTTCACTTTCCATTGAAGAAACATTAATCTTTGCATATTCAAGCATCATAGACATTAAAGATTTTTCAACTAAAACTGCTTCATATTTTCTTCTTTTCAAAATAAGTGGCTTTTCATGGATAACAGAATCAAAGAATGAACTCATATCCTTTCTTGCATCTGTAACATTAATAGATTTCATCAATAATACCTCCTTTAAAACGCAAAAGAAATAAATTAGTCTAAGACCAATTTATTATCTTGATGCTTATTATTATATTCTTCAACCTTTGCTTTAAGAAGGTTCATTGATTTTTCATCAATAAATGCCTTTTGTTCGCCAGTCAATTTATTATATTCATCAACTAATGCCTTAATTTGTTCATCAGTATATGGCTTTTCATTACCCTTTTCATCTAATAATGTATCATTTAATTTATAATCAATATATTGAAGTGCCATTACCTTATTATATAGTTGGTTCAAAGTATCTATATTATTTACCTTAGCTTGTTGTTCTACGCTTAAAGTAGCTAATGATTGTTTTGCTTTATTAATTTTAAAATAATCAGTAGATTTTAAATTTTCAAGTTTTGGAAGCTTATCAATAGTATTTTCAACAACCTTAACATCATAAGTTAATAAAGCTTCTTGATATACATCATAATTTGAAATTAAAGTAATATCTTCTTCATTTAATAAAGAAATTGTAGTCTTAATTAAATCAAGTTGTTTTTTAGAATTAACAGTAATTTCACCTAAATCATTTATTAAGTCAATTACACTTTGATATGAAACACCCTCATAAGTTGTTCCGTTATAAACATATGTGTGCACATTTTTATAGTTATTTTTAAATATATCTGTTAAAGCATTAATTGGGGCATGACGAGGGTTATTTTTATAATAAGTTAAATAAGTGAATTCATTTTCACCAACCAATGAGAAACAGTCTCTATCGAAATATTCTGAAAAATTTGTATATGTGTCACTATCAATAAAGAACTCATAAATCATTTTAAACTTCAAAACACTTTCATAAACTTCATTTCCATATTCGTCTTTGATAATTTGACCACTTTCATCTTTTTTAGCAACATTTTCTCTTTCAGGATTAAATCCTAAAGTAATGGCATAAGATGAATTTCCAGAAAAATTATCTCCCATTAAATGTGATGAATACTTTCGAGGTAAAATAGATGTTAAATTTAACTCTTCATTAATAGTTGGATAATTTTCACCCTTTGAATTTTGGCCAAGGCTATTAAAATATGTATTTACTTCTTTTTCAAAATTAAGTTCAACTTTTTTTACATCATTTACATATTTTGTGTGTTGCATACCAGCCACAAAAGCCCAAATAATTCCTAAAAGAGGAATAATAGATAAAACAGCATAGCCAATAAATTTATTTTCCTTTTTTGCCATATTTATTCTCCTCACATATACTATTGTATATGACTATCAAAACTATTCTACATTAATATTTTAAACTTGTCAATTAACATTAATCTTGATAGCACTTTTATCATGTAATAAATGTACATTTTGACTAATAATTTTAATATGTTTCATCATTTTTAACAAATAAAGGAAAGAATTGTTGGAAAACACCAAGCTAATTCTTTCCATTAATTTTAAGCATTATTATGGCGTTGGCATTCAACCAAATTATAATAAATACCATTCTTTATAAAACCATTTTGGATTATGTTAGTTTTATAAAAGCCATTCTTTATTAATATTTTTTCACTAGCTATATTGTCCTGTAAATATTTAGCAATTACTATATTCACATCAAAATATATAAAAGCAATACTAATAAAGCTATTTACAACTTCACTTATATAACCATTATTCCAATACTTACTATTTAAAATATAACCAAGCTCAGCTATATGATTTTCTTTAAAGGATAAAGATATTGAACCTATTACCTTTAAAGTATCCTTTAAAACAATTGAATAATTAAAATCAGTTTCAGCAAGATATGCTCTAATCATATTTTCAATTGTTTTTTTTGCTTGATAGCTACTAGTATATGGATTAAAGGTTAAATACTTACATACCAAAGGGTCACTACAAAATTCATAGTAATCTTGAAAATCTTCTAAGCTTACAAGCCTTACTATTAATCTTTTAGTTTCAAACTTTGGAACATTTTTCATATTCTCACCTTAATTTTCTTTACAATTTCCATCACAAGATTGACAATCACAGCTTTCATTATCACCACAATTGCCACTACAAGAAAAACATGAATTGTTTTGTTCATCCATGAAATCGTTAAATACGCTTTCAAGCTCATTCCATTCATCATCATTAGTTACTGGAGATAAATGATTTGATTCATCATAAGATGATACATAAACATTACCTTTTTCATCTTTAGGATCAACATAGAAAATATAATTTTTATTAGTTGATTCTAGTGATGTAGTAAATAAAATAAACATTTCAGTTTCTTTTCCATTTTCATCTACTACTTGCATTTTTCTATCTTCGTTATTCATATTTTTTCTCCTATTTTCTTCTATCTAAGTAATTTTGTAAAATCACACTTGCAGCAACTTTATCGACAACTTGTTTCCTTTTTTTACGAGATACATCAAAGGCTAATAAAGCATTTTGTGCCGTAACTGTTGACATTCTTTCATCAATTTCAACTATTTCAATATCAATTAATTGTTTGATTTTTTCTTCAAAGCGACGTGTCCTTTCACAGCCCAAAGAAAAATCTCCATTCATATGATATGGCATTCCAACTACTACAACATCAACATCTTCTTTTTTTATAATATCTACTATTTGCTTAAAAAGATCATCATTTTCTTCTTCGTATCTAATAACACTATATGCAGAAGCAAACATTTTTAAACTATCAGATAAAGCAATTCCTACAGTTACACTTCCAATATCAAGTCCTAATGCTTTCATTTAATTAAGCCCTCAACAAGTGTAAATACCTCAGCAGCTTTACTTACATCCTTACCTCCAGCTTGTGCAAAGTCAGGACGACCACCACCATTACCACCACAAAGCAATGCAGCTTGCTTTACTAAATTACCACACATTATACCCTTATTATTAATTTCTTTATTAGCTTTTGCAACAAATAATAATTTATCAGTTGCAACTGACATTATAAATATTAAGCAATCAGGATATTTATTTTGTAAATTGTCAGCAATTTGCTTAACAATTCCACCATCATCAAGTTCTAATTTAACAAATATTGCTTTAATACCATTTATTTCTTTAATTGCTACATTATCATAATTAAATGATGAAACAACACTATTAGATGCAGACATTTTTATTGCCTTATCAAGGTTTTTAATATTTTCCTTTAAAGCTTCATTACAATTTTTAACTTCAATTAATGATGCATATGTTGGCTTTAATGTAAATGAAATATTTTTATTTAAAGAGATATTTGAAGTATCCTTTACTTCCTTTAATAATGCATTATATTTTTCAATTAATAAATTATATTCATTAAATAAATTTTCATTGCTTTGTTTAATTTTATTTAAAATATCATTACCAGTTACAGCTTCAACCCTATAAATACCAGAGCCTTTTGATTCAATTGAAGTAAAGGCAAAATCAACAATGTTTTTAGTGTTTTTAGTATGACAACCACCACAGAATTCCTTTGAATATTCATTAATATTAACAATTCTTACAATATCACCATATTTTTCACCAAAAATAGCTGTACAGCCTTCCTTTTTAGCTTCATTAATTGGTAATTCATAAGTTCTAACGTTTAAACCTTCATTAATCTTTTCTTTAATTATATTTTCAATTTTTAATAAATCTTCAACCTTGACATTTTCAAAATGGTTGAAGTCAAATCTAATATTAGAAGCATTTACTTGTGAGCCATGTTGATATACATGACTTCCAAGTACATCCTTTAAGGCTTGATCAAGTAAGTGAGTTGCACTATGGTTACATTCAATTTCTTTTCTTAATTCTTCATTAACCTTTAGTGTTACTTCATCATTTACTTTTAAATCACCTTTAATAACTTTTACTTTATGTAAATGTTGACCATTTGGCATTTTAACACAATCAATTACATTTCCTTCAAATGAATCATTAAAAACAGTTCCTGTATCACCAACTTCACCACCCATTTCAGCATAAAATGGAGTGACATCAAATACAACATCAATTACATTTTCATCTTCAAAAATAGCAATTACTTTACTAGTAGTAGATAATGTATCGTAGCCAACGAATTTATCTAATAGATGGAAATCCATAAATAAAGAGTTTTGAGACTTCATAGAGTTTTTATTACCTCTACTACCACGAGCTAATTCCTTTTGTCTTTCCATAGCTTTATCAAATACATCCTTATTAATTGTTAAGCCATGCTCTTGGGCAAATTCTAAAGTAATTTCAAATGGATAGCCATATGTATCATATAATAAGAAAGCATCTTCGCCACTTATTTCATGGTTTTTATTATATAAATCATTTAAGATTTTTTCACCATCAGTTAATTTATCTAAAAATTTTCTTTCTTCAATAGTGACTAGATTTTTAATATATTCAGATTTTTCAATTAAGTATGGATAGAAATCCTTCATAATATTAATTACTTCATCAACAAGCATTGCTAAAAATTCATGGTTAATACCAATTTTTCTTCCATGTCTTACAGCACGTCTTAATAAACGTCTTAAAACATAACCTCTTCCTTCATTACTAAATGCTGCACCATCAGCTAAAGCAAATGTACAAGTTCTTAAATGATCAGCGATGATTTTAAAGCTTGTTTTATATTCACCTTCATACTTAACATTTGCTAAACTTTCACATTTTTTAATAATTGGCATGAATAAATCTGTTTCATAGTTTGTTGGTGCATCTTGCATTATACAGCAAAATCTTTCAAGGCCTGCTCCTGTATCTATATTTTTATGTGGAAGTTCTTTATATTCACTACGAGGAACTCCAGGCTTTGAATTAAATTGTGAAAATACTATATTCCAAATTTCAATATATCTATCATTATTAATATCTTTTCTTAATAAATCAAGTCCAATATGATCAGGATCATATTTTTCTCCTCTATCAAAGAAAATTTCACTATCTGGTCCACAAGGTCCTTCACCAATTTCCCAGAAATTATCCTCACAAGGAATCATATGTTCCTTACTTACGCCAAGTGATATCCATTTATTATAAGTATCTTTATCTTGAGGAAAATAAGTCATATATAATTTATCTAAAGGTATTGCAAAATATTTATCACTTGTTAATAATTCAAATGCAAATTCAATAGCTTCATTTTTAAAATAATCGCCAATCGAAAAATTACCCATCATTTCAAAAAATGTATGGTGGCGCGCTGTGTGTCCAACATTTTCAATATCATTTGTTCTAATAGCTTTTTGAACGTTACAAATACGAGGGTTTTGTGGAATAACACTTCCATCAAAATATTTCTTTAAAGCAGCAACTCCTGCATTAATCCAAAGTAATGTTGGATCGTTAATAGGAATTAAAGATGCTCCTTCTTCAACGTGGTGACCTTTTGATTTAAAAAAATCCAACCACATATTTCTAATTTCATTACTTGTCATGTATTTCATAAAAAAAATACCTCCTATACAAAAAATGTATATGTAGGAACGAATAATTCGCGGTACCATCCTACTTCTCATATTGAGCTCTTAATTTTTCTTTATCGTTAGAATTACGGGAATGATTAGTTCCATCTCCAAAGTAGCAAAATATTACTATCCTATAGCTTTTCCACCATTTAGCTATTCTCTATAAAGATAAGAAAATACTTATTCTTTTTCATCGACATGTCTATTATACAACATAAAATATATTAAATAAAGGAAAAATGCAATTAAAAACGAGTAAAATCTATTTTTTACTCGTTAATATTATTTCATATTTCTTTTTATATCATCTTTAATATCCATAACCTTATTGTAGCAGTCTCTTTTTACTTTATTTAAACGACCAGTTTCGTTTAAATAAATGTAACATCCCTCTACGACTAAAGCAGTTGCTGCAACTACATGTATTAAAAACATTGATACCTTACACATAATATCACCCATGATAGTTTGTGTAGATATATTATTTTTATTCTAAGATTTTATTGATTTGGCTAATTAAATTAGTTTTTCTATATAAACGATTTTCCTTTAAACAAGCACTTAAAAAGAATTTATAATCTCCAAGTATTACCAATGATTTTTTAGCCCCGTTTTTAGGATTTAACACTATATTATTTAGACTCAAATAATATTTTTGATAAATTACTTATACAAAGTATAAGT
>CAKPXF010000007.1 GCA_934201705.1 uncultured Bacilli bacterium | reverse complement strand
ATACTAAGAAAAAGTAAACCTAATGATGAGATAATATCAAATTTGAGGGATAGCGGTCTAACAATACCATATCGAGTACAGGTAAGATTATAGTTATTTACCTTAAACAAGTAATAACTATAACTGTACATCATTAAAAAATGGGATTTTCATCCCATTGAGTGATTAAAAATCACTTTTGTTCTTAGATTTTACAAAGCCTCTTTATATAACGTCTTTCTTTTAAAGATATTTTTCCATCAAGAGAAACAACACATAAGCATAGTATAATAACATCAAGCTGTAAGCTTTCATCAACATCACTTAATATTTCAATTAATTCCTTACTATACTTTTTTATCATGCTATTTCCTTTGTAATCTCTTTTAAATGATTCCTTAATACTATCAAAATCAAAGTTATCACCAAATGTTTTTACAAGGGATGGATAAATAAGTAAATATTCTTGTTCATTTACTCTATTATCAGCAACAACTGCTCCAATTATAAAGCTTGCTAGCGTATTAACTGGATCAATTCCTTCAATATCTAGCTTTTTTAGCTTAGCTAAAATATCAACAGATTTATAGGTTAAGATACTACTTCTTTGTAAAACACTAAGTTCTTCATATTCTTTAAATAATTGCTTGAATTCAAGCATAATGATTGCCTTCTTTCTATAATGGTAAATCCTTTTTAGTAAACTTAACTAATCCAAAAACATATCCTGTTAAGCCTAAAGCTAATAAAATTAAAAACTTATAGATAAATGCTGAAGTATTATTCATTATTGAAATAACATCAAATAATGAAATAATAGTTACATAGTTAAAGTTATTTAAAGCATCAAGACGTACAACTGATGGAATTACTTTGCTTCCAAATAAACCTAGCATTGCAGCAACTAATGCAAAGATACTTAATCCTCCTCCAATTGCCATTGAACGTTTTGATCTATCAAAGAAACAAGATGTAAAGAAGCATAAACCTGATAAAGCAAATAATACTAAGAATGCCCCAACATTTAATAATAATAGCTTACCATATGTAAGTGGAACATCTTCTTTAACAATTGCTAAACAAACACAACCAGTAATTGAAGTTAAAGCAAACATTAATAATAATGACCCAATTAGATAAACAGCTTGTGTGAATACAACTGTTTTTCTTTTTGTTGATGTTGATAATACATAAGCCATTGAACCACTATCAACCTGATTAGAAATTAAGTTGTTTGAAGCCATTATCATATAAATAATAGGTAATAATAATCCAGCAAGCTTATAGAATATTGAACCAACAATTAATGTATATAAATCAGCTTTTCCAACTTCCTCTAAAGCATCAGATACACCCTTAGGTAAAGATGCAAGTAAGCTACTTGAAATCTCATTTTTAATTTCTTCTTGCTTATTTATAATAGCTTCTTGATATTTTTCTTCATTTTCAAATTTTCCATCTTCATAATTTTTCTTTAATAAAGATAATTCATATTCAACTCTTCCACAATATGTAATAGTTGCCGTTTTAGCCATATGCTTAATAGAATCATAGGTATAATTAAATGTATCATATTTTTCTTTATCAACACCAAATGATTTTAATTGCTCAAGTAATTTAGTAACATTACTTTCATCAGTCATATTATTAGCTAAGAAAATAGCTGAAGTATATGAGGCTCTATCATTTATATATTCTATTCTTTCTTCACTCTTTAAATAAGTATTTATATCACTACTAGCAATATGGCTAACTAATGATAAAATATCATAATCACTAACAATTACTTCATTATGCTTAGTATAAATATTATCAAATAGATTTGTTGGATTAACACTAAACATAACAGTCCCTAGCATTTCTTGAGCTTCAATTGAATCCTTTGTATAGCTTTCATCAATGCTTAAGGCTCTATCATAAATATAATTAGTTAAATCATTTAAAATGGCATTAGTATAAGCTGTTTTTACAGCATTTTCTTGACTTACAGGAGTATTTTCCTTCCATTTACTTAAAGCTAGCATATATTCTTCTGTTGAATTATAATCTCTAGATGAAGGCATTTCATTTTGCCATTTATTAACGCTTTCTTCATATTGCTTTAATGACGAAGTACTACCATTTGGTTTAGCATCATTCCATGCTTTTAAAGCTAAATTATATTGCTCTTTATTTTCAAAATTACTTTCAAGTGGCATAGATGAATACCATACAGTATATGATAATGTCTCTGTGGCATTTTTAACAAAGAATTCATCTAATTTTTCTAAGCCATCTTTTGTATTTACATAATAATTAATTGCTCTTTTTTCAAGCTGTGAATTGATTTCCTTTTCAATAATTGTATCTTGAATAGAATCCTTTACGGCACCAATATTTCCATTTCCTGAAATTAACATAACGCATGCTAGCATAAAGCAAACTGCTGCTGTAATAATGCTCCACATTGTACCATTTGCTTTGCATGATTGCTTAAATAAAGCTTTACTGAACATTAAAATTACCCTCTTTCTCTAATAAAATATTTTTAAAATGCTTTTCCAATGTATATGGAATTTCTGAAATAAATTTAACATTATAGTTCTTTAAAATCTTTAATAAGGAAGCTGTTTTATTACTATTTATTTGAATAGTTGCTTGATTATATTCATCTTGTAATCTAGTAAACTTTAAATCCTCTTTTAAGAATTCTTGATAATCTTCTTTACTATTAAATTCAATTTTAAAATCCTTAACAGGTCGATTTGTAATGTCATCCATATTACATACATCAACAATATGACCATCACTAATTAAAACAACTCTGTCACATGTTGATTCAATTTCTTCAAAGCTA
This sequence comes from uncultured Bacilli bacterium, assembly GCA_934201705.1. Lineage (GTDB taxonomy): Bacteria > Bacillota_I > Bacilli_A > RFN20 > CAG-631 > CAKPXW01. The sequence continues at coordinate 87,663 of CAKPXF010000007.1, read as the reverse complement.
TGGCTACTCATAAAGATTGTTTTTCCCTTTTTATGCTCTTCTTTTATAATATCTAAGAAAGTAGCACGCATTAAAGGGTCAAGGCCTGTTGTTGGTTCATCAAGAATAATAATACTAGCATTATTCATTAAAGCGGCTACTAAGGCTGTTTTTTGCTTCATACCCTTGCTCATTCTTTTTAAATTAGCACGAGGATCAAGCTGTAGCCTTTCAATTAATTCATTAGCATAATCCATATTATCCATCTTTAAAAAGTCAGCCTGACATTTTAAAAAATCAATACCTGTTTTTAAATCTGGAAAAGCAATTTCTCCAGGAACATAACCAATGCTTTTAACTATTTCACTACTATTAGCCCAAGAATCTAAGCCATTAACCTTAACGCTACCACTAGTTGGCTTAATAAAGCCCATAATGTTACGAATTGTTGTAGTTTTTCCACTACCATTAGTTCCAACAAAGCCAACCATTTCGCCTTGTTTTATATCTAAGTTAATATCAAAGATACCTCTATTATCGCCATAATCCTTTGTAAGATTTTTAATTTCAATTACGTTCATTTTAAAGCACCTCCAAAGTCCTTATCTTCTTTATAGAATTTCATAAAGTAGTCTTCAAGTGATTCCTTTCTATTAGAAAATGAAACAACATCCTTTTTTGATAGAATATCAATTAAGGTATTTAAATCCTTATCCTCAATTGCTATAAATGCTTCATTATTTGCATTCTTTAATAACTCAAATGATTTAATATTTTTACCTTCTTCAATAAATTCATTTTTTGAATTTTCATTTAAAAATGTAATTGTATAGTATTTTCTTGAAGCATGCTTTAAATCATTAGCTATGAATTCTGAAACTATTTTTCCATCCTTAATTATGGCAATACGATCACAGGTTGAATCAATTTCTGAAAAGATATGGCTTGAAAGTAAAATTGTTTTTCCTCTTTTCTTTTCATTTAAAATAAATTGAATAAATCTTTCTTGCATAACTGGATCAAGTCCACTTGTAGGTTCATCTAAAATTAAAACATCAGGGTCTGACATAAAAGCTGTAACAATAGCTAGCTTTCTTTTAACACCTAAGCTCATTCTTTTAGTTTCACCACATAAGACATTATCCTCAAGCTTAAATAAATCAAGCATATATTTTAACATTTCATCATTATGACACTTTTGCATATCCTGCATCATATGGATAAATTGCCAACCAGTTAAACCAGCAGGTAAAGCAATTTCACCAGGAATATAGCCAACATGATTTAATATTTCATAATACTTATTAAAGGTATCATAGCCAAATATTTTACATTCTCCTGTGTCTGGATGTGAAAATCCCATTAAATGTCTAATTGTTGTTGATTTTCCAGCACCATTTGGTCCTAAAAATCCAAACACCTCACCTTTATTAACATGTAATGAAACATCAAATACACCTCTATTTGAGCCATAATCCTTTGTTAAATGATTAACTTCAATTACATATGAATTATCCTTTGACATTTTTATTACCTCCTTTTCAATAATATAAACAATGTTTATTTCTTTACACTATTGATATTTTTACAATGTTGAATTATAATTATGTTGTTACTTATATTAAAGAACAATTTTATTAACATTGTTCATTTTTATACAATGTTACAATAATTGTGGAGGAATAGTAAAATGAAGGCTAAAAATTTAAATAATGCATCTAAGAAAACACAAAAAATAATAAAAAGAGTTTTTGCAGAAATGCTATCTGAAAAACAATCTTTAAGTAAAATATCTGTAAGTGAATTATGTGAAAGAGCTGAAATTAGTCGAGGAGCCTTTTATTCACATTATGATGATATATATAGTGTTGTTGCGGATTATGAAAATGAATTAATTGATAATTTCTTTGATAATGCTAAATTAATCGGCCCAAAAACATTTGAGCAATTTATTGATGTTTTCTTTGAATATATTAAAAAGAATAATGATAATTATAAATTATTATGTAAATCAAATGATGTATTATATTCATCAAGGAAACTATCTTTAATTACTACTAATAAAATACTAGAACTATGTAATAAAAATCCAAATATTAAAAATAAGACATATTTAGAGCTTGATATTAAAATATTTGTTAATGGTTTATTAATTGAATATGTTAAATATTGCCGTGGCTTATCTCAAATTAGCTTAGAAGATTTATATGCATATACAAAAAGCTGGGCTAAGGACTTTAGCATTAAAAGATTTTCTAATAATTAATTATTTTTTCATTAAAGTTTATTTTTTTAGTGCTTTTTTCCCTTTGAAGAAGAATCAAAGGGATTTTTTTATTTAAATACTAATTCAATTATAGTAATCTTTTAAAGCTTTTTAATAATTTTTGCGTATAAAAAGGAATTACCATTTTTAGATAATTCCTAATCTTTTTATTTAGTTAAATCAAGAACTGGATTTTCAAGTGGTGGAATCTTTTTAATTGATATAGGATATAAAATACATTCCTCCTCTTGATATTGTTCAGAATATTCATATTTTATTTTAGCAACAATATTTACAAAGCATCTATCAGTTAGCTTTTCTTTGCTATTGTTAACACATAGATGTCCATAAAGCTGAATATCATTGCTACAGCAAGTCATAGCAAGCCTTCCAGCAATGAAAGTATTTTTAGGTAACTTATTTGACATTACAACCATAGCATTAAAATCTATTACCTTGCCATCGTAATCTTCTTTATGATCAAATGAATCAATATAATAAATTCCATAATCCTCATCTTTTATTTTAATAACATCAGCATTAATATCATATGGTAAAACTACCTTAAAGGCATCGCTTAAACGACCTTCCTTATCCATTACCATAAATTGAGCTTGGGAGTTTGTAAGCCTAAATGAAGATGAATAGCCTTCAAGCTTTTCTTTGTTTTCTTCACCAACATTAATAAAGCATACAACATCGGCTTGCTTTACAATATCCAAGAACTTTTGTCTCATATTCATAAAATATAATTCAAATGTTTCAAAATTAATAAAATCAATGAATTGGTATACCTTAAAATTACTTGGAAATTCAATTTTACTTAAATCCCACATACCATTTAATTCTATAACAATTCTTTGAGGCATTACTTCAGTTACTATTTTTTGAAGGTTTAAGGAAGTAAATTCATCTTGGCTTTCAAACATTTTTAAAACACAATTATATTTATTTAGAAATTCTTCTTCATATTGAACAATTCCATCCTCACCAGATAAAATTAATGTTTTACCTTTTTTGAAAAAATCATCTGATGTAATTGTATCCTTAATAAATGTTGTTTTTCCAGACTCTAAAAAGCCATCTATTACGTATACAGGTATTGTTTTTAGCATAAATTATTCACCTTTAAAAAATAGCTTTTCAATTTTTTCTTCGTTTAGTTTTGAGCCAATTACTACAATTCTTCCATTATAATCAGGATTTCCTAAACGAATCTCATAATCACCAGAAACATAATCAAAATAATACCATTTTTCATTGTCATTAGCCTTTAATACACCCTTTGATCTAACAATAATACCCAAAGATTCATCACTAGCTAAAGTGTTTAAGAAATTCTCAAGTTCCTTTCTTGAAACTGATTTTGGAGTTTCCTTACCCCAGCTTGTAAATACCTCATCAGCATGGTGATGATGGTGTTCATGGTCATGGTGGCAACAGCATTCATCATCGTCATCGTGATGGTGTTCATGGTCATGGTGACAGCAGCATTCGTCATCGTGATGGTGTTCGTGATCATGGTGGCAACAGCATTCATCATCGTCATCATCTTCATGTTCATGAACATATGCCATTTCTTTAATTAAATCTTCCTTTAAAGATACCTTTGATTCTAATACCTTTAACAATTGTTCACTATCAAGCTCATTAATAGGTGTTGTAATAATAGTCGCATGATTATTTTTTTCCTTTACTAAATTTACAACCTCCATAATAGCTTCTTCACTCATTTTATCAGTTTTTGAAATAACAATTGTGTTAGCAGCTTCAACCTGATTATTAAAAAATTCGCCAAAATTCTTTAAATACATTTTAGTTTTTAAACCATCGACAACTGTTGCTAAAATATTAATTTGTAATTCTTCCTTTAGCTTTAAAACAGCATTAACGATATCAGATAGCTTTCCAACGCCAGATGGTTCAATAATAATTCTTTCAGGATTATATTTGCTAATAACCTCATCCATTGACGTAGCAAAATCACCAACTAATGAGCAACAAATACAACCAGCATTAATTTCCTTTATTTGAATTCCTGATTCCTTTAAAAATGTACCATCAATGCCAATTTCTCCAAATTCATTTTCAATTAATACTACCTTTTCTTTTTTTAAAACACTTTCAAAAATCTTTTTTATTAAAGTTGTCTTACCAGCTCCTAAAAAGCCAGAAATAACATCTACCTTTACCATAATTAATACATCTCCTTTATCAAATCATCATTATTTTAACACAAATAAATTGCAAAGATACAATAATCTTCTTGAAAAAGCAAAATTATATCTATATAATTTGCTTGTATTAAACAAAATAGGAGAAATTTATGTCAAAAATATTAAATGTAGCAATTATTGGAGTAGGTTCAAGAGGAGCTAGAACCTATGGTGATTATTTAATGAAATGCCCTGATAGATTTAAAATTACATCTATTTGTGAAATAAAACCAGATAGATTAAAAAAATACCAAAAAGAATGGAATTTAGATGAAAAAAACTGCTTTGTAGATGAAAAGGAATTCTTCAAAGAAAAAAGGGCAGATGCTATAATTATTGCAACACTTGATGCTGATCATGTTCGTCATGCCTTAATGGCTATAAATGTTGGCTATGATATTTTACTTGAAAAGCCAATAACATGTAAGGAGGAGGAACTTTCTCTTTTAAAAGAAAAAGCTGCTTTAAAAAATGTTAAAATTTTAGTCTGTCATGTATTAAGATATACAGTTGCTATGAATAAAATTAAAGAGCTAATAGATAGTGGAGAAATTGGAAGATTAATTTCAATTGATCATTTAGAAAATGTTGCTTATTGGCATCAAGCTCATAGCTTTGTTCGTGGAAATTGGAGAAATTCTATTGAAACATCACCAATGATTTTAGCTAAATGCTGTCATGATTTAGATTTAATTTCTTGGTTTGCAAATAGTAAATGTAAATCTTTAACATCATATGGAGATTTAAATTTCTTTAAAGAAGAAAATGCTCCTAAAAATGCTAATAAGCGTTGCCTTGAATGTATATATAAGGAAACATGTGCTTATTCAGCATATAAGTTTTATATTGAAAAATGGGAAAAAGATGGAAGCCCTACTTGTTGGCCTTATGATGTTTTAGCAGATGATAAAGTATTAACAAAAGATATTTTATTAAATGCTTTAAAAACTGGTCCTTATGGTCGATGTGTTTTTTATTGTGATAACGATGTTGTTGATTCACAATCAGTTAATATGCTATTTGAAAATGGCGTTACAGCTAATTTAAAAATGACCGCTTTTGATAAATATAGCGGTAGATATATTCATTTCTTTGGTACATATGGTGAAATAATTTTAAATGAACACGAAGGCATTATTACCTTACGTCCTTTTGCTAAGGATGATGTTATTTATAAAATTAGTGATTTAACTACTGATTTAATGGGACATGGTGGTGGTGACACTAGAATGGTTGATTATTTCTATGATATGATAATTAACAATAAAGAATTAAAGGAAACTTCACTTTCAGGTTCAATTCAATCACATGAAATGGCCTTTGCTGCTGAAAAATCTCGCCTTGAAAATGGAAAATTAATTGAATTTAACAAATAAAATGCCTATTAAAATGAAAGAAAAATAATATTCCTTTACTTTAATAGCTTTAAAAGCTATACTATTTTTTGATAAAGGAAGGATTTATTTATGAATGATATAAAGCAAAACATAGCTAATAATATCACTGAGCTTAGAAAATCAAGAAAATGGACACAGCTTGATTTAGCTAATAAATTGAATTATACAGATAAGGCTATAAGTAAATGGGAAAGAGGCGAATCAACACCAGATGTTGAAACTCTTTATAAAATGGCAGAAATATTTGAAGTAACTGTCGATTATTTTTTTTATGAAGATTCTGCTTTAAACATAGAAAAATATAATATGCCAAAGGAAATAAAAAACAAGAAAATTGCTCAATTATTATTACTTATTACCTCTATTTGGTTTATTGCTATTGTGGTCTTTGTTTATGGTAATTTAAGTAATACTAATGGTAGCTCATTTTGGATTTCATTTATTTGGGCATTACCTGCTTGCGGATTAATTACAATAATATCCTTTAAACGTAATAATTATGTATTTGGGCTTCCATTTGCTAGTTCATTTACAATTTGGACTTTCTTAACTGCAATTTATTTACAAGGAATAATAGCTAATTATAACTTCTGGTTAATATTCTTAATTGGCATTCCAATTCAAATTGTTATTATAATTACATACTGGTTGAAGAAATAGTATCAAAAATACTATTTTTTTCATATTATCTATTATAATAAAGGTAAGATGATTAATGTGATATATAATAACAAGCTTGACTTAATAAGTAATACACCATTAGTTTATTTAAATAACATTTCAAAAGAATACAATTGTAATATTTATTTAAAGCTCGAAAAGTATAATTTAACTGGCTCTAGTAAGGATAGAGCTGTTAAGGAAATGCTACTTTTTGCTTTAAATAATAAAATAATAAATAGTAATAGTACTATTATTGAAGCGACAAGTGGCAATACTGGTATTTCTTTAGCATGTATATGCTCACTTTTAAAGCTAAAATGCATTATTGTTATGCCTATTAATTCAAATAAGGAAAGAATAAAGCTAATAAAGCTTTTTAATGCTAGTATTATTTTTACCTCAAAGGAAGGTAAAATGAAAGAAAGTGTAAATAAAGCTAAAGCGTTAAATAAAAGCATTGAAAACTCCTTTATTCTTTCACAATTTGATAATTACAATAATATAATATCTAATTATAAAATTGCTGATGAAATTATCAAGGATTTACCAAATATTGATGCGATTTATATGGTATATGGAACTGGAGGTAGTATCGCTGGTGCTTCAAAAAGATTTAAAGAAATTAATAAAAATATAAAGATTCATTGTGTTACTCCAAAATATAAAACTCATCGTATAGTAGGTATATATTCTAATATAATACCTAAAAACTATAAGGAAGCTATTATTGATAAATATGAAAGGGTTGAGGACTTAGATTCTTTTAATATGGTTAAAAAAATAGCTAAGGATGAAGGCTTATTAATTGGCTTATCATCAGGATGCGCTATAGAAGGAGCATTAAGCTCACTTAAAAATAATAATTATAAAAATATTGTTATTTATTGCCCTGATAGCTTAACTAGATATATGAGTAATGAGCTTATTTTTAATGAATATGATACCTTTAGTAATTATAAAAAAGATATTGATTACATTAAGAATATAATGTTTTCTTCAACTGATTTCCAGTTTGATGATATTTTTATTAAATATAATATAAAAGTAAAAGACATCGTCAAAATAAAAAATGATTTATTAATGGATGCTAAAAGCATTTATGATAATGATCCAGCTGCCTTAAGCATTAAACAAGTTATTGATTGCTATTTAACATTTTATGCAATTTTTATTTATAGAATTGCTAATTATTTATGGAATAATAAGCAAAAGGAATTAGCAAGAATGCTAAGTGAATTTGCTCATAGTAAAACAAATATAGATATCCATCCTAATGCTAAAATTGGTAAATGCTTTGCTATTGACCATGGATGTGGCATTGTAATTGGTGAAACCACTATTATTAAAAACAATGTTAGAATCTATCAAAATGTTACCTTAGGAGCCTTATCATTAAATAATCCTTTATTGGTTAGAAATACTAAACGGCATCCAACCATTGGTAATAATGTTACTATTTATGCTAATGCTACAATACTTGGTGGAAAAACTATAATCCATGATAATTGTATTATTGGCTGTAATACCTTAATTACTAAATCAGTTAAAGGAAATAGTATCATAAAAAAGTAACTTTTTAATAAAATATGTGGCTTTATAAATATTTAATTAGAATTAAATATGTGCTATAGTCTTTTAGGGGAATTCGCTTATGAAAGAAACACTACAAGAAAAACTAGCAAGAAGAAAATATAAAATACCAAATAAATTTGTTTATTGTACATTAAATAAGCTGATCATTAATCCGTTTTTAGCGCCAAAATTTCATCCAACATATCATATAATTGATAATATCAACGATTATAAAGGACCATGCTTTTTAATTTATAACCATCAATCAAGGATGGATTATATTTATATAGCCCAAGCGACATATCCACGTCCTTTAAATTTTGTTGTTGGCTATAATGAATTTTTTAGATCCCATTTACAATTTATTTTTAAGCTAATTCATAATATTCCAAAGAAAAACTTTAATAGCGATGTTGCTTCAATTAGAGCAATGAATCAAATAATTAAGCAAAATGGCGTTGTATGTATTGCCCCTGAAGGAATGAGTTCTATAACAGGGCATAGTCAACCAATTGCCTTAGGAACTGGAAAACTATTAAAGCATTATCATATTCCTGTATATATGGTTAAGCTAAAAGGGGCTTTTTTATCTAATACTAAGGTATGCTTAGATGAAAGATATGGTAAGGTTGATGTTACTTTACATAGATTATTTGATGAAGAGCAATTGCGTAATTTATCTGTTGAAGATATTGAAAATAAAATCAATGAAGAATTATGGCAGGATGACTATGAATGGAATAAAAAAGAAAGAATTAAATTTGATATGAAGGGCAATAGCTGTAGCCATCTTCATGATTTATGCTATCATTGCTTTAGATGTAATAAAGATTTCACAATGTTTGGTGAAAAGAATAAAATTGTTTGTAAAGAATGTGGAAATGGTGCTACATTAAATGAATATTATGATTTAATTCCTTTTGATGATACATGTATTATACCAGAATCAATTAGTAAATGGGTTGATGAGGAAAGACGTCTTGTATATCATGAAATCCAAAATGAAAGCTTTGAATTTAAAGAAGAAGTAAAATTGGGAAAAATACCTGAAAATCATTACCTTAAAAATCAAGCAACTAGTGAAATCTGTGGTGAAGGTATATTAACTATTAACCATGAAGGCTTCTTTTACAAAGGAACTAAGGATAATCAAAAATTTGAATTCAAAATTGATTATAATCACTTGCCAACACTTGGTATGCCAATTGATGTTACTTTCTTTTCTATTTATCATGATGGTAAATATTATGATATATTCCCTAAAAATGCTGTTGTTGGAAAAATATTATTAATTGTTGAAGAAATGCATAGATTACATGTCAATGCTTGGAAAAACTTTCCTTGGGCTGATACTTATAAATAAATTTTTATACAAAAAGAGCTATGAAAATCTTTTAGGAAAATCATAGTTCTTTTTATATAATGAAACTAAAAGTTAATCTCCTAGTTTTTTTTTAATATTAAAGTATAATAGCGTCAAAGTTATTATTTATATGTGAGTCACATAGTGACATCGCTAAAATAATGATTGTTAATTCTACAATCTTACTTACTAAAACAAATTAGAAAAAATAATCTTTGACTCTTATCATTTGTATGTAGACACACATTTTTATACTTCGTTAAAATAATGATGCTTCTTTAATTAAAGATATTCATATACTAAAGGAATTAAAGATCTAATCATTGAAAAAAAGATAATTAAAATTTATAATATTTATTAAATAAGGAGAGTTATCTTTATGAAAGACTTTAAAATAAAAACTATTAGCTGCTTAGAAAAGGTTATGCCAAATAAAATGCCTACTTTAAATGAAAAGGAAGGTGTTTGCTTAACAAACGAATCCTTTTCATTTCAAATAGCTTACTATAATAAAACAAGAGAATGGTTTTCTGCATTTTGTAAACTAATTGTTAATAGTAATATAAATGAATTCATTCAAATTAGATATGTTGAAAATGTAATGTGTCAAACTCCAACATCTACTAAAAAGGACGATTACTATTTAACACATAAAAAAGAAATAATACCAGATATATTAAAGGATGATTCACCATTAATTATAAAGCTTAAAACATGGCAAAGCATATATGTAACAATAAAAGGAAATCTTCCTATAGGAAAGCATACTATTAGCTTTATTATTAAGGATTATGATAATAATATTTTAGGAAAAACAAGCTATACATTAACTGTAATCGATAAAGAATTAATAAAAAGCAATCTTTATTATTCTAACTGGTTTCATTACGATAGTATAGCTAGCTATTATAAAGTAAAGTCATTTAGTAAAAAATATAATACTATTATGTGGAACTTTATTGATAATGCTATAAATCATGGCTTAAATACTTTAATTGTACCTTTATTTACTATTCCTTTAGATACTGCTATTAATAAAGAAAGAATAAGCTGCCAATTACTTGATATTTCTTATTCTAATAATACCTATTTCTTTAGCTTTGATAGATTATTAGCTTTTATGAAAACTGCTAAGGAAAAAGGTATAAAAATGTTTGAAATGGCTCATTTATTTACTCAATGGGGTGCTAGTAATGCTCCAAAAATAATTGTTAAAGCAAATAATAAAAATAGAAAAATGTTTGGCTGGAAAATTAAAGCTGAGGATGAAAAATATTTAGACTTTTTAAAGCAATTATTAAGTAAGCTAATTCCATTTTTAAAGGAAAATGGCTTTAATGAAAATGAAGTAATATTCCATCTTTCTGATGAACCAAATGCTTCTCATTTAAAGCATTATTTATATTTAAAAAGTATTATAAAGCCATTACTTAAGGATTATTTAATTTGTGATGCTTTATCAAATTATGAATATTACACTAAAAAGGCTGTTGATAGAAGCGTTGTAGCTACAAATGAAGCTACACCATTTATTTTAAATAATGTTGATAATTTTTGGGTTTATTATTGCTGTAGCCAATGTGATAATTATTTATCAAACAGATTTATTTCTATGCTTCTTCTTAGATGTAGAATAATAGGTATACAGCTTTATTTAACTAATGCTAAAGGCTTATTACATTGGGGCTATAATTTTTATAATTCTGCTTTAAGTAAACGATATATTAATCCTTTTTTAGTTAATGATGCTGATGGCATGTTTCAAAGCGGTGATTCATTTATTGTTTATCCTAAAGATGATGGTACATGCTATGATTCTATTAGACATGAAGCCATTTATAGTGCCTTTTTAGATTACCGCTTACTTATTACACTTGAAAAGAAAATAGGAAGAAATAGTGTTATTAAGCTTCTTAAGGAAAATGGCTTTGAATGTAATTTTACCACTTATCCTAAAGATGAAAAGCTATTTATAGAACTTAGAAAAAAGATAATCTTGATGCTATAAGATTATCTTTTTATTTGTACTATTCAATAACTTTTTAAAATATTTTTAGTATAAATACTAATATTTATCCTTTGCTTTTTAAATCATAAATATCATCTAATGTTATTAATACATAGTTATCATTTGATGTTAAATTAAAGCCTGATTTAGAAATAAAGCCTAATTTATTATATTTTATATTAATGCTATTTAATTGCTTAATTTCCTCATTAACTACGCTATCATCGATTGGTTTATTAGTAAACTTTACCTCATAAAAATCATAGCCATTTTTATTTAAGGTTACTACATCAAATTCACCATTTTTCTTATTTTTAATATCATCATAATAATACTTTCCAATTTTATATAATGGTGGATTTATTAAATGATTTATATTTAATAAATAAAAATATTGTTTAGCTATTTTTTCAAATTCATGAGGAACATACTTTGTTAAAAAGTCTTCTTTGATAAATTCATCATAAAAATCATCTGGCGCCATTATTTTAAAATAAGAATTCTTTGTAAATATGTATCTATAATAAAATAATGACAATCTTTCTGATATTTCATATGTTGCCTTTTTTTCACTTTCATCATTAATTGGGCATACACGCTCTATAACATCCATTTTTATCAATCTTTTTAATACATCCGATAGCATTGGTGATGATGAAATATGTGATTTATTTAAAATATCCTTATATTTTTTATTTCCTAAGGCAATAGCATAAAAGCATTCATTAGCATTGTTTAGCTTAGTCATTTCTTCAAGCAAAAAGCCTTCAGCCTCATTTAAAAATCTAGCATTAGGACTAGCAATTAAATTAATAATATTTTCTTTTAGCGATTTTGTTTCATCAATGTATTGATTATAATATGGAACACCACCAAATATAGAATAATAAGCGACTTTGTCCTCATTTTTTAAAGAAGGATAAAACATTGAAGATTCTAAATAATTCATTTGCTTTATATTCATTTTTATAGAAAATCGACCATATAAAGGATTTTTTGCACTTAATAATTCTTCCATTACATCAATATATGATCCACATAAAATCAATTTAAGTTTACAATTCTTTTTATATTTATCAATAGCGTTTTGTATAATACTATCTAAGTATTCTAAATTATTTCTTAAATAAGGATATTCATCTATTACAAGAATTATCTTTTCATTTATTGATTTATTAAAAACGAACTCTAATACTTGATTTAATGTTTTAAATGAAGGAGTTGGAATATTAAATGCAGTTGCTAAAACTTCTGATAATGATTGTATGTTATATAGCTCAGAGGCTTTTTGACACTCAAAATAAATTTTTATACCTTCAAAATTTTTAAATGATTCTTTAATTAGCTCACTTTTCCCTATCCTTCTTCTACCATAAACTAATATAGATTCAAAGTTATCACTATTATATAATTCCTTTAAAGTATTTATTTCATTTGCTCTTCCTATAAATTTCATTATCTTAGCCTCCATTTATTATATTATATACAATTAAAATTATTATATCAAGATTTTACTCAGGAAAAACTGAGTCAGAAAAAGCTGAGTAAAATAAAAAGACTGCAAGCTAAGTGCAATCTTTAATATAATTAGTTAATTTTTAAGCTTCCTCTTGAAATCATTTTACCTGATACTCTATCAAATAATAATAAGCCCGCTCCAACAAATTCAATATTTATTTTATCACCAATTGTATAAGTAACATCACCATATAAAACAGATGTAATAATATAATCATTGATTTTTAGCTTTACTGTAGTTTCAGAGCCAGTAGGTAATGATGAATAAATTTCAGCTTCAATACCTTTATTATTAGCTACCTTAATAAATTCAGGACGAACACCTAATATATACATATTAGAAGGAATATCATGCTCTTCTTCAGCACTAATAGTGCCATGTACTGTAGCAATATGATAATTAAAGGCACGGTCAGCATTTTCTTTTTCAATGTATCCTTTTTCCTTTTGCATTGCTTCTTTTTTAGCAATTTCTGCTTTTATTCCTTCATCACGTTCTTTAACAAAAGCTTCTAAATTAAGAGGAGTTTCTAAATTAAATGTACATTTAATTCCATTTAAAATATCAAAGTGAATTTCTTTATCATTGTTTTGAGTTGCTAAGCCTTCAATAAAGTTAATGCTTGGCGAGCCAATAAAATCACCAACAAATAAATTAACAGGCTTTTTATAAACGCTTAGTGGAGGTTCATATTGTTGAATAACACCATTATTCATTAAACAAATCTTAGAGGCAAGTGTCATAGCTTCTTGTTGATCATGGGTTACATAAACAAATGTTGAACCAGTTTCAAGATGAAGACGCTTTAATTCTGATCTCATTTCAAGACGTAATTTAGCATCAAGATTACTTAAAGGCTCATCCATAAAGATAATTTTAGGGCCTGGTGCTAAGGTTCTAGCAATAGCTACACGTTGTTGCTGACCACCAGATAATTCAGATGGATATCTATCCATAAATTCACCAATATGAACAATACGAGCAACATGTCTAACACGTAAATCAATTTCTTCTTTATCTAGCTTTCTTTCACAAACTACAACCTTTCCATTTACTACATGCTCACCTTTTTCATTTAGCTCAATGCCTTTTTGCTTTAGCTTTTCTTTTACATTATTAGCAATTTGCATGAATTCCTCGCTCTTTTTATTAGCAAGCTTTAAAGATTCATCATCACTTAAGGTATCAAATCTTAAATCATATATTTCCTTAGCTGAGCTTAAAGAAATTTTAAAGCCATCTATTATAAACAATAAAGCTTTATCCTTTACAACCTTTTTATTTTTATCTAAGGAATATGAAAAATACTTTTTAATATCTCTAACGTTTTTTACAACACTTGCTAATTTAATATACTTAATGTATTCACTTGAAATAACAGGTAATTCATCCTTTAATTCAAGCAAACCACAGGTAATATTTTTATAAACAGTCATATGTGGCCATAAAGCATAGTTTTGGAATAAAAAGCCGACATGACGTTTACTTGGAGGAACATTTATTCCTTCCTCAGAATCAAATATAACCTTATCATCAAACATTATTTTTCCAAATGTTGGAGTTTCAAGACCAGCAATCATTCTTAATGTTGTAGTTTTTCCACAGCCTGATGGACCAAGTAAAGTAACGAAAGCATTATCCTCAATAGTCATATTTAAATGGTCAGCTCCATAAAAGCCACCCCAGATTTTTGTAACATTTTCTAATGTAATTTTTGGCATATTATCTACTACCTCCTAATCCTTTATCAACACTAGCTCCTGTTAAGATATTTGTAAGCCAGTTAACAATCAAAATTATAAAAATAAGTACAAAGTTTGCAGCATTTTCAAGTGCTGGACAACCATCTGATCCAAGTTGGAACATAAATCTTGTTAATGTTAGACGATCATTGCCAATGAATACAAATAAATCGTATTCTCTCATACAAGAAATAAATGGTAGTAAAAATCCTGATATAATAGCTGTTTTTTGAATTGGGAAAATTACCTTAAACATTCTTTTCCACCAAGGCATTCCTTGAATTATACCAGCCTCTTCTATTTCATTTGATAATTGCATCATAGCATTAAGGGATGAACGTGAAGCCATTGGAATATATTTTAATGTTCCAACAACAGCTGCAACTACAATCCACATACTAGCCATTTTTAAGTTAACGCCTAAAATATAAAAGCATTGTGATAAGGCAAGAGATGGCATTAAATATGGAAAGAATGCTAAGCCATTAACGAATCTTGCTAATTTAGATTTTCTTTGCTTACTTACAGCATAACCAATTAAAAATCCAGAAATCCCTGAAGCTAGGGCACAAATAAGTGATAATTTTATTGAACCAATTAAGGCTTCCTTTATTTTTCTTTCATGGAAGAAACCAACGAAGTCATTTGTTGAAATAGGTTCCTTACTAATCCAAGCCTTTAATGTTAATCCTGAAGAATAATCTCCTGGATTTGGAAGGCATGATTCTAAAAAGAATGACACCATTGGTCCTATACAGAAAAACACAACAAGTATAGATAAAACAATACCAATAGCCCATTTGCCAACCTTGCCTAGATTTATTTTTGATACTTGGCCACTCTTACCAGTTACAGTTGTAAATTGCTTTCTAGAGCCAGTTTGTATTTGGTTAATAATTAATAAAAATACACCCATTAAAATTAAAACAATTGCCATAACTGAACCAGCGCCAGCATTTCTTCCGCCACTTCCTGAAATATAAGCTTGCATAGATGTTGCTAAAACCGTATAGTCAATTGGATTACCAAGCTTTACAGCTACTGAATATGAGCTCATAGCTGAGCTAAATACTAATAATACTGTTGATAATAAAGCTGGTTTTAAAATAGGAAGCGTTACCTTAAAGAATGATTTCCACTTTGGAATACCTAAAATTGAAGCAGCCTCCTCTAAATTAGAATCCATATTTTGTAAAACACCGCCAAATAAAATATAAGCAAATGGTGCATAATGTAACCCTAAAATTAAAGAAATTGGGAATGCTCCAAAAACAAACCATTCAGGCATAGCAATTCCTGTTAAAGCCTGAAACTCTCCAACATATCCAGCGGTACAAGAAGTTGAAATGAATAAGTTTTTCCAAAATAATGCTAATGTCCATTGAGGCATAATATATGGAAAAATAAATACTGCTGAAATAAATTTTTTACATTTCATATTAGTCCTTGCAATTAAATAAGCTGCAAGGCCACCAAATAAAACAGCAAATATGCATGATAGTGTTGATACTAATAATGATCTTAAAAATGGCTTATAAAAAACACCAACAGAAATTCCATTTTTAACATCAAACACCTTTTTAAAGTTTGCAAAGGTAAAATCGCCAAAGCCAAAAATTGTATATGTCGTAAAGGCTTTTAATAAAAGCGATACTAATGGAGCTATATTTAAAATAATTAAGACAATTCCAAAAAATAATAAGATTGTATTCGATGGAATCCCTAAAAAAGTAATCGTTCCATTAGCGGTTCTTTTAAACCATTTGTTAAAAGAGCTTTGCTTTGTAGAATTCTCGTTCATAAAACATAATCCTTTCTTTTCAAAAGAAATTAGGTAAACCTTAAATAGCTTACCTAATTAATTATTAATTTAAATATTAAACTACTTTCCTTTATTTGCAATTGATTTTTCAATAGCATCAATTACATTATCATAGTTAGCGCCGATAAATGATGGAGTTTCAACAACTGCTTTAGCTTGATTAATCCACCATGTAGATGTTGGGTCATTTAGACATGGCATATTGTCAACTACTTCACCAGCTTCATTTTTAACTTGACCATTCTTTGTTCTATCAGCATTGATTGAAGGCATAGTTGGATAATCTCCAACATCTCCACCCCATACTGAATATGCAGTAGCATTTGTTGAAATTAATTCAAAGAAAGCACATGTAGCATATGGATATTTAGCATATGGTAATACTTGAAGATAATGCTTGTACATAAATCCACCAAAGCCTTTAATCTTTGAAGCACCCATAGTAGCACCATCTGTATTTTCTGTTCCAAGAGCAGCAACTACAATATTTTTCTTAGAAATTTCATTTGTTTCTGAAACCTTTAGTAATTTTGAATAAACAATCCAACCTACATTTCCTGGAGTCTTTGATAAATGGTTAATAGCTTCGCCATCATCTGGATAGAATACAGCATTAGTTAAAAACTTATCAATAAAGGCATAAGCATATTTCTTATCGCCATAGCTACTATAATTTTCAACATTTACATCAGAAGAATTTGTTGAATCCTCATAAGCAGCCTTTAATTCATTATTTTGTGTATCATCAGTCAATTGAATTAGCCAGTCCATGTTAACATTTTCATTTCTAGGGTCCATTGTATCAATTCTACCCTTAAATGATGAATCTGTAACATCCCATACATTATCAATAACAGTCTTTCCATCCTTGTTATTATACATCCATGTCTTAAAGTTATATTGTAATGTAAATGGATTAGAATCTGTGTCTTTATTAGTATCCTTGTCATCCTTCCAAGTCTTAGGAACATAGTTTACGTAATGACCAGTATCAATACCCTTCTTTTGTAATTGATAACCATCTTGAGTAATAGTTCCTGAATATCCATCTTTAACTCCAGCATTAATTTCTTCACCAAGAGTTGTGTAAATTAATCCATCAACTGTTGTATCATAAGCGATTGGGTCTTGGATATCCTTATTATATTTTTGTAATTCGCTCTTAAATAGATTTACTACCTTATCCTTACCACCACGAGAGGTTGTAGCTAAAATTTTAACTTTACCTGTAGTGCCTAATTCTTCAGCAGCTTTTTTAAATAATTCATCATGAGATAATTGCTCAGCATCTTTTACGGCATCAATTACTCTTTGATCTGGTTGGAATGTACTTCCTCCACAACTTGATAGTGCAGTTGCACCAACTAACAACGTTGAAAAAACCATTAATAAACCTGTTCTTTTTTTCATAAATGATCCTCCTAAGGCATAGGCTTAAGTGCCTTTATCTGTATAAATTATAGAATGGGAGCGTTTACATTTCAAGATGTTTTTTTACATTTTATTTACTTTTTACTCAAATTGTAAATAAAAAGTAAATTATTAATTACTTTTGCTAACCAATTCTTTGCTTTTAGTATTTCCTAAAAAGCAGCTTTTAAACAAAATAAAAAGATTACATTAAGCAATACTAGCTCTTTGCAATCCTTTTTGTCCTTTTATTATTTTACTTCGTATCCTGCTTCAGTAATATTTTTTTTAACTTCATCAATATTTGTATTACTATCACATATAATAGTAACATTTTTATTTTCAAGTGAAGCTTTAGCATCATTTACGCCATTTACCTTTAAGCATGCATCCTCAACATGCTTAACGCAGTGCATACACATCATACCATTAACATTAATAACTACCTTATTATCCATATTTTCTTTCTCCTTTATATCTACATTATTTCTTTTTACCTTAAACAAGTTAATAGTTAAGGCATTTAAGACGACTGAAACTGATGAAATACTCATTGCAATTGAACCATACATTGGTTGCATTTTAAAACTACCATTTGATAAATAATAGAATATACCTGTTGATAATATTACACAAATGATATTATAGAAAAACGCCCAAAATAAGCCTAGCTTAATTGTATTTAAAACCCTCTTACTTAATTTAATAGCATTATCGCAGTCAAGTAAGTCATTTCTTAATAAAACAATATCAGCACTTTCAATTGCAATTTGTGAGCCTCCACCAATTGCAATTCCAAGATCAGCAGTAGTTAAGGCTAAAGCATCATTTACTCCATCGCCAACCATCGCTACTAAATGCTTGTCATCTTTTTTAAGTGATTTTATAACACGCGCTTTATCAGTTGGTAAAACATTAGCGATAACCTTACTAATTCCTACCTCATTTGCTATTTTATTAGCTGTTTTTTCATTATCTCCAGTTAACATAATAACTTCAATACCTTGCTTTTTAAGTTCATTAATAGCAAGCTTAGAGTTTTCTTTTACTTCATCCTTTATAGCAAGTATTGCAACTGCTTTATTTTCTTTAAATACTAATAAAGGAGTTTTGCCGCTTTTAGCAAATTCATTTATTTTTTCTTGTATACTTATATCTATTTCATTACTCATTTTTTCGTTTCCAATAGCATAAGTAATAGAATCAATAACTCCTCTTACACCTTTGCCATCAAGGGCTTCATAATTAGTGACGTTTAAATCCTTATCCTTTTTATTTTTACTAAATTCAACAATTGACGATGCTAATGGATGCTCGGATTTTATTTCTAAAGAATAGATAATATTATAAATATCCTTATTCTCTTCAAATTCTATAAAATCAACAACAGATGGCTTGCCATTTGTTATTGTTCCTGTTTTATCAAGAACAATTGTTTTTATATTATGAGCCTTTTCAAGTATTTCAGCATTTTTAATTAATAAGCCATTTAAAGCTCCTTTTCCAGTTCCTACCATTATAGCAACAGGAGTTGCAAGCCCTAAAGCGCAAGGACAAGCAATAACAATAATTGTTAAAGCAAAGTTAAGGGCCGTTTCAAAAGCATTTGTAACATAGCTAGGATTAGCAATTTTTATATAAACGAAATTAGCTATAAAGGCGGCTAAAGCAATTAATAGAATAATAGGAACAAAATAATAAGAAATCTTATCAGCTAGCTTAGATATTGGAGCCTTTGAATTACTAGCTTCTTCAACTAGATGAATAATATTACTAATAGAAGTATTCTCGCCTACCTTTAAAGCCTTGATTTTACAATATCCAGCTGTTTGAATAGTTGATGAATAAACATCATCATTTACTTCCTTTAAAACAGGCAATGATTCGCCTGTAATATTACTTTGGTCAAATGATGCCTTTCCTTCTATTATTTTTCCATCAACTGGAACAACATCGCCTTTTTTTACAATAACTATATCATTAACTTCAACATCTTCAATTGGTAATAATACTTCTTTATCATCTCTTAATACTAAAGCTTTTTTAGGCTGTAAATCCATTAGCTTTTCTAAAGCTTTAGTAGTTTTTCTTTTAGAAAATGACTCTAAATATTTTCCAATTGATACAAACACTAAAATCATGCCTGCTGATTCAAAATATAATGACATATGATACTGCTCAACTATTGAAGCATTATTTGTTGCTACACCCCAAGAAATCATAAATAAAGCATAGATTCCATATAATAATGAAAATGAGGCACCAATACAAATTAATGAATCCATATTAGGCGATCTTTTAATTAATCTTTTAAAGCCATTAATAAAATATTTTCTTTCAATATAAACTATTGGTAAAACTAAAATAAATTGAATTAAGGCAAATCCCATAGGGTTTTCTTTCATATCAAATATAGGGAATGTTTTCCAACCCCACATCATATTTCCCATTGAAAAATACATTAAAACTAATAAAAATACTATTGAGATAATTAAGGCTCTTAAGGAGTGATCATTATCTTTTACTATTTCTTCTTTTTTTTCATTTTGTAAGGAAGCACTATATCCTGCATTACTAACTGCTTCTTTTACTTTATTAACTGAGCACATTCTTTCATCAATATCTACTTCCATTGTATTTTGAAGTAAATTAACATTTACAGATGAAGTACCATTTAGATCTTCAACTGCTTTTTGGACATGACCTTGGCAAGAAGCACAAGTCATTCCTTTAACATCAAATTTATATTTCATTATTGAAATCTTTTGAATAAAGTAACTATTTCATCTAAAACCTCATAGTTACCCTTTTGTATATTTTCTATAACGCAAGATTTCATATGCTCATCAAGTATTTCATTAGCTAAGCCCTTTATAGCTTTATCAATGGCTGATAGTTGAATTAAAACATCATCACAATATCTATCCTCTTCAATCATCTTCTTTATTCCATTAATTTGACCATTAATTCTATTAATTCTACTTATTAACTTCTTTTTACTTTCCTCATCACGAGGAGTGTTTTTCATTTTACAAGCTTCACATTTCATAAATTATACCTCCGCTTATTAATATATACCCCTATAGGGTATTTGTCAATAGTAAAAATAAAAGAAATTTATTTAGCTATTATAATTTAAATTCCTTTTACCTATATTTTTAACAATATTTATTTTGTCATTCATAAATTAGTAATTCATAAATTACAATTTTTCTAGAATCTCTTTTTTGGTAGATTTCTACCTTTTTTGCGGTTCATAGCATTTTGCTATTTATCTATATAAATCATCTAATGTTATAAAGATATAATCATATTTTTTATTAAGATTAAAACCATTTTTTGAGAAAAAGCCAAATTGAATAGGCTTTAAGTTTGTTTTTAAAACCTGTGATATTTCTTTTTCAATAACTTTATCATCTATTTTACTATTTGTATATTTACATTCAAAAAATACATATCCTTTTTCTGCTTTACCTACAACATTAAATTGTCCATTTTCTTTTTTTATAGGATTATCATACCAATATGTCCCAATATCAGTTAGCATTGGGTTTATTTCTAATTTCTTATTTTTATTAATTAAATACTCTTTACATATGATTTCAAATACTAATGGCACATAATGTGATTCAAAATCATCTTTTATATATTTATCATAAAATGCATCATCATCAAGCATTCTATGAGCAGATTCATTCTTATAAATATAATTATAATAAAATCTTAAACTTAAATCCTTTATTCTATAGCCTGCTTTTTGTTTATTCTTTTTATCATTTATTGGAGACACATATTCTATTAAATCCATTTTAATTAGCTTTTGTAGTATTGCATTTAAAGATGGTGATGAATCAATGTGTGATTTTGCTAAGATGTCAGAATAATGAAAGGCACCATTTGCAATTGTTTCAAAAACAATATTGGCATTATTAACCTTTCTTAATTCCATTTTTAAATATGTTTCTAAATAATCCTTAAGATTAGAAAATGAGCCACTTATTAAACGTATTATATTTTCTTTTACTGACTGCTTAGCATCAATTTGTATATTATAATAAGGTACTCCTCCAAAAACAGAATATAGCTTTACTTTATCTTCATTAGAAAATGATTGATAAAACTTAGCTGAATCATAATAATCCATTTGTGCTAATAATATTGATTGATTAAATCTTCCAAACAAAGGACTATAATGACTTAAAACATCCTCCATTACGCTTATACTACTTCCTATTAATATTAGCTTAAGCTTTGACTTATTTAAATATGTATCTATTAAGTCTTGGAATTTAGAATCACAGCCTTTTATTAGTTCACGAATATATGGATATTCATCAATAACTAAAACAAATTCTTTCTCTAAAGATAAATCAAATAAATAATATAATGCATCAAAGAATGATGAAAAAGATAAATGGCTTAAAGAAAATGTTTCTTCAATTAGCTTTGTTAATAAATTTGTATTATCTAATTCTGTTGATTCTTTACATTGATAAATAATACTAGGTTTATTTATTGATTTAACACAATGCTTAACTAGTTCTGTTTTACCAAGTCTACGTCTACCATAAACAACAATACTTTTAAATTCATTTGCATTAAGTAAATAATTAATTGCCTTTTGTTCCTTTTCTCTTCCTATTAGCATGATTTGTCACCTCATAATTTTGTAATTCGTAAATTAGTAATTCATAAATTACAATTTTATTTTAGCTTTTAGATTTATTGTTGTCAAGATTAAAAAGTAAAAAATATATTGTTAGAATTATTACATTAAAGTATTGCTTTTTGTTGCTATATAAGTAAACACTTTGTCTAAGTATTTATAAAATGCTATACTATTATGTCACTTATTATATGTAAGTATAAGGAGGTTTCTATGAAAGCTATTAAAAAATTATTATTAATAATTTCCTTATTTATTATTTCTTTAAATATTTTAAAAATTAGCTTTGATACTAAAAACATTCAAGCTTCAAATGATATAACATCATATGAAAAATATGATGGACGTGATTATGGATATATTACAAAGGTAAAGGATCAAGGTTATTCTAATTTATGTTGGGCATATTCTTCTATTTCTGCATCAGAAGCTTCTATTTTAAAGCAAAATATTGATACATCTACTAATTATGAAACACTAAATTTAAATCCTTTAGCTGCTGCTTATAGAATAAACAATCGAGGAAGTGATCCATTAAATAATACAAATGGTGAAAATATTGCTGGTGATTATACAAAACAAACTGGAAATCCTTCTAAAATTGCTACATTATTTTCTCAATGGTGGGGTCCTATAAGTAGTAATGATGTAACTATAGACCCATTTACTAACTCTAATTATAGGCTTGAAAATGCTTTCCATATTTTAGAATATAAAGATGATGCTAATAAAAGAATTAGTGAAATCAAAAAAGCTATTGTTGAATATGGAGCTGTTACCTTTCAATACAATAATTTACATGATTACTATTACTATAACCCTAAAAGTGAAACAAGTAGTAGCTCTTATCCTCATGCTTGTACAATAATAGGCTGGGATGATACTATTTTAGCAAATAAATTCTTACCACAGGCCGCTTCTATGAATGGTGGCTGGCTAATTAAAAATAGCTATTCATCTAATCCCTATTTTTATATTTCCTATGATAATACTAGTTCTTATATGTATACATTTTCCTATGCTTTAAAGGATAAATACGATAATAATTATTTTTATGATAGTAAAATTGATGATTTTCCTTTAAGAAATGATAAATATGTTGCTAATATTTATCAAAGTAAAGGTAATGAAAGCTTAAAAGCTATTAATGTTGGAGTTGATGGAAATAATTATTCATTAGAGGTTGAAGTATATAAAGATCTAAAAGATGCAAGTAATCCTATTAATGGCACTTTAATAGCTAAAGAAACAAAGGAATTTATATATGGAGGCTATGTAACTATTTCTTTAACCGATGAGGTAATTCTTAAAAATGATGAATGGTTTTCAATAGTTGTTAAGGTTAGTATTGGTAATGCTAAAATAAGGCTATGTGAAAAAAATGGCAAAGATTATTCTTTTACTAAAACATCATCAAGCTTTTCAAAGCTAAATAATTATGTTGGTAGAATTAAAGCATTAACAAAAAATATAAGCCAAGTAGATTCTAATTCTACATTTACAAATCTTGTTGTTTTAACAAAGTTTAGTGATGAAGATGAATTTATAAATGATATTTATCAAGGAAGCAGTGTAAAGGAAATTATTAACAATACCTATAATTTAAGTAATTACTCAATTTATGATTATTTTAGTTCTATTTCAAATGGTAAAGTTAATATTAAAACCTTATTCTTATTTAATAACAACGAATCAATAACTTTATCAAAGCCTCGAGGATATTATGCTTTAAAGGATGAGCTTAATCCTAATGGTTATAATAAAGAGGATGAAAATTTAAGAGCTGGTGAATTACGTGAGGATTGGGCTAATGCCATAAATAATGCTTTTTTAAATGGCAATAAACCTGTTGATATAGATGGTAATGAATATAGTTATAGCGAGCTTGATAAAAATAATGATGGAAGTATTGATTGTATTACTATTATTTATAAGCCTACAGTTCAAAATATATCTGTTAGCTGGAGTTCTCCTTTATGGGATTATCAATACTATAATCCTCTTGTAAGCATTAAAGAAAATAATAAAACAATAACAAGTAATTCTTATGTTCAATTAACACTATCATATGAAAATCAAAATGGCGAATCAACGCTTTATAAATCATCTGATAATCTAGTAATTGCTTCAACTGGTAAGATATGCCATGAAACATTACATATTTTTGGACTTTTAGATTTATATAAGGCTGATTCATCTAGTGAGATTTATTTCATGTCAGCAATGGGAAAGCCTTTAACACCAGCCATTCAATATATTTCTATAAAAGAAAGGGAAGCCTTAGGCTTTGTAAGCAATGATGAGCTATTAACTTTAACAAAGGATGGCACCTATACACTAAATGTTACTGCCCCTTATTCATCTAATGTAGTAGGCTATAAATTAGATATTCCAGAAATTGATAAAACATTATATTTAGAATATAGAAGATTTGATGGAAGTATTAATAAGTATGATACTAAATCAAAGGAATTGTATTCATGTAAAAATAATGAATTAATAAAAGGGCAAACATTAAAAAGTGGACTTGTATGCTATCTTGCTAAAACTGGTATAAAATATCCTTCTAATCTAAATGGAAGTAATCAATTAGTTGTTTATTCTCATGGAATATATAGTACTAAATCAGATGCTGCAGTTAAAGAAGGCGAATATATTGAAATAACTGATGACTTATTTATTGAAGTTACAAGCATGAACGAAACAACATTAGAATTTACAATTGAAGGCATTAAAAATAATACACCTGAGCATACTCATAATCTTCAATTTGTTGATAAAGTTGATGATACTTGTACTACTAATGGTCATATTTCTTACTATTATTGTCCTGATTGTAATAAGTATTTTACTGATAAAGAAGCTAATAACGAAATTACTTTAGATGATACAATAATTAAAGCACAACATAATTTAACATTCTTTGATAGAGTAGAACCTACATGTACTAGTGATGGCAATATAGCTTATTATCATTGTAGTAAATGCGATAAGTACTTTACTGATTCTTTAGGAGCAAATGAAATTCCTAAGGATAGCATCAAACTAATTGGTTCTCATAAGCTAACATTTGTTAAAGGACACGAAGCCACTTGTACTAAAGAAGGATTAAAAGATTATTACATTTGTTCAGCTTGTAATAGTTATTTTGATATTAATGACAAAGAAAATGCTATTGATTATTCTAGCTTGATTATACCAATTAATCCTAACAAGCATAGTTTAAAGTTTATTGATAAAGTTAACTCAACTTGTACTACTAATGGTCATATTTCTTACTATTATTGTACTACTTGTAATAAATACTTTACTGATAAAGATGCCAATAACGAAATAGCTTTAGATGATACCATTATTAAAGCAACACATAGTTTAACATTTTTTGATAGAGTAGAACCTACATGTACTAGTGATGGCAATATTGCTTATTATCATTGTAGTAAATGTGATAAGTTTTTTACTGATTCTTTAGGAGTAAATGAAATTTTTAAGGATAGCATCAAACTAGTTGGATCTCATAAGTTAACATTTATTAAAGGATATGAAGCAACTTGTACTAAAGAAGGATTAAAAGATTATTACATTTGCTCGGTTTGTAATAAATACTTTGATATTAACGACAAAGAAAATGCTATTGATTATCCAAATCTAATTATACCTATTAATCCTAACAATCATAATTTTGGCGAATGGATTGAAGAAGTTGTGCCAACAATAAATGAAAGTGGTGTTAAGGCACATAAGGACTGCTTATATTGTAATAAACACTTTGATAAGGATAATAATGAAATAACTAATCTTATAATAGAAAAGCTACCTTCTACCTCTATAGATAATAAAGGCTGTAAAGGTATAGCTTCACCAACTTTATTCACTTTGTTCATTCTTTATATTTGTTTGAAATTAAAAGAAAAATTAATTTAAAGTATTTAAAAAGGACTCTTATTATGTAGTTAGCACAAAAATTTACTACATTTAATGAGTTCTTTTTTATTTCCAAAATATTTTATTATTTAATTTTTGTTAATTTTTCAGTATTAACAATAGCAATCAAAAGCATATCCTTATCTAGCTTTGACTCAGGATTAACAGGTGCCGTGATTTTACCAGCTTTTGAAAAAGCAACCACATTAATTGAGTACTTTTTTCTAAGATTTAGCTCCATAAGATTTTTACCTACCCATTCATCCTTAACATTCATTTCAACAATTGATAGTTCGTTAGAAAGTGACAAGATATCAACCGATCCAGATGTTAATAACGTCTTGGCAAGCCTTATTCCCGATTCTATTTCCGGGAAAACAACAATATCTGCACCAACAAGCTTGAGAATTCTTTGATGCATTTCATTCGAGCATTTTGCTATAACCTCTTTAACGCCTTTTTCTTTGCATAAGGTAATTGCCATTATGCTTGCTTCTAAATTATTTGCCATAGCAATGATTACAACGTCAACATTTGAAATACCAAGTTGTTCAATTACTTTTGGATCTGTTACATCAGCGCATTTACAAATTGGTAATTCTTCTATAGCATCTTCAACAATTTGTGCATCTAAATCAACAGCAATTACATCCATTCCATTTTTTACAAGTTCTTTAGCTGCTGATATTCCATATCTTCCAAGTCCGAATACTGCATAAGTCTTTTTTACCATATATTTATCCTCCCTTAGCCAATACTAATTTCTTCATAAGGATCATTAACAGCATTTTGCTTTGACCTTTTGCTTCCAAATGCAATCGCACATGAAATTGGGCCAACTCTTCCAAAATACATTGTAATGATAATTATTATTTTTCCAAATACATTTAATGATGTTGTTAAATTCCTTGATAAACCAACAGTAGCTGCTGCACTTATTGTTTCAAACATAATATCCATTCCTGGCGCCTTTGTTACTGCTGATAAAAGAATCATTGATGTTAAAATCACACTAAAAAATGTAATGACAACCGCTATTGCTTTTACAATTGATTGCTTTGATATTGTTCTATTAAAAATTGTTGCTTCATTCTTTCCTTTTATCATAGAAAATGAAGTATATAAAAGCACTGCAATAGTTACCGTTTTAACTCCTCCTGCAGTTCCAACAGGTGATCCACCAATAAACATTAAAATCATAGAAGAAATAGCTGTTGCATTAGTTAAATTTTCTTGTGGAATAGTTGCAAACCCAGCTGTTCTTGTTGTTATTGATTGAAAAAAAGAAACCTGAATTTTATCAAAAAATGACATATTATGAATTGTCAAATCATTACTATATTCAAACACTAATGTTGTAATTGCGCCAAAGACAATCAATATCATAGTAGAGCATAGTGCAATTTTACTATGTAATGTTAAATGCTTAAAAAATTTATATTTTCCATTTTTTTTCAATTTAATAACTCTTATAATATCCCACCATACAATATATCCTAATCCACCTAAAATGATTAATATTGAAGTTGTTATATTAATAATAGGATTAGTTGCATAATTATATAGGCTAGTTTCACCAATTATATCCATTCCGGCATTACAAAATGCAGAAATAGAATTGAAAATAGAAATCCAAATACCACGAGCTCCAAATTCTGGTATAAATACTATCATGTAAAATAATGCCCCAATGAATTCTATTATTAGTGTTCCTAATAAAACCCTCTTTACAAATACTACAAGGCCTGACAAGGTATTTAAATTAAATGCATCCTGGATAAGTAACCTATCACTAATGCCAATTTTTTTATTAATCATTAGCATAAATGCTGTTAAGATAGTTATAACACCCAGTCCACCTATTTGAATTAAAATAAGTATTATGACTTGTCCAAAAACGCTCCATGATGATGCTGTTGAAACTGTTACCAAGCCAGTAACACATGTTGCTGTAGTAGCAGTAAATAAAGCATCAATATATGAAATTTTTCCATTTTTTGCACTTATTGGTAAAGAAAGCAAAATACTTCCAACAAGTATTACAATTAAAAAACTTAATAATATTATTTGTGTTGATGACATTTGAATTTTTCTTCTTTTTATCATATAAATCCTTCGCCTTATTTGTTTTTTTCTTTGTTAAAATAATTTTAACATTGTATTTATTATATCATAAAAATTTTTTTATTTATAATTAGTATTTATTCTCTAAAGCATTTAAAGCTCTTTTTATATTTTATATCAAAAGATAAAAACATTTTTAAGGTACAACCCTTATACTTCTTCAGGATATTTTAAGCCCCATTGTTTTCTAAAATAAGTCATCATATCCATAACATCCTTAGTATAATCTAAAAACATACAGTCCTTCTTTTCTTTAATTGCTTTTTCCATATCTAATAATTCATATAATAAAGCATTAGATGTATCACCCTCATTAATAACTTCTACATTTGAACCATCAACATAAGTAATTGTAGCTTTTGTAGCTCTTGGATATTCCATTACCTCAACATATCCTTTTTCACAAGATATCATGGCTCTTTTTGGTTGCTTTGAATGTAATGATAGCATTACTGTTGCCATTTGTCCTTCTTTATTTGTAAGAAGCAAACCAGATTGCTCATCAACACCTGTTTTAGCTTTCATTACCTGTGATAATAGCTTATTAGGATTAGAAATAAAGAAATAACGAATAAAGGAAAGAGCATAAACGCCAATATCAAGCATGGCTCCTCCTGCTAAATTCATATTAAAGAAACGATTATTCATATCATATTCCTTAAAGCTTCCAAAATTCATTGTAATAAGATTTACTTTACCTAATTTATTAGAAGCAAATATTTCATTTAGCTTTTTATAAAGAGGCATATGATAAATAGTCATTGCTTCTGCAATAATAACATTCTTTTTATTAGCTAATTCTATTACTTCATTTAGTTCATCACTATTTAAGGTAATTGATTTTTCAACTAAGACATGCTTATTATTTTCTATTGCTTTTTTAATAAAATGAAGATGAGTATTATGAGGTGTAGCAATGTAGATGGCATCAACATTTGAATCAGTAAATACATCATCAATATTATCATATACCTTTTTAATATTATATTTATTGGCAAAATCAATTGCTTTTTTTTGTGTTCTATTAGCTACTGAATATATATTTCTATTATCTTTTATTAGTGCATTTGCCATTTCATTTGCAATAACACCAACGCCTATTACTGCCCAATTAATATCTTTCATAAATAAAACCTCCATTTATAAGTTAATTATATAATAAAATGGAGGAATTGTAATTTAATATGTTGTTATTTTATTTATATTTTATAATTCAAAAAATAATGTAGTATTACAATTTTGAAATAATTTTTCTTATTTTAGATTTAGCAGTTTCAATAGTTATATTGCCTTTAGAATATAGTACAATTATGAATAATAAAGTTAATTTTAACTCATCAACTGCAGGTTGGAAAATTCAATAATCTCGTTATTGAATAAGCATAAAATAATGTATAAAATACAAGTAAAGAAATGAGGATAATCAACATGGAAAAGCTAAAAATTAATGAAACAATTTTATTTTATAGAAAAAAATTAGATTTAACACAAGAAGAACTCGCTAAAAAGCTAAATGTATCAAATCAAACTATATCAAAATGGGAATTAGCACAATGCTGTCCAGATATTAGTTTATTACCAACACTAGCTGATATTTTTAATATAAGCATTGATGAATTATTTAAAAGAGAAAGTAAAAGGATTAATAATGAACTTCCATGGGAAGATGATAGCGTATATAGAATTTTTATGACTGTAGGAAAGAAAATATTACAATCAACTGATGATCGTAATAATTGGATAAATGTTTCTTTTCCTAAAGACTGTAATGATACAACAAGACAATACTTTAAGGTTGAAGTTTTAGGAAACATATGCTGTGATGCTAGCATTAATGGTGATGTTATAGCTCATAAAAATATAACATGCAACGATATAAATGGTGATATTATAAAATGTGATGGCAATATTGAATGCCATGAAGTTAATGGTAGCATTGCATGCCAGGGGAATATTATTTATAAATAACAATAATTAATTGTTTTCAATCATTTCAATAAATGGTTTATCTGCTTCACAAAAATCAACTAATTTTAAATCTCCTTTATCAACCCATTTTGAATCAATATGTTTAGATTTTATTAATAGTCATAGTTCTTAGACAGAAGCATTTAAATATAATGAAGTATTAGAACCACTTTTCCTTGTACTCAATAGTAGAGTTATCGCCAAGTTTAATATATTTATGCTTTTCTATAGAATTTTCAAGCATATCTGTTTGCAAATTGCAATAATAATTATCATCAATTTTATTAATAGCATAATAACCAAAGCCATAATAATAATTTTTGCTTGCACATTCATATGCTTTTTTATTATTTGCTATTTCTTCATCAGATGGATTTTTGTCATATAAATATTCACTCCATTTTCTTTCTGAATCTATAATACTATTATCTAAATCAAGGTAATAATTATCCTCCAGTGTAAGCCAACCTACAAAGCCAACATACGAATATTCAATATACTCACTTTTATATTTATTATCATATGCAAGAATTACTACATCTTTACCATTAGACATATAATGCTCGTTTGCATATATACAATCTCCTTTATAATTTCTATATTCATAAACTTTAGAATAATATGATTGATAGTATTTTTTATCTATTATAGTTGTTCCATCTTTTACCTCAATAGTATAGCAATCAATAATTCTATTAGTTTGAGATGATGTGGCGCTTTGATAATTTGTTACACTTTGTTGATTATTTGATAAATTTTGATTTGTACATGAGCAAATCAAAAATAAAGCCGACAATTCAATTAATTTTACTTTTTTCATACTTACATATATCCTCCGTTATTTAAATTATTCAAATATTATTTTTTATTCAATTCCTATTTCTTTTAACTTTTCGACTATTTCTTTAATAACTGCTGCTTGCTTATCTGACACTAATTTTCCAGTTTTTGTTGATTTTTTTGCTACTTCTAAAAATTCAATATCATGTTGGTTTAAAGTCCTTTGTTCTATAACTTTTTTTATTAATGACTCCCAATAAATTTCTCCCTTTTTAAATATTTCAAGAGCATAACTTACATTTGAATTAGATTTTTGATCTTTCTTTGATCTAGTCATATCAATAGTTCTGTCTTCGTTTGTTATTAAACATTCAAATATAGATTGGCTTAAAGTGTATCAGTTATTAAATAAAAAGCTAATTGTTTTTAATCATTTCAATAAATGGCTTATCTGCTTCACAAAAATCAACTAATTTTAAATCTTCTTTATTAACCCATTTTGAATCAACATGTTCAGTTAAAGAAAGATTGCCATCAATTAATTTACATAAATAACCATATAGTGTAATACTAAAAGGAATAGTTAAAGAAGTATATTCATAATAACTTTTACCAATATATTTAATTGGTTCAATTGTTGATTTTAGTTCTTCTTTTATTTCTCTTATTATAGTTTGTTCGTGAGTTTCATTAGCTTCTACTTTTCCACCAGGAAATTCCCATTTTTCATCTAATTGTCTTCCTGGTCCTCTTTGACAAACGAAAATTTCATTTTTATTATTAACTATAATAGCACATACAACTTCATAATGTTTCATATTAATTAACCTTCTTTTCATCTGGTATTTCAAAATCAAACCAATAATCTTCTGGAACTGGATTATCTAGTAAAATATCAAACATTAAAGTTGGATATTCTCTATTTTCGCCTTTCTTATCATCATATTGTGATGTAGATGATGTTCTAAGATTAATAAATCTACCAGTACCAAAGTAAGTAAATGGTAACACTATTCCGTCTTCACCAGTTATTTTTCTTACAAATAGATAAACTTCTTTTGTGTTCAGTAATTTTGGACCATCTCCTTTTTCTTTTGTTGTATCTTTAACAGATTCCCATTGAAATAAAGATGCTGATAAAAACTTATCTTTATATTGTAATCTTTCATCTTTATTTGCATCTTTATGTAGAGTAACATAGCAATATGTTTTCTTATTTTTTATGTCAAATTCTGTTCCTTTCATAAATGATGAAAAACTCTGTAATTTAACAGTTTGAATTTGCTCTGAATAATAATTACCATATAACTTAAAATCACCACTATAATCGCCATATTCAATATCAAAACGCTCCAATCCATATGCTAACAGATCGTTAAGAAATGTTTTAAATGCTTCATTTAAAGGAACATCGAGCTCATAAGTAGTATTCAATAGTTTCATTACATTTAAATGTTTTAATGCATGCTCTAATGTATTAACATTAACGTGTATATTATATCCAACTAATTTATTCAAGTTAATTTTCTCATTAATAATTTGATTAACAATTAAATATTCATCAGCTCTCACTAATGGTAAAAGATCTGATAATTTATCAATTACTTCAATTTGTTTATCAGTAAAAATTGGTAGTGTTTCTTCTCCTATTTTCTTTAAAAATGTATAATAGCTTCTGTTTTTCACAGGCAATTTTGATTTCATAAATCTCATTAAATCTGGTGCACAATCATTATTTAGATAATCCATATGCGATGGAAATTTTTCAACTTTCAAATAATTCTTAAAATTTTCGTAATCTTTTTGCAAACGTGATTTTTCATTAAAATTTTTATTGTCCAAATTAAAAATTATTTCTTCTTTAGCTAGCTCATCTATTTTAATAACTACTCCCGGAATATTTAACGCCTTAAAATCTGTTCTTACAAGGGCCTTTAAATAAGGCTTTTCAATAATGGTTGAATCTCCTAAAGATCCTAATGCCATGGCAATTTGAATAGATCTATCATAATTATTTCCAATAAAGTCTAATATCGTAACATATTGCTTTCCTTCATATTTCCTTAATCCTCTTCCTAATTGCTGTAAGAAAATTGTTGAAGACTCTGTAGGTCGTAAGAAAAGAACCATATTAACTTGAGGTATATCTACACCTTCATTTAATATATCGATTGCACAAATTATTTCAAGTGGATTATTGTCATCCTGTAAATCGTTAAATGCTTTTATTCTTTGGCCAAGATCGTTTTTACCTGTTAATGCAACAGCATTAAAACCAGCATCATTAAATTCATCAGCCATTAATTGACAATGAGCAATATTTGTACAGAAAGCAAGAGCTTTTAATTTGCCAGCAGGATGATGTTTTTGTATTTCTTTACTAATAAAATCAATATTTTCAACTTTAGCAATTTCTTTTGCTATTTTAGAGTTATCTTTAAAACTATAATCTGCTAATTTATCTCTTATACCATAATAATGAAATGGAACAACTAAATCATTAATTATTGCATCTTTTAGTCTCAATTCATATGGAACATTTCTGTCAAACATCTCAAATACATCTTGATTATCCATTCTTTCAGGTGTTGCTGTAATTCCAAGCAGAAAACCAGGTTTAAAATAATTCATGATAGTTCTGTATGAAGATGCAGCAGCATGATGACATTCATCCATAATGATATAATCAAATTCATTTGGATCAAAATCATTTAAGTGTTGAGATAGCATTATGTTAGAAGCAAAGATAAAATCGCAATCTAAATCTTTATTCTTCCCAACATACAATCCATATGTTCTTTCTGAGCCAAATACTTTCATGAATGTTTCTTTAGCATCAACAAGTATTTTATCTCTATGAACAACAAACAAAACTCTTTTAGCATCATAGTTTTTAGCATCAAAAGCTGCTAAATATGTTTTACCGGATCCAGTTGCAGAAACAACTAATGCCTTATTTACGCCCATATCACGATATCTTCTTAATTCTTTTAATGCGTTTCTTTGCATTGTATTAGGTCTTATTACATCACTAATAGGATCAACATAATCCATGTCCCATTTTTCAATTGCATAGTCTAATAAAGTTTGATATTTTTTTATTAATTCATTAGTTAATGGAAGAGTTTTATTCCATAAATCATCGTATTCTATAATCGCTTCATTTATTGCTCCATTTTTTATAGTAGAAGAGATGGAAACATTCCACTCTACATTTTTTAATAAAGCAAAACGAGTGATATTTGTTGAACCAACTAAAAACTCAGTGGAATCATCATATTCGAAAATATATCCTTTTGAATGAAAACCGTTTTCACCAAAACATTGATAATCTAAATGGCATTCAAAATTCGGATAAATATCCATCCAATTTTTAAATGTTTTTAATGAAGCTATATCTGTAAAGTTTTGATATGTTGAAGTAATTATTCTCCCTTTTACTCCTCTTGCTAAAGCTTCATCAATTATCTTTTCAAAAAGAATTAAACCTGCTTTTTTTATAAAACTTACAGATAGCGAAAAAGATTTGCATTTTTCAAAAGATTCTTTGAGTTTATCCAAGAAAGTTATTTCTGAATAATTTGTTAAAAATTTGTTTTCCATACTCACTTCTCCCATTGATGATTATCACGAAATTTCATAAATAAATTTAGAAAATCACTTTTCTTACAGCAATTCTATCATTAATGTTTCGCAAAAGTCCATGATATTTCGAGAGTTTTTTATTATTTTTTTACTGAATGGCTTAAAAATGCGACATCTAATAATTTCAAAACAATACTAAATAAAAGTCGTATAGATTAGATATCACCATTAATTCTTCATTGTAAATTTACAATTAGGATAGTTAGAGCACCCTATAAACTCGCCATATGTACCACATCTTTTTACAAGTTGCCCTCCACATCTTGGACAAATACCTTCGTTTATTTGTCTTTGTGTGCTTTCAATATTTTGAACATGTTCCTTTTTAGTAATACATGCACGTTTACTTATCAAGGTATTATAAATATTTTCCATTTCTTCAGTTGTATAATATGTTCCATCATCGTAATACTTCAAATAATTCTTTAAATCACGCAAATTAACTACGCTGTTAGAGTGAATTCTATCCGCATTATTTTGTACCATTACCACTAAACAAATAAAATGATATTTTTTTTCAAGAATATTAGACAAATGATAAATGTGTGATTTATTTTGCTTAATTGGATTCGTAAAGTAGTGCTTTTCCCCAGTATATAGGGACTGCATCCATTTATCTGATGTATCATTTCCAAATATCCAACCAATATAATTTTTTGTCTCTATGCAAAAAATACCATTATGTCTAATTTCTATGTGATCTATTTGATGACTTTTGCCATTGTTATCAATTATTATAAAGTCATTAATTTGCTTATGTTCAACTTTGCCAAAAAGTAAAGGATTTAACTTTGAATTTACTTTTGCTTCGCCGACTTCTCCTTTATAATTATTAATAACTGGTTTAAATACTGATTTTACGATTTTTTTTACTAAACCCATATTTTTTTGAACAAATAATATTTAATAACTTTACTTAAGTTATTATTTTGTTATGTTCAAAAATTCGCCTCCTTTGCATAAATTCTCTTTTACTTATATATTAATGCAAATAACGACTTACTATTTTCACAATTTCAGATCCATATAACTTTTCTTTAATTTCCTTATTATATTTGAAACAATTATAATCTCTTAATTCTTCTATAGTTGTTGGTTTTAATTCAATAATGTTCATTAGTTCCTTGTCTGTAAACACATAATATGCTTTTATTTTTCTTCTAGTAAATTCATCTGTTCTAAATTTTTTTAATGCTTCATATAATTGCACATCAAGTGGATCTTCCAAATTGTCACTACTTATATCCTCATTTGTTACATAGGAAACACAAAACTCTAATAATTCATTGCTATTTTTCTTGTCATTTTCGTTTTCTTTATAAAATAATTTTTCAATAATGGTATTTAGTTTTGATGGAACGCAAATAGAAAATTCCCTAACTATATATTTAACAATTTGTGTGTAGTAAGTATCTGTTTTAGTAAAATTCGAATATACAAGTGCTGGATTCATTTCCTTTACAATTTTATAAACCGGTTTAAAATATTGTCCAACTATGAAATCAAAGAGTTCATACATAGCTTTAGTACATTGCGCAAACTCACAATTAAATATTCTATGTTTAAACGTTAAACCTTGATATAGTTTTTTGAACATAACTTCATTAGAAATATTATCATTTAATAATTCCAATAATTTTGGAGAAAAATTTAATTTTGCTATAAGTAATATCATAGCTTCAATATAAAATGCGCCATTTTTTACAAGTCCTTTTTCAATTCTTTTGTCATCTTTGTCTTCTTCAGATAGTTCTTGATTTAGTTGAATATTTGAAACCTTCTTAGACCATTTTTTATAATGACTTTGTATATATAATAAATCAACTAAAAAATTTGAATCATATTCTGTTCCAAATATCTGATCATATTTTTGTTGATTTGTAAATAAACTTGTTGGAGAATTTCTTGAAACTCCAGGGCACTGATATACTCCAGAATAAATCAATTGCGCTAAATTTGTATTTGTTGTTTTTTGCCAAGGTTCTTTATAAATTTCTTTATTTGGAATTTCTCCACGCTTAATAGTAACAAACACATTTGCACTTATTAATTGATTTTTAATAAGCCTTTGTTCAGTTCTATTAGCTATTAAATCTTGTGCTTTAATAGGCTTTTGTGTATTACTTGCTTCTGCAACAGCCGCAACAAATGATGTTTTATCAATTAAATTATTGTACTTGTTTTTTACAACTTTACAAATAAGTAAAAAGTCATCTTCGAACTTTGTTTCACCAATCATTCTCGTTGTTTGACCACCATTAACAATAGAGCAATTTATAAGTGTAAGTACTGTGTCACTTATTTTATAGTCATCGCAAACAAATATAACTCCGTTATTTTTGTACCAAAAATTCTCACCATTTTCTTTTATAGAATTTTCAATGCCACTATCAACTTTTTGACTTTTAACATAAAGGCGTAAATTCATTGCAAATAGTCCATTTTTCCCATAAAGCATATAATTTTCTTTTAAAGAAGAAGCTTTAATATTTACTATTATCGACTTTTCGCCACCGTATTCTAAATAATTGTTAGGTTTATCAAGCCTCAAAAAACACTTATCAACTGATTCTTTAACACTATTTCCTGAATCAACCAATTCTTCTAAATCATCTTCAAATATAATTTGAACAAACAAATTTTGTGGAAAATGAGAGTGAAATTCTTGTTTTATAGAAGCAATAATATTCTCTTTTTCAGCTGCTGATTCAGGCTTATAATTAGATATTAATTTTATGCATATTCTTTGGTTAAAATTTGAATTTAAGTAATCATCTATCCGACTAGTTTCAACCGTTTGATTAAAAGTTTTACTTTTATATTGCATCAAAATAATATCAATCTTTGATAGTATTATTGAAACTCTATCTTTGTCAAAGAATGAATTATCTCCTTGATAAAGTGCAGTTAATAAATCTAAAGTTTCTTCATCTGATTTATTATCTTTAAAACCACCATATAAGCAATTATCATTTTTTTTAGAAAAATTTATTCCATTTTCTATATCGATACAGTTATCTATATCATTATTTCCATAATAATAATATGCATATAAATAAACATATTTCATTTCTTCATGTGAATTAAAATCAATATTAATACAATCGCTTTCTTTAAAATCATTAATTAATTGATCAAAAATTTCCTTTTTCATAACTCCTATTACCTTTCTTTAAATGAATGAAAAATATAATTAAACAGCTTAAATATTTTATTAGTTTTATGATAAATGAAATTATCATAATGTAATACAGAATAAAATTCAAAAAAATATTTTGTTCTTATCATGTATTTTATCACATATGTTTTTGTTTTTGAATATTTCTTTATTCTTTGTAATATTTACTTGTTTATTTGTAATTATAAAAGCTATTTTTAATTAAATCTTTTGTGAGTAAATATTAAATTGTAAAAAAGTTATGATTTTTACGACTTTATTTCTTATAATTTTTCACCAAATTTATAAGCTTCTTTTAGTATTTTTTCATTGCTTTTAACTAAATTAGCTTCATCAAATCCACCAGCTTTTAAAATACCTTTTAAAGTAGCTTTAGGAAAGCAATCAACCCAACCTTGTAAGCCATTATAAGCCTTATCAAAGGTAGTTAAAGCATCTTCAGCAGCTGTTGCTATCATATAGATATCTTTAAACTTATAATCAGCAGTATATAAAGGATTTAATCTATCAAGAAGTGTTTTCATTTGTCCTGACATTTCATAATAATAAATTGGTGTTACAAAGACTATCACTTCAGCATTTTTAACCTTTTCCATAATAGAAGCAACATCATCATTTAAAACACATTTATTAGTTGCTTGACATGATAAGCATCCTATACAATAATTAATCTTTTTATCTTTTAAGGAAATATATTCAACATCATTTGAATTAGCTAAAGCTCCTCTTTCACATTCTTTAGCTAATATTTCAGAATTACTTCCACCTCTTAAGCTTGTTGAAATAATTAATATTTTTTTAGACATATCATTTTTCCTCTTTTCTTATTTTTATGCTCTTTAATAAATTTTTCTATTTTGTCAAATAGAGTCTTTATGAACTACATTCTTAAAAATATAGTTTTTTATTGTCACCCTTTAATTATTTAAGTGCTTTTCAACTATAAAATCTAGAATGAACATTTTCGCCATGAATTAATAATATCTTATTGTTATATTTCTAATATTATATAATTCACTTCCATGTATATATTATAAGAGCTCGAATTAGCTCTAAGTCAATACATTTAAAAATTTTTTTTATTTTTTCTGTAACCTTTTTCATTTTCATTTGTCTTATATATGAAAGGACATAAAGAAAGGAAAGAAAATTATGAAGAAAAATTTATTTTATGCAGTAGGACTTTTAGGAACATTATTAGTTACAGGATGTAATACACAAGCAAATGTAGCACAAACACAAGCAAAAGAAATAGCTTTAAGAAATGTTGGTTTACAAGAAAATAGTGATTTATTAATTACAGCGACAAAGGCTGATAATTATACAGATGAAAATCAAACATTTAAGGTAGAAATATTTGTTGATAATATTAAATATGTTTATATAATTAATATAACAACATCATCAATTGAAAAAATAACTATTAATGATGTTAATGTTGATATTAACAGTCAACCATCTTCACCATATGATAAAAACAATAATTCATATATTGGTATAGACAAAGCTCAAGAAATAGCATTTACTGACGCAAATTGTCAATTAGAGCAATTAAGTAAGCTTGAAACAGAATTTGACTTTGATGATGGTAAATATCTATATGAGGTTGAATTTGAATATAACTTTACTAAATATGAATATGATATTGATGCTATCACTGGAAGCATTTATCAAAAGGATGTTAATGATATAACATATATTTTTAATGGAGCTAACGTATTAGATGTAGACAAAATTAAAGAAATAGTGTTAAATAAAGTAAATATAGCTGATGCTACATTTACACAAATAAAGGTTGATCGTGAAAAGCTAGCATTAGTCTATAAGGTTAAATTTGTAGCTGATAATGTCAAATACAGATTCGTAGTAAATGCTACAACTGGTGAAATTATTGAAATGAAAAAGGAAAATGATACTAAGCAAGATCAAACAAGTCTAATATCACTAGATGAAGCAAAAGAAATTGCTTTAAGCCATGCTTCATTAAAAGCAAGCGATGTAATATTTACAAAGTCAAAGCTTGATAAGGATGATGGTGTATATGTTTATGAAATAGAATTCAAATATAATAAAATGGAATATGAATACAAAATTGATGCAAAAACTGGAAAGGTAATTGAAGTAGAAATAGAAGAAGATTAGTATGAAAAATGATGTTATAGAGCTATTATTTAAAAAACATTATAATGAAGCATTGCTTTATTTACTTAGCTTATCTAATAACAAAGCATTAGCAGAGGAAATCCTCTCTGATGCTTTTTATAAAGCTTTAAATACTGCTGA
This sequence comes from uncultured Bacilli bacterium, assembly GCA_934201705.1. Classification (GTDB taxonomy): domain Bacteria; phylum Bacillota_I; class Bacilli_A; order RFN20; family CAG-631; genus CAKPXW01. The sequence continues at coordinate 47,138 of CAKPXF010000007.1, read as the reverse complement.
TGATTCTATAAGAAATTTTAAATCATGGCTCTTAACAATTTGCCGTAATTTATATTATAATCATTTTAACAAGCAAAAAAGCATTGTTGAATTAGATAATAAAATAAAGGATGAAAGTGAAAGTATTATTGATAAGATTATTAAAGATGAAAGATATAAAGCTTTATATCATGCTATAAGCTTATTAGATAATTCCTACAAAGAAGTAATAATATTGTTTTACTTTGAAAGTATGCCAATTAGTCATATCGCCAAACTAACTAATAAAAATGAAAATGCTATTAAGGTTATGCTTTATAGAGCTAAAGAAAAGCTAAGAACAATCTTGGAGGTGAATAATTATGGACTTTGAAAAAATATACGAAAAATACTTAAATAATGAGGCTAGTGAAGAAGAAGTTAAATACATTGAGCAAGAAATAAATAAGGCTAAAAAGCTAAATGAAATTATTGATAAAATGGAAAACACTGATATATTTAATGAAGCCGATATTAAAGATGTTAAAAAAGCTAAAAAGGCCTATAACAAAAAGAGAATTATTCAAACAATAATTATTTCCTTATCTATAATACTAGCTTTATTTTTAGCTTCATTTGGTACTGTTTATAAAATTGGATCAGACTATGCTAATAAAACAATGTCAATTACCTATGATGATGCTAAAAGCATTTCTATAAATTATATACTAAACTATGATGATGATATAAAAAGCAATGATATAAGAATAGTTGATATTAAAAGAAAGCTTGAATTATCAAATAAAATATCAAAATCATACTATAAATATACTGTCGATATAGTATGTAAATATAATGTCTATGAAATTGAAATTAATGGTACAACAGGATTAGTTTTAGAAATTAATAAAGAATAAAAAAATATTAATAAAGGGAATAAATTGTTAGTCCTTCAATACTGAAATTGGGACAACAAATATCCCTTTTTTTTGTTTTATAGCAAATACAATGGCTAGTTAAAATCATTCTAAATTTAGGTAATTTATTGTTACTATTTAATAGATTTTAATCATTTCCGGTGTTTTGAAAGATTTTAATTCGGTGTTTTGAAAAAAGCAAGCACTTATTTCAATACTATATTTGCGAATCTGTATAATCAATTATTTGCTTTTCCATTCAATAATTCAGCTATGAATGTTACATTCATAGCTATTTTATATTTAATATTTGTTTCATTTAATATATAAGTTTTATTATTCTTCTTATTAAAGCAAGCAGATGTATAAACTGATACGTATTCAGGTATTAATCAAGTATATTCAAACAAAATATATGATGGCGAATAACAAATATTGGCAATTATAGGGCCGTCACCCTTTATGTCATCACTACAAAGACTCCTTTTTATACGTATTATATTTACTTTCAAGGTTAATTTTCTGATTAATATTTTCATAATCATTATTTTTTTTAGTGTTTGTAAATCATACATCATTGTTTATTTACCACCATCAATATTAATGTATAGCATTATCTATGGTAAATCAACATTTATATTTACTTATATAAAATTATAATTAATTTTGTATTTCTTCTATAGACCTCACCTTAATTTCATTATGATTGTTAAATCAAAATATCTTTTTGCTTTTATATTTTTAATAATCAAATTAATTAGTTTACTTTTTTAGCTTTTGAACTTATTTCATATTCAAAATCATATTTGCATTCTTCAATAATTGCTTGATTTAATAAATGCCTTTTTTTCATAACATCAAAAATATATTCTCTACAAAATGAATCATATGATTTTTTATAATTGATATATAAAATTTCATCTGGATATCCACTTCTTCTATGATTCATAAAATCTATTGTTTCATGTGTAATAGGATTGTATTCATAAAATGAAAATGATATTTTTTTATAGGTTTGAACTACAATTTCTTTATACTTTTTTGAGTAATTGCTAAAAATCATTATTAAAGCATGAATTAAATATTTGTTTTCATGTATTAACTTTAATCCTAATTTTTCAACAATTGGTGATTTATAGTGTTCTAAAACATCATAAACAAAATTTTCAATTTCATCATTTTCATTATACTTGACTAATAAATTTAAACACACTTCAACTGGAAGATGATAATTTGAATTTTCTTCTGAAAAAGCTAATAAAATTTTCTTTACATGAGATATATTATTAGTCGCTTTTACGTATTCAATTGTTTTATTAAGCTCATTTTCATTTATTCTAAATGGATAGCATGAAATATAAAATCTATCTTCACTATTCAATAAAATATCTAAAGAATAATTATTCTCTTTTGGTTTCTCATTATCAGAATCATTCAAAAAATCTTTAACAATTTTACTTTTATAACGCAATCCTAAGTTGTCAAAATACCAACCAAAATAATCTTGATTAAGTTTTTTATCTTTTAAAAATTTTAGTATCTTTTTCGTTTCTTTAAAGCCAAAAGCTCTATCAATAATAATAGCAACAATTTCAAAAGCAGATAGCCTATATTTATCCCATCTAGCTGTCTTTTCCATAAATGTATTGCTATAACTTAAAATATTATTTAATACCTGTTCATCACCATCATAATAATAATTCATTAACAAATCTATTTTTTGAAATACTAGCCCACGTGAATCTTTAATATCTAAAGAATCAATAATCAAATCTCTTATCTTTTTTTGAGTGTCAAAATTATATAATTTTATTAAAGAATATAAATAGTAACTTTTAGGTCCTTCGGTCATTAAATCATACGCACAATCATGAAGGCAAGCAAATATAAGAGTTTTAAGATATTTATCTTTATTTTTGCAATCGCGTAACTCAATATATGCGCTGCCTAAACCTCTTCTAATATTATTTAAAAATGCTTTCTTCATAATATCGTTCTCTCCTTTATTTTAGTTTTTTTTCTTACTTTTATATTCGTAAACTTAATAACTATACACAACTTTAATTATTAGGTCCTTCTCATCATTAAGTCTCATCTAAATTGTTTTTCACTCTTCTTTTATTACAATCAGCATTATTAATATAGTATTAACCTTGTCTTTTAATTTTGACCTATTAAAGGTTAAATGGTCTTTATCTATTCTTCTTTATTTTTTTAAAGCACCAAGTCTTTTTACCGCATTTATAACAAGTTAAATATCTTTTTTAAATGTATGCAATTCTAAAGTATAATTATTTCAACCACAACGATAGTTATATGCCATAGTTCCTTTATTATTTAAAAGTAATTTTCTAAATCAAAGATCTTTTTTTACAAATATAGCTTTATCATTTTTCACCATCGTTTTCTTCATAATAGTAATAATAATCAATATCTTTTATAATCAATTCTCTATTTTCAAAATCACTAGTTAGTGCATTCTTAATCAACATAAATATTTGTTTAGATGAAGATGGAGAAATACTCATAGCATCTAAGTATTCTTTTTTATCTATTTTTGACCAATCAACACATTTCTTTAATAAGCGAATGAATATTTGGTCTAACCATATTCTTGTTACTTTGCCATTTCCTTCCATAAATGGATGGACAAGATTCATTTCAACATATTTATCTACTATTTGTTCTATTGTATTATCTGGCATCTTATCAATATCACTTAATATAATTGTGAAAGATAAGTAAACTTGATACTTTGCACCTTTTTAAACCTAAGACGCACCTTTTATCCATATTTTTAGCTATTTACCTTTGTGACACGTGACAGGCGTGATAGATGTGACACTTAGGTATGATATGCATATTTTATACAATAAAAATTTTTTAAAACAATTTTGATACAATGCATCAAAATTAATTTGGCTTGATGCTTTATGGGGTGCTTTTATTATCAAATAATAGTTATTTGCACCCTATCAAAAATTTTTCCAACAATATTTTTTCATAAATTCTAATATTTCACCATTATCTCTATCTTCATAATAGGCAACCAACATTTTTTTAAATTCTGGAACTTTATTTTCTGGAATCACTAATAATCCTTCACCATTTGAAATTAAAAAATGATTTGCAAAAATTACCGAAGCCCTTTTGTTTCCGTCATTAAAAATTTGTGTTTTCATACAATACAAACACAGTTCAATAGCTATATCAACTGGTTCTTCATTTTTATTCAATATTTCTTCTATTTTTTCTTTAACAACAAATTCTATAGGGGTAGGCGGAATATAACTTGTTCCTCCAATTGTTACTGGAATACATCTAATTCTACCGCCATAAGTATAGAATCCTTCATTCACAAGGCTAGCAATATAACACAATATCGAATAATTTGATTTGGATGCAACGACATCCTTATCCATAATAAATTCCCAAGCATGCTTTAAATTTAATATTTTTTGAACATCAGTTGCTGTCATTCCAGTAACCTTTCCATTTTCAATAATTGTTTCGGTATCTGGAAATGTAGTAGCTATGCCTTCAAGAATGGCTTGATCATAAATATTTGATTTCATATTAGCTCTAGCAAAATCGATATTTAATAATACTCTAGAAGATAATTCTTGACCACTATAACCTAATTTTGCTAGCTCATTATTTATTTTCCTTATTTTCTTTTTATATTCTTTAGCATCTTTTAATAATTTAGATATAGAAGCAAACAATTCGTCAGAATACGAATCAACATATGTTGATGTATTACGTCCTAGAACCCGCTTTCTAATATAAATATATTTTTGACCGTCTCTATCTTTTATTTCAATTGAACCATCATAAGGAATCAAATTTAATCTTGCAGTAATTTCTGCCATTTGTTCTAACAACGTTTGAATTTGCAAATATTGTCTATCCATAGCAGCATCTCCTTTGGGGTGTTTTTCTACGTTAATTATATCAAAATGCACCCCAAAAATCAATATGACTGACCTGCTTTTTTACTTGGTAACATATCAATTTTAGTATTAGAATTTTTTTATTGTAATAAATTTATACCAACAAACAAATTCCCTAATTTTTATAATTTTTCTCGTAAATCTACATAACAAATGAGAGAAAGGATAATATTTTTCTCCTCATCTTAGCGCTTTTCTCCCCAAAATTATCATTTTTGATGTACAAGTTGTTATCATTTATACTTACATTACTTGACTTTAAGCCTCTTTATAGTGATAGATAGACACGAATTTAAGGAGGCTTTATTATGAGCCATAAACAAATTGAAGGTGAAATATTTAAAGAAACCAATAGACTAATCTACTGACTTTTCATGTATACTAACCTATTTGAAAATATTGGTAATCCGTTTTAAACAATAAGTTCCCTTTGTCATCATATTGAGCAAGTTTAAATCCATACGCTCCCTTTGCAAGTCCAGTAATAGATTTAAACATCATGCCATCTTCAACTTTAAACTTACCAATCATTTGAACTGGTGTAGCACTTAATAGTCGTGAATGAAAAACAAAATTTATAGGATATGCTCCAGGTGCTATTTTTGAATAAGTTCCGCTAGCTAGATATAATTCAATTATGGTTTTTTCATAATTATCAGAGCATGGTTGAAAATAAATATTAACTAAATCGTCGCTAGTTGAAACCTTAATACAAGCTAATTGTGCTAGATTGGTTTGTCTCTCTTTTTCCATTTTATCGTCAAATATCTTTCTATCTGCTGCAACGAATTCAACAGGAATAGTCATTGGTTCAATAACCCCATTAAATGATAAGATTATTTCCTTGATTGGATTTTCAAAATCAACAGGAATAACCACTGACAGATAAGATGAGGTTCCAATCATTTGAGGAACATAATCTTTTCCATTTACAATAGCCTTGTCGATTGTAGGTTGAAATCTAATGAAATACTTAGTAATATTATAATTATCATCTTGTTTAACGATGATTTTCCCATCTGTTTCTAAAATGCATGACCAATTTTCATTTTTTGAATCAACTCTTGTTTCTGAACTAAATGAGTCATCCTTCCAAACTCCATAACCAGCATTCACTAATGCAAATTCTTGATATTTATTCATACTCATTAATCCTCCACTTTATGGTTAATCGAAAACACGTATTCTAAGCATTCGATTAATTCTTCATTTGCTAATTCCTTAACATTTTCCTTCTTAGGATGAGATATATTATTTCTTGATACTCTAAGTCTATAGAATAAATCTCTTAAATGTGAGATTCTTTCTCTTGCTGGTATTACTTCATTTCTTTCCCAATCAATATCATCAACCATATAGCCCCAGCCGTCATCACATTGCCTTGACTTTGGAGCATCATCTTCTAATCTATTAAAATGTGCATTTAATCTTTCTGAATAATCTTTGCCTTCATAATGGTAGTCATACATAAAGATTGCATCTTGAAGGGCACAAAGTTTTATAATATATAACTCATTTTCACCATTTGTAAGTAACTCTTCAAAATATGCTTTTGTTAATCCTTTAGCAACTTTTTCTCTAGCAATCTCTTCTTCTTTAGCCTTTTTTTCAGTTGCAATAGCATTTACTACATAATTATAAATGTCTTCTTTAAGTTCCTTAATTCGATTAATAATAGGATTATCTCCTAATTCATTTCTAAAATTATCAATATCGCCAAACTGTCTGGTAAATTTTTGCTTATAAGGAATTTCTTTTTTATTTCCTACAAATCGGAAATCATTTCTTGAAGAATTTCTTGGGTCTAGTTCTAACCCAATCTTATTTTGTGATTCTATTAATGTCTTATATTCTTCATATCCAGAATATCCTTGTGCACTTGAAAAAACTCCCCACGCATGTGATAAAATTTCAGGATATTCTTTTTCACCCATCATCAAAGATCTAGCTAAGTGTGTAAGATTATTATCTATGAAAAATTTGAATAGTTCTTTAACGTTTTTATTTACTAATGAATCATAAACAAACTCATAATAGTGATAATAATTGTTATCCAAAATTTCTCTAACTAATTTAAGATTTCTCGAATTCATTAATACGCTTGGTACAATAATATGGTTTTTTACTGCTTGAAGTTTAAACTTGTCATCTTCATTTAAATCAGTTCTATTTAAATTTGCCAATCTATCAATTTCTGATTCAGTGACTACATAAATAGAACCTGTATTCTTAACGTAAGATGATCTTAGTTTATTAGCCTTTTCTAAGACAACCTTATTATGTTGTACTATTTCTTTTGCTAATTCTATTTTTCCTTTCTTAATTAAGGCATCAACAACATCTTTTGAAAAATCTATAAATCTCGCAAAAATTGACCACTCACTATATACATATGAATCAGAATAAATATAAAATGTATCTCTATCCATTTCAAAACTATCTACTTCATTTTTAAAAGTTTCAAGATGCTGTTCAACAATATTATATTTTCCAACATTTATTGCATTAATAAGAATGTCATTAAACATATTTGTGCAGGTAAAATACTCTCTTCCTCTAAACGTCCTTCCTCTTTGAGAATTCACAATTTTAGATTTTAATTCTATGTCAGTAAGATATTTAAATGCTTTAGGTGACTCATCAGCTTTTTTAAAGAAGTATGATAATGTATCTTCAGTTATAGCGAATGTTTTTTGCTTTTCGTATTTTTGTTCATATACTATTGGTAGATAGTAAGTGACCCTTTGATCTAATCTTTGGTTTTCATTAGTACCGATATAGAAATACTTTACTCCCAAGGCTTTTAAAAAGTCATCTCTATCTAAATCTACACATTTTTTAATTACACTATCTAAGATTTCGGTCATTAAAACTGCAACACTAATATCATCCTTAGTTTCTTCTAATAATGAATCACAACATTTACTAAAAATCTTATTTGCACTTGCATCTAATATTTCCTTCCAAACGCTAATATTGATTGGTTTGAGTTCAGATTGACCATATCTAATTGGATTACCAGAAAATATACTATTATTTCGATGGCTACCATAGTTGGCTGGCTTTGTGTATCCAAATTTAACAAAATTCTCTACATCATCCTTTTTAATTAAATAGTGCATTCGTTTTTCTAAATCCATGTCATCGAGAGATATTCTATCTTCTTCTTTCTTACCTGTTAATAAATAATCCAAAGTAACTCCAAAAATTTCAGATATTTTAGGTAATAAGATAATATCAGGGTTTGCTTCGCCAACTTCCCACTTACTTACCGCCTTGTCTGTAACATTTAATAATTCAGCAAGTTGTAATTGTGTAAGTCCTTTTTCTTTTCTCAATTCTTTAATTCTTGTGTTTAAAGTTTCCATATTTTTTAGTTTCCTTCCTTACACCTATATTATAAAATAATCAATTCAAAACACCTACCTAGCGTTTTTCTACCTATATAAAAAAATCTAACGATAGTTGATTTTGAACTCTACCATTGGTTGAATTTAATTGAATTATATCATAATTAAGAATTTTTTAGCAATATTACACCACTATTTAACAGAATTGGTTCCAAAAATGATGCTATAATTCAATTCTAGATCCTAAAATGATAAAAAATATAATGATATGTACAAATATGAAACAAAAAAACAGACTGACACATTGTATCAATCTGGTTTTTCTTATATGTGTAAGGTAAGTATTGTTAATACAATGCACCCTCCTATAGACGAAAGTGCACCATCTAGCCATTATTTATTGGTATATACACTTAGTGACACATGACTGGCGTGACAGATGTGACAGATATATTAAAAGCATCTACCATTTTTAGATAGATGCTTACATTTTATTATTCTTTTACTTTCCAGTGTCCAAATTTATCTGAACCAACTCTTGTAATATAACCGCATTTTTTTAATTTAGCAATATTACGGGAAACAGTTTCCCTAGCAATATTAAGTCTGTCTGCTATTTCAGTAGTTTTTATACTATTGTTAGCTTTTATTTCGTTCAAAATAGACATTGCAAGAGTAGATAATTCAATTTTACCCTTTTGTGATTCTTCTGTGCTTCTGTGATTTATCTGTGATTCATCTATGACTTTACCATAATTTGCATTGTAAATTGTTACCATAAAGAATCCATTGTTATTGTAGTATTCAACATGGTAACTTTCATCGTTGAATAATCTTCCGGTTTCATCAGTTATTTTCTTTAAGCCAGATCCTCTTCTATCCATATAATGCATTCTTGAAAATACATCAGCTAAGATTGGATTTCTTCTTTTTGATTTAACTATAAAATCAACATTCTTTGGTATGTTTTGATTATCATAAGCAATACCCGGAGATGATATTTCAATCCTATCATCATAAATATCAAGACAAACTTCACTACCAAGTTCTGTATAATCACGATGAATTATCGCATTAACTAGTGCCTCTTGAATGGCTAATATATCATAATCAGGTTCTTCCACTCTTCCTGTTGATTCTTTATGCCATCTTTTATGAGTGTTCGCTTCAAAGAAATCTAAAGCTCTTATTAACTGATTAACAATACTTCCTTCAATTTCTCTATCGTCTCTTGCTTCATCTAAACCAGTTTTAGTTAATCCGTTCCATCTAGTACAAAATAATCTATTATGTAAATATGTATTTTGATCTGCTATTAAAACACCTGCATTAGTTAAAAATCCTTCGTCATTAGAAAGGCCTAAAGAGATATAATCTTCTTTAGTAAATTTTGTATGTGTTCTATCATACCAAGTTGCTTCAAATACAGTAAATGACTTTTCTGTTTGCTTTATATTAGTCACTACTCTATCATATGTAAGATTAGCACCTCTAAGAACTAAATTTACTATTTCTTGATTAGTAGCAAGTACAGTTGAACTACCTTTTCTTACATATACTTCTCTTGTCTTTTCATGAAAATAATAATATGGTGTGGCATTACCTTTTGATACTTTGATTTCAATATAATCTAATTTATCTTTAGAATAAGGAATTAATTCATAAGGCAGTGAAGGTGTTATTCTTTTATCAATAAAGTCTGTAATCTTTTCTGCAATATCTTGAGCATTTTTCAAACCAATTAATTCAGCATTATCATTAACTCCAAAATACATCGAACCACCATTTGAATTAGCAAATGCAACTAAAGTTTTAAGCCAATGTGCTGGTTTTTCAGTTTCCAAGTCAACTTTAAGTTCAGTTAAAGAAGCTTCGATAATTACATTATCTATTTTCAATTTAACACCACCTTCCAAAGATACCAATAGTATACCATATTAAGGCTAAAATATCGATACTTTTGGTAAGTTTTCTTGACGATATTTTTATTTTTTAATTGGGTTAAAATAGTTTTAATATACAGAAAAAATAGTAACTTATCATTTTAAATACAACTTAACTTTAAGCCTCTTTAGAGTGATAGATAGACACAGCTTTAAGGAGGTTTTATTATGCTTCATAAGCAAATTGAAGGTGAAATAAAATATAGATTTGCATGTCTTCTTCTAAATAAATTACTTGAAGATAAATTTATAACAAAAGATGAACTTATATCATTTAAGAAAAAGCTCATTAAAAAATATAAACCTATAATTAGTGTGTTGGAGGAAATCGATGAAAAAAATAATTAAAGAAATTACTCCAATAAAGAAAAAAATTGAAAATGCTTCTTCCAAAAAGCGAGTCGCAGCATACGCAAGAGTATCTACTGAACAAGATGAGCAGCTTCATTCTTTGCAGGTTCAAAGAGATTATTATGAAAATTATATTAAATCTAATCCTGATTGGGAACTTGTAAATATTTATTATGACGAAGGAATTACCGGTACTTCTTTAAAACGTAGAAAAGGATTTAACCAAATGATAGCTGATGCACTTGATGGAAAGATAGATGTTATATTAGTTAAATCAGTATCTAGATTTGCTAGAAATACAATTGATGCTCTTCAAACGACAAGAGATTTAAAATTAAAAGGCGTACCTGTATTCTTTGAGAAAGAAAACATTGATAGTATGGATCCTAAAGGTGCATTCATGCTTACACTCTTCTGATCTTTCGCTCAAGAAGAATCTAAGTCTATATCTGATAATATTAAATGGTCTATTAGAAATGGATATAAACATGGTAAATTCACAATGCATACTGAACATTTATTAGGATTCAAGAAAACATCAACTGGTAAAATTGTAATTGATAAAGAACAAGCTAAACTTGTAAAAATGATTTATCGATTATTTTTAGAAGGTTTAAATAATCATCAATTACAAGTTTATCTAGAAAATCATAATATCTTAACACCTCTAGGTTCTAAAAATGGACTTATGCTGTTATAAATTCCATTCTTACTAATGAAAAATATTGTGGAGACGCAATATTACAAAAGAAATTTCCAATCAAAAAGTTTTAATAACTTAAATTTATCTTTTAGCATTAGCATACTCCCTTTCAATCATGTTTTCATAATATTTAAGAGGGTTAGAATCCTTTAAATTAACTATATCTCTAAGTTGCTCGGTACCAGCTTCATCAATAAATTCTAAATAATCATTGTAAGAAAATAATTTCCAATTATTTAAGACAGGAATACTTGTTTCACCACCAAAATTATAAAATTGGTATTTATCATAAATACTATCATCTATTTCAATAGCTTTTCCTTCAATCGCACCAAACATTTCTTTATCCCACCAGCCATGTGAAGTTTTATGACTATAAAGTTTATGTGCTCCTGAATTAATCATAGTTTTAAAGTAAGGTATTTGTTCTATTTCGTCAACTGTACTATCTCGTTCCACTATTTTCTTAGACTTACCCATAAATATAGCGGTATTATCCTCTTCAATTTCTTCTTTAATATGAAGATTAGCATAAAGAATAGAATCTTTTTCTATTTGTGAGAATGATGATAACATATATTCTAATGCTTTTAAACTTCTACTATTACAAATGTCATCTGATTTATAATCGTATGTGAAATTATATAATTTGGTTAATTCCCACATATATGAATCTTTATCAAAATTCTTAATTTTCTCGATAGTCTCAACAATAAATTCTTTTTCTTCTTTATCCTGAGCAAAAGCTAGATGTCTAGGGCCATATTTAACATATGCATAATAATTAATATCAAATTTAAAATATTGTTTTATAAATTTAAATTCTTCAACTTCATTAGCATTTAATTCTTCTTTTGCCCATTTTGGAAGAAGTTTATAGAATCTATTTTTCACCATATTGCAGTGATCAAATAGATTTTTAAGATTATCTACATTCTTTGTATTAATATCTTCTTCTAATTCAAAATTAGATAAATCGTAATTACGTCTCCAATAATCATCATTACCTTCACTGTTTAGTTTTCCATAATATAATTCTGAAAAAGATACATTATATAATTTAGATAATTCATATAAATGTTCTGTTGTTATATCATATCCATTTTCCCATTTACTTACAGCCGCTTTACTAACTCCAAGTAAGTTAGCTATTTTTTGAATTGTATAATTATAATCATTTCTTAATTTTTTTAATAATGTTGCGGTTTGAAAATCACTCATTTTCTATAACCTCCATTTTGAAATACTTTTCTTTTATTTCACTCATACTTAAATTATCGATTTCATTCAATAATTCACTTGTTATTTTTTTATCTCTTCCCTTTAAGAACTCAGCATAATCAAGTTCAGTTTTCCAGTATTCTATATAATCTCTAATTGAAGCCTCATCGTTTCCACCGATAATATCATATTTATGAATAATATATTCTTTATCACCTGATTCAAGCATCTTCTTTAATTTAGAGATTTCCTTAAGTCCTTCTTCAATTTTTCTTTCTTTTTCTTTAAATTCATAAAACCAATGATCTATTTGAGAACGAACTTTTAAATCTGCCATCCAATATTTCTTTTCTCTATTAGTATCAACTTTTTCTCTTTCAGCAATCTTTAAATAGATATCATCAGATATTTCATCATTATTTATAAACCAATTATAGATATCATTAATATCATCATATGAATGGTCTGGATTACCATATCCATTTAATTGTATTTTTAAACTGAAATAATAATCCCTTAAAAATCTATTTTTTGAATTATTATCAATTTTATACGTTTTTGCTTTACCATCATTCTCTTCATCAGGAACTTGAACCTCTAGTGGCTTTAAGCATTGATTATATAATTCTTCTAATCTATCAATGATGCGCCTACTTTCGTTATATCCTTTTTTTATACTCAAGAAACATTTATTGATACATGCACCATGTTTAATAAGTTCTTTGATTTCTGATTTACGAATCTTTTCAAGATTGTATTCGCCATTGTTTTCTTCATATCTCTTTAAGAATTCGGCTCCATATCCACTTGGATTTTCATCATAAGGTTCTATATTTTGAAACATTGCAAGAAGCATATCTTTTTGCCAATCTTCAATGTCTTTAAATCTTTCCTGAAGAATCGGTACGAATTGCAGTTCATGAACATCGAGTCTAAATGTGAACATTAACATGTTGCGTTCAGAATATAGTTTTTGTAATTCCCAATATTGCTCATCCTTTTTCATGTTTCTAATTTCAACAAGTAATTCTGAAATGGCATCTTTAAGTATTAAATAATTATCATTTATTTCTAATTTTGAATTGTTTTTAGCATATTTAGATAATAAATAGAAATGATTAAATAAGAATCTAAATTCAACTTCTTCATTTGCAGTAAAATCTCTATCTATTCTAATTAATACTAATTCTTTAAATCTTTTTGTGATGAGTTTAATTTGTTCATTCCTAATTTGATATAAATTATCTTTTTCATCAAACCTCATACCCCAGTTTGAATCACACAAGAAATAAATATCTTCATAATTAATACTATTTTTATCTTCTGCATCTAATATTTCATCGATTGACTTATTATATATTTTAGCTAATATTTCTAAGTTTCCTGGATTAGGTAATGAATTACCACTTTCCCATTCAGCAATAGCATTAATTGATATTTCAGAGTTATATTCATTCATGAATTCATTAGCTAAATCATACTGGGTGAAGCTCTTCCCATCTTTTCTCTTCTTTTGAGTTCTTAGTTTTTTTAGATATTCACCTATTCGTTTTTTATTCATCATATACTTTACCTCGTATAATCTTCTTGGATTCTTTATCCATTATTTCGTATTTGATTCTTTGTTTTGTTTTAACACTTTTATCTTTTTTAATCTTAGCAATTTTTTCTTCAGGATATAAATCTTCTTGCTTTATGCAATTGTATAATCTTTGGTCGGTTGAATTGTGAACATTGAAATACATATCAGCTGTCATTATTTTTATTCCTTCAATATATTCATAATAATTAATAGGAACAACCTCTCTAATAGCATCTTTATGATTGTGTTTTACTCTAGGTTTATATCTAACTATATATGCTGCCTCTTTACCAGATGATGCTTTAACATAAAACCATTTAGTAATATACCTATGTCTTCCAACATGACCACACTTGGCTAACACTTTATAATATTCAGTTTTCATGGCTCCTCCTTTATTTGCAACTACATTATCTCACATAACAAGTTATTAAAGAATCAGCCATAGATTAATTTAATTATTAACAGAATATTTTATGTTAACTTTTACTTTATTATACTACAAATCAAGATAAAAAAATATCCCTTAGCACTATTTTACTAATGGGCAATCAATTATTTATTTAAATTAGTTTTAATAGATTTCACTCGTACTAATTCTTTCTTATCTTTATCATCAGAATTTTGTATTAAATCTTTTAAATCATTTTCTTCAACAAGTAAGATACCATTTAATGTTTGAACTTCTCTTTCAGTCAATTCCAATTTTGGCACTTTTATTACTTCCTTTCAATAAATATTGTATTTGTTATTTTTACACTAAAACGACAACTTTCATCAAGTTTCTACGAAATATTTTATTATTCGTTCATTTTAAGGCTACAATAACTTCAGTTATTAACACTTTAAATTATTTTAATTCTAATATGATATCAATACTATACTTAAAAATAAATATGCTCTTATATGTGCCTATATATAGTAAGTAGTAGTTTAACGATTAATAATAATATAACGATTCGATTTTATATATATATTAATACCTATAGGCACTTCTACTACTATTTATAATAAAAAAGAGGCTAAAACCTATAATAATTGTAGTTTTAACCCTTATATAAAGAAAAATAGCCGATATTTTGGTATCGACTATACTTAACTCTAATGTGAAAGGTAAGTTTTGTTAATACAATGCACCCTCTATAGATGAAGGTGCACCCTCTAAACCTATATTTTTAGGTATATACATTAAGTGACACGTGACTGGCGTGGCAGATGTGACATTATCGATTTAAAGATTGTTCTTTAACACGTCATATTCTTCACATTGTATTTTAGTTTCATTATTCAAAAAATCTAGCAACATTAAAAATAATTCATAGTCACCACTAGAATATACACCTAACATCACATTATCAATAAAACTATGTCCATATAACTTACTTCCAAAATAATTTATATTTCCTTCTGTTTTACCATCAACAAATTGTTGTTCTTTTGACTCTTGTAAAATACCGTCATAATTTTCTGGGCATAAGATTCTATGTCCCATTCTATAATATGTATAAATAATAACAATTTGTTCAATTGATAACTCTTTTAAAAACTCCTTATGAATTTTATGCTTTTGCTGAGTCAATTTTAAATTTTCTTTAATATTTTCCATTGAAATAGAATGCGATACTTGAGAATCATTTTTGTCATCTATATTTGCTATAAAACATTTTTTTAATAAAACATAGATTTCAGAATAATCCTTCCTATTATAATTGATAAAATATGATAACCATCTACTATCTTTTATAATGTTCATTATTTTACATAAATCATTACTAGATAAATCATATTTTTTCTTTAAATTGCTTCTTACATCATCAAAAGACGATTCTTTCCATTTTTCAAAGTCAGGCAATTCTTTAGCAATTTCATATATTTTATGCCTTGAAATATTTTTAAAATAAGTTCCTAGTCCATACTCTTTATCTAATTTATCAATAGAAAATAAAATAGCTTCCGTTTTTTCCTTAAAAATTTGTAAAGAATTAACAGCTTTGTCAAACGACACTTGCGTGATATCAGCCATATTTTCATTTCCTTGCCTATCTTCAGCGTATCTATATGGATCCAAATCAGCCTCAGGAATAAAATCAGAAATAAGATCATAAATCAGTTCGATATTTGTTCTATCATTTTCACATCGCTCATCCAATTTATAATAATTATCTTTAATAAAATCATATAAATCACCAATACTATGCTTTAATTTAATCTCGTTGTATCTTATTTCATCAAAATCTATAATACCGTCTTTATAATTTTTATAAAAAACATACATGTTATACATTATGAACTTTAATTGCAATTCATATGTATGACGAATGGTATGCAAGAAAGGGTAAACTAAATCATCTTCATAAATGTATGGTTGATTTTCCTTAATATTGTCATATATCAAATTTGCAGTTTTAAAAAATCCTTCTATAATATAACGATTTCTCATTTCACTGCCAAAATGACAGACCCATGCAATTGCATCATTTTCAAAATCTATATCCTTAAAACTCATAATCAATTACCTACTTTATAACAGTTTCAATCAAAAACTACATCTCCATTGGCAATAATATAATCACCAACATTTATTTCAACTTCTTTTGATGCACTATTAAAAAACCATTCTTCACAGTTAGGGTATCTATCTGAAAGAATGATTATTCTTTGATTTGTAGATCCTAGAACTTTTCTTACTTGTTCTCTTTGTTCTTCTATATAAGGGCCATCAAGCACAACATCACAGCCATCTAAAGCATCAGATACTTCTTCGTATTTCCTTCCAGTAAATGAAATGACTCCAAGTCCAAGCTTATGTATTTCTTTAGTTAAAACTGGAAGATTTTGTTGTAATGTGGGTTCACCACCAGAATATGTTACTCCTTCGATACCATATTTTTCTTTTGAATCATTAATTATTTTTAATAGATTCTCTAATGAAATGATATTTCTAGGTTCTAATGGTTGGTATGCAGGATTGCAGCAACATTTACAGTGAAGCATGCAACCCTGAAACCATATTGTTAATCTTTTATTTGGCCCTTCTATTTCAGTGCAACAATTTATACTTGCAACATTAAATTTAATCATTTTCAAAACCAAATTCTAGACTGTCTTTACCAGTCTTAACAAGAATCTTTGCACCTTTGAATGAACTTAAGTCTTGCTTATTTTCAAACATAAACATTGCTAGTTCATCTAATAACTTATCATTAATAGCGTTTAAGATGTCACGTCCACCCTTGCTACTATCTGCGCCTCCTAAAATATAATTGATAAACTTCAATTCATCTTCAAATTCTAAATCAATACGATATTTTTCAAGAATTGCTTTTTGAACTGGACGTAATTTTGATTTAGCAATCTTAATACTGAATTCCTTATCTTTAATAAAGTTGAATGGAACAATGTTGCTATATCCAATACGACCAAGTATCTCTGGACGCTTAATTTCGTTATCAAAATAGTTTTTAACAATCTTAATAAATTCTTCTGCTATATCTTCATTAGATCCGCTTGATGATACTTCAGATGCACCTAAGTTAGATGTAAAGATAATTACACTCTCACTGAAATAAACTGTTTCACCTTTGGAATCAGTCAAACGACCATCTTCAAGAATTTGTAGGAATATATCTAGAATTCTTGGATTAGGTTTTGCAGCCTTTTCTATTTCGTCAAATAGGATAATGCTGAATGGTTTTTCTCTAACTGCATTGGTTAGTTGTCCACCTTCTTCATATCCTACATATCCTGGAGGTGCTCCTATTAGCTTTTGGTCGCTATTTTCTTGAGCATACTCAGACATGTCAAATCTAATACATGCTTGTTCATCGCCAAATAAGAACTTAGCTAATGCTTTGGAAAGTTCTGTTTTACCTACACCAGTAGGACCTACGAAGAATAATACTCCTTTAGGTGCAGATCTACTTGAAGATTTATGGATTCCAGTTAAGCCCATATAAGCTTTTACAACAACCTTTTCAATCTTTGCAATTGCTTCTTCTTGGCCTACAACTCTTTCACCTAAAATCTTCTTAATATCTTTTACAGCTTTATAATCTAGTTTTTCCCAAGGATTATCCTTTTCACCATACTTAAATAATAAATATAACTGTTCAAAAGGCATTTTGCCTTCTTTTCTAGAAAGTCTAGCCATTTGCACGATTTCACGATTTGTGAAGTCATCCATCATATCTACATATTCATTTTTCTTATCGCATGTTAATAAAGTCTCACCTGGTTTAAGTTTCACTTCAAATCCAGATTCGATTTTTTCAAGCATCTTTTCTCTTTCTTCTCTATCAGGTTTTGAAAGTGTTAAACAAGAAACTTCTGGATTACCTTGATAGAAAGAAATTGGGAACATTGCAACTTTACTTGTAATAAGAATAATTGAGCTTTCATTAACTTCTGAATTTAAATATTCAACCTTCTTATCTTTGATTGCTTTTCCTAAAATAGTTAATAGTTCTCTTTCATCTGGTGGTAATTGACCTCCCGCAGTAAATAGATAATCAGCCCAGTTTAATACAAAAGCAATCTTACGGTTAGGCTTTTTAAGATTCTTAAAGATAATATTAAAGATTTCAGCAGGAGTTTTAAATAATCCACTACCTGTTTTTTCTTCTTCGTTATTATTATCTTCGTCATCATCAAAAGAATAAGCTTCACCTTCGACTTCTACTTCATCAGTAACTGTTAATCTAGAAACATCACCGTCTACACCATCAACTCTGTCCCAGTAAAGAACATCATCATAATTCATTGACTTAAGCATATCCATTAGGTATTGCTTTAAATCGACAATTTGTTTTTTCTCGTTTAAATAAACATCTCCAACATTACCATCAATGATAACGCACTTCTTGATGCCTATTTCTCTTTTAAGTCTGTTAAAAGTGGTACTTAATGCCATCAATTATCACCCCTTATTCTTATTTGTGTTCATTGCTTGATATTTCATAGTAGAAATCTTATCTGGATTACTCCAAATCTCTTGTGATTTAGTAACATGAATTCCATATACTTCTTCTAAATCTTTCATAAATGGTTCTATATCTTTTTGGCAAGCTTGTCCCTTATATCCATGATGGAAATCATAAATGAATTTACCGTCCATATATATTTTAAAATCAGCACGCTCACCGCTTGCTTTCATTGCAACCATATGAACTTCGTTAGTCTCTCTATTTATTTTAATATTTTTCTTATCAACAATAAAGCCCCTATCAGCAACAGCCTTCATAATTACTTTTAAAGATTGCTGTCTAATAGTCTCGCCAATAACTTCTGTCGTAGCTTGAGCTCGCATTTGAGATAATCTTTCTTTTGCAGTACCTTCTTTTTTAGATACAACCTTAGATATGATATCCTTATCTACTCTCGCAACTTCAAGCTCTTTACGAATTCTTTCTTCTTCGGAAGCCATTCTAGACTCATATGTTGAATTTAGAGATTCTTCCATTAATTCTTTACCAGCTTTAATTAATGAATCACCTGACAGTGTATTATCTTTAATATAAGCTAAATAAGTAAATTGCCTTAAGACTTCATCTTGAATGGAATTTAATATCTTTTGTGTTTGTTCATCGATTGTGACGTTGCCATTAGTTCTTTCTAATAGTTTTTTATAAGCATCATTCGAACTTTCTTTTAGGAGATTATTAAGTAATGATTGAAATTCAATTAGTTTTTGAGAAGATAAAGTATTAACCATATCTTCCAAATTCTTAGCAGCATTTATTGTATCATCTCTATGGGCATATCTTGCATCATGGTTATAAGTATGAACAACACCCATCTTAGCATCTTCATCAGCTTTATCTCTAACAACTTTAATTTGTTTGATTAAAGTTTCTTTTTCTCTAGCAATGGCTACTTTCAAACTTTCTGTTTGGTCATTTAATAATCGTGTTGCTGTATTTTCAATTTGGCTAAGCATTTCATCTAATTCTTTTAATCTTTGCTCTGCCATGTTACATACAGTATTGCATTGACATGCTATGTGCTTGTAATCAATTTGTACTTGTTGACTCATTTGCTACCGCCTATTTCAAAGACTATATCTCTCCATTCTTCAATATCAGCTTTTGTATATTGAATTTGTTCTTTTTCAGGATGTTGGAATCCATTTCTAATTTTACGAAGTTTATGTAATGAAGAACATTTTTTACTATCAATTAGTTTCTCTTGTTCTGCCATATTAATTAATTCGAATGCTTCAGTCTTATCATCAGCCTTTAATAATTCTCTTAAATCATATTGAAGCTTAACTGATAATTCACAAATTGCATTTTTGAATCTACCTTTTGAAATATAATCATCAATATATTTCTTTGTAATTTTATCTGGATGTGATGAAGCTTCTCTTTCAATTGCTAGTAATTCATGGATTGGCTCATAAATTTCTAAATACTTATTCATGTTATTGTATTTATCCTGAGCAAATTTTGAATACTTTTCAATTGATTTTATTGCAGTCTTTAAAGTGCTATAAGTATTAAAGAACTCATCAACATTAAAATCTTCTTTTAATGTATATTCAGAATAACTTCCAATTCCTAACATATCATTAAGGTTCCAAAGGTTAGATGAAAAAGGTTCCAAAGGTTAGATGAAACCGTTCTAAACTTATCAGCAAGACTCGTATCAGCAGATATGCTTTCATCATTAAGAATTTTATCCATATAAGTTTCAACTACATTGACAACGCCTAGAATTTGATTTGTTTCAAATCCTGCTGTTTCCAAGGCTTGATAAACTAAATCTTGGTCTTCACTCAATACTGGCTCAGCAAACATCTTCACATAATCTTGAGCACCAATCTTTAGTTCATTCTTCAATGGAGTTAAAATGGTATTCTTGTAAATCATGTTATCAAGACGAATCTCATTAATACTATTTGTAACTAAATTAGAACCAATTGCCTTGAAATATTCATTCCAATCAGCATTAATTTTGAATGAAGAATTCATTTTCAATAACAAATCAATTTGTTCATCCACGCTATTATATTTACTTAATTGATTAGTTGAATACTTTTCAAAATAACTCGAGTCTTTTAATGACTCTACTATAAACAAGATTGCTTTACCAATTTCAGCACTGAACGTTTCATCATGATAAATATCATAAAGCTTCAATAAAACACTTTTTAAAACTTCTTCATCAGCAGTTCTTTCAACTAGTAATTGCATCTCAAATGTATCACCAAGTTGCTCACATGGCATAGCAACATTTAAAGGACTATAGTATTTCAAACTACTTTTATCCAATAGAGCAAATTCTGCATTTAAATTTAAGTAATTTAATAATGTTATCGAATCATCAACGCCTAATTTCATTGATGTATCTACACCTTTAACACCTAATCTATTTTTACTAAAGAAGAATTTGCATGGGCGTGATGCTTGTTTTTGAGCATCATCAGGTATATAAACATTTGTTATATTTGTTAATTCATTGATTGACACAGTTGGAACTTCAACGATATCTTTCTTTTCATTAACAAACTTATACTTATTCTTGGCTAGTAAGCCATCGGTCATAAGCCTTGAAGTATAGTACTTATTGAAAAATGCATTCTCATCTGTTGTATCAAATTTGAATTCAACCCCGGAAGGTCTGATAACAATTGTCATTCCTTCTTCTTTTCTTGTATGCATTTTTTGTGGCTCTTCACATTCAAAAGATACAACTCTTTCTTCGGCTTTCAAACCAATCTTAGTTCCATTAGCATTGATATAATCTTCCATCCCACTTATATCAACATCAACACGATCCATAAAATCATCACCCAAGAATGAACTTCCTAGAGTCATATATGGAACTTTGCTTTCAACATCAAACTTTCTTGTAACAGGACTAAAGTAAATATCTTTAACTTTTACCTTTTCTGCACCAGTTGGGATTGCACCATCTTGGAACATTTTCTTTCCTTTAGTTGTAAGTTCAACATCACCAATTGTTATTTGTTTAAAATATGTTGGCTTTGCAAAGTAAGATGGATCAAAATGAGAAGACAAAATATCTGTACTCATCAAGTTAGCTATTTCTTGTCCAAAAATATAATGTAGGTTTGTAGGTATATCAAACTTTAATAAAACATCTGATATCTTGTCATTAGATTCGCTTTCTTTTTGAATCAAATCTAAGAGGATATAAGCTATACCAGAAGCTTTACGAACTTCATTATATTTCACGCTTGTCTTATATATTAGAAGAGGAAATGGACAATTGGTTTTTAATTGTTTTAATATTTTTTCATCCATAATCTATCACTCTCCTATTATATCATTTGCAGTTAACACCTTACCTCTAAAGTAAATAGTGTCAATTATTTCCTTATAAACGTGGAAATTCTTTTTATCCAAGAAATGATCTCCTGTCAGATCAGGTAAATCGATTATTCCAGCTTCAGATAGATATTTCTTAGAACCAACAACAATCAAAAGCTTTCTTGCACGAGATAGTGCAACGTTAATTCTTTCAAACTTCTTAATGAATTCAGCATTGGCTTTTTCAGCATTAGCAGGATTACGAACCATAGATAGAATTATTACATCACGCTCATCGCCCTGGAAGTCATCGACAGTACTGATAATCAATCGTTCATCTTGTTTTTCAGATAGACCTTCATATCTTTGGCCTCTTCTCATTTTCTTAATTAATGATGCTTGGTCACCATAAGTACAAATTATACCTGCACTTAATCTTTCATCTATCTTCTTAGCCTTATTAACAATAACTTTTCCTGAATTAACTGCATCAAGACTTGCTTTATCAATTTGTTTTAACAATTGAATTGCAACTTGTGCTTCTTGTTCATTAACTTTTGAAGTACTACCTTCATAAGCACTGGATTCTTTTTGATCACAATCAATAAAATAAACGTGATATTTTGGTTCAATAATTGTATTACCATTAATCTTAACAGTTAGATTATGTTGTTTTTCATCATCTTGTTGTTTTTTACCAACCATAAGTCCTTTTTGACTTCCACCATAGAAATGATTGAATACTTCCATGATATGACTGTGACAACGATATTGTTTATTAAGCATCACTCTAAAGTCTTGTGGTACTTTTTCATACAATGTCTTGAAGAAACATTCTTCATATAATTCAGTATATGAATCATTTATTTCTTTTGTAATAACGTCTTCATCAAGGCCTTCAAAGTCTTCTTTTCTCATATGTCTTAAGTCATACATTGGTGGCAATTGTCGATGGTCACCTACTAATATTACTGTCTTACCATATAAAATTGGAATCAATAAATCTAAGAATGAAGATTTTGAAACTTCATCGATAATGACTACATCTATTCCTTGAGATTTAATATCAACTGACTCAATACCATATCTTTCAAGTTCAACAAGTTGAGACTTTGTAAATCTATCTCTACTTGTACAAGTAATACCAAAGACATTTACACAATTATAAAGTTCTCTAGTATAAGCTTGTCTATCTTCTTCAAGAATATCTTCTTGCTCTAAATACTTACAAATTTCTTTATACATAGGGATTTTCTTTTTATTTTGAACTGCAGTTCTTTTATAATCATACTCAAGCTTATTCCACTCTTCAGTAATTATAGTGAATGCTGTTTCTAGATTATCAGAATCATACTCTCTAATGATATCGAAATCTCTAAAAAATCTAGTTATTTTTTGCTTCAATAGAGAATTAAGTTCATTACATTCTTCTATACCTTGATTATTACCTAATTCTTCATATAAAGACTTACTCTTACTTATTTCTCTTTGAATATCAATCATCTTTGAATTAAGATCATCATATTGCGATGAATACTTATTGATGGAAATATCTACATTTTCTTTTATTTCATTAATGATTGTCTGAGCTTGAATCTTAAATGAAGTTAGTTGCTCAGGAAGAACTTTTAATAGATTCTTATCATTAATAATAGATGGAACAATTGCGTAGATTTTGCTTGAAGAAAAATCAAAATCAGTATTCTTAGTAGCTGATTTAATTTGATTTACTACCTCTTTAAGTTCACTTTGATATTTCTTGTATTCATCATAATTCTCATCACCTTCTTCAGGTGCTTCATCTGTATCAGGATCTCTTAATTTTTGTAGTTCATTACGAAGTTGAGTCCTTCGTTCTTCTAATTTTCCAACTGTATCATCAGATAAAATATGCGATAATTCATTTCTTACTTCACCTATATCAAGATGATAAAGTTCAAATGCAAAATCAACATTGACTGATGCCAAACTACTGAATGTTTGTAATAATGATTGAATTCTATTCTTAAATTCATCAATATATTGTTCCTTAACACCATCAGTTACGAATCTAAGTAAATCAATATATTTATTTGTTCTTCTATATTCATCAAGCTCAGCGTTAATTGTAGCAAGATTATCTCGATATTCTTCTAAGTTCTTGTTGTACTTATTAATAGTTTCAAGTAATCTATTTCGTTGATTTTCGATTTGGATATTTTCTTTTTTAAGTCTTAAAATTCTGTCATAATCTCTTCTTAACAAGCTCATTTGCTCATCGAATGTCTTCTTAGCTTCTTCAAAATGCTCAAACCTATTGATTTGCTTTTCTAGATTACCGCTAATGTTTAAGTAGAAATTATCCACTAAACGTTCTGGACTATAATTAGTCTCTTTTCCATTTTGTGATGGAATCAAACGTAGTGGTCGAATCTCTGGAATCTTAGGTAATCTTTCAAATACATTATCAATTGCCTTATGTGTTTCAGAAGAAATAAGTACCTTCTTACCTTGTCTAGCTAATTGTGCAGTTATTTCAGCAATCACTTGCGTTTTACCAGTTCCTGGAGGGCCTTGTAATAAGAAAATACTTTCACTTGCTAAAGCTTTTTTAACGGCTAATTTTTGACCATCGTTCAAGCTTTCAAGACACCAGTCAGGATCTTTCATTGTGCTTATAGGAGCTTGTGCCAATGTTTCTGGTGAGAATAAATATGTGGGTAAGAATGGATTCTTTACATAACCACCAATAAATGAATTTAATGCTTTTTCTTGTCTATCAATTTTAGCTTTTTCAGCTCTATTATCATATGTTAGGTATTTAGCATTTATTGTCTCAATTTCCTTTTGGATATTCGAAAGCTTATCTTCTGCTGTATCTAGTCTAAAATATATTTGATATCTTCTTATTGTTTCATTTTCAATTTTAATTGCTTTATCAGCTTCAAATTGCTTTCTGAATTTAGAATTAGCATCAGTTTTTTCATCTTCAATTTGATTTTTATACTGAATTTCTAATTGTTTCTTTTTATCTTTGCTTATTCTATCAAGCTCAGCTTGCATTTGAATAGAAAAACTTTTCTTCTTGTTTTCAATTAGCTTTTTATTTCTCTCAATATAAAAATCTTTTAAGTAAACATTAGATAAAGCTGTTTCCTTTTCTAACTCGTTCCTTTTAATTTCAGATTCTTTTTCTTTCTGAAGTTCTTCTATTTTTTTCTTTTCGTCTTTTTCCTTTAATTTTTCTTCTTTAATTTTCTTAACTTTATCATCAAAAGATGAATTGATTTTCTTAATTTCATTTTCAAAAGATGTCGCTGCAATCTTAAGTGCTGCTTCATATTCACGCTTTACTTCTCTATCTTTATTATTTTCAACATCTAAGTCTAAAGAATTATTTAGTTCCTCAACATATTTGTCAAACATTGAATTATATTGATTTTCAGTAATTGGTCTTTGACCATCCATAAAATGGTTTAAATCATTACTGATAATGCTTGAATAACGCGTATCTATTTCATTAAATGCGTTCTTACAATTCTTATCAAATTCTTTTTCTAATTCAGTGCAATCTGGTTCAATGTCAACATGAGTTAATAAATATCTTTCCCCTAGTAAATATTGATAAAATCTTGAACCTTTTACTATATTTCCATTTTCATCGTATGCTGGTGGTGTTGGAGATAAACCCATAGCATCTTTTGTGTATCTCTGGAGATTGACTTCATATTTGCTTTTACCTTTGCCTGATTTACCAATAGTTTCACTAAGAACTGTTTTTCTATTCTTGTTAATATCTACTCTAATTAAAGGAAAGCTTTCAGAACCATTAACATTTTTTGAAAGTATAATTTGCTCGCCACGTGCAAAGTCTGCGATATCATCTAAAAGATAATCAGAAAAAACATCTTCATTTCTGCGATAAGTTTCTTTTGAAATCATAAAAGAGTCACAAACTATAACATCATCAATTTCTTCGCAACGCTCAGATTGCTTACCTAAGTAATATTTTCTAAAATTAATATAATTTTGCCAATTTTGGAATGTACTTAAAGCCTCTTTAGGATTTGGAACAGGATAGCTAGAAATATCATTACATAATCTATCTACGAAATCATGTGTTAAAACAGCACTTTGGAGGTCTCTTGTACCATAATCAGGAACTGTTACTGATCTTCCCTCTCTTGTTATTAAAGATTTTGTAGTTGTTGCAGTTGCTGCATAACAATTAACTTTGATTTCACCAAATTTAGCAACATTAATATCTATTAATTCGATACCTTTAATTGTTATATCAATAACATTATTAAATGTGACATCACCTATTATCAGTAAATCATAATTATTAGGCACAACATTATTTAAGTATGAATCCTTCTCAGGACGAATGACAATATTATAAATTACATCTTTGCCTCTTCTGTCTTGTTTAACTCTTCTATCAAAGCTTGGCATTGAAATGTAATAGTTTTTGGATGTTTGCGTAGGAAAAGCATATGATAAAAATTCCTGAAGGTTAACATTTAATCCAACCTTTCTTTTTATGACTTCATATTGTTCTTTCAATGAAGATGTATAAAAGTCATCCCAGCTTTTACTACCTTGATTCATATTTTCTAAAAAATTAAGATATAAATACCCCATAGGTTCACCTCCATTATCTCGTCACAAGTCTAGTGGATTAACTACGACATCAATTTGATCTTGCACTACTTCTTCAAAATAATCATCATAATCCCATTGAGCGTCATCAGCATTTTCACCAAAAGATCTTGCACATAATTCATCAAAAAATAAATGTAAGTTATCTAAGCAATCTAAAATGAATTTTTCATCTAGTTTAACAACTGTAAGGGCAGATTCACCATTTTGATATCTATCTTCTGGATCCCAAACCATATTAGGATACCATTGTTTCAATATTTTACATGATCTAAGAGAGTTATGTTTTAGAAAGTTCCAAACAGTAAATGCTCTATCATACAATTTGTAATTATTATATTGCCTAAATGATAATGCATTATCACCTTGTAGACCTTGCATATAAATATCAAATTGTTTCTTAGTGTAATCTTCTTCTTTATAACCACATGCAGTTAACATCTTTAAGCATAAAGCGTCTATGCTAGACATTAATTGATGGAAGAATTGAGCATATAAAGATTTAATAATGACTTTATAGTCTGCACTTCTTCTTAACCCAGCAATAAATGCTTTTTCATTAGCTTCATCATAATCTAATATACCATCTGCTAAATATGCTACTCTAGCATTATCTTCTACTTGTTTTGGTGTCTTAATACTATCAATAAAGCTTTTATATTCTCTAAACCATAATTTCTTATAATCTGCTAACAAATCTCTGAACCAATTACATTTATAATCAGATCTATGCTGTTTTGTTGGAAGGTAATAAACAGAGTGTCTTCTTTCAATTTTACTATCAGGAATTGCAAAGAATTTTTTATATCTCTTTGTGTCAATTTTAATTCTGCCATCTTTGGTAATTAGACCATAATAATCGATTCTATCACATAGGTTTTCTTTTTCTAATTTATCATAGTCCTTGCCTATAACTTTACTCTTTTTCTTCATGTTATTGACACCTCCTTAAAACGAAAAAGTGACGGTAGGTATTATCCTATCGCCACTTCAATAACATTCATCCTCTTCTTATGTTATTTTGTTTAGATACGCAATACCACTCTTGAAAATTAGCTTTTAACTATTGGTTTACTCCTAATATGGTATATCCCAACCATAAAAACCGCTCCAACTTTCCATATAGGTAAAGTTCCTATTAACACTTCGGAACATGCATAAGTATCTATTAAAATTATATCATAATATAGACGATTTAGTCTATATGAATGACAAATTTTCCTAATACGTCACATTTATATTATCAGCATCTAATACAAAATAAAATGTACTATAGTTCACAAAACAAAGAAGACTTACTCAACTACGAGTAAGTCTTCCATTTTCATATTGAATATTTTAGCTAAATTATACAAGTTTTCAACATTTGGTATTTTAGCACCTGCTTCCCATTCATAAATCACACGAGGTGATCTTAACTGCAATAATTCAGCTAAATCGTCATGGGTTAGGGCTGCTTTAATGCGTAAAGAACCAATTCTTACACCTGTAGATACTTTATCCAATACGGCTTTTTGATAATCCATAATCAGTACCTCCTTCGAGCCCTATCTCGACTTTCTGGTACTTAGATTACCTGGACTAATTATACATTATTTTTGTTAATTATTCAATTTATCAAGCATAGAATTAACTCGTCTACTTGTATTAACTGATAGGCTGCATTAGAGGAGTATAGTAAAAAAAATAAAAGTTTATTGTGATAAATACAGTCTTTTGTTCATCAACTAACTCAAGCCTCAAATTAAGTCTCAATGTGCTTACATACGGATTTGTGCAAAAAAGGCTTGAAACAGCATTTTCTACTGTATCAAGCCTACGAATCTATATGGTGCCTGTGGCCGGACTCGAACCGGCACGGAATTACCCGCTTGATTTTGAGTCAAGTTTGTCTACCAATTTCAACACACAGGCTTTTATTTACATTGATTATTTTAACATAAATTTATAAAAATACAAGTTTTTATATATAATAGCGAGTAAAAATATGGCTTAAAAGAAAAAAATGGACAAAAAAAGATAAAAAATATATTTTTTTCTTGCAACATTTTTTTAAGTATGCTATTATTATGTAGCGCTAGATGATTTTAGCGAAAAGGTGCCTTGTTAGCTCAGCCGGTAGAGCACGCGGCTGTTAACCGCGGTGTCGTGAGTTCGAGTCTCTCACAAGGCGCCACTTATTTTGGCCAGTTGGAGAAGCGGCTTAACTCACATGCCTTTCACGCATGCACTTCACGGGTTCGAATCCCGTACTGGTCACCAAACAATGTGCCGACTTAGCTCAATTGGTAGAGCAACTGACTTGTAATCAGTAGGTTGTGGGTTCGATTCCTATAGTCGGCACCATTTTTTATTACAATGCGCCTGTGGCGGAATTGGCAGACGCGCCAGACTTAGGATCTGGTACTTCGGTGTGGGGGTTCAAGTCCCTTCAGGCGCACCATTATAATAAAAATAGAGCATTGATTAAAATGTTCTTTTTTTTTGCTCATTATTTTGATATTTTCCACCAAGTGGGATTTCAACCCCACTTCAATTTTTTTATAAGAAAATAATATTAGTTATCTATAAAGCAAAGATTTTTACAATATCAACTTTTAAATTCGCTAATCATCATAAATTTAAAAAAAGCCTTTTTTGAATTTCTACTAGCTAATAATCATGCTGTTTTTCACAAAAAATATCGATATAATAGTTGTTTTCTACTCTCAGTGGACTTATTTAAAAGAACTCTACTAATAAAAATATATATAATAGAGTACTTAACTAATTTAGTTCCTTTAAATTTCTTATATTATCCATATAATAAGTAATGTATTTGGAGGTATTAAAATGGCATACGTAATTTTTACAGATTCATCAAGTAGCTTACCAATGGAGCTAATCGAAAAACATAATATCAAGTTTCTAGCATTAACGTATAATTTAGATGGAAAAGAGTATAGAAGCTACGACCATCAATCATTAAAAGACTTTTATGAAAAACTAAGGAAAAAAGTCGATAGTAAAACATCATGTATAAATCAATACACATTTGAAGAAGCCTTTGAAGAAGAATTAAAAAAAGGAAATGATATTTTATATATTTGTTTTTCTTCAAATTTAAGTGGCACGTACCTTTGTGCACATAACGCCTCTTTAGTATTAAATGAAAAATATAAAAGTGAAGGAAGAAGAGTAATTGTTGTAGACTCCTTATCAGCAGCACTAGGTGAAGGCTTATTAGTAATGGAAGCTATAAAGCAAAAGGAAATGGGAAAATCAATTGATGAGGTTTATAAATTTTGTGAGGATTTAAAACTAAAAATTGATCACGCCTTTACTGTTGATGATTTATCATATTTATATAAGGGTGGCCGTTTAAAGGCAACCGCTTATTTAATTGCTTCTCTTGTAAACATAAAACCATTAATGAGAGTAAATGATGAAGGAAGGCTAGTAGCATATTCTAAAACTATTGGTAGAAAAAGATCAATTATGGGTTTAGTTGAAAGAATGGCTAAAAAGATTGATCATAGTGAGGATCAAACTATTTATATAGTCCATGGTGATTGTATTGATGATGTTAATTTAGCAATTAGGCTTATTAAGTCTAAAATGAAGGTAAAGGATATTGTTGTTAATTTACTTGAGCCAGTTATTGGGACTCATTCAGGCCCTGGAACATTAGCAATCTTTTATAAAGCTAAAAATAGAGATTAAAGCAAGTGGTAAAGCATTTGCTTTTTTTTAAATAATATTTATTAAAATTCCAACTCCGGCTGATATTAATATAAATAATATTGTATTTATATTCTTTTTAAAGCAAAGCTTATATAAAAGCATTATTAAAAGTAAAATAATAAGGATTATAAATGATTTAATATTAAAATTAAATTCACTTAATGAAACATATCCTAATGATTTAAAAAGTAATATTATTCCTGTTGTTAAAATTAATGAAATTATAATTGGCTTTACACCATTAAAAAAAGCATTAACATATTTATTATCTAAAAGTTTTTTTAAAATAGAGGCAACTAAAATAATTATAATAAATGAAGGTAAGGTAACCCCTAATGTTGCAACAATTGCCCCTAGCACGCCTTTACATGACATTCCAACAAATGTCGCCATATTAATAGCTATTGGCCCTGGCGTTGATTCACATACTCCAATAAAACTATAAAATGTGGCTTCATCCATCCAAGAATTATTAATTACTACCTCTTTAATTAAAGGTATCATGGCGTATCCTCCACCAAAGGTAAATAATCCAATTTTAAAGAATTCAAAAAATAAACGTAAATATATCATTGTACATTCACCTTCTTAGTATTTATTAATGTAATAATCATATTACCTATTCCACCAATCAATATAAAATAAATTGATGAAAAATTAATATTAAATAATTCAAATAATATCAATAAAATACTGGATATTATAAAAACAATTATCACAAGAGGCTTTCTTTCAATTTTTATTAATAAATTAATTCCAGCTTTTATTATTAAAATAGCAACTGCTAAATTAATCCCATAAAAAGCATAAGCAACATATTTATTTTCAATAAATTGCATAAAGAAATAAGAAACTATTATTATTATAATTAATGATGGAAAAATTACTCCTAGTGTTGAAAATAGGCTTCCTAAAAATCCTTTTTGCTTATAACCAATATAGGTTGCTACATTAATAGCTATTGGCCCTGGAGTCGTTTCAGAAATAGTAATGATTTGTAGCATTTCTTCATCCTCAATCCATTTTTTCTTATTAACAATTTCATCTTGAATTTGTGGAATCATCGCATATCCTCCACCAATTGTAAATAGTCCTATTTTAAAGAAAATAACAAATAATTCTAATAGCTTTTTCATTTTATCAACACCTTTTTAGCCCACATAAATTATATATTAATTAAAGGGCCTTATACAATAATTAATGCATAAATGGTATAATATAATAAAAAGAAGTGAGGTTAAACTATGGCTAAAATAACAAAAATTGAAGAAGTTGATAAGTATATGAAGGCAAATAATACAAATGATAGTTCTATTATCTATTATAATCCTAAGGAAGATAATAATTTTAAGGTTTTAGGGCTTGCTTTTTTTGAAAAAGAGCATAAGTATTTTAGATTACCAACAAAATGTAAAGACAAGGTTAGTGAAGCTGTTTATTGGCTAGCATCACAACCTTCTGGTGGTCAAATTCGTTTTAAAACAAATGCCAAAAAAATAGTTGTTAAAATGAAAAATAAAGGTGATTATACAATGTGCCATATGGCTAAAACTGGCCAGCAGGGTGTTGATTTATATTATCGTTTAAAAGGACAAAAAGGCTTTACATTTTATACATGCAGTAAATTTAATGTACCAGACATTGAATTTGAGTCAACTATTTTTGAAAGCGATGATGAAGAAATTAAGGATATAATTATTAATCTTCCTCTATATGAAGGAATCGAATATATTTTAATTGGCATTAATAAAAATGCTATAATTTACCCTAATAAATATAAAGATAAAGGTCGAGTTGTTGTTTATGGAACATCTATTACTCAAGGAGGATGTGCTAGCCGTCCTGGAATGTCATATACTAATATTTTAAGTAGAAAGCTAAAATATGAATTTATTAATCTTGGCTTTTCAGGCTCAGGATTAGGTGAAAATGAAATGGCTAAAATAATTAATACAATTAGTAATGTTAAAATGCTAATTCTTGATTATGATGCTAATGGTGGTGCAACCGGTGATATGTATAATAATTTAGAGCCTTTTATTGATACATTTAAAAGCAAGCATAAAAAAACTCCAATTATTGTTATTAGTAAAACTCCTTTTTCAGTAGATGAATTAAATAATGAAGCAACAGCTAAACGCTATAAATTATTTCGATTCCAAAGAGATGTAGTTAGAGAAAGAAGAATGGTAAGGAAAGATAAATATATTTACTTTATAGATGGAAATACACTTTTAGGAAATAAGGATATTTATGAATGCTCAGTTGATGGCATACACCTTACTGATTTAGGCTTTTATAGAATGGCTAATAATCTATATAAAGAATTAAAGGATATATTTAAAATCAATGAAGAATGTAATAACAAACATAAAAAAAGATAAAAGCTTTTATACAATCTCTATAAATAATAAAAGTTATACAATTGATAGCTATTATTATGAATGCTTATTGCCTTATAATAATAAAGAAATAGATAATAATACCTTAAAGGAAATTAAAGCCTTTTCACTTGCTCATGAATCTTTAAAAAGAATCTATAATAAGCTATTTTTAAACGAAATATCAACTTATGAATTAAAAGTCTATTTAAGTAAAAAGGAAATTGATTCAGACTCTATTGATATTATTATTAGCTTTTTAAAAAATGAAGGCCATTTAAAGGAAGAAAATTTAATAAATCACTTTAAGGAGCATTTTGAAGCAAATAAAGGAATTAAAGCCTTTGAAGCATTTTTAGCAAGCAAAAAAATTAGTAGAAATAGTATAGAAAAAGCCTTAAATGAATATAATGAAAACTATGAATATGCCCTTTCTTATGCCAATTCATTAATTAAAAGTAAGACTAACTCTAATGAAATGCTAAAATATAAAATAAAAGTAAATTTATTAAATAAGGGCTTTTCGCATTCTGTTATTGATTATGCACTTGAAAATGTAACATTTAATGAAGAACAAATAAATTTAAAAAAGGATTTAGAAAAGGTATTAAAGAAATATCATAATGATTGTCATAAAGTTATTTCAAAATTAGCAATTAAAGGGTATAATGTAAATGAAATTAAAAAAGCATTGAAAGAAGAAGGTGTATTTGATGAAGATTAGTGATTTAAAAGATTTTATTGATAGAGAATGTCATATCAATTTAGCAATAGTTATTGCTTGTAGTGAAGGAAAAAGCTCAAAGGGTAGTAAATATCTTTCTTTAACCCTTCAAGATTCAACAGGAACAATTGAAGCTAAAAAATGGGAGGTTTCTCCAAGCGATGAGCAAATACTTGCTGTTAAAAAGGTTGTAGCTGTTGATGGCTATCCATTAATTTATAATAATAGCCAATTACAATTTAAAATCGTTGATGTTGAACCTGTTATTAATTACAATGAAGAAGAATTAATTCAACAAGCTCCAATTAATAGAGCATTACTTGAAGAAAAATTTTTAGAATATTTAGATAGTATTGAAGATGTTGAAATTAAAACTATAGTTCAAGAGGTAGTAAATAATAAATATCAAAAACTATTACTTCATCCAGCAGCTAAAACTAACCATCATGAATATGCTGGAGGCTTATTACACCATGAGGTTTCAATGCTTGATTTAGCAAAGCAAATATCTTCTTTATATCCTACAATAAACCGTGATTTATTGTATGGTGGTATTATATTACATGATCTTGGGAAAACTGTTGAATTATCAGGTCCTATAGCTACAGAATATACGCTTGAAGGAAAGCTTTTAGGCCATATTTCAATTATTCAAACAGATATAGTTGAGGCTGCTAAAAAGCATAATATTACTGGTGAGGTTGTTACTTTATTGCAGCACATGGTTTTATCACATCATGGAAAGCTAGAATATGGTTCTCCTGTTTTACCTTTAATTTTAGAAGCGGAAGTTATGTTTTTGATTGATAATATGGATAGTAAAATTGTTATGATAAATAAAGCTTTAAAGGATGTTGAAATTGGTGGAACATCAACTCGTATTATGGGGTTAGATGGAAGATCATTTTATAAGCATAGTAAATCTAAATTTTAATGATGTATTTTTTACATCATTTTTTTTAACAAAGGAGACAAATTTATGGGTGAATTAAAAAATTGGTGCTGGATGCACTATGAAAAATATATAATGATAGAATATTTACAATGTAAAAAAGAAGGCTTAATAGTTGATGATTTAAAGCCTTTATGTGAATATGTAGGCAATAATTATGGAAAAATAGATGTTAAGCAATTAGGTGAAGATTTAGAAAGACAACTTCATTCTTGTAAAAAAGATGAAAACTTTAAATATGCAGAGCCATCAACATATGATGAAATCATACAAGAATTAAAGCCTTCAACATTTATTAAAAAAGAATTAAGCAATGATGACATAAAAAATCATATTAAAGGTGCTTGGATTGGAAGATTAGCCGGTTGCTTACTAGGTAAACCACTTGAAGGATGGCGCTCACATAATATTATAAAAATGCTTAAAGAAACTAATAATTATCCACTAAATAGATATATTAGTAAAAAAGACTTTTCAAAAGAATTAATTGACTCCTTATGGATTGATGTTAATAGCTTTTGGATTGATAACCTTAAAGATGCATCCTTTAATGATGATGATACAACATATACAGTTTTAGCGCTAAGAAATGTTTTATATTGGGGAAGAAATTTTACCTCTTATAATGTTTTAGAAACATGGCTTAGATTTTTGCCTATGGTTACAACATGTACTGCTGAAAGAATCGCCTTTAGAAATGCAGCAAGTGGATTACTTCCACCATTTACAGCTACACATCAAAATCCATATAGAGAATATATTGGCGCTCAAATACGTGGTGATTTTTATGGCTATATTAATATAAATAATCCAAAAGAAGCTGCTAAAATGGCTTTTAATGATGCTAGTATTTCTCACACTAAAAATGGTATATATGGTGAAATGTTCGTTAGTTCTTTAAATGCTATTGCTCCTTGTTATGATAATATGGAAACTATTATTTTAAAGGCCTTAGAGCAAATTCCTTATAATAGTCGTTTTCATGAAGAAATTATGCTAGTTATTAATGATTATAAAAATAATGTATCTGAAGAAGATAATAGAAAAAATATTCAAAAAAGATACAATGAAAATATTGAACTTGAGTGGGGTTATGTTTTAAGTAATGCTGCTATTGTAGCTCATGGCTTATTATATGGTAAAAATGACTTTGCTCTTTCGATTGGTTATGCTATTATGTGTGGCTTTGATACAGATTGTAATGGAGCAACAGTTGGTAGTGTTATAGGAATGTTTTTAGGAGCTAAAAAGATACCTTCTTATTGGTATGAATCATTTAAAAGCAAACTATATACATCAGTTGAAGGATATAATCTAGTAGATATTGAAACACTAGTTAATGAAACATTAAAATGCTTAGAACAAAAGTAGTCATTTAAAAATTCACACTTCCTTATAAACTTATATTTTTACTCAAATTGAAGCAAGTACAAATTATCAATATTATCTACAGGTTTATAAAGTGTCAATGATACAATAATTGACTTTTTTGGTATACCATAGTATCATATAAGTGAAATGATACATACTATTAATTAAAAAGGAGGTAATACTATGTTTGTTGAAATAGTAAAAAATAATTTTTCTACGAATGAGCCAATATACACTGAAGAAATCATAAAACTTTTTCCTAATTATTCAAGGCCACAAATATTTAGACTCATTCAAAAAGCCGAAAGCGAAAAAGAAATTGTTAACTTTGCAAAGGGAATATACTATATTCCTCATAAAACATTTATTGGAGCCTCTACAATAACTGCTGATGATGTTATTGCTCGCAGATATTTAAAATGGAATAATGAAATATTTGGTGTCTATAGTGGATTAAAATTGCAAAATATGTTTTCATTGACAACACAAGTTTCAAATATTTATGAAATAGTTTCTAATAATGAATCATCGAAACGTAGAGAAGTAAAAATGGATGGTAGAATTTTTATACTTCGCAAATCACGTTGTACAATTAATAAAGACAACGCAAGTGCATATATGATTATGGAACTATTTAACGATTTAAGTGGCGAAAAAATTGATGCTTTTGCAAAAAAAAGAATAGTCGATTTTATACATGAAAAGAATGTTACATATGAAAAATTAATGAATACTGCAATGTATTTTCCTGCAAAAGCTTTAAAAAATTTAATAAGGAGTAAGATTATAAATGAAATTACACAATAATAAAGAAAATTTTATTGAAGTAATACAGATAGTTAGTAGAAGTTTAAATATTTCTCCTTCGCTTATTGAAAAAGATTATTATGTTACAATGATTTTAAAAAGTATTAACGATGAAGTCTCTGGACTTATTTTCAAAGGAGGCACATCATTGTCAAAATGCCATAAAGCAATTATAACGAATAAGTAAAAGAATCACACTATCTCAATTAAAAATAGTGTGATTTTTACTTAATTTGCTTTAATGCTTACTAAATTCTTAACCTTATATTTAGCATCTAAATTGATAAATTTCTTTTTATCTAATTTGGTAATTCTATATATTGCATGCTTTCCAGTAAATAAAGCAATTGGAAGCCCTCCTGGTGGCATTAGCCATTGACCAGCTAAGACAAAATTTTTTAAACCTTTAATGACATTTTTCTTAATTAAGCCTTTTGATTTATTAGTTGTAATAAAGGACATATAAGAGCCTCTATAAGCATTAGTATAACGATTATAGGTTAATGGAGTTGCTACATCTATTAATGATATTTCATTATCATATAAAGCAAAACGCTTTATTATTTCTTTTTTAACAATTTGTCCAATTCGTTCCTTTTCCTTAATATATGATGCTTTATCCATATTTTTCAAATAATCATAAATATCATCAGTTGTATTTAATAAAACAATTAAAGTATTAGCATCCTTATTAATAGTTTTATCAAAGAAATAATTTCTAACTTGAATATTATCAATTACTAAATTATTAATTTTAAAAGGAGTAATTTCAAAATTTAGCATCTTTGGATAAACTGTTAAATTTTTACTTACCTTATATGATAGCATAATACTCGTTGATAAAGGATTATTTTTCCTATTTGTAAATTTTTCTTTAAAGAATGAATCATGATATTTATTTAAAAGCAAATCATTCATTGTATGATAAGCGTCAGTTGTTGAAATAATATATGAAGCATATTCAACGCTATTATCCTTAAAGCATACACCTATAGCTTTATTATTTTCTATAATTACATGATCAACTTCCTTATTAGTAAATACTTTGCCACCTTTTTTAATAAATTCCTTTTTCATATTATTAGCTAGCTTTAGTGAGCCACCTTCAACCATTCCAGCATCTTTTTTAGATAAAGCTTGCATAACATAGGTTAAGGCTTGAATATTATAGTTTTCATTAATAATTCTTAAAAACAATTTCTTTAATGTAGGTGATTTAATTTTATTAATAAAGTCCTTCATATTTGTCTTACGGCATTTTATATAGTAATAAAGCATTGGTAGCATATGAATTCCAAACTCAGTTAGTTCAAAAATATTCATACAATCAAGCGGCTTATCAACTGGTATTTTAACATTTTGATAAGCTTTTATTCCTTTAATAAATGTATGAATAAGCTTTTTATCTTCAATAGATACTTTCAATAATTCCTCTTCAAGCTTTTCAAGGTCAGCATAAAAAGTAATAGTTTTTCCATCTATTTCATATTTTGAAAAATATTCAGTTTCATAAATTAAGGTATTTTCATTAAAAGCATTAACATGTCTCCATAAAGGATACAAATCAGATTCAACATTTGTTCCAACAATCCAATGTGCACAGCCATCAATATAAACCTTATCTCTTACCCAGCCAGTGCATTGACCTCCAACAATATTATTCTTTTCATAAATAGTTACATCATAATCATTATCAAGGCCATATATTCCAGCACTCATTCCGGCAATACCAGCACCAATAATTATAATCTTTTTCTTTTCCATTAAAACCACCAAATCCTTCAATTATATTTTATTATAATTATTAGACAAAAAGACTATATTTGTTTACATATGAATTCTATTAGCTGAAATAACTACTCTACTATACGTAGAAATTAAAAAAACTATCGTTAAGATAGTTGATTTTTACATGCTTTTAATAAATTTTCCATTAAAACGACATTAGTCATAACTCCAACCCCTCCAGGAACTGGACTATAATATTTAACTACATCATATATTTCTTTATTAGCATCACCACAAATTTTATTAAATTCATCAAAATTAATACCAATATCGATAACACCAATATTTTCATTTACATCCTCAACATTAACAAAATTTGCTTTTCCTAAAGCTAAGAAAACAAAATCATAATTCTTAATCATATTTTTTAAATCTTTAGTTTTTGAATGTGCAATAGTTACAGTGGCATTTTTATTTAATAATAAATTTGCTAAAGGCTTTCCAACATTAACACTCCTACCAATTACTAAAACATTTTTACCTTCAAGATCAACATTATAATATTCAAGTAATCTTATTGCAGCATAAGGAGTTGCTGAATAAAAGCAATCCTTATTTGATAATAGCTTCCCTAAATTAAATGGAGTATAGCCATCTACATCCTTATTACTGCTTATACTTGATAATATTAAAAATTCATCATATTTTTTAGGTAGCGGTCTATCTATCATAATACCATTAACAGTAGAATCATTATTTAATTCGTTAACTAATTTTAATATATCATTTGTTGTATATGATTCATCAATTTTATAGGCTTTTATTAAGACTCCCAATTCATCTGCTATTTTCATTCTCCCCTTTAAATATGAATTACTTGCCATATCATCAAAATGAATAATAGCTAAACAAGCTTTATTATTTAATAAAGAAAATTCTTTTTTTAAAGTCTCTTTAATATTTGCTGCGGCAGCTTTGCCATCTAATCTTATTCCCATAATTGTCCCCTATTTATTTGAAAAATCATTAATGTCCTTATAACCTTCGCCAAAAACATTATTTGTCTTAGTCATCGAAACAAAGGCTGTTGGATCAATTCTTTTTATAATATCAATTATAGCTAAATATTGATTTTTACCAACCATTGTTTTAATCATCTTCTTTGGATTATTTGAAAATCCACCAATTACATCAACAATAGTCGTTCCTCTATTTAAAGCTAAAATTTCTTTATTAATTTCTTCCCATTTATCAGAAATAATATCACAAAAATAAGCATCGTTTCCTATTTTTTGAGTGTATTCAACAGCAAATGAATAAGCAATTACAGAAATTAAGCCAATTACTATTTCATATAATTTAAAATTAGCAATTAAAGCAAGTACTACAAGTAAACCATCTTGAATTAAAAACACAACCGATAACTTAATACGAGTATACTTATTAATAATTAATCCTGGAACATCAAATCCTCCAGTTGAACCACCAATTCGATAAGAAATTCCACAGCCAACTCCCATAAATAATCCACCAATTATTGCACAAACTACAGGTTCAAAGCAATTAAATTGTTCATGTAAAGAATTAAAAATATTTAATTTAAATAAGTAAAGGAAAGCTGGGCATAGAATTGTCGATAATAATGTTTGTAATGCAAACTTTTTACCCAAGAATATAGAGCCTATTATAAATAAAATAATCGTAGCTACTGTAATAATATTTTCAGTAATCATAGCTCCATTTTCAATATTCAAGAAGAATAAATTTCTAATAATTAAAGAAAAGCCACTTGTTCCGCCACTTAAAATGCCATTAAATTGAATAGTTTCAAATGGTCCGGTTGCACCATAAGCTGCGTAAATATGAATACCTTTATAATTTATAAAGCAAAATGAAATTGCAAATGCTAATAAAAAATTACTTAAAGCTATTATTAAAAAGTTCTTTATCAATTTTTTCATACTTTTTACCTTCCAATATTATTTTTTAAATAAGCAAATATAAAATCATCTAACTTACCATTTAATACTGCCTCAACATTAGTTTGTTCATAATTTGTTCTATTATCCTTAACTAACGTATATGGGCATAAAACATATGATCTTATTTGCTGCCCCCATTCAATATTTTTTAATTCTCCCTTAACAGAATTAATTTTATTCATTTTTTCTTGATATTTTATTGCTGCTAGCTTACTTTTTAAAATCTGCATACATCTTTCTTTGTTTTGAAATTGCGATCGTTGATTTTGACAGCTAACAATGATATTTGTTGGTAAATGTGTTATTCTTACTGCTGAGTCAGTTTTATTAATATGCTGTCCTCCAGCGCCAGATGCCCTATACGTATCAATTTTTATTTCATCATCCTTAATTATTACTTCGTCATCATCAATAATTTCAGGGGTTGCTTCAACTGAAGCAAAGGATGTATGTCTACTTTTACTAGCATCAAATGGTGAAATTCTTACTAATCTATGAACTCCTGATTCACCCTTTAAATAGCCAAATGCATTCTCACCACTAATTAAAATAGAGGCTGATTTTATTCCAGCTTCATTTCCAAGCTGATAATCTAAAACCTCACTTTTAAAATTTTTACTTTCAGCATAACGTAAATACATATTAAAAAGCATATTAGCCCAATCTTGTGCTTCTGTCCCTCCAGCACCTGGATGAAACTCTAAAATAACATTATTATGATCAAAAGGGCCACTCAATAATGTTTCTATTTCAAAGCTTTTAAACAATGCTTCTATATTATTAAATTCTTCAATTAATAATTCTTGCATATCAAAATCGTTACTTAATTCATCGTCAAGTAATGATTCTTGTATTAATTCTAATTGCTTTTTTAAATCATAGTATTCATTTACTATTTTCTTTAAAGCATTTAGCTCTGTAATAACTTTTTTGGAATGATTTTGGTTTGCCCAAAACGATTCACTTTCAACTTCTTTAGATAATTCAGTTATTTTTTTATTTTTACCATCAAGGTCAAAGAGATTCACCTAGCGATTTTAGTTTATCACTATATTCTCCTATTTTTTGTTTTATTTCAAATAACTCCATAACTATTCACCATTTGCTTCTTTTTCTTTATTTGCTTGAGCAGCTTGCTCTGGTGTTACTGTATTAATTTGAACCTGAACCCTTAAAGTATATAAAACAACTTCATTGGCAATTTCTTCAAGCATTTGGTTAAACATTTTAAAGCCGTCATTTTTATATTGAACTAATGGATTAGCATTAGCATATTGTCTATACATAATACCATCTCTAAGCTTAGTCATCTTATCAATGTGAGCTGGCCAGTTTCTATCAATTACACGAAGAATAATATTAGATTGGATTTCAAGATAAGCTTCCTCTCCCCATTCCTTTCTTCTTTCTTCGGTTTTTGCCATTAAAATATCTCTTGTTTTATTTACATAATCACTAAATCTTTCAAGGCCATAGAAATCTTCCTTTTTTACGCTACCTTCACTTAAATACATAGTATTAAGGTGTTTAACTAATTCATCAACATTTGGATACATTTCCTTACCATCAACTGTTGAAACTGTACTAACAATACGATTAGCAACCATATCATAGAATTTTTTAGTTATTTCATAGCAATCCTTAGTATTTAAAACCTGGTCTCTTAAACGATACATCTTTTCTCTTTGTTGAGATAAAACATTATCATATTCAAGTAAATGCTTTCTTGAGTCATAGTTAACGCCTTCAACCTTCTTTTGGGCAGAGTTAATAGCGCCATCAATCATTTTAAAGGAAATAGCATCCTCACTATTCGTGAAGAATTTTTGCCATCTTTCGCCACCAAAACGTTTCATCAAATCATCTTCAAGAGAAATATAAAAGCGTGAATAGCCAACGTCACCTTGACGGCCAGAACGTCCTCTTAATTGGTTATCAATACGTCTTGATTCATGACGTTCAGATCCAAGTACTGCTAAGCCGCCAAGTTCCTTTACTCCTTCGCCAAGCTTAATATCTGTACCACGACCAGCCATGTTAGTTGCAATTGTTATTGCTCCAACTTGACCAGCATTTTTAATAATTTCAGCTTCTCTTTCGTGATTCTTAGCATTTAAAATTTCAGGCTTTAAGCCTTGCTTTAGCATTAATTTATAAATAACCTCAGATGTTTCAACAGCAATAGTACCAACTAGTACTGGTTGACCCTTAGTATGTCTTTGCTTAACATCTTCAATTAATGCTTTATATTTTGCATCCTTAGTACCAAAAATAATATCATTATCATCAATTCTAACAACTGGAACGTTTGTTGGAATTTCAATAACTCTCATATTATAAGTTTCAAGTAATTCTTCTTCATCACTTTTTGCAGTACCTGTCATACCTGAAAGTTTAGAATATAATCTAAAGTAGTTTTGATAAGTAATTGTTGCAAGAGTTACAGTTTCAGGCTTAATAGTAACCTTTTCTTTTGCTTGGATTGCTTGATGTAATCCATCTGAATATGCTCTTCCTTTTAAGAAACGACCAGTATTAGCATCAACGATAACAATTTCATCATCTTGAACCACATAGTCAACATCTCTTGCCATTGCATAATTTGCTTTTAAAGCATTGTTAATACAGTGAAGTAATACTGTATTATCCATATCATATAGGTTTTTAATACCAAAATCCTTTTCTGCCTTTTCATTACCCTTTTCAGTTAAAAATACAGCTTTTGATTCAACATCAACATCATAATGTACGCCCTTAATTAATGAACGAGCAAATCTATTTGCTGGAACATATAAAGCAGCATTAGCTTTATTTCCACCAGAAATAATAAGTGGAGTACGAGCTTCATCAATTAAAATAGAGTCACATTCATCTATTACACAATAATTTAAGCCTTTAACTTGAACCTTACCGCTTAATGATCTAGCCATATTATCTCTTAAATAATCAAAGCCTAGTTCTGAGTTTGTTGTATAAGTTATATCACAGCTATAAACCTGTCTTTTTTCTTCGGGACTTAATTCTCTTAAATTACAGCCAACAGTTAAACCTAAAAATCTATAAATTTCACCCATCCATTCAGCATCACGGTGAGCTAAGTATTCATTTACTGTAACAACATGAACACCACGTCCTGTTAAAGCATTAGTATATACAGCCATTGTTGCTGTTAATGTTTTACCTTCACCAGTTTTCATTTCAGCAATATCACCATCATGGATTGCTAAAGCACCCATAATTTGTACAACATATGGGAATTGGTGTAATACTCTTTTAGCAGCCTCTCT
Source organism: uncultured Bacilli bacterium (assembly GCA_934201705.1). Classification (GTDB taxonomy): domain Bacteria; phylum Bacillota_I; class Bacilli_A; order RFN20; family CAG-631; genus CAKPXW01. The sequence continues at coordinate 3,294 of CAKPXF010000007.1, read as the reverse complement.
ACATACAGCAAAGGCTTCATTTAAAATACTATCAAGTACTTCGTTTTGCTCCTCACGATTTTCAATACCTGCAAGCTTTGATTGAAATTCTTTAGTTTTATTTTTTAATTCATCATCACTTAATTTTGCAATATCATCCTTTAAAGCATCAATTTGTATAGCTCTATCATGTAGCTTCTTTAAGTGTTTCTTATTTACATTAAATATTTTCTTTAAAAGTCCCATTGTAATATAACCTCCTAATATTTAATTCACATAGCGAAAAGCAATGCCTATAATATTATACCAATATTTCTTATAGAAATATAGTTTTAATTATTTTTCTTTTTTAAAATATGCTAAAAAAAGAAAAAAAATGATAAAAAATCATTTTTAGGCGATAGCTTATAACCATTTACTTCCACTATCAAAGTTTTCTCATTTAAAAGCTAATAAAAAATATTCTCACTTTTAACCTTAAACATTTATAAATAAAAAATAACGATTTAAAATAACATTTATAACATTAACCTTAAACCCAATATTTTTCCACAATCATTGCCTTTTTTGCTTTTAAATGATGGTAGCTAAATTAAAATTCAAATTCGAATGTATTAGTATTATTAATTACATCTAATGCTGTTTGAGCATTTGTTAATAGTTTATCGACACGTTCATATTCCTTATTTGCTTCATTAATATCATAATTAGCATAGTTATAATCAATAATACTTCCAACTCTAGAAATAGATGGTTCGCGCTTAATAGCAAGTCTATTTTTCATTGCTAAAAGCTTTTCTTTTTTTCTTGAAAGCTGTGGAATATACACAAGGAGCTGATCAATACTCATATTAAAATCAATAACAACTGTTTGACAATTAAACATATTAATTGCATGCTTTAGCTTTCTTATTTTTTCTTCAAGAATATTTAATTCCTCTTGTGTTTTATTAAAATCATATTTTGGCTTTATTAATTCAATATTTTCATTTAATGATGCTACAAATTCTTTGCTTTGTACTTCCATATTTAAAATTGCTTCATATTCTTCATTTAGCTTTCTTAAAAGCTTTGCTGCTTCGGCAGATGTTAATTTCATATTTATTATCCTCCAGATATTAGATTTGTTAGCATTATATTACTATTAAAAATAGTAAAAGTCAAACTATTATTTAAAGATTAATTATCTATTCATTTAAACATTGTCAAACATTTTGTATTTTATTGTTTCTTTTAATTGAATATTGCAATTAATTATTGTAAAATATTAGCGATAGCAAACTATCAAGAAGGAGAATTTAAATATGGCACTTGTTAGTATGAAAGAAATGCTTTTAAAAGCAAAAAAAGGAAAATATGCAGTTGGTCAATTTAACATTAATAACCTTGAATGGACTTACACTATTTTAAAGAAATGTCAAGAATTACAAGCTCCAGTTATTTTAGGAGTTTCAGAAGGCGCAGTAAAATACATGGGCGGTTACCATGTTGTTGCTGAAATGGTTAAAGCAGTTATCTTAGATAAGAATATTACTATTCCAGTTGCTTTACACTTAGACCATGGCTCAAGTTTTGAAAGCTGTAAGAAAGCTTTAGATGCTGGATTTACATCAGTTATGATTGATGCTTCTCATCATCCATTTGAAGAAAATCTAAAGATTACTAAAGAAGTAGTAGATTATGCTAAAAAATTCAACGCTTCTGTTGAAGCTGAACTTGGAAAAGTTGGCGGACAAGAAGATAACGTAGTTGCTGAAACTATGTATGCTGATTTTGATGAATGTATCAAAATGGTTAAAGAAACTGGTATTGATGCTTTAGCTCCAGCTTTAGGATCAGTTCATGGACCATATCATGGAGAACCAAAGCTTGGCTTTAAAGAAATGAAAGAAATCGGTGATGCACTACCTACAACTCCACTTGTATTACATGGTGGATCTGGAATCCCTGATGAACAAATCAAACGTGCAATTTCTTGTGGAACTTGCAAAATTAACGTAAACACTGAATTCCAACAAGCATGGACTGCTTTAGTTCGTAAAACTTTAGATGAAAATAAAGAAGTATACGATCCTAGAAAAGTAATTGGTCCAGGTCTTAAAGGTATTGAAGAAGTTGTTAACCAAAAATGTGAAGTATTTGGTTGCATTGGAAAAGCTTAATTAATGATTAATATAAATCGTCATGTTTATTCATGACGATTTTATTTAAAATGAGGTGAAGAAATTGAGAGTTAGCAAAAAAAATGTTTTTTTAATAATACTTTTTATTGTTAGTTTAGGTCTAATTTATTTAATTGTTTCTACATTTTACTTTACCTCACTTCATTTTAAATATTTTTATGAATTAAATGAAACAAGTAATGTGGCTGAAAATAAAGTTATCTATACAATTATGGATAATGAAAATATTGTATATTTAAATAAAAAGAAAGATAAAATTATAATTGAACAAATAGAACCTAATAACGTTAAGCCAGAATTAATATTTGAAATTGAAATACCAAGTAATGAGCTTGAAACATACTCATTTATAAAAAAAGGTACGTATCATTATTTTTTCTATAATAACAATAAAAGCTTAATAATAATTGATATAACTAATAAAAAATATCAAACATTAAATAATTTATCCTATGATATTTTCCTAATTAATGAAAATAATGATTCTCTTTATTACTATAATAACTATAACATTTATTCATTAAATGATAATAAAATTCTATATACAATAAAAGATACTATTTTAAATATTAAAAATATCGATTTTATTACAAGTGAATATTTATTTATTCAAACATATAATTCTACTAACTATATTTTAAACTTAACTAATAATGAATATACATTAATTGATAATTATATTCTTTATTCATCTATTTATAAAAATACGCTTTATTATACATATTATGCAAATGATAATACTTTGATAATAAATAGCTATAAGGATAATGTATTTACATCATTTAGCATTAAAAGAGTCGAATTTCAATCATTTATAGTTAATGATGATTATTTGTATTTAATACTAGATAATTCAATTCAAAAGGTATCATTAAGTAGAAAAAAAACTAATGAGGTATTAAATATGTCAGGCTATACAAGCTTCATTTATGATTTAAATAATATTATAATTTATAATGAAAAAACTATGTATTTGCCAATGATTTATAAAGAAGAAGCAATTTATAAATATCGTCTTTATCGCTATAAAGTATAAAAGGAGCATTTGCTCCTTTTGGTTCTCCGGAATTCTATGTGGTGAGGAGTAATGGGGTTCCCCATAGAAATTCATAGTTTTTAATAAGTATTTAAA
>CAKPXF010000006.1 GCA_934201705.1 uncultured Bacilli bacterium | reverse complement strand
ATTCTCAACGCCGAATTGTTTTTTGATTAGTTTAACACTATATTTTAGGGTTCTAACCTAAAGACAGGTATTATACACTAAAATGATAAAAAATAGAATAGTTTTGTTTATAATAAAGTATTTATCATGTTTTGAAGTAAAAAAATCAATTTTTTTTATAATATTTTTTTAAAAAACTATATTATTTTAATAAAGAAAATGCTAAAATAGAAACGTCAATCGATTTAGATTACATTTGTTTTATAAAAAAATTTATTAGGAGGTTAGTATATTATGGCAAACGCATATGCTTTAAGCCAAATTAAAAACATTGCAATTTTAGGACATCAAGGTGCTGGTAAAACATCTATTCTTGAGTCAATGCTTTTTGCGAGCAAGAAAATTTCTGCTAAAGGAAAAATCGATAGTGGAAGTACAGTATCAGATTATACAAAAGAAGAAAAAGATTCTAAAATGTCTATCTATTCATCTGTTTGTTCAGTTGAAAAAGATAATAATAAAATTAACTTTTTAGACACTCCTGGTTTCTTTGATTTCGTTGGTGAAGTATTATCACCACTTTCTGTTGCCTCAGCAGCATTAGTTGTTGTAAGACCACGTAGTGTTGAGGTTGGAACAAAAAGAGCTTATAAATTTATTAAAGATTTTAAAAAGCCATGTATCGTTGTAGTAAATAAAGTTGATAAGGATAATGTTGATGTTGAAAAAACATTTGCTTCTCTTCAAGATTTATTTAATGGGAAATGTGTAATGGTTAATGAGCCAAATGCAGTTTCAGGAGGCTTCACAGCTGTTGTTGATAAAATTGATGAAAAAATTGATGAATTAACTGAAAAGGTTGCTAATTGTGATGATGAAATCATGATGAAGTTCTTAGAAGGTGAAGCAGTTAATGCTGATGAAGTTAAAAATGGCTTAACAAAAGCTATTGCTGCTGGAGAATTAATCCCTGTATTATTTACTTCTGCTGACAAAAATGTTGGTATTAACGAATTAGTAGACTTTATTAATAAATATGCCCCTGCAGTTAATACGATGAATGATGTTAAAGATGATGCTACTACTGGAGCATTCGTATTCAAAACAATCGTTGATCCATTTCAAGGTAGAATTTCATATGTTCAAGTTAAAAGTGGTACTTTAACTGCAAACAGTGATTTGTATGATGTTACTAAGCAAGTAAAAATTAAAATTGGCCCTCTATCATATCCAAATGGTAAGGACTTAACGCCTGCTACACAAGTTTGTGCTGGTGATATTTGTGTTGTTACAAAAGTTGAGCAATTAGATACAAACGATACATTTGGTGATGCATCAATTACTGCTTATAATAAAATTAAATTCCCTCAACCAGTTGTTTTCTTTGGTATTAGAGTTGATAATAAAAATGATGAGCCAAAGGTTTCAGAAGGCTTAAAAAGAGCTGCTATTGAAGACCAAACTATTTCTGTTGAAAGAATTCCAGAAACAAAGCAATTATTAGTTGGCTGCCAAGGTGGCACACATATTGATACTATTTTAAATAAGATTAAAACAAACTATAAATGTCAAGCTACAACTGAAGATGCAAAAGTTCCATATAGGGAAACAATTAAAGGCAATTCAGATGTTGAAGGAAAGCATAAGAAACAATCAGGTGGTGCTGGACAATATGGTGATGTTTGGATTAGATTCTCACCATCTGAAAAAGAATTTGAATTTGTAAACTCTGTATTTGGTGGTTCAGTTCCAACAAACTTCATTCCAGCTGTTGAAAAGGGCTTAATCGAAGCATGTAAAACTGGTATTTTAACAGGAAACCCTGTTGTTAATATTAAATGTGATTTATATGATGGTGGATATCACCCAGTTGATTCAAACGAAATTTCATTTAAGATTGCTGCATCGCTTGCTTTTAAAGCAGGTATGGAAAAGGCAAAGCCAATCTTACTTGAACCAATTCTTAAGATGACTATCGTAATTCCAAATGAATTCGTTGGTGATGTTATGTCTAACATTTCAAAGCATAGAGGACTTGTTGGTGAATTCTCAGTTGAAGGTGAAAACCAAGTTATTACAGCTGAAATCCCTCAAATCGAATTATCTAAATGTGTTGTTGAATTAAAGACATTAACACAAGCTCAAGCTGATATTACTCATGAATTCTTACGTTATGCTGAAGTTCCACGTGAACAAGCAGAAAAAATCATTGCAGAATATAAAGCTGCTCACGCTAATTAATAAACACTAAAATAAATGCTACTAGGTTAATTTGGTTACTTAGTAGCATTTTTGTTATTTAATTCATCTATTTTTTCTTGAATTCTACTTTTAACTAATTCAATTAATTCATGCTTTCTTAAAATACAATATTCATCATAATAAATTGGCTTTAAATAATGCACTTCACAGCTTACCTTCCTCAAAGAGTTAACATTATATACCTTATATGTATCATATAAGCAAATAGGAATTATCGGGCATTTACTTTTATAAACAACATTTAAGCACCCACTATGAAAGGTTTGTAGGGTGTTTTTATTATCCTTATAGTATCCTTCTGGAAAAATCAGATAATTCTTACCATCTTTTATATCATTAGCTACATCATTAAAAATAGAAATTGTTTCACGATAATTAGTTTTCTTTATATATTTACATTCAAGTAAATCTAAAAATCTTCTTTCTAAAGGAAAATTACTTCTTGTTACATCAACTATAGCTGAAAAAGGTACATCACATGAATTAATAATTGCCAAGCCATCAAATCTTCCTTGATGATTACTAAGCATTACATAGCCATTTTTATTAGGAATATTTTCCTTATTATATACCTTAACAATTGCTCGATTTTTTTTAGTAATTTTTTTAATCACTCTTTTAGCAATTTTATATTTATTTTTTGCACTTTCATTTTTATTCTTTTTCATTAAAAAATAAAAGTATATACAAATATGCAAGTTAAAAATTATTGTTAATAAAAACCTTAACACGCTCTTTACCTATTTTACATGAACTTCATATTTTAAAACATTGCTAATTGTTTCACCATCAATTTGTAATGCTTGTGGCTTATCAAATTCAACAATAATATCTTTTCCTTGTCTTATTTCAACCATTTCAGTATGCTTAACATGCTCACCTTTAAAAATTGAAGGGAAAACCATTAATGTTTTAAGCTTTCCACTTTTATACATAACAACATTGCTTACTAAATTATTTTCATCAAGACGATTTTGAGATGGAGCCACCATCATTCCACCACCATAATATCTACCCTTCATTGTTGGAGCAAGCCATACTCTTTTATATGTTTTACTAACACCATCAACAGTAATTTTGGCATTTGGGGCTTTATAGTGAAATAATAAGCCTTTAATAGCAATAGATGTATAATTAACATCCTTTTTATTTAAAGCATGTAATCTATCGCCTTCTTCGCAACAATATCCATCAATTCCAAAGCCAATACCATTAATAAAGAAATATTTCTTTCCATTAACAAGTACATATGGTAAATTCTTAATAAATTTATTTAATAAAACTCTACCATTTTCACTTTTTTCTTTAACATCATTAAAAAAGTCATTGCCTGTTCCTGATGGATAAAAATAGAAATTACATGGAATTGTTATTCTATCCATTATGTTTACAAAATGGCTAAGAGTGCCATCTCCACCAATAATTGTTACTGTATCATTTTTTGTTAAACTATAAAGAAATTCTCTATAATCATCATTAAAAGATATTACATCTAATTCCTTATAATCCTTTAATGAAAAGGTATCTTTATAGTTTTTTAAAGCTTCTTGGTATTTTCCAGAATTTGATTTAGTGTTGTAAAGAATATAATTCATCTTCATCGCTCTCCTTTGTATTGTTATTTTCTAGATTCATTTTATTTAACAAGGTTTCTTTAACAATTTTAGAAATTGCAAAAGTATTTAAACCTTTATAATCTTCATAATTCATTACCTTTAAAATATTCATTTCAACGATTGTTCTTTTAAAAGGGAAATTCTTATGAATTTTATTTAAGTTATGCATTTCGCATATAACTATAGGGCATTTTGAAATTAAAGCAATATTAAAGCATCCTGCTTTAAAAGGTAATAGCTGTGTTGGATTCTTTTTATTTCTAGTTCCTTCTGGGGCCACTCCGACACAATAAGTATTATTTTGTAAATATTTAGCAGCTATAGTAATTGATTTTAAGGCATTCCGATTATTTTCTCTATCAATTGGTATAAAGCAATCTCTTGCAATTATTCTTCCAGCAATTGGAATTTTAAAATTTTCAGGTTTTGATATATGAATTAAATCATAATCCTTTAAGATATATGATTGAACTATAGGATCGAAATTTGAAGTATGATTATAAACAAGCATAAATTTTTTATCGCCTAATAATTCAAGACCACTTGTTTTAATTTTAACATGAGCTAAATCAAGCAAAAACTCCATAGTTAGAATAGTAATTTTATAAGCAAATTTGCTTTGTTTTTTATATTCCTTTTTGTAGTCATAAAATAGTGAAACAATATAAATAAAAATAAAATATAATATAATTAAGGCAAAATAATATAATATTAGGAAGCATAAAAATAATAATATTGCCTTAAACGAACTTGCTTTAAGCATGAAAGCTGTAAATGCACCTAAAAATACGCTTAGAATTAAACATAACTTTTTAACCATACTTCTTCTCCCTAAATAACTTATGTTATTATTTATAACATTTTAGGCAAAAAATGTAAAATATTATGGTATATAAATCAACATTTTGTAACAAATTGTATAATTTTTATAAATATAAAATATTTATAAATAGTATTTTTTTATGACAGCTTAAAATTTAAAATAATGTTATAAATGTTTGTATTGAAGCATATTATTTGATATACTAATATTTAGCAAATATTAGGAGGTTTTTATGGCAGATTCAAAAAATAATATGAAAGATGAAAAAGAGTTTTATGTTGAAACTCAAAATATAGATATTGATTCTATCCAAACAAATAATATTGGAATGAAAAAGCCTGATCCTACTTCTCATAGAAACATTGCTCAAATTCCTGATACTGACGAAATTGAACAAAGAAAAACACAATTTGAAAAGCAAGAAAAGCGTCGTCGACTTGGAATACTTGAAAGAAAACGTCAAGAACAAGATGAGCTTGAACTATTAGATACACAAATTATTTCAAAGGAATTAATTGAAACATCATCAAGAAGCAATAATGTAGTTCGTTTTGAGCCATCTATTGATTATGGATTAGTAGAAGAACAGATTAATCAACGAGTAAGAGAAGGCTTGACTAATGACAATCAAAAGCAATATTCAAAAACATATAAGCAAATATTTTTAAATAATATTTTTACATTTTTTAATATTTTATGTTTATGCGTTGCTGCGGCTTTAATTTATGTTAAAGAATATAAAAATTTAACATTCATGTTTATCTTAGTTTTAAATACAATCATTGGAATTTTCCAAGAAATTAAAGCTAAGAAAACTATTGATAAACTATCTATTGTTACTGCTCCAACATCAACTGTAATTCGTGAAGCTTTAACTAAAGAAGTCCCTGTAAAGGACTTAGTTTTAGATGATATTGTTAAATTTAAAAATGGCAAACAAATATCCACAGATTGTGTTATTTTAGATGGTGATATTGAGGTTAATGAATCATTATTAACTGGTGAATCTATAGCCGTTAAGAAAACTGTTGGTGATACTTTATATGCTGGATCATTTGTAACCTCTGGCTCTTGTATTGCTAAAGTTAATCGAGTTGGACAGGATTGTTATATTCAAAAGCTTCAAGCAAAGGCAAAACGTTACACTAAGCCTAAATCTGAACTTTTACATTCTTTAAAATTAATTACTGCTTTTATTACTATTATTATTATTCCGCTTGGTAGTGTCATGATTTTTAGAAACTATGAAACCTCAAAATCAAGCGTATATTCTCCAACATTTGGAACTACTGGTACATTAGCATTATATGGAAATACTACCGCTAATAATAGTGATGTGTTAATCGGTAAGCTTACTGATTATGGTAATATAAATGAATTAGAAGATACTACAATTACAATTGATACAACAACATTAGATCTTCCTTTTATTAATCAAATTAAATTATCATATGATAGCAAAGCTAGTGGAAATATTTCAGTATCTCAAGTAAGAGTGTATAAAGGAATATTAATTAATGAAGACGATCCAAAGGCTGGCTACAAATATGATTCTACTCCTAATCTTATTAAAACGTTTTCTAAAGAAAGTGAAGATAAAGTAAGTAAATCAAGTGGATTAAGCTATTACCTTGATGGTTCATTAAAGCTTGATGAAAGTGGTGATTACTTCTCACTGTCATTAAATGATTCAATGGCTAAGTTTAGAGTTTTAATTTCTTTAAATTCGCGTGGCTATGGCTATGATTCTACTCCAGAAGAAGAAATTGTTACTAATAATGAAATAATTAGACAAACAGTTATTAAAACTGCCGGTTCAATTATTGGTATGATTCCTGCTGGTTTGTTCTTACTTGTAACTATTGCCTTAGCTGTTTCTGTAGTAAAACTTGCAAAATCAAAAACATTAGTTCAAGAATTATATTGTATTGAAATGCTTGCTCGTGTTGATTGCATATGTCTTGATAAAACAGGGACAATAACTGATGGTACCATGAAGGTTAAAGACATTATTGATATTGCTCAACCAAATCAAAAGGACTTAACTATTGACACTATTATGGGGGCAATGCTTGGAGCACTTGATGATAATAACTTAACATCGATTGCTTTACAAGAAAAATTTGGTGTAAACTTTGAATTTAAAAAGATTGCTGTCGTTCCATTTTCAAGTGTTAGAAAGCTTTCTGCTGTAACATTTGAGGATAAAGGTACCTTTGTCTTTGGTGCTCCAGAATTTGTTTATCAAGGAAAATCAAAAAAAATTAGTCAAATAGTAAGTCGTAAGGCTGCTATGGGATATCGTGTTTTAATGCTTGCTCATTCTGATAAACCAATTGTTGATGGAAAGGTACCACAAATGTGTAGTCCTTTAGCAATTATTACTCTTGAGGACCATATAAGAGAAGAAGCATATGATACAATCAAATGGTTTAAGGATAATGGAGTACAAATTAAGGTTATTTCTGGTGATAATCCAGCAACAGTTGCTGAAATTGCTGGAAAGGTTGGAATAGATGGTGCTAGCGATTATATTTCACTTGATGGCTTATCACCACATGAGGTTGAAACAATTGCTAATGAGTACACAGTATTTGGTCGTGTATCCCCTGATCAAAAGGCTATATTAATTAGAACTCTTAAACGAAATGGAAAGACTGTTGCTATGACAGGTGATGGTGTTAATGATATTTTAGCTATGAAGGAATCAGATTGCTCTATTGCTATGGCAAGTGGATCTGAAGCTGCAAGAAACGTTGCCCATCTAGTTCTTCTTGATTCAAACTTCGCTAATATGCCAAAGGTTGTATTAGAAGGACGACGTGTTATTAACAACATACAATCAAGTGCCTCATTATACTTAATGAAAACATTGTTTGTTATGATAATTACTATTCTATCAATTACTGCTAAAAACATCTTTAAAGCTGGTTATCCATTTGAGCCAATTCAATTTATGCTACTTGAATCTATGATTATTGGATTACCTTCAACTATATTAGCATTACAACCAAATAAGGATAAAATTCATGGTAGCTTTATTGCTAATATTATTTCAAATTGTGTCTCCCAATCACTTTGCTTAATAATATCTGTTTTAGCAATATACGTTACAAGTACAAAAACAATTGCTGGACTTGATTTATCTAACTATACTGAGGTTAACTCAATGTGTGTTATTGCCCTAACCTATGTTGGCGTTATTATACTATTTAACGTTTGTAGGCCACTTAATGCTTTAAGATCATTGGTTTGTGTTACATCATTTATTGTAATTACTGCAGCATTCTTCATTCCAGAAATTGCTACTAATCTCGGTATTTATTATCAATTTAAGGATTTAGATATTACAAAGCAATTATTTACTTTAGTTGTAATATTATCAATTATTCCTATTCAAAGAGCCATATCAGATATGATAAGATCAATAAAATTAAAATCTCCAAATACTCAAAAAGAATAAGATGAAAGAGAATTGTAAGCATAATTACAATTCTCTTTTATATTATCTAATTTGTTGCTTTTATATTCAATGTCTAATAAAAATCATTGTATTTTATTTTGCTTAACATTGACTAAAGTAATTATCATACTTTATAATAAAATTATAAAAAGAAAGGAAAAATTAGGAGGTTATTATAAATGAGTAAAAATAAATTTGTATATATATTAACAATGATTTTAATAGCATTATTTATTAATAGTTGTAATAACACTTCTATTATTAATAGCAATTCAACAAATAAAGAAAGTAGCTTAACAGCTACTGATAATTCTTCATATAATGAATCTAGTTCATCATTAATTGAAAGTAGCTCTAGTATTGAAGAAAGTTCTAGTGAGGAAGAAGTGTTTTTAGGAACAATATTAGCAAATGATAATGAAGATGTACAAAGATTAATTGCTTCAAACAATCAAGATGCAACATGGGGTACTATACTTAGTGGAGGAACAAAGTTTGACCTAGGTGTTGGCGCTGATCCTAAGGCTATAGATATTTATTCTGTTTCATTAAACAAAGACTATTATATTATTTGTAGTTATATTGAAGAAAAGTATATAAATATTGATTCTAACTCAAGAAGTATTACGTATGATTACGAAAAAGTAACTTGGATTAGATATGATGATATAACAAAAGTACTAAATAAATATAATGACTTAATGTCAGCACAAGTATATTTAATTTTTGATATGAAAATATTACTCAATTTTCAAACAAAACAATATGATTATGAAAATACTATTAAGCTATATTGTCCATGTTATACATATTATACATATTATCCTTCAAATAAAAATATTTCTTTTGTTATGAAAGAACAAAATAAACTAATTAAAAAAATCTTAAATGAAGACATTTTGATAGAAGGCGGCTGTGAATATATTACATGGCACTATGATGATGATATATCAGATATGCAATTTGTTTATGGTGTAATAGCATAACATAATTAATAATATATTATTTTAAAAAAATTATAAAATATGATAATGCGTACTATATCTATATAGTATAAATTTTTAAGGTGTGTCGACATGATAATAATCTTACTAGTGAAAGTATAGTCACAAGTATTTATCACCAAGTGTAGTAAACATCAACCAACTAAAAATAATCTTATAAGTGAAGAAAGCGATGTAGCAAAATTTCTGAGCCTATGAATAGAAGTTTGTTGAAGCCAAATGTTAAGTGGTGAATGGCTACATTCTAAACTAAAATTCTAATGTAATTAATATAAATGCAGCCTCGCATACGAAAACCATATATAGTGCAATGTGATATACGAAAATATTAATTTTTTTACTTTATTCGTGTTGACTAATTAATTTTTCATACTTTATAATAAAATTATAAAACACAGAAAGGAAAAATATAATGAAAAAGAAATTACTGTTTTCTCTAGCTTTATTGGTTTTAGGATTAGTAGTTGATGTAAATTGTATTAATGTAAAGCACATGAAAAAATGTTAGATGTAACATACGATAGTTGTGGCGTTTTTGATGAAATTGATAGAGTTTGGTATTATTTGAATGAAAGAGGCTTTTCTAAAGGGCCGACATATGACTATCATCATTTATCACAAGAAAATTTAACATTGAAATATTTTTTCTCTGAATATGCATTTTCGGATTTAAGTTACACTTGGACAACAGATGTTGATTTAGCAACAGCTAACGAAATAAAAACAGCTTATGTAAATAGTATGAAAAAATGGAATGATGTTTATTATTATTCGTATGATGAAAATGGCATTAAAACAAAAAATAAAGTAATTAATATCGTTGAAGGGGCAGCAAATGATTACAATATTATGATATACCCTACAAATAATGCTCTTCTTGAAAAAGAAGGGTATGAAAACAATGCCGCTCTTACTGGCTTTTTCGATACTGATTATGAAATTGTTGAAAATAGTACTAGTATTAAACACTATCATAACAATAAATGGAAAATGAGAGTAAACATTGATTATTTTCACCTAAATTCGCCTCTAAATATAAATATTGAGTTGCTTAATATCTATAAATCACGTACTGGAATGCATGAATTAGGTCACGTTTTAGGACTTGATGATGTTGATGGATGTTGTCCAACAAGTTCCTTGTTTTATCATCATAATGAATCATTAATGGGATATGGCCTTGGTAATGATATCACTACAAAAAAAACATTTGCTACTTATCAAGATATAGCAGGAATAAGTATTACAAGAAGCTTTCATACTGATGATGATCATATTTGGATGAAAAGAGTAAATGATGATAATACAATTGATTTAATATGTTCACTATGTAATGGAGTTAAAGCTAATGTCACATTAGATAGCAATCAAACAACTTATAATGGCAAATCATTAAATAATTATAAAAGCTGTACTCATTATAATGGCACAAATTATAAAATGCTACATGTTGCAAGTGATAAACAACGTGACTTTTATAAATGTCAATATTGTAGATATATAGAAACTATTGATTATAATGATAAAGTATATTCACTAAATTATAATTCAAATATTGTTATTTCAAATGAAAATATAAGTAATGATATGTTTATAAAACTATTAAACGAACGACAAATTAATTATAATTTTAGTATTTCAACAGCAAACGATATCGATATAACGTTATATGATTCAAATTTTAATAAAGTTGATATAAGTATAACTTCGAACAATAATGATAATGTTAAAGAATTTAATAAAATATTACCTGTTGGAACATATTATTTGAAGGCTGATTTTACAAATGATAATTCATCTAATTCTATAAATATTGTAATACAAGGTGAATCACATACACATTCATATGAATTAAAATATTATAATTACAAGTGGCATAAATTAACGTGTGAATGTAAAGATACAACAGGAGATGTTTCTGTTCATACAATTTTACAATCAGAAATAGTTAATAATAGATATGCAAAGTGTTTAGGATGTAAACAAAGACTCGATTTAAATAAGGATATGGCATTAATAGGTGGTATGAATAGTTTAACTACAAAAATGTCAAAAAATGGTAGTTATATATTGCCTAGTGGTATTATAGTACTTGTTAATGAAGATTTAGATGCTTACTTAAATAATACATTAATATTTTATAATGTAGGTAGCTCATTAGCTACGATATAAAAGAATAAAAAATCGGAGATTATTATAAAATGAAAATAAATAAGTTTATATATGTATTGACAATGATTATATTAATATTTTCAATTACAAGTTGTAATAATTCTTCAAATTCTAGTAGTGATTCATCTAGTGAAATAATAAATACATCAGAAGAAGAATTTACTGGAACAATATTAACAAATGATAATGAAGATATAAAAAGAATAATGCTTTCAAACAATCAAGATACAACTTTGGGAACTGCACTTCCAGTCGGAATAAAATTTGAACTAGAAAATCCTAGTGCTGTAGATATGTATATTGTTTCATTAAATAAAGATTATTATCTTGTTTGTAGTTATATTGAAGAAAAGTATTTAAATATGCAATTTGAGGATTCTAACTTACCAAGTGGGTATGGCTATCAAGATGGATACTATGAAAAAGTAACTTGGGTTAAATATAATAATGAATCAAAAATATTAAATAAATATAATAACTTAGTAGTGTCTCAAGTTTATTTAATTTTTGATATGAAGATATTAGTAAATTTGCAAACTAGACAACATGATTATGAAAACACTATTAAGTTATATTGCTTGTATTATAGTTCAAATAATAATACTTTTTCTGGAATTAATAAAAAATATTTAGAAGAAAAAACATTGGTAGAATATGGCTGCAAATACATTACGTGGAACTATGATGATGATATATCAAATAAACAGTATATTTATGGAAAAATGCCAATATGGTAATATTAATGTATATTCTAATTGCTTAAAGATAGTTTAATTGTAAAAGTTTGAAAGTTGTTTGAATGAAATGAAAATAGCTCAATACATAAAAATTGACTTTGTCAAGAAAAGTGTGTAAGTTCATAAATAATTATAATTGATAGCTTATCACTATCTTTAAAATGAGGGTATATTGATGAAGGAAGGACATAGTCCTGACTGAAGATATATACCATCATTTTTTCACGTCAGTCCCTATCCCATCAAAATTAATGACATCTCTAGATCGATTATCTTTCAACTATTTTTATTAGTTTTAATATATTTCTTATAGTTAATCTATAATTATCTTTAGCATTTAATAATGCTTCGTTTAAGCTTTCTATTTCTCTATTAATTGTAAATATCGTATTTAAATCATTTTTAAAATCAATATTTTTATTTACGCTTCCTGTTAAAGCAATTACTGGAATATTCATTATTTTAGCATTCTTTAATATTCCACTAATTACCTTTCCATTAAATGATTGAAAATCTATTCTTCCTTCACCTGTAAAGATAAAATCACAGCCAATAAGTAGCTTTTTGAAATTGATTAGCTTTAAAATAGTGTCAATTCCTTTCTTTAATGATGCTTTTAAAAAGAAATAGCTACCTCCACCTATTCCTCCTGCTGCTCCCGAGCCATTAATATTAATATCCACATTATAATCCTTTAATATTAAAGAATGAAAATACTTTAAATTATCATCTAATTCTTTAATTAATAAATCGTTTGCACCTTTTTGTTTAGCAAAAGCATAAGAAGCGCCATTTTCTCCATAAAAAGGATTATTTACATCACACATAGAAACAAACTTAATACCTTTAATAAGTTCATTAAGCTTACTTAAGTCTATTCTTTTTATTTTATTTAAAGTGATTCCAGTTGGTATAAAAGAATTATTGCTTTCATCATAAAATCTTGCACCTAATTCATAAAAAATACCGCATCCGGCATCATTACTACAACTACCACCTAAGCATAAAATAATCTTTTTAGCGCCTTTATTAATAGCATTTCTTATTTGCATTCCTACCCCAACAGTTGAAGCATTTTTAACATCATTATTTTTAAATAAGCTTAATCCTACACAGCTTGAAGCTTCAATAACTGCTACATTGTCGTCAGTTAATAAATAAGAAACTAAGATATCATTAAAATAAGCATCCTTAACAACTATATTTTCAATTTTTCCTTTTAAAAATTGACTAAAGCAAAAAACACTTCCTTCACCACCATCAGCTATAGGTATTTTTATAAGCTGACCTAAAGGAAATATTTTTTTATATTCTTCTTCAAAAATATTACAAATATCAATTGATGATAAGCTACCCTTAAAGGAATCTGAAGCAATAATACATTTATCCATCTTAGTTTTCTTTAATATAAGTTAAAGCTCTTTTAGTAATAGCCATTGAAATTGATGACATATCAATTTTATTTAATAGTTCTTTAGCTTCAGTTACCTTACCATCTATATATAAATTATAGCAATCAAGTATTTCAAATAATGATTGATACTTTGTAATTGATTTTTTTACCTTTAAATTCTCCTTAAAGCTTTGAGAATAATTCTTTATATTATCATATTTATTAATTGAAAATTCATACGAGGCCTTCCAATAAAAAACTAAAGGAAACATACTAGCTACAACATCATCAAATATTTTAAAATATTCATTAAACTTAGCTTCATCATCTTTTCCAATATAAGCAAGTAATAATAAATAGTTATAATAAAGCTTTCTATCTGCTAAAAATAATAGCCTTTGATTTACTTTCTTCCCACAATATGAAATTAAGCCATCATAATCATCAGTTTTTAATAGCTTATCGACTATCTTATTATCATGCATACAAAAAATAAATAATCCTAAAATAACTAGCATACATAAAGCTATTAATCCAAGGCAAATATATGTTACTACTTTAAGCCAATTTTGATTGCCACCTTGAGTTTTTAAAACAAACAAAACAACAACACTTATAAAAAATGTATAGCCTACTATTTTTAAGCCCTTACTTTGCATATAATTACCTCCTCCTAAAGTGGTTTTTTCTTTATTAAAGCATAATTTCTTGGATATTTATTATCAACACTACTTATCTTTTTAAAGAAAAGATTAATTGAAGGATTAATTTCTTCTTTTTTTACTAATTCAAGTTTTAATGTTTTTAAAGCGTTTTTTGCTTCATTTAATTCTAAAATTCCTTTTTCACCCTTCATAGCAATAAATGTTCCATTAACCTTTATTATTTGACAAACAAGTTCGGCTAAAACATTTAATCTTGCTACTGCTCTAGCACTAACTATATCAAATGTTTCTTTATATTGCAGTGAAATATCTTCAACACGCTTTACAATTAGATTAACATCCTTTAAATCAAGCTTATCTATAACAACCCTTAAAAATTCCATTCTTTTATTTAAAGGATCAATAATTGTAAGCTTCATATTAGGAAAAACAATCTTTAAAGGAATTGAAGGAAAGCCTGCTCCTGCTCCTACATCACAAAAATGTAAATTGTTAAAATCATTATTAAAAGCAATTGTTAAAGAATTATAAAAATGCCTTTCATAAACCAAATCTTCTTCTATAACAGCTGTTAAATCCATAACCTTATTATATTCATTTAAAAGGTTAAAATACAAATCAAATTGTTTTTCCATTTGATTTGTTAATATAATATTAACCTCTTTTAGCTTTTCTTTAAATTGTATCTTATCCATATTATCTTAATTTTAAATAAACCATTAAAACACTAATATCAGCTGGATTAACTCCAGAAATCCTACAAGCCTGTCCTATTGTTTCTGGCCTTATTTCCTTTAATTTGGCTCTAGCTTCAATTGCTAAATGCTTAATATCATCATAATCAATATTACTTGGAATCTTATGTGATTCAAGTCTATTTTGCTCCATTGCTTCCTTTTCTTGCTTTTTTAAATAGCCTTCATATTTAATTTGAATTTCACATTCATCAATTACATCCTTACTATATGATGTAATATCTATTAACTTTAAAACATCATTTAAAGCAATGAATGGTCTTTTAATTAAATTATCATAAGTCATTCCTATAATAACATCATTATATCCTTTATCATTACAATAATTAATTAGCTTTTCATTTTTAACAGCCTTATTATTTTTTAAATAATCCTTTAATTCTTCAATTTGTTTTACTTTTAAAGTAAATTTATCATAGACTTCTTGAGATATTAAACCAACATCATATCCATATTTTCTTAATCTTAAATCTGCATTATCATGCCTTAATAATAAACGATATTCTGAGCGTGATGTTAATAATCTATAAGGTTCATTAGTACCTTTAGTGACTAAGTCATCAATCATTAATCCAATATATGATTCATTTCTTTTTAAAATTAATGGTTCTTTATTTTGAATCTTTCTAACAGCATTAATACCAGCAATTATTCCTTGCCCTGCTGCTTCTTCATAGCCAGATGTACCATTAATTTGCCCAGCAGTAAATAAGTTTTCGATTAGCTTAGTTTCTAATGATAATTTTAATTGTGTTGGATAAATAGCATCATATTCAATAGCATATGCATAGTGAATAAATTTAGCATCTTCAAGACCTGGTAATGAATGAACCATTATTTCTTGAATATCATGTGGCATTGATGTTGAAAAGCCTTGGATATAGACTGAATCATTACTAGCTGATTCTGGTTCTAAAAATAATTGATGCCTTTCCTTATCAGCAAAACGAACGATTTTATCTTCAATTGAAGGACAATATCTAGGTCCTCTTCCTTTAATATTTCCAGAATACATTGCTGATTTTAAAATATTATCCTGAATAATCTTTTTTGTTTCACTAGTTGTATGAATTAAATAGCAAGGTAATTGTTTTGTTAGCGGTATATAGCTATCTGTTTCATAAGAAAAAGCAAGCTTAGCATCTGTTCCAAGTTGAATTTCTGTCTTACTATAATCAATTGATTCGCTTTTTACTCTTGGTGGTGTCCCAGTTTTAAGCCTTAATAGCTTAAAGCCTAAACTTTCCAAAAATGGTGATAAGCCCTTAGCGCTTCTTTGTCCAAATGGCCCACTTTCTTTAACATCATTACCAACAAGTATTGTTGATTCAAGATATGTACCAGTCGTTAATATAGTTGCAAGAGAAGTTATTTCATTATTATTTTCATCAATAACTCCAAAGCATTTATTATCTTTAATAATAAGTTTTTTAACCATTGTTTCAATTAAGGTAACATTCTTTTCATTTTTTAAAACATCCTGCATATATTTTGGATATTTTAGCTTATCGATTTGCGCTCTTAAGCATTGCACCCCTGGTCCTTTGGCTGTGTTTAGCATTTTCATTTGTAAATATGTGTTATCAGTAGTTCTACCCATTTGTCCACCAAGGGCATCAACCTCACGAACAACAACCCCTTTTGCTGGTCCTCCAATTGAAGGATTACAAGGAGTTTGCCCTATATTATTAATATCTAAAGATATTAAGCATGCCTTATAGCCCATTCTTGCTACTGCAAGGGTTGCTTCAATTCCAGCATGTCCACCTCCTACGACAATAACATCATAATCCATAAACGCCCACCACCAATCTTATATTAAGCTTCTTCTTTTACTTTATTTATTACTTCATTAATAGCTTCTTCTACTGTCTTTTCACTCTTAACATTATCTTTTCTTACTTTATATTCAACAATTCCTTCATTAGCTTTCCTACCAACTGTAATAATTAAAGGAATTCCAATTAAATCCCAATCCTTAAATTTAAAGCCAACCTTAGCATCTCTATCATCTAAGACAACTTCAATTTTATTAGCAAGTAAGGTTTCATACATTGAATCAGAAACCCTTCTTATTTCTTCATCATTATAATTTGTAGCAATTATTACTACATGATATGGAGCTACATTAAGGGGCCAACAAATACCATATTCATCATGGTTTTGTTCAATAATAGCTGACATAGTTCTTGTAACACCAATTCCATAGCAGCCCATAACCATTGGCTTTTCTTCACCTTTTTCATTTAAGAAAGTACATCTCATAGGTAAAGAATATTTAGTCTTTAACTTAAATATTTGTCCTACCTCAATACCTCTTTCAGCCTTTAAAGGCTTTCCACAAACAGGACATAAATCGTTTTCATGAACATCCTTTAAATCAACAATCTTAAATGGGGTATAGTCTCTATTTATATTAACGTTCATTAAGTGAGTATCCTTAATATTAGCACCAACTATCATATTTTTCATCTTTTCTAACTCACTATCAACATAAACATCCATCTTACTATTAACTGGTCCTATAAAACCATTTACAGAATTGTAGCGAGTAACTTCCTCTTCAGTTGCTAAATAAACCTCATGCTCAGCAGCATTTAAAGCGTTACATACCTTAATAAAGTTAACCTCTCTATCACCTCTAATTAAAAACATTGAAGGCTTGCCATTATATGAATAAACAACTGCTTTAGCAATATCCTTGCTAGAAACATTTAAAAATTTAGTTAAATCTTCAATAGTTTTTACATTTGGAGTAGCTACTTCTTTAACTTCTTTTAGTTCTTCATCATTTTTATAAGTATCATCCTTAGTGTTAGCTTTTTCCTCATCAGCAGCATAGCCACAAGAACAATAAATGATATTTGATTCACCAACATCACTTAAAGCCATGAATTGATGAGATTCACTTCCGCCAATTGCACCAGTATCAGCAAGTACTACTTGATAATTAACATGTAAGCGAGTAAAAATCTTACTATAAGCAGCATACATATTTTTATAAGAAGCATCAAGGCCATTGTCATCAACATCAAAAGAATATGCATCCTTCATAATGAATTCTCTTCCTCTCATTAAGCCAAAGCGAGGACGTAATTCATCACGATATTTAGTTTGAATTTGATATAAATTTAATGGTAAAGCTTTATATGACTTTACTTCATTTTTTACAAGATTAGTAAAGATTTCTTCATGTGTTGGCCCTAAGCAAAATTCACGATCATGACGATCCTTAAAACGAATTAATTCTGGTCCATATTTACTCCATCTTTTAGATTCCTCCCATAATTCTTTAGGTTGAATAGCACTTGATAAAATTTCAAGTCCACCAGCATTATCCATTTCCTCACGAATTATATTTTCAATCTTTCTTAATGTTCTTAAGCCAAGTGGTAAATAATTATAAACTCCAGCGACAAGCTTTCTTATCATACCAGCTCTAATTAATAAAATATGAGAAGAAATTTGGGCTTCTTGTGGTGCTTCCTTTAAGGTAGCTAATAACATCTTACTTGCTTTCATATAAATTCCTACTTTCTTGTATAAATATTTTCTTTCATTCTTTCAATTTCAACTTTTACATCAAGTCTTAAATATGCTGGAGTTAATTCATCAGCAATTTTAATATTTCCAAGCTGACCAAATGGTAATTTAATTGCTTCATAATTTCTTAAAGCTGAAGGTACATTTAGCATATCTAAGATTTTTACAGCACCATTAGTTAAAAATGGTGATAATAATACAGAAAATGTATAAATAGCATTTGCTAAATGATTCATAACTGATGCTAATTCTTCTTTCTTAGTTTCATCCTTTGCTAAAGCCCAAGGCTTTGTATCATCAATATATTTATTAGTTTTATCAATTCCTTCAAAAACACAAGCAATGGCATTAGTAATATCATAATTATCCATTTTTTCAAAGAACATTTTCTTAGTTAAATCAACACTTGCTTCAAGGCTAGCATCAAATTCATTAACTTGTCCTTTATATAAAGGAATTACTCCATCAAAGTATTTTTTAATCATTGATAAGCTTCTATGAGCCAAGTTACCATAATTATTAGCTAAGTCAGCATTACAACGTTCAACAAATTGCTCTGGTGTAAACATTCCATCCTCACAGAATGGGATTTCACGAAGCAAATAATAACGAAGCATATCCATACCATACATTTCAATTAATGGACGAGGATAAATAACATTACCCTTTGATTTACTCATTTTTCCATCCTTCATAACAATCCAACCATGTACTAAAAATTTATCAGGTAATGGTAGATTTAAAGCCATTAAGAATACTGGCCAATAAAGAAGATGGAATCTTGTAATTTCTTTTCCTAATACATGAACCTTTTCATGATTATTTAACCAATATTTTTTAAATAATTCATCATTAGTTGTATCGTACCCTAAGGCTGAAATATAATTTAATAAAGCATCTAGCCATACATAAACAACATGCTTTGGATTTTCCTTTACTTTTACTCCCCAATCAAATGAAGTTCTTGAAACACATAAATCTTCAAGTCCTACTTCAATAAAGTTATTAAATACTTCCTTTAAACGAGATGAAGGAGTAACAATATCACTATGCTCTAAATAAAATTTCTTTAAACGATCACTATATTTAGACATTTTAAAGAAATAAGCTTCTTCAGTTTCTTTTTTAACCTCTCTTCCACAATCAGGGCATTTACCATCAACTAATTGTGTTTGTGTAAAGAAAGATTCACATTCCTTACAATACCAGCCTTCATATTCACCAAGATAAATATCTCCAGTTTTTAAAAAATATGAGAAAACGTCTTGAACAACCTTTTCATGACGAGGTTGGGTTGTTCTAATAAAATCAGTATTTGTAATTTCTAAATCCTTCCAAAGGCTTATTATTTCATTTGCCATATTATCTACATATTCTTGTGGTGTAATATTATTTTCACTAGCCTTTGTTTGAATTTTTTGACCATGCTCATCTGTTCCTGTTAAGAAATAAACATCATAGCCACAAGCTCTTTTATAACGAGCTATAGCATCACACATAAATGTTGTATAGGTATGACCAATATGTAAATTTCCACTAGGATAATATATTGGCGTTGAAATATAAAATGTTTTATTACTCATATTTTATTCTCCTTTTAAATTATGATATAGTTGGTATAATTCTTTTTTATTAACATTATTTTCTTTGGCAATTTTTACTATTGCATCTTTTTTATAATAGCCTTCTTTGATTAATTTATCGACTAAAGGTATTAAACTATTTAAGTCTACCTCTTTATTTATTTGTTCATATCCTTTTACTACTAAAACCATTTCGCCCTTTAATGTTTCACAAATAGGAATGATTTCACTTATATTTCCTCTTATAAATTCTTCAAATTTCTTGGTTAGTTCACGACATAAGCAAGCATACCTATCACCAAAGATTTCATACATATCCTCTAAGCAAGCTTTTATTTTATGAGGAGATTGATAAAAAATCATTGTATCCTTAAATGTTTTTAAGCCTTCAAGTTCTTTTTTTCTTTGACTAGAAATTGGATTTAAAAAGCCATAGAAGTAAAAGTGAGTTGTATCTAAACCACTAGCTATTAAGCTATGAATTAAAGCACTAGGACCATTTACAACTACAACATTAAAATCATGTGAAATAGCTTCTTTGATTATTATATGCCCCGGATCTGAAATACCAGGATAGCCAGCATCTGACATAAAAGCTACGTTATAATTATTATTTAAATATTCAAGAACCTTAAGTGAGCTTTGCTTTTCAATATTTTCATAAGCACTATAAAGCTCCTTTTTGATATTTAAATGCAAAAGTAATTGACCGCTTACTCTAGTATCCTCACAAAAGATACATTTAGAATCATTAATAGCTTCAATTACTCGCGGTGAAATTTCACTTAAATTACCTATCGGTGTAGCTATTATATATAAAATAGGCCTATTATTTACAAAACTTTGTTGGCGGAACATTGTTTACTTCCTTAAAGTATTCATCAAAAGTGATAAATACTGAATTTTCTTTATTTTCAAGTTTCATAGTTTTTGATAAAACGTTCATAGAGGTAATTTTGTATTCTTCATCCTTGTATTTACATCTTAAGCCAAGCTTTGGTAAGCCAACCCTTAGTTCACTATATAAGGTATCTTCATACTTTAAGCAACAGATTAGCTTTCCACATTGACCAGATAGCTTAGATATATTTAAAGCTAACAACTGATTTTTAGCCATATTTATACTAATACCTTCAAAATCAGATAAAAATGTTGAACAGCAAAGTGGAAGGCCACAAGGACCAAGTCCTCCAACAGTCTTAGCTCTATCTCTTGCACCTATTTGCTTTAATTCTATACGGCAATGAAGCTTTGAGGCTAAAACCTTTAATAATTCTCTAAAATCAATTCTTTCATCAGCTATATAGGTAAATATTACCTTAGTGCTATCAAGAGTATATTCAGCTGACACTAAATGCATATCTAGTTTTTCTTCATTAACGCTAATGTTAAATATTTTTTCAGCAACCTTAGCACTTTGAAGTGCTTGCTTATAAGCTTCTATGTCTTCATTAGTAGCAACTCTAATTATTGGCTTTAAAACAGTTTCTAGTTTTATATCATCTATTTTCTTAGCAGTAGTTTTAATAGTTGCAAGCTCTACTCCTCTAATAGTTTCAACAACTATAGGAGTATTTATTTTTAAGCTATCATCATCGCTTCCAAAGAAATATGTTTGTAAGGCCTTTTTAAAGCTAACACCATAAACATATTTATATGTTTTTACAGTTTCTTCTGTATTTGCATTATTTATTTGTTCATTATCCATATTCTCATCTCCTTAATAAATTGATGAGTAGTTTATCAAACACTAAATTTTTATTAGCATTTGATACTAAATCAATTTTGGCATTTGTAATATCGTTTATCATATAATCAAAATGGTTATATGTTTTAGATATTTTTAAAATTTCTTCATTAAAGAAATTTAATTTATATTCATTATCTTCCTTTTTTATTAAAGCTTGCATTATACAAGCTTCAAGCATATCTAAAAATAGCTCATATTCATCATTTGTTGTTAAAATCTTAAAGCCCTTTATTTGAAAATTTATAATGAAATTATCATTTTTATCTTTAAGATAATTTAAGGATTCCTTTAGCAATTGCTTAATATCCTTATATTTAGAATCATTTAAGATATTTACGCTTTTTTCAATATCATTTGATACCTTAGCAATTAAATATGCATCATCTCTTGCAAAGCTTGAAGATATTAAGTAATTTACTAAATCATCACTATAAAGCTCTTTAAGTTTAATTATTTGACATCGTGAAACTATTGTTTGTAAGATTGAATCAACTGAATTTGTTGTAAAAAGTGCCACTATATTACTGGATGGCTCTTCAATAAATTTTAACAATTTATTTAAAGAAGCAATTGGCGCCCTTTCAATTAAATCAATAATATAAACTTTAACATTTCCATCCTCTAATGGTGACTTATTAAATTCTTCCTGTAAGGACATTACTTCATTAGTCTTTAATTGTTCACCACTAATAATTTTTAAATCAGCATAGGAATTATCATCAACCTTTTTGCAATGAATACAATTTAAGCAAGCAAAGCCATCTTCATCTTTATGATTACAAATCAAGCTTTTAGCCATAAAAATTGCCACTTGTAAGATTGGAAGTCCTTTAGCACCACTAATTAAGTAAGCATGTGAGGTTTTATTATTTTTAAATGAGTTTTTTAATGTTTTATAAACAACTTCTTGTTTTTCCTTTAAGTAGCTTTTAATTTCCATTTATTTTATTCTTTACTAGCTTATATACTTGGTTAAATACTTCATCAACAGATTTATTAGCATCAACAAGAGTTATTCTATCCTTATATTTTTCCTTTATTATTTCATATCCTTGATGAACCTTATTATGGAAATTTATATCCTCAAGATCTAAACGATTGATTTCATTTTGACGATTTTCCATAATTCTTTTTAAGCCAACGCTTGGTGAAATATCAAGTAAAATAGTTAAATCAGGCCATGCTTTATCAATAGCGAACATGTTGATTGAATAAACCTCATCTATGCCAATCCCTCTAGCATAACCTTGATAGGCTAATGATGAATCAACAAATCTATCTGAAATAACAATATAGCCGTCATTTAATGCTGGAATAACCTTTTCGACTAAATGCTGCCTTCTACTTGCTGCATATAATAAAGCTTCACATCTAGCATCTAAATTAGTATTTTTAACATCTAAAATGATATCTCTAATGTTTTCAGCTATTTTAACTCCACCTGGTTCTCTAGTATATAAGGTTTTGTATCCTTCACTATTTAATTTATCAACAACCATTTTAGCAATTGTTGTCTTTCCACTTCCATCAGGACCTTCAATTGAAATAAATAAACCCATTTCCCTCACTTACAATTTCTTAAATAAAAAATTGCTGCTCCTTCCTTTGCCTATTAATTATACACCATCTTTTAATTAAATAAAAGATTGGTGTAACCCTCTTATTTATTTAATTTTTTATTTTTTACCCTTTTTTAATAAAAATGAAGATTTTTTGATAATTATTATTATTTTCTTGTTACAATAGCTTTTTTTGAGTAAAATAGTTTTAAGAAGGTGATGTAAATGATTCTTAATTTAGATAAGTTTTACCAGGATAATAACTTTAAGGTCAGCAAAAACGTTCACTATGGTATCTATAGGAAGCGTGTAATATCTATTGTTCATGCAAACTCATTGATTAAGGTAACTATTTCCTTTAATACTCAGCTTTTAAAGGAAGCAGGTCAACAAATTTCAAATAGAATGAGTGAATTAAAAAAGAACTATAAAGCTTTGCAAAAAGCATTAACAACCAATATATATGAAGAGCTAATTATCTATGAAGGCCACGATATAAACGAAGTGTTTTTACCAATACTAAATGGATGCTTAGATATATTAGATGAATTTATTGCACCTCAAATTGAAAATTGCCCATTTTGTCATAGAGTAATGCCTTCTAATTCACCATTTATTAGATTAAATGAAAGTGTTATTCAAGGCCACGATGAGTGTATTAATCAACTAATTGAAACATCAAAGCATCTTGACATTGAAAAATCTATGAATGATAAGCAAGCTATTTTAAAAACAATTGGAGTTTCACTTTTGAGTATGCTTATTGTTTGCGGATTTATCTTACTTTTATCATTTTATAACCTATTTTCATATGTTTCCTTTTTATCAGGTTGGGGTTTTTTCTTACTTACAACCTTCCTTTTAAAAAAATTTAAAATTATTCTTACAAAAAAGGACTTGATTATTTTTTCAATATTTTCTTTTCTATCGATAATTTTATCACTTTATTTTGGTATGGCAATAAGTATTTATAAAAGTAATGGCGATTTAGCTTTTACCTATATACTAACTCATTTCTTTAGTATTATTATTAACTCTACTGGTGCTTTAAAACTACTTTTATTAGATTTTGTATTTTCAGTACTATTAGTTGCTCCATCGCTATATATAAGATTTAAACAACGATCAGCATTTAATAATAAAATCGAAAAAATTTAGGGATAATTCCCTATTTTTTTTAACTATTGTTTCTATTTTTTATTAAAAATATCATTGACATTTACAATAAGAAATTTGCCAAAGAATTATTATAAAAATAGTATACTTAAATTTAAAAAATTTGAAGAATATTATGTTGCTTCACGTGAAGAAATTAATAGTAAATATGAATTTCGAGCATTTTCTTTACTGCCATTATAATACAATTTCCTAATAAAACAAAAAAAGATGCTTCCTATATTTTGTATGTTAGGATAGCATCTTTTTTGACTTTCATTATTCGTAAATAGTTTTTAGATTTTGCATTATTGCACTTTTTGGTTTAAAGCCCATTTCTCTTAAAGCCATTTTTTGATTTTTAATATAAACAACTGTCGGAATAGACATTATTCCAAACATTTCTGAAAGCTCATGAGCCTTATCAACATCGACCTTAACAAAAGTAACATTATTTACTTCATTTGCAATTTCTTCAATAATTGGTGAAAGCATTTTGCAGGGATTACACCATGTTGCAAAAAAGTCGATTACTACATTGTTGTTTTCTTTAATTAATTGTTCAAATTCTTCTTTTTTTGTAATGTATTGCATTTTTTTCTCCTTTACTGATTGTTCATTTTTTTTATTTCATCATTTATTTGATTGTTTTTAACAGCATTTACAATTTTATCTTCTTTATCTTTATCGACATCTTTTCCTGCCATTGATGCAATAGTATGAATTAAATCACGAAGATTATTTTCATCACTCATATTCTTATTTTGTATCGATTTAGCAAGATTTATAATATCATTTTTTTTTACATTTGTTTTCTTTTCAACCTTATTAAATAAATTATTATTCATAATTACCTCCAGTATATTATATGAGGTAGTTACTTTTTTTAATCACGAGCACGTAAAATAAATTTAATAGGTGTGCCTTCAAAATCGATTCTTTCTCTTAATTTATTTTCAAGATATCTTTTATAAGAAAAGTGCATAAAGTTTGGATCATTAACAAATAAAACGATAGTTGGTGGATTTGTTGCTACTTGATTTGCATAATAGATTTTTAATCTTCCACCATTAAAATCAGGCGTTGAATTATAAGCATAAGCATCTAAGATTATTTCATTAATAATACTTGTTGGAATATGCTTACTAGAATTTTTATAAACTTTAGCTATTTCTTCAACTATATTTCCTACCCTTTGCTTTGTTAAAGCACTAACAAATAAAAATGTTGCATATTGACAGAATTTAAAGTTTTCCTTTAAATCCTTAATATATTCATTCATGCTTTTTTCTTCTTTATTAACTAAGTCCCATTTATTAACAACAATTATTAATGGTTTAGCTTCTTCAACCGCATAGCTTACAACACTTCTATCTTGCTCTAATATTCCTTTTTCACCATCAATAACTAATACTACAACATCGCTTCTTTCAATAGCACTTAAAGCTCTTAATGCAGCATATTTATCAATAGCCTCATAATCCTTTCCTTTCTTTTTAAGGCCAGCAGTATCAATTATTACATATTCTTGTCCATCTCTAACAAATAAGGTATCAATTGCATCTCTAGTTGTACCTTCAATATTTGAAACAATTACTCTTTGTTCATTTAAAATGGCATTATATAATGATGATTTTCCTACATTTGGCCTTCCAATTAAAGAAAAATGAATAGCTTCATCATTATTATTATTTTCAATACGAGGTAGCTTTTCAATTACCTTATCTAATAAATCACCAATACCAATACCATGAGTTGTTGAACAAATAATAATATCGTCATCAAAACCTAATTTATAATAATCATAAGCATTAGGAGCCAATGATACATCATCAATTTTATTAACAGCTACTATTACTGGCTTGTTTGATTTTTTTAGCATTTTAGCAATTAAATAATCATCATTTGATACTTCACATCTGCCATCACATAAAAATATAATTAAATCAGCTTCTTCAATTGCTATTTCTGCTTGCATCCTTATATTTTCTTGGAATGGCTTATTTTCAATTTCTATTCCTCCAGTATCAATAATATTAAATTCACGAGTTAACCATGAAGCTTTAGCATATATTCTATCTCTAGTTACTCCCGGTTCATCATATACTATTGATTTACGTTCGCCAACTATTCTATTAAAGAGTGAGGATTTTCCAACATTTGGCTTTCCAACAATTGCAACAATTGCTTTTTTCATATTATATCGCTCCTTTCTAGAATATTTACTTATTTTGAATTTCTATTACTTTATTATAAATTTTAGATACTGCTTCATCAATTGTTAGATTAGTAGTATCAAGTTCAATTGAATCATTTGCCTTCTTTAATGCTCCAAAGCCCTTATTCATATCCATATAATCTCTATCTTGAATTTCCTTTAAAATAGTTTCATATGGAGTTGTAATACCTTTACTAACATTTTCATTATATCTTCTTAATGCTCTAACATTAGCATCAGCAATTTGATAAATTTTTAAATTAGCATTAGGTAAAACAATTGTTCCTATATCTCTTCCATCCATAACAACACCATTTTTTGAAGCGTTAGCTAGCTCACGTTGCTTTATAACAAATAATTCTCTTACTTCCTTAGGACAAGAAACTAATGAAGCAAGCTTTGATATCTCATTTGTTCTAATTTCATTTGTTACATCCTTACCATCTAAATAAATATTTCCATTTTCATTCATAAAAATATTTATTTTATTAGTAGCTTTTACTAGTTCATCTTTATTATAAGCATCAATATTATTATTTAAAACATACAATGCTAAGCAACGATACATAGCTCCTGTATCAATATAGGTATAATTTAGCTTTTTAGCCAATCTTTTTGCAACAGTTGATTTTCCAGCGGCTCCTGGTCCATCAATAGCAATTACAATTTTTTTATTTTCTTCCACAATATATCACCACCGCTAAAATTATGATTAAAATAACAACAATAATAAACACAATAAGAGCAGTAGGAACTTTTCTTTTATTATGTTCTTTTTCTTTCTTATTTAAGCTGTTTTCTCCAAAAAATTCAGGATCAATAGAGCTTAAAGTTTTTTTTGTTTCATCAAAGTTGCTGTTTGAATGTGCTTTTACTTTGTTTTCAATCTCTTTATTTACTTTTTCATATAAATCTTGATTTCTATCAACTCTTTTTTCCATTATTACACCTTCAAACTAAAATATTTATTTTAATTTGCTATATTCCTTAGCTATTATAGCTCCAATCTTGGCATTATTATAAATTAAATCTATATTTGCTCTTAAAGATTCACCCTTTGTTTCTTCAACAATTTTCTTTAATAAAAATGGAGTTATATCCTTACCATGTACCTTTAATTTGTTAGCTTCATTAATAGCTTCATCAATATACTTATTGATTACTTCATTTGGAATTTCTTTTTCACGTGGGATTGGTACTGATACTAAAACACCACCATTAAGCTTTAAATCTCTTTTATATTTAATAACACTAGCAATTTCCTTTTCATCCTTCATAGCATAGTCAAGCTTTAAGCCACTATCTGTTGAATAAAAAGCAGCTAAATTTTCTGATTTATAGCCTAAAACTGGAACACCTTGTGTTTCAAGATATTCAAGGGTTAACGGTAAATCTAAAATAGCTTTAGCTCCAGCACAAATAACAGTAACATTAGTTTTGGCAAGTTCTTGTAAATCAGCAGAAATATCAAATGTTTGTTGAGCATTTTTATGTACTCCACCAATTCCACCAGTAACAAAAACTTCAATATTAGCAAGAGATGCTAAAATCATAGTTGCAGAAACTGTTGTAGCGCCCCACATTTTCCGAGCCATAACAACTGGTAAATCACGTCTACTTACCTTAGCAATTCCACCTTTTTTACCAAATTGCTCAATTTCATCTGCACTCATACCTATAATTGCTTCACCATCAATAATACCAATTGTTGCAGGTATAGCACCATTTTCACGAATTATGCGTTCAACCTCCAAAGCTGTTTTTACATTTTGAGGATATGGCATACCATGAGAAATAATTGTTGATTCTAAAGCGATAACTGGTAAATTATTATCTATTGCTTTTTTTACTTCATCACTAATTTTAATTTTCATATTTTTTTACCTCTTTTAAATTATATTTAAAATATACCATTTTTTTATACTTTAATAAAGTAAAATCAACTTATTTAGATAAAAATGCCAAAAAAATTTAAAGTGTGATTTTTTTACTAAAAATATAAATCGACATTAACAATGAAATATGTCTATTTACATAATGCAAGTAATATTGTAGAATATAGAAAAGAAATGAGGATATATAAATATGGATAACAAAAAAATGATTCCTGACATTGGCGAAGTAAACGTTGTTGAAAGTTTTCTTTCAGGAAAAATGAAGGTTTTTGTAAATGGCAAGGAGCTTGCTAAGGTAAGTAAGAATGAATTTGCTTACATTAATGAAAATAATGAGACAATTAATTTCATTTTAACTGGAAATGTATTTAAGGGTATTAATCTTGAAATTAACAAGACGAACTATCAAATGTCTCCAAAAAGCTCAGCACTTGAAATATTTTTAGCTATACTACCATTTATATTTGATATTATTTGGGGAAATATTCCAAGTACAGTTAGTATTTTTCCAATAGTTGGTGGGGCAATTGGAGGATTAATTACAGCTTTACTAGGTATGACTAGCTTAATTTTCATGAAGAAAACAAAAAATGTTTTATTTAAAATTCTAATTGGCCTTGGTTTTGCTATAGTAGCTATTTTAATTTGCTACCTAATTGCACTTGCAATTTTATCATCTGCACAACAATAGTTATTTAAATTTTTTTTGAAAAAGGGTGTTAAACATTTTAAAAATGTTATATAATAGACGTGTAAACTTTGGAGGAATTTAAAATGAAAGTATACGTAGATGACGATAAATGTATCGGATGTGGTCTTTGCACTAGTTTAGCTGATGCTGTTTTCTCATTAAACGATGATGGAAAAGCTGTTGCTGGAGAAGTTACTGCAGCTGATGAAGAAGCTGTTGAAGGTGCAATTGCAAGTTGCCCAGTTGAAGCAATTAGCAAAGAATAATTAATTTTTATAAAAGTAAAAGCCATAATTGAGGAATTATGGCTTTTATTTTGTTATTTTTTCAATTAATAGATGTGTTTTCTTATATAAAATAAATGTTAAAGCAAAAACAATAATATAACGGAAAATATTAAATGGTAAAACTCCAATAAAAATATAGCAAAGCATAAAGTTACTTTCATTTACAAAAGAAATATAAGATAATGATTTAACTAATACTTCCTTGCTAAAGCCTGCAATATAAATATATGCTGGTATTAAAACTAAATAATTAAGAAAACAAGCAAGAACTGTTGAGGCAATTATTCCTAAAGCCATTCCTTTAATTGCACCTTTTAAGGTTCTATTTCTTTTATAAATTATTCCAGATATTAAAACTAAAGTAAGTCCTAATAATAAATCTGCAAATTCGCCAACTCCAGCAGTAATACTTCCTGGTAGCTTAAAAATAAAACGAATTAAAATTATAAGTGCTCCAGCATATGGCCCATAAATAAAGCTTGTTATAATTGCTGGAATTTCTGATACTTGTATATCTAGCCATCCTGGGAAAAAAGGTAAATTAATTTTTAAAAAGAAATATAAAATAATAGTAATTGATGATTGTAAAGCAATCATTGATATTTGCTTTATATTTAAATCTCTTTTAAATAATAATAAAACTGAAAAAACAAAAATTAATGATCCTATAATTAATAATAAATATGTTAAAAAGGATACTAAGTGCTCTTTAAAAACTAATGATAAAGTAATTATTAAAACACTTATAATTAACATAATTATATTTAAAGCATTTTTTTTCATACTAATCCCCCTCCTAAAGAAAAAAAATCCTTTTCGGGGATTTTAAATTTTTTCTTCTTTCATCCAGACTTTACTGTCGGCACTAGAATTTCACTAGTTCATGCATATAAATGCTCGTGGGCTATACCACCGGTTAGGAATTTAACCTACCCCGAAGACACTTATATTATAGCCCTTAATTATAAAAAGGCAACATTTTTTACTAAAATCATTTTTTCTTTGTTAAAAAATTAGTATAATTATTTAAGGAAGTTAAAAAAGAGGGTTTCAAAATGGATTCAATAAATGATACAATAGTCGCTTTATGCAGCGGTAGCGTAAAAGCTGCAATTAGTGTAATTAGAGTCAGTGGTAATGATGCTTTCTTGATAGTAGATAAAATATTTACTAATAAAAAGAATCATGAGCATCAGCATGTTTATTATGGTCATATTAAAGATAATGATGAAATAATAGATGAGGTAATGGTTACTTACTATTATTCTCCAAAATCATTTACTGCTGAGAATATGGTAGAAATATCATGCCATGGTAATCTATTAATTGTTAAAAAAATAATTGGATTATTAATTAAAAATGGTGCTAGATTAGCCACAAATGGTGAATTTAGTAAAAGAGCGTTTTTATTTAATAGAATTGATTTAGTTAATGCTGAAGCTATTAATGACTTAATTAATGCTAATAGTGAACAATCATTAAAGCTAGCTCTTTCTGGCTTAAATGGTATAACTAGTGATTATGTTTACAAGCTATCAGAAAGCTTGCTTGATGTAATAGCTCAAATTGAAGTAAATATTGATTATCCTGAATATGATGATGTTGAACAATTACGCTATGATAGTGTGTTACCTTCTATTAACGACTTTCTAGATAAGCTTGATAAGGTAATTGCTGATACAAAAAAAGGTCAAACTATTAAAAATGGTATTGATACTGTAATTATTGGAAAGCCAAATGTTGGTAAATCATCTTTATTAAATGCTATGCTTAAGGAAGATAAGGCTATTGTTACTGATATTGAAGGAACAACTCGTGATATAGTTGAAGGCAAAATAGACTTTTATGGATTAACACTTAATTTAATTGATACAGCAGGTATTAGAAAATCAAATGATTTAATCGAACAAATCGGTATAAGTAAATCCTTAAAATCATTAGAAAAAGCTTCTTTAGTTTTATTAGTTTTAGATGGTAGTAAGCCATTAAGTGATGAAGATAATGAGCTTTTAAATAAAACAAAAAATTATCAAAGAATAATTATCGTTAATAAAAGTGATCAAAATTTATGCTTTAAAATAGATAACGCTGTTTATATTTCCACAATTAATAATGATTTAAAGCAATTAGAAGAAAGAATTAAAAGTATGTTTAATGACTTAATTTATGATAATACACCATTATTATTTAATGCTCGTCAGGAGGGCTTGTTAAATAAAGCTAAGGAACATTTACTTGAAGCTAAAAATCAAGCATTAAATGGTCAGGTTATTGATTTAATATCTATTGATTTAAAGGAAGCATATACTTGTATTCTTGAAATACTTGGAAAGAATAATTCCTTTGATTTATTAGATAGTATTTTTTCAAAGTTTTGTTTAGGTAAATAATTATGATATTTAATACACACTCACATATAAATGATAAAATAAATAATAAAGATGAATTAGATTTATTATTAAAGGAATGTAATGAATTTAATGTTTTAAAGGTGGCTTGTGTTGGCTATGATTACATATCAAGCGTTAATGCTATAAAGCTTGCTTCCTTGTATGATAATATATATGCAATTTGTGGCTTACAGCCAGAAGAAGTAAATAAATATAATGGTGATTTAAGTGAATTTAAAGAACTATTTGATAATGAAAAATGTATTGCTATTGGTGAAATTGGCCTTGATTATTATTATGGAAAGGAAAGCAAAGAAAAGCAGCTTTATTATTTTGAAAAGCAATTAAAAATTGCTTGTAAATATAAAAAGCCAATTGCTATTCATTGTAGAGAGGCTCATGAGGATTTATATAATTTATTATATAAATATCATAAATCACTTGATGGTATAATTCTTCATTGCTATACTGGTAGCGTTGAAATGATGAAGCGTTATTTAAAGCTTAATGCTTATATTTCAATTTCAGGAATAGTAACCTTTAAAAATGCTATAACTATAAAAGAGGTTGTTAAGGAATGCCCTCTTGATAGATTACTTGTTGAAACTGATGATCCTTATTTAACACCTTTTCCTTTTAGAGGAAAGGAAAATCATCCATCATATGTTTATTATGTTATAAAGCAAATAGCTATGTTAAAGGAAATGGATGAAAAAGAAATTCAAGACATTACCTATAATAATGCTTTGAGGGTGTTTCATTTATGAAGGAAATAAAAGAAGTAATTATTGTTGAAGGAAAATCAGATAAGCAATTTTTAGAAACCTTTTTAAAGGCTGATATTTTAACATGTAATGGTTCAGCTATTGATGGCTTTGATATTGAATATGCTAAAGAGCTTGCTAATAAAAGAGGTGTTATTATATTAACTGATCCTGATTATCCAGGACAAAAAATTAGAAATGAGCTAACACATGAAATTAGTGTTTGTAAGCAAGCCTTTGTAAGAAAGGAAAAATCAATAAAGCACCACAAGGTTGGAGTTGCTGAAGCAAGCAAGGAAGAGGTATTATTAGCTTTAGAAAATGTAGTCACATTTGATAGTAATAATAAAGGTAATTTAAAATCAAGCGATTTATTAAAGCTTAATATTATAGGATTAAATTCTAAAACTAACAAACAAAAAATTATTGATCATTTCCATATTGGCTATTGTAATAGTAAAACCTTATTAAATAGATTAAATTTATTAAATGTTTCTCTTTTAGAATTGGAGAGTGTTATTAATGATAAGTAGTAAAAAATATGTTGATGAAACCTTAAGGAATAACAATTTAACTGCTAATAAAGCCTTAGGGCAAAACTTTTTAGTTGATGAAGATATTGCTAAGGAAATCATTTTAAAGGCTAATATTAATAAGAATTCCTATGTTATTGAAATAGGTCCAGGGCTTGGTGCCTTAAGTGAAATAATTGCTACTAAAACTAATTGCTTTAAAATGTATGAAATTGATAAAAACATGGTTAATATATTAAATGAAACATTTAAAGAATATAAAAATGTTTCAATAACTAATATTGATTTTTTAAAGGTTGATATTGAAAAATTAATTAGTGATGCTAACAGTCACGGCTATAATGACATAATTATTATTTCTAATTTACCATATTATATTACTAGTAAATTATTAAATAAAATTTTAATTAACAATTTAGAAATTAACACCTTTATTGCAATGATGCAAAAAGAAGTTGGACAAAAAATAATAAAGCCTGATAAAAAGGATTTAAACCCCTTATCAATAATTTTAAAATATCAATATGATGTTGAAATTATCAAATATGTTAGTAAAAACTCCTATCTTCCTCGACCAAATATTGATTCTATCGTTTTAAAATTTTCCAAAACTGCTCCAAAATATAATTGTAGCTTTAATAGCTTAGTTTCCTTATTAGATATAATATTTAAAAATCGTCGTAAGACTATTTATAATAATTTAAAGATTATTTTTAAAAATAATGATGATTTATTAAATTGCTTAAATAAAGTAAATATAAATCCTACATTAAGGGTTGAGCAACTAAATATGGATGATATAGTAAGCTTAGCTAACGAAATATTTTAATCACCTTTATTATGCATTTTTAATAATGTATAATAGGGTGGTTTTTTATGTTTAAGGTAAATGATTATGTAACTAGAATTTCCTATAATAATGACATAGTATTTCAAATAAAATATATTTATAACAATTATGTAATATTACAAGGAAAGGATGTTCGTCTTTGTGCTGATTGCTATATAAGTGATTTAAAAAAATATGAGCAAATAAGAGAGGCTGAAACTGAAGAGGTAGCTTTACCAATTAATGAAAAAAATTATCTAAATGGAAAAATATTGCATCTAGATAGTGATAAAGAATATTTAAAGAAAAGCATGAAGCTATATGAAAAATATAATGTTCCAGCTATAGGATACCAAATAAATGAAAAGGATATGCCCTTTGAAATAAAAAATTTACTTGAAGAGCATAACCCTGATATATTAATTATTACTGGACATGATGCTATTGATAAAAATGGTAATAATGTTAATAGCGATTTTTTTATTGAAGCAGTAAAAATTGCTAGAAAATATCAACCATGTAAGGATTCATTATGTATTATTTCAGGAGCCTGCTATTCATCCTTTAAGAATTTAATTAATGTTGGAAGTAATATTTCAAGTTCTCCTGGAAAGGTAAGCATTAATGTTTTAGATCCAGCTAAAGTTGCTATTATGGTAGCAACTACTCCTGTTTTTAAATATGTCGACATTAAAAAGGTTATTGAATTAACATCAAATAAAAACAAGGGTATGGGAGGTATTGATACTAAAGGTCAAGCTCGTAAAATATACTAACGGGCTTTTACAATTCTAACTAGTTCATAATCATTTTTATTGATTATCTTTTTAAATGCTTTATAAGGAAATTTACTTTTTGCTATGGCAAAGCATGTAGAGCCAGAGCCACTAAGAGAAACAATATCAAAGCCACAAGCCTTAAGCCTTAATAAAATATCACTTATCTCCTTATTTACCTTACAAGCACTATCTAATAAATCATTAAAAGCTCGCCTACATAATGAATCAAAATCATCATTTATAAAGGCTTCTTCTATTTTGTTCATATTAATATTATTAAGCTTTTTATAATCAATATTATTATAAACATCTTTAGTATTACAGCCACTAAATGGCTTTACTAATAAAATTTTATATTTAAATTTATGCTTTATTGGACTAATTATATTGCCCTTTCCTTTAACTCTACATGTAGTATTTAAAACAAAAAGCGGCCCATCAGAGGTAATATCCTTTAAAAAATTAATTTTTTCTAAAGCATTCATATTTGTTTTAAATTTTTTATTTAAAATATCTAACATACAAGCAGCATTACTGCTTCCACCACCAAGTCCTGCTTGTATAGGTATGTTTTTAATTATTGTTACATCTACTGAAAAGGCTAAATTGAAAACTTTTTTAAATTTGTTAATAACCTTACTTACTAAATTATTTTCATCAAGTGGAATATCCTTATTAGAAGATATTTTAATATCATTACCTTCATCATAAAACTTAACCTTTATTACATCATGTAATGAAGTTATTAAATTTAATGAATCAAGCTCATGTAAGCCATTAGGCTTATTTTTATTAACAATACTTAAGGCTAAGTTAATTTTAGAATATGATTTCATTTTGTCACCCCGATAATCTTTATTTTATTATAAAACATATGTTAAAATTAATAAAGATGGGGAAAGAAAGAATATGAACGATAGTGGAATTTTATTTTTTTTAATACTTATGGATATTTTAATAATTTATAGAATTATTTTAGCAATTTTATTTTTAAAGCAAAAAAAATATGTACTTGACGAAAAATACTATATTTCCTTTTTTTATTTATCATTAGTTGGTTTTTTAATTGCTTTTACAGGAAAAATAGTTTTAGGAATTATACTTGTATGCTTACTTCCTATAGTATTAACATTATACGTCACATTAAGTAAAAACAGGGTTTATTGGCTAATAAATGGCTATAATTTAAGTGAAGCGACAATAGTTAATTACTTAATATCTTGTGATGATAAATACCAAAATGTAGCCTATAGGGTTAATCATATAAAAATTAACAAATATAAAAATGAGCATACTACAAAAATATCATTTTTAAATTTATCCTATGATGAAAAGGAAAAATTGCTAAAAAATATTATTGAGCTTATTAAAAGCCAAAAAGTAAAAGCTAACAAAAATGAAATAACAAAGATTATTATTTATTGTTTCTTTTTATTGCTTGATTTATTTTTTATTCTTCTTACTCTATTTAATTAATGTTTTATTATGTTATAATAAAAGGGAAAACTTTTAAAAGGACGTGATTAAATGTTTAAAAAACTAAGACACGATAAAAATAAAATAATTGCTATATACTTTTTTGAAACAATTATAGCTATAACCTTAGTATTTTTATTTTTCTATTATAAAAATAAAGGAATTGAATTTGTTGATAAATATAGTATGTATTGTTTAATTCTATTATTTATCATTTTCATTATCTTTAATTTGATAATAATGTGCTCATATTTAAAAAAATCAGAAAAATACTTAAATAGAACTGATATAACAATTGCTTCGCTTTTTGGAAATGAGGTAAGCCCTGTTTTTGAATTTGGTGATATTATTATATTTGTTTATAATGAAGCTGATGAGGTTATTTGGCTATCACAAACAACACTTTTAAAAAAGGAAGATATTTTAGGTCAAAAGGTCTATGATTTAATTCCTGATTTTGATGAATTGACAATCCAAGAAAATAACAATGATATATTTGCAAAAATTAGTGGTAAAACATTCAAAATTGAAATTAACACTAGCCTTAAGGTTATTTATTTAAAGGATGTTTCAGCTCAGGTTATTCAAGATGAAAAAATGGAACAAGAAAGGCCATTTATTGGTCATATCGTAATTGATAACTACCAAGACGTTATCGTTTCATTAAATGAATCTGAATTCGTTTTATTTGCTACAAGCGTTAAAGAAATTATTATGGCTTGGGCAAAAAGTAATAACTTGTTTATAAGATCATATGGTAATGATTCATTTCTAATTATTGGTGAAGAAAAGAATTATATTAATATTTTAAAGAATGGATTTTCTGTTTTAGATGAGGTAAGAGAAAAAGCTAAAGAGGATGATAACCCACTTACTATTTCAATTGGTATTGGAAAAGGAAATACAACAAGTATTTTAAGAACTAGTGAATTATCATATATGGCTTTAAATATGGCCCTTTCACGTGGAGGTGACCAAGCTGTTGTCAACGAATTTGGAAAGCCTCTTTATTACTTTGGTGCTAAAAACGAAATAAAGCAAACTAGATCTCATGTTAGAGGAAGAGTTTTAGCAACTTCCTTATCTAACTTAATTAAAACTGATAAAAATGTCTTAATTATGGGACATAAAAATATGGACTTTGATGCTTTAGGAGCAAGCCTTGGCGTTTATGCTATATGTAAATCATTAAATACTAAAGCTCACTTTATATTTGAGGATTCATTAGTTGAATTTCAAACAAAGCAAGCTTTTAGAAATGTTTTTTCTGTTGAAGAAATAGCTGAAATGACATTAACACCAGCTAAAGCCTTGCAGCTTGTTAATGATCAAACATTAGTGATTGTTGTTGATACTCATAGACCAGATTCAACAATGCAGCCAAAGCTACTTGATAAATGTAAAGAAATTTGCGTTATTGATCACCACAGAAAAGGAGATTCATTTATTAATAACCCAGTATTCCAATATCATGAGCCACAATCAAGCTCGGCTTCAGAATTAGTAACTGAATTAATTTACTATCAACCAACAAAAATAGTCATTAGTGAAAAAATTGCTAATTTCTTATTATCTGGTATTTGTCTTGATACAAAATTCTTTAAATCAGGAACTAGTGGGAAAACATTTGAAATGGCTATGATTTTGAAAAACTATCAAGCTAGTATGGAAGAGGTTAGTGAATTCTTTAAGGAAGAATATGAGGAAATGAAGCTAATTAGTGAAATAATTAGTAATGCTAAAATTGTTTCCCCTGGTATTTTTATTGCTGCATCTAAAGAAGAAGATATTATTACAAGAACTGTTTTATCAAAGGTTGCTGAAGAATTATTATCAACAAAGGATGTTCAAGCAGTATTCGTTATTGGAAAAACAAGTAATACTGAAGTATCAGTAAGTGCTCGTTCACTTAATGACTTTAATGTTCATATTATCATGGAAGCTATGGGTGGTGGTGGCCATTTTTCAAAGGCTGCTACACAGCTTCAAAATGAAACAATCGACCATGTATATGAAGTATTAGAGGAAAAAGTCAAAGTATTTATAAGAGATGGAGAAATCTAGGAGGTATTTATGAAGGTTATATTAATTGCAGATGTAAAAAATGTTGGCAAAAAAGGTGATGTTGTTGATGTATCTGAAGGATATGCCACTAACTTTTTAATCAAAAAGCATTTAGCTATATTACAAAACAAAGCAAATTTAAATGATTTAAATAAGAAAAAAGAAGAAGAAAAGAAGCTTGATTTAGCAAAAAGAGAAGAAGCTTTAAATCTAAAAAATAAGCTAACAACTATTACTGTTATTTTTAATGAGCATGCTGGAAGCGAAGGAAGGCTTCATAGTGCTATTACTTCTAAAATCATTGAAGAAAAGCTTAAAAATGAATTTGATATTGTAGTTGATAAGAAAAACTTTAAAAACTTTTTACCGATTAAAGCAATTGGTAAGGCAACAATTGAGGTAATTTTGTATAAAGATATCATTGGCAAAATTAATATTGAAATTAAAGAAATCTAAAAGGGGATGATTTTATGAGCTTGAAGTTACCATATAGCATAGAAGCAGAAAAGCAAGTTCTTGCTAATATGATTTTTTCATCTGACATTTTAGTTGAAACATTTTCACGCTTAAGTCCTAATGATTTTTATGATGAAAAACACAAAATTATATATACAACATTAAAGGAAATATTTGATGCTAACCAAGCTAAAATTGAGCCCTATGTTTTAATTGATAAGCTAACCGTTGATGGAACATTAGAAAAAGCTGGAGATGCTTCATATATTCTTGAATTAATGAATTCATATATTGATATTGCAAATGCTAAATACTATATAAATTCTGTTGAAGAAAAATCAGTTTTAAGAAATATTATTAATTTTTCAAATAAGGTTGTTAATAATTGGGAAGATGATTCTTCAGGTGATATAACAAACTATATTTATAAGGTTGAAAAAGAAATAACTAGCATTACTAAAAAAAGAAGAGTTGAGGATTTTGTTTCAATAACTGAAGCATTTAATAAATATAAAGAAAGAATCTCTTTAATAAAATCAGGAAATGAAACAATTGGTGGTTTAACAACTGGCTATCAAAACTTTGATAGACTTTTACTTGGATTTAAGCCTGGTGAAATTAATATTTTAGCAGCTCGTCCATCAGTTGGTAAATCAGCTTTAGCTTTAAACTTTTTATATAGAACAGCTATGAAAACATATAAGCCTTGTGTTTTCTTCTCTCTTGAAATGGGAGTTGATTCTGTAACAAATAGAATTTTATCAGCTAAAAGTGGTGTTCCAATTAGAAAAATACAAACAGCAAACTTTGATAAGCAAGAGGAAGATAATATTAATAAGGCTATGCGTGATATTTCTGAA
This sequence comes from uncultured Bacilli bacterium, assembly GCA_934201705.1. Taxonomy (GTDB): domain Bacteria; phylum Bacillota_I; class Bacilli_A; order RFN20; family CAG-631; genus CAKPXW01. The sequence goes on along the minus strand of CAKPXF010000006.1, from coordinate 59,818 downwards.
TCTAATTTATTTATTGATGAAACACCAGCTATTAAGGTTATGGATATAAGAGCTAAGCTTAATAAGCTTCAATCTCGTTTTGGCGAAATTGGCTTGGTTGTTATTGACTATATTGGTTTAATTACACCAGATGTTAAATCAAAAAAGGATAGCTCTCGTTCTCTTGAAATTGGTGAGATTTCTGCTGCTTTAAAGGCTGTTGCTAGAGACTTTAAATGCCCTTTACTTGTTCTATCGCAATTAAACAGAAGCGTTGAAGATAGAAAAGACCAAGTTCCACAGCTTTCAAACTTAAGAGAATCTGGTAGTATCGAACAAGATGCCGATGTTGTTATGTTTATTCATAGACCAGATTATGGAAAAATAGAAGAGAAAAAGGAAGAAAATCCTGAGGCTTCAGTTGATCCAGATGCAACTAGTGATTCACCAGTTAGCCTAATTATTGCTAAAAATAGAAATGGTAGACTTGCTTCAATTGACTTTATGTTCCAAAAGCATATAGGTAGATTTGTAGAAATGGATCCAAATCATTAATTATGAAGTATTATTTATTAGCTAGTGGCTCAAGTGGTAATTGTACAGCCCTTGTAAATGATAATGATGAGATACTTTTAATTGATTGTGGTATTTCATTAAATGATATTAAAAACAAATTAAATGAGGTTAATTTATCATTTGATAATGTAAAAAAAATATTAGTTACTCATACTCACGTTGACCATATAAAATCAATTCGTGCTTTTGATAATAAAGACATATATATCAATTTAGCTACTAATATGCCTGAATTTAATCAATTTGATTATTATCAACATTTAGATATTTTAGGATTTGATATCTTTACCCTTCCAGCATCACATGATTCGCCTGGAACAACCGCTTTTTTAATTGCCTATAATAATGAAAAAATGGCTTATATAACTGATACTGGCTATATTCATGAAAATATCCAAAGATTTATTAATAATTGTGATATTTATTGTATTGAAAGTAACCATGATCCACGTTTATTAATGCTAACAAAAAGACCAATGTTTCTTAAAAATAGAATTTTAGGAGCAACTGGTCATATGTCTAATCAGGATTGTGCTTATGTTTTAGGAAATGTAATTGGTCCTAAAACTAAAGAGATTGTTTTTCTTCATCGTTCACGTGAAGCAAATACTGAAGAAATATTAATGGAAACATTTTTATTTACAATGAAAAAGATGAATATTGATATTAGTAATATTAATATAAAAATAGCAAGGCAAGATGAAGTAGTATCTTTTGATAAAGAGCAAAATTTAATAAAATCATAAATAATTTTGATTGAATTATAAAAAAGTTCTTTCAATAAATTTAGTAGAGAATCATACATTTGATAACTTAAATATGTTTTTGAATCTTTAACAAGAAAAATTAAAAAACATTTTTATATATAAATTAATTTTTTATTTTTGTTGCAATAATACCTCACATTTTGTAAAATGAAATTGAATTAAACTAGCCTTGATAGTTTTTTATAAATTACCTAAGGATTTAATAGAATAACAACACTACTCTCTTTAGGTAATACTATAGAGAGTTTTTGTTTATATTTAATATAGTGTAAATAGGAAGGAGAAACATTAATCATATGTTTAAAAACAAAAAAATTAAATTATTTTTAATATTGGGTGTGATTCTCTTTAGCCCCATTGGTGTTGTTGGATGTTCTACAAAGAATAATACTAAGAGTATTAATGCTTCTTATATAGAAACATTTTTTGAAAATAGCAATGATGTTAATGGCCAATTTGATATTATTGAAAATCAAGCTGACTTAGTTATGTTACTTAAAAATGATACGCCTAAAAAATATAATGATTCCTTTTTCGAAACAAATTCTCTTTTAGTCTTTAAAATTGTTGAATCAAGTTTAAAAGATAAAAGTGAAATTGATTCATATGAAATTAATAATAAAACAATTACCATTAATGTAAAAGAAGTAGAATCAAAGGATGATAATGTAACTGGGTGTTGGTGGTATATTTTAGAGTTGAGTAAAGCTGAAATAAATAGTTTTGAGAATATTAAAATTATTAAAAACAATAAAGAAATAATAAGTGATAATAAAATAATGCTTAATAGTTATTTGAAGCAGTTTGATCTTGGTGATGAAAAAGATATATTTAACGGAAGTGAAGATGATAATTTTACTACTGATTCAATTATTATTGTTTTAAAAAAGACAACAACATATCCAGAATTTAAGCTTAAATATGTAAATATTAAAGAAGCTACAAGCTTTTCTTATCTTTCTGGGAAAAAGCCATCTTTAAATGATGAAAGTCAAAAAAACTTTAGGCAAATTATTGAAATAAAATTAAATAATGTGGATAAGCATAGAATTATAGAAATAATAAAAGAAATAGAAAAATTAGAATTTATAAAGTTAGCTTCACCAAATATGATAGAAGTTGGTAACATAGTGGAGGATTCATTATTATGAATAGCAAATGTAGAAAATATAAATGTGCCCTAATAATTGTATTAACGATTTTAAACATTACCTTATCAAATGAAAAAATATTAAAGCCATTAGCCTTAGAAAATACTATTGCAACTGAAAAAGTAAATGATAACAAACTATTAGATCCTATCGACAATGATTTTTCTTTAGATTCGATAGTTGTTGTACTAAATCCTGAAGACAGTCAATATACTGGAATCGCAAATAATATTTTAAAAAAGTTAAAAAATATTGATGAAATAAGTACTATAGATAATTTAACTGAGTTGCCATATAATAACTTGTCTTACACGAATTTAACACTAAATAAAAACCATTTTAAAGATTTTGATAAATTAAAAATCTTTAAACAAATAATACGTTTAAATTTGAATACGGCATCAAAAGAAGTTGTTATTGATGTGATAAAGAAAATAGAATTATTTAATGAAGTCTTATATGTTGGTCCTGATTATATATGCACGTCAAATTCAGTCACTCCTGATGACACTTATTATAGTGACCAATGGGCTCTCGATAATGAAAATGGCATTAGCATTGAAGAAGCATGGAAATTTTCAACTGGAAGTAGAAATGTTCGTGTTGGCATAATTGATACTGGAATTGCTGAACATGAAGACTTAAATACAAATGTTGCTGAAGGTTATGATTATGCGAACGACAATTCCATAACTACTGATGATATAGGAGGACACGGAACTAAAGTTGCTGGTATAATAGGTGCAATTGGGAACAATAGAAAAGGTATAACTGGTATCAACCAAAATGTAACATTGGTCCCTTTACAAGCGGCATACGATACAAGTTATGCGGGATATTATAGGCGTTCAGATATTGTTGATGCCATTCTTGATGCGAGAGATATGTGGGATACGGAAAGAAGAATTTCAATAATAAATTATAGTTTAACAAACTTTGGAATTTCATTAGAGATACTAGCAGCAATAGAACAGTTTCCTGGCTTGTTTATATGGGCAGCTGGAAATGATGGAAAAAATGTAGATACTTTTAGAAATATTGACAGATTTAACGTAAGTAATTTAATTTCAGTTGGGGCACATGATAGTAATAATAAGCGTTCAATATGGTCTTCATCTTATTCTTCAAATTATGGGACTGCAGTTAATATATATGCACCAGGTGGAAAAGGAATGACTCAAAATACTTCAAATTGTTTAACTACAACTTCAAATCCAACTAATGAATACACATATTTTAATGGTACTTCATGCTCCGCACCACACGTAACCGGAGTGGCAGCATTATTATTATCAATAAATCCAAATTTAACCACGATCCAATTAAAAAATGCTATTTTAAATAGTGCTGAAAATATTAATATAACAATCCCAGATGGTTCTACTCAAACTGTTAGAAAACTAAATGCATATAATGCTGTAAAGTATGTCCTAGCTAATTATAGTGAAGATACATTAACTTTAAAATATAATACAAAATCAACAAGTAAATCTATTGATGCAACAAGTACATTCTTCAATGAAAAAAATTATTTTCTAAAAATGGACGTTGAAAATGCATATGAATATGATTTTACAATTTCATCATCTTGTGCATTAGAGGTAACATTATATGATTCTAGTTTTAATAAAATAACTACTTCTCAAACTTCTACTAATAATGACGCAACAAAAACATTTAGTCATTATTTGTCAGTTGGAACATACTATTTAAAAACTAATTATTTAAATTCCAGTGCCAATGGTACGATAAATGTTTCTATTATAGGTGAATCACATACACATTCATATGAATTAAAATATTACAATTATAAGTGGCATAAATTGACGTGTGGATGTGGTGATACAACAGGAGATGTTTCTGTTCATACAATTTTACAATCAGAAATAGTTAATAATAGATATGCAAAATGTTTAGGATGTAAACAAAGACTCGATTTAAATAAGGATATGGCATTAATAGGTGGTATGAATAGCTTAGCTACAAAAATGTCAAAAAATGGTAGTTATATATTGCCTAGTGGAATTATTGTTTTAGTTGAAGAAGATATAGAAGCATATTTAGATGGAACTTTAGTTTTCTATGTTAAAGATAAGGTGCCAGTGATCCAATAATATAATTTATAGTTTTACAATTTAGTTATTTAGGGTGCTTCATTGAACAGATGTTGCACCTTTTTAATACTATAAATCATTTATATATGATTACAATGATACTAATATACACATATAATAGTAAATATTGTTTTTACATATAGGAATTAAAATAAAACTTATGAATATGATTATACTCAAGTGAAATATCTTATAGTGTCTCACTCAAAAAAACAATTCAAATAAAATCAATTTTTACTTATAAATTCGAATTTTCACATCTTTAGAAGCCATTAATTTCCATTTAAAATTATATTCAATATTCACATATACTAATCATTTAAAAAATATTTAACTTGATTTGTCGAATGCTTTTGGCATTACTCAAAAAAGCGATTGCTTAGCATTTACACATCAATTATAATTTACAATTTTTCTTCGATTTTTTCCAGATATAAATAGTACTATAACTAACTTTTGAATCATTAATGCTAATTTTTTTATTGAAACAAAGTCATATATTTGCTAAAATTGAATTGAAATTAAACAAGCCTTGATAGTTTTTTATAAATTACCTAAGGATTTAATAGAATAACAACGCTACTATCTTTAGGTAATACTATAGGGAGTTTTTGTTTATATTTCATATAATATAATAGGAAGGAGAAACATTAATCTTATGTTTAAAAGCAAAAAAAATAAATTATTTTTAATATTGGGTGTGATTCTCTTTAGCCTCACTGGAATTGTTGGATGCTCAAATGTTGAAAGTGAAAAAATCAATGTAAAGATTTTATATAAAAATGAGGTATATAATATAGAGATTTTAAAAGGCTCTCAGCTTAATCTTTTAGAACTTAGCTTTGTTTTAAATAAGAATGCTGCAATTGCATTATATGGTGAAAATTTCGAAAAGAAATATAATAATGAAATCTTGAATGAAAATGTTGAGTTTATGGTATGTGATTATAATGGAACTGAAAACCTAGGTAAAATGTATACGTTAAAAGAGGCATATGATAAAAAATATATTAGCGATGAAAATATAAAGGAAATTTATAATAACTATACAAATTCTAAGAAAGAATTGAAACTAGATAAGCAAATAGAGTTAAAAATTTTAAATGATAGGTTGGTGACATTGAAAGAAAGCAACAATGAAGCATTGTTAGAAGATATTTCTATTTATGGATATTACGGCAATTATAACAATTCATATGTGATTAGGCTAATTGATACATTTAATGACTATCCTGCAGTTGTTAAGGAATTAGAAATTGCTGATGTAATGTTTCAATATAGTGAACCTTCATTTTTAGTTTGGGTCAATGAATAAGTACAAACACTGTTTCAGATTATTCATATATATTATAATAACTAGGATATTGAAAAATCTTGTTAAAAACTAATTATAAATAATGCTTTAATCCTAATATAAAGTATTAGCAATAAGTACATTTTAAATAATAATTATTAGATATGCACAAAGAGCCGAAGTTATTCTATGTGCATTTTTTTAATTAATTGTTCAATTATTTTATTGTAAATATTAATGATAATAGCAACAAATTTTCAAATTTGTATTTATTAAATATATATGCTATAATTTGTGCAAGGTGAACAATATGATAAACAAAGCTTATATAAAAATATTTGATAAAAATAACCGTAGTATTGTAAATGAAGCATTAAATAATGCCTTTAACGAAAATAGTATTCAATGGGTGGATGATATTGCTTATTTTGTATGTGAAGATGTCGATTCATTTAATCTACAAATTGAAAAATATGTTGGAACAGAGCTACTAGAAATGGGTATAAAATATGAAATATTAATTGTACCTTTTTTTGATGATATGTTTTTAAAATACTTAAACAGCAATTATTTAGGAACATACACAGCTTTTAATATTTTTATAAAAAATATTAACAATATTCAAACTATTAAGGATTGTAAAAGAATTTTAAGCTATTTTAAAAAGGAAGAAATTGACACAATAAAAGCCTTAATAAAATGTAATGGAAATTCATTTAAAGCAGCAAATGAGCTTTATTTACATAGAAATTCCTTCAACTATCGTATAAATAAGCTTCAAAGTAGATTAAATTTATCATTAAGGGATTTAAATACTTTAATTTTTCTAAATTTAGTTTTTGCACTTTTTTAATTAAATTTGTGCAACGTGCACAACATAAAATAAAGAAAAGTGTTATAATAAGAATACATTAATAAAGGAGATTTATATGGCAACATTAAAATTTGTAAACATTAATAAAATTTATGATAATAAGGTTCAAGCAGTTTTTGACTTTAACCTTGATGTACAAGATAAGGAATTTATCGTTTTCGTAGGGCCTTCTGGTTGTGGTAAATCAACAACTCTAAGAATGGTTGCAGGTCTTGAAGAAATCACTTCTGGTGAACTTTATATTAACGACCGTTTAGTTAACGATATTGCACCAAAAGATAGAGATATCGCCATGGTATTCCAAAGCTATGCTTTATACCCACACATGACAGTATTTGATAATATGGCATTTGGATTAAAGCTAAGAAAAGTACCAAAGGAAGAAATCGAAAAGAGAGTTAACGAAGCAGCAGCTATTTTAGGCTTAGAGCCATATTTAAATAGAAGACCTAAAGCATTATCAGGTGGTCAAAGACAAAGAGTTGCATTAGGACGTGCTATCGTTCGTAGTCCTAAAGTATTCTTAATGGATGAGCCTTTAAGTAACCTTGATGCTAAATTAAGAGTTCAAATGAGATCTGAAATTGCTAAAATCCATGAAAAGGTTGGAGCTACAACTATTTACGTTACACACGACCAAACAGAAGCTATGACAATGGCATCTAGAATCGTTATTATGAAGGATGGACATATCCAACAAATCGGTACTCCAAAAGAAGTATACAACTATCCAGCTAACATCTTCGTTGGTGGATTCATTGGCTCTCCAGCTATGAACTTCTTAAGAGGAAAATATATTGATGGTAAGTTTGTTATCGAAGCTGATAAGACTCAAAGAAGAATTGAAATTGAAATTCCTGAAGAATTACGTTTAAATATCCAAGGATATGAAAATGAAGAAGTAGTATTTGGTATTAGACCTGAAGACATTTATGTTGATGGACCAATCGCTGAAAAATATCCAAACGCAACTACAGAAGTTGAATGTGACGTTGTTGAATTATTAGGTCATGAATTAATCGTTTATGGTTATATGAATGGACAAAGAATTATTGTTAAAACAACAGCTAATCATGATATTCAAGTTCATGATAAGATTAACTTTACATTTGATATGTCACGTGGTCACTTCTTCGATCCTACAACAACAAATCGTTTAGTTTATAAAAAAGAAAAGCTTGCAAACGAAAGTGAAAAAGCTACAAGCGAAAACGAATAATAGACAAATTATTAAAAAGCAATTATAATGTAATTGCTTTTTTTTAAGAAAAGAGGGGTTTTATGGCTGTTTTAAGTGTTAATGGAATATGTAAAAGCTTTCAAGGAGAAACAATTCTTGATAACATTTCTTTTTCTATAAATAAGAATGATAAGGTCGCTATTGTTGGGGATAATGGTGAAGGTAAAACTACTCTTTTAAAAATAATTACAAAAGAATTAGAAGCAGATAGTGGAACTGTTTATTATGATGTTAACGGTGGTATTGGTTATTTATCACAACAAGTAATTGTAAATATAGAAAATACCTTACTTGAAGAAATGGAGCTATCATTTACAAAGCTTAAAAAAATTGAAAAGGATATGGAAGCTTTAGTTAATAAAATGAATAATGATTCAAGCAAGGAATTAGTTGATGAATATTCAAAGCTTCATGATTTATATGAAAACTTAGGGGGATATGAATATAAATATCAAATTCAGCAAATGCTTTATAAGTTTGGCTTTGATGAATCATATTATAATCGTAAATTATCTACTTTTTCAGGGGGCGAAAGAACTAGAGCTTGCTTTGTTAAGCTTTTATTAAATAAGCCTAGCCTACTACTTTTAGATGAACCAACTAACCATCTTGATTTAGTAATGATAGAATGGCTAGAAAAATATTTAAAATCATATAGTGGAACAGTTTTATTAGTATCACACGATCAGACATTTATTGATAATATCGTAAATAAGATAATTGAGCTTGAAAACCATAAAGCCACAATGTATTCTGGAAATTATTCATTTTATGTTGAACAAAAGCAGCTTCATTATGAACAACAACTAAAAGCCTTTAATGTTCAAGAAAAGGAAATAAAAAGATATGAAATGCTAATTAGAAAATTCAAGCCAAAGCCAACAAAAACTGCCTTTGCTCAATCGCTTGAAAAGAAATTAGCAAAAATGGATAAAATTGAAAAGCCAAATAATAATAAAAAGACAATACATGCTAAATTTGAAAGTAATTTAGAAGCCTATAAGGTAAAAATGCATATTTGCGAAAATTTAACATTTGGTTATGATAATAAGCCTTTAATGGAGCCCTTAAATTTAACCATTAGAAACACTGATAAGATTTGTATTATGGGACAAAATGGAAGTGGAAAAACTACAATGCTTAAATGCATTATGAGTAATGAAAATCTAATTTCAGGATTTAATAGTGATGTTAGAGAAAACTTAAAATATTTCTATTTTGACCAAACTCAACAAATATTAAATTTAGATATATCATTATTTGATACAATTCAAAACGAATTTCCTTTAATGAGTAATACTGAAGTTAGATCATTACTTGGAAGATTTTTATTTACTGAGGATGATGTTTTTAAAGAAGTTAAATTATTATCTGGTGGTGAAAAAATAAGATTAATCTTTGCTTTAATTTCTTTAAGAAATTATGATATTTTATATCTTGATGAACCAACTAACCATTTAGACTTTCAAACAAAAAGAGTAGTTGCTGATATTCTTGAGGATTATCCTGGCACAATAGTTATGGTTTCACACGATCGTTATTTTGTTAATAGAATTGCTAATAGAATTATTTATTTACAAAACCATAAATATATTATCGAAGAAGGAAATTATGCTGACTTTATAAAGCTACATGACATTTCTTCATCTTCCTTTACACCACTTGTTAAAAAAGAAAAAGAAGAAGTTAAAGTAAAAGAAAAAGTTAGTAAGCCTATTAATAATAACAAAGAAAAAGCTAAAATTGAAAAACAAATCGATGCTTTAATGAATGAGCTTGAAGAATTAAATAACCAAATGAATGATAATGAAAATAATTATGACTGGGTAGAATATAGAACTCTTGCTCATAAAATTAAAGAAAAAGAAGAAGAAATTGAACAGCTAATGCTAAAAATTGATTCATTATCTTAATAATTATATATTTTTTAGTAAAAAAATAGTATAATACTATAGGAACTTTCAAAAAAAAGGAGAAACATATAATGGCAAATATTAAAAAAGAAGTTGTAACAAAAGAATATTATGATGAGTTAAAAGCACAATATAGAGAATTAATCGATGTTTTAAGACCACAGGTTCTTGAAGAATTAGCAACAGCTCGTTCTCAAGGTGACTTATCAGAAAACGCAGATTATGATGCTGCAAGAAGTAAGCAAGCTGAAATTGAAGCACGTATTAAGGATTTAGAGTTCACTTTAAATAATGTTGAGGTTGCTTCTGAAAAAGCATCTAAAAATAAAGTAACTGCAACAAGCACTGTTACTGTTTATGATGAAGATGATGATGCTGAATATACATATCAGCTAGTAGGATCAATTGGCTCTGATCCTGAAAAAGGAAAAATCACTACAGAATCATCACTTGGAGCAGCTTTACTTGGAAAAGAAGTTGGAAATGAAGTTGAAATTATTTGTGGAGATGGTTCTTCATACAAGGTTGTAATTAAACAAATTAAATAATTTTTAAGTAAAATTAAAACAAAATCACTACTATATAGTTAGAGGAGAATTAAAATGAAAACTATAATAGGAGTGATTTTTTTAGTCTTTACAATAATTATTGGTTTATCTATAATCGAAAAAGGAGATGCCTATTTAGATAATTTACTTTTCCCAACTTCTAGTACTAGTAATGAAGAATCTAGCTTTGAAGATGAAGAAACAGTAATTGTTACCTTAAGTGGAGAAGTATTAAATCCAGGGAAATATGAAATCGAAAAAGGATATTTTTTAAATGATGCTATTGTTAAAGCAGGAGGTGTAACAACATCTGCTGATGTTAATTGCTTTGATTATTATTTAATGATAAATGAAAATATAAACATTTATATTCCCAAAATCAGTGAAGATATAAAAGTATCCTTAAATGACGCTGATTTTGATGAATTAACAACTCTTTCTGGTATTGGCAACATTTTAGCTGAAAGAATTATTGAATATCGAGAAATATCACCATTTTTATATTTAGAGGAAATAATGAATGTTGAAGGAATTGGTAAATCAATATTCTTTAAAATAAAAGATATGATATGTCTATAAAAGGGTTCTTTATATATGCCTTTATTGTGGCAATTATTTCTATTTTAGCAATAAATCTAAAGGCTTATTATTTATACGCCATTCTTCTTTTAATTTTATTTTTAACATATAAAAAGTTTAATATAATCAATTGTTTATTATTAATTATAATATCAATGTTTTTCTCGTTTTATCGAAAAAATGAAGTCAATATTTCAAATAATTATATAGAAAGTAATGTTACTATTAAAAGCGCTACAAATACATATTTAATTGTTAATGATAATAAAATAAACTATTTAATCTATAAAGATAAAAATGACATTAATACCTACTATAAAGGTAATATTATTTATGTAAAGGGAAGTATAAAAGAAATTGAAAATGATTTAGAACTTGATGTCTTTGAATTTAAAGATTATTTAAAATATAAAAGAGTCTTTTATCAAATTATAGTTGATGAGGAAATAAAAATAATAGATGATAAAATACCATTAAATCAAAAAATAATTAATTCATTAACTAAAAGTTTAAAAAATGAAAGCTATTCAATGTGTAAAATGCTACTTTTTAACGATAAAAATGCTGATATTGAATCTTATAATAATTTAAAGGAAATTAATGCCATACATTTATTTGTAGTTTCTGGCTTCCATATTTCATTTTTATTTAAGCTAATAAGCTTAATTTTTAAAAAGAATAAAATGCTACAAAATATAATAGGAAGTATTATATCATTTGCTTATGTATTTATTTTATCATTTCAGATTAGTTCCTTAAGGGCATTATTATCAACATTTATAAGCAAGTTTTTTAATAAATATCTCAATACAATTGATGCTGTTTCCATAAGTGGCTTAATCATTTTATTAATTGAACCTTTAAATATATTTAACTATTCATTTATTATGTCTTTTTTAATGACCTATATTGTAATTATTTCATCACATATAATAAAAAATAAAAATCCATTTATTAAAAGCTTATTAATATCATTATTATGCTTTATAGCTATGATTCCTATTCAATTAATAATTAATTATAAAATTAATGTGATTAGCTTATTTACTAATATTATTCTAACCTATGTAGTTATGGCTATTTTTACTTTATGCATTATTAGCATTTGTATTTCAAGTATAAATGGTGATTGTTTTTCATTTATTTATAAAGGCTTTAATCAACTAGTTGATAAAATAAGCAATATCAATTCAAGTATTGTTTTAGGCTCTCTTTCATTAATACCTTTAATTGTTTTTTATGGATTATTTATTTTATTATTAATATCTATTGAAAGAAAAAATAATAAGAAAACTATTCTTTCAGGATGTTCAATTCTATTATTTTTTATACTCTTATACAATAGGCATATCTTTAATTATTCACAACAGGTAATCTTTTTAAATGTCTATCAAGGTGATTGTACTATTATTATGGATTCATTTAATGGAAAGGTAATGCTAATTGATACAGGTGGCTTAATAAATTATGATATTGCTAATAAAAAGATTATGCCTTTTTTAAATTATCATGGTATTAGAAAAATCGATAAGGTAGTAATAACACATGATGATTATGATCATTGTGGAGCTTTAAAATCCTTAAGTGAAAATATTAAAATAAATGAAATAATAGATGATAAATCAATTAGTACTATAGTACTTGGAAAGATAAATCTATACAACCTAAATAAATATTATAATGAAGCTAATAATAACAATGATACATCTATAGTTTTATATGGAAATATTTGCGATAAAAGCTTTCTATTTACAGGTGATATATCATCTACTATTGAAAAGAAAATAATAACTGATAATAAATTAAATGTTGATTTTTTAAAGGTCGCTCATCATGGCTCAAGAACTTCATCATCATCTTCATTTTTAAAAGAAATCAATGCTACATACGCAATTATTAGCGTTGGTAAAAATAATAAGTATCACCATCCAAATATTGAAACATTAAAAAGATTAAATGATAATAATATTATTGTTTATCGAACTGATTTAAATGGTAGTATTAGAATTAAGAAAAAATTGTTTGAAAGTTACTTTATAGAAAGCGCAAAATAAGCTATAATTTAATAAGAGGGTATTAGTGATGATAAAGTTAATAATTAGTGAGCCATCTTCTTTTTTAAAAGAAAAAATAGATAAATATGTAAGTAGTGTAATTAATGAAAAAAACGAATTTAATTACAATGTCTTTGACTTTGAAGCAAACCCAATTGATGAAATAATTGATTCATTAAACACCTATCCATTTTTAGATGATAAGAAAGTAGTAATTTGTAAAAATCCTTACTTTATTAAGGATGCTAAAATAAAATTACCTTTTGAAAATAAACTTGAAAAATTAGATGAATACTTAAATAATCCTTGTGATTTTTCATCATTAATCATTATTTGTTCTAAAAAATACTACAATGCTAAAAGTAAATTTATTGAAAAAATAAAAAAAATAGGTAGTGTTGAAAGCTATTTATTTGATAAAGAAAATGATTTAGTGGATTATTTAAATGATTTAGTTATTAAAAATAATATTAAAATCACTCAAAATGCTAAAAGCTTATTAATTCAACGCTGCTTAGATGATGTGTGTAAATTAGAGCAAGAAGTAGATAAGATGGTTTTATATAACAATACAATAGATGAAAGCTACGTTAAGCAAATGGTTGCTCGTCCGCTTGAGGATGATGTGTTTTCCTTAACTAATGCTTTAATGAGTAAAAATAAAGCAGAAATAATGAAAATATATACTGATTTAAAATTATTAAAAATCGAGCCAATTAACTTAATTATTTTACTTGCTAGTCAATATAGATTAATGCTACAAATATCAATTTTAAGCAAACAAAATCTTAATAATGATGAAATAGCAAATAAGCTTGAAGTGCATCCTTATAGAGTAAAAGTAATTAAACAACAGTTATATAAATATGACATTGAAGAAATAAAAAATACTTTAGTATCTTTAGCAACTCTTGATAGTAAAATTAAAAAAGGTGAAAGCGATAGATACATTGATTTTGAATTGTTTTTAGCTAGCAAATAAAAAAATCTTACTTTCTTTAAACCTCAAAAAGTGCTATAATATAGGTGAAGAATAGGGAGATAAGATATAATGTTTAACATAAATGACAACGTGATTCATAAAAGTGCTGGCGCTTGCATTGTAAAGAATATAATCAAGCAAAATTTTGGTAATGGTGACATGAATTACTATTATTTAACGCCTAAATTCCCTTCAATTGCTAACAAATCACTTGAAATTTATTTACCCATTGATAAAGAAGAACTTTTTTTACGTAAGCCTTTATCAAAGGCTGACGTTTTAGCTTTAATTAGAACATTTCCAAATATGGAAACATTTTGGATAAGCGATTCAAAAACAAGGAAAAGAAAATTTGAAGAAATATATCATAGTGGAAAAATAATGGAGCTTTGCAAATTAGTAAAGCTATTATATGTTGATGAAACATTTTTTAAAAAGCCACTAAGTGTAACAGATAAAGGATTACTAACAAAAATTAAAAACAACATATTTGATGAATTTGCCGTTTCTTTATCAATTAATCCGATAGATGTTGAACAATATATTCAAAAATATCTAAAATAATATTATGAAATATAAAAAGAACTTATTATTTATTGTGTTATTTTTAATTGGCTGTAATAACAATAATAGTGTAGTAATTAGCGAAAAGGAAAGCGATGAGCCAATTGTTTTTGTTGATTTTAAAACTATTAAAATAGAACAAAATGAAAAATATTATTATGGAAATATAGTTAAAGACTTTAAAGGTGTAAACATTGAAGTCTTAGATAGTAATATTGCTAGTATTGAAAACAACTATGTTGTTGGGAAAAATAAAGGATCTACAAAATTACGATTGATATATAATAACGAGACCCAATATGTAAATATTTATGTAAAGGATATAGATACATATTCTTCTTCATTTTCGTTTGATGATGCAAGATTATATGGGAAAAACATTGTTGCATTTGGTGATTCTGTAACAGCAACATCCACAATTGGTATAACTAAAACCTATGTTGATTTATTTGCTAATAAATTCAATATGAATTTTGTTAGAAATTATGCGATTGGTGGAACAACTGCGACTTATATGTATGAAGGTAGTAATATTTATAAGGAATACAAAGACAATACGAATGCCATCGATGGCTGTCGTGTTGTTTATAACGCCTACACTAATAATGAATTAAATAATATAGATTATGCCTTTATTGCATTTGGCCATAATGACCAATATTTCCAACCACCAATTAGCGCTGATGGCGATGATAAATATTGTATTGATAATACGTTTGCCTCGGCTCATTCATTTAAAGGTAGCTATCGTTATATGATAAATGTCTTAAAGAAAGCAAATCCTAATATTAGAATTATTTTATTAAATTGCACTTATTCTGAATATGATAAAAATTTAAAAAGCCCTTATGGTGAAGAATATACTTACTTTGATTATCGTGTAGCAATTAAAGAAATAGCTAATGAATTTAATTGTCGTTATATAGATCCTTGGGACTATTTAAAAGAATATTTTGATTTTAAAAAAGAAAATTATTATTATAAAGATAGTGTCCATTTATCAATAAATGGTCACAAAAAGCTTTATGAATATATTATCGAAAACTAATAATTAATTAATAGCATGAATTGTATAGTTTATGCTATTTTTTATTTATTAATTTAATAAAAAGCATTAGCTATTTGTAAAATTTTGGAAAGTGTGTTATTTTTTTATATATTTTTTGTAAATTTTGTAAGAAAAAGAAACTTAAACTAAAACTAGTTTATTGTTTTTAACAATGGTAATGTTAAACTATTGTTGGAGGGTAATACAAATTGTATTATATTATAAACTATGATAAAAGAGATTGTCATATCTTCTTTATTGCTATTATCTCCTTTTAGTAGTTTTAATAAATCAATTGATTTTGATGCACCAGAAACTGGCTTTAAAAAGCTTAGTTGGTATCAATTTAAGGATTCTTCTAACTTTGGAAAGGATTCTTTAGGAAATGTTGATTTATTAGCCAAAAACATTGTTGAAGATAAAGCAATAGGTGGAATAACATTTAAAAAAAATGGTTTTTTATATGCCAATAATATTGGCGAAATTAATGGAGAAGAATATACTGATTTCTCAGATTTAATTAATGGTAGTTTTTCAGTTAGCTTAAGAGCTTATTTAAGAAGCAATGATGGAGGAGCTAACTATTTATTTTCATCAGGCTCATATGGATCTCATTTTGATTTACAATGGGTATATGGAGGCTTTTCAATTCATGGTTCAAATATTGATGACTTAACCTTAACAAATGAAGAAAAGCCACTATTATCAACAAATTTTGAATGGTATAGAATAAATATTATCTATGATGATTCAAATAAATCATTTAAATTTACTATTAAAAGTGAAGAAGAAAATGGCACTGATTATACTTACTTAAAAACTTTGTCAACACCGTTAAAGTTTGGGGGAAATAGTAAATATAGTTTTACAATTGGTGCTCAATCACACTTAGGTGAGTGGGATGATGCTCATGCAACAGCAACACTAAATGATGGACAAGTTATTGCGCCATCTTTAAGTGATTTTAGAATTTATTTAGGTGCAATTGATGATGCAGAAATAAATGAAATTGCATCATATGATAAAAATAATTTAGAAGAGCAAGAAAGAATACAATATGAAAGAAAAGAAATCGCTTCTTATGATTTTATAGATTCAAATAATCTTTTAAAAGATAAAATTGGTTATATGGATTTAATTGCTAAAGGCACTAACATTAGCAAGGAAGATTCTTATTTAAAATTAGAAAACAATTGCTTATCATTACCAAAAATTATGTTTAATAATGATGTTGTTGACTATCTTGATTCTTATACTATAGGTTTTGATATAAAACAAAAAGCTATGTCAGATGATAAAGAGCATATTATTTTATCAGTTGATGAAAAAAGAGGTTTATATTTAGCAATTAAAGGAAATGACTTAATTGCTTCATTTGGAAACAATAATAAAAAGACACTTAGTTCGATTTTTACTAGTAATGAAGAGAACTATTCAATATTATTAAACGTTAATAAAGACAATACAAATGTATATATTAACTCAATTAATAATGTGCTTAATGGTATTGATGTTATTACTAAAGGTAGTAGCTCTTTAACATTTGGTGGTACAAGTAGCTTCACTACTAATAGTGAATGCATTAATTCATTATTAATTAAAAACATTAAGCTATATGATTTTAATTTTAATAACACACAAGTCAATCAATATTTTAACAATGAAAAAATAACTGGTAAAGTAGCTAAAGTTATAAATGTTGCAAATATATATACTAATTTAGAGGTCGAAAAAACTGAAACAAGCAATGATTTATTAAAAGAAGTTCTTCCTTCAAAAGTAAAAGTAACTACTCAATTAAATAATATCATCGATGCTAATATTATTTGGACTAAAGCTATTAAAAATGACTCTGGCTTTGATGTTTATGGCTTTATTAATGGAGAAAATGTGAATAACTTTGATAACCTTCCTATTCATCTAGTTGTTCCATTTATAATTGATAAAAGTGAATATAAACAAATTAAACCAATTGCTTGGTATCAATTCAATGATGCTACTAATATTGGAAAAGATTCAATGGGTAATTTTGACTTATTACTTGGTGGTTTACAACAAGTTGAGCATCATGCTAATGATGGCTATGTAACATTTAAAAAAGATAATAAATCTTATTTATATGCACCCGCTATAAATAATGGTAAGGATTTCTCTGATTTATTAAAAGGAAGCTATACTATATCTATTGATTTGAATTTTGATAATACAATAAGTGATGGAAGCCAATATGCAATAACTACCTCAAGCTATGGTGAAGGATTCTTATTATATGGCTGCTATGATGGAGTTGAGGTTGTTTACTCATCTGGTGGTTATAGCTCACATAAATTAATTTATAGTACTGGTAGCTTAAAGAACTCTTGGACCACTCTAACAGTAAGCGTAGATAAAGAAAAATCGACAGTTTCATTCTTTGTTAATGGTCAATTATTTAGAACTCAAAAAGTTGATAATATAAATAATTTTTCAAGTAATGATATATATACATTTGCCCTTGGTGCCCAAGCTACAATAACCGGTGCTGATGGTGCTCAATTCTTTGAAGGAAGCATGAGAAATGTTAAAGTATATGACTTTGCTTTAAG
This sequence comes from uncultured Bacilli bacterium, assembly GCA_934201705.1. Lineage (GTDB taxonomy): Bacteria > Bacillota_I > Bacilli_A > RFN20 > CAG-631 > CAKPXW01. Next base: position 41,550 of record CAKPXF010000006.1, on the reverse strand, counting down.
TAAAAAAAATGTAAATGATTTAATTAAAAATCAATTGGATAGTTCTGTTTATCAAGAAACATATGTTAAGGAAGTAATGCCAATTGAAAATGTTGATTCAATAATTAGTGATACTAATTCTATTGATAAAATAAAAGACAATCTTCCTCAGCAAGTAAATGTTAAATATAGTGATAATACTATAAAACTAGCTTCAGTTACCTGGATTGGCTATAAAAATGGCAATATTGTTGGATATTTAACAAATACTGATTATCCAAATATTTCTTCATTAATGGTTTATTGCCCTATATATTATAGAATTGATTTTGTTAAGTCTAATAGCATTAATCTTGAAGATGTAATGGTAAATGGTCTTCAATATCAAGAAAGTAATACATATAGAGTTAATGATGAAGTAAATATTGAATTTAAAATTAAAACAAGCACTTATTATAAAATATCTTCAGTAAGTGTAAATGGGAAAGAAATATTACCAGATAAAGATAATATCTATCATATAACAATTACTGACTATAGTAATATTCGTATAAATAGTATAGCTAATGAATACAAAATAACATATGTTTTAAATAATGGGCAAAATGATGTTACTATCAATTATTCGTATGGTGATGATAAAAAATTAGACTCTTATTTTACTAAAGATGGCTATACTTTTGATGGATGGTATTTAAATAGTGATTGTACTGGAGAAAGAATTGATACGATTGATACTTTAAATCCTAAAGATATTACTTTATATGCTAAATGGGCTAAAAATAATAGTAAGCAAAATAATAATGGATGTAAATCAACATTGAACTATTCATTACCTTTAGCATTAGTAGGAATAAGTATCTTCATATATAAAAAAAGAAAGGAAGAAAAAAATGAAAACATTTAAAAGGATTGGACTTATTAGTGCTCTTTTTACTATGTCGGTTTTAGGTGTTAATTTTGTTAATGGAAGTATCAAATCCAACGTAGTAATCCAAGCAGAAGAGCCATTAAAACCTTTATATGCTTGGGATTTAAATGATCCAACTAACCTTACAAAGGCCAGCGTTGGTGATACTGATTTAACTATTAATGGGCAATACCTTGCACTTGATGGTGGTGGTGTTTCATTAACTGGTGATGGGAGGCTTTATTTAGCTAAAACAATAGAAAGTGGGAATTCATTTGTTAGTAATTTACAATCATTTTCAGTTTCATTTGATTATAAAATACCAACTCTTAGTGATCATTCCGATTTTGTTTTAGCAACTGCTGGGTCATACGGTGGTTTTCAACTACATCAAGTTGGTAAAATATTAAGAATAACAGCCGGTGACCAATATATGGTAGATGAAGCTAATCCGCTATTTTATAATGATGAAAAATCAATTAATGAATGGGTTAATATTGCAGTAACTGCAAATCATTTAACAAAAGAAGTAAAGCTATATATAGATGGTGAATTACTTGCCACAAGAATATCAAGCAAGGATATACGCTTTAACAACAATTCACAATACACATTATGCTTTAATGGACAATGTGACTATAATGGTAATGCTCACGGAAGTATTGGAAGTGCTTCCTATAGAAATATTAAATTATTTGATCAAGTAGCTGATGATTATACAATTAAAGCTAACTACAATGAAACAAAGGATGTTTTACCAATTGCTTATTATAAAATGGATGATGTTTCTAATCTTGGAAAAGATTCAATGGGCAATTATGATATGACAATTAAGGGTGAAATAAATCCTTTAGCAAATGGTGGCGCATTATTTAAAAATGGCGCTCAAATGTATATTGCTGGTAATGATAATAATAAAGCAAAGCTTTCATCTTTAAAAAGCTTTAGCGTTTCATTAGATTATAAATATCAATCAACAACTGGAAGCGACTTTATTTTAGCTACTGCTGGATCATATGGAAATGGCTTTCAGCTTCATCAAGTCGATAAAGCCTTAAGGGTAACTGCTGGTAGCCAATATTTAGTAAATAGTGATGATAATTTATGGTATAACGGTTATGTAGAAAATGCTAAAGATCCCCATGATAATTGGATGAATGTTACCATAACTGCTAATAGTGAAACAAAAGAGGTTTGCTTGTATGTTGATGGTTCTTTATATGCTAGTAGAATTTCAACTGGCGATGTTATGTTTACAGCTGCCTCATGTGCTACTTATACATTTTGCTTAAATGGTCAATGTGATTATAATGGTAATTGCAATGCAAACTTTAGTGAAGATATAAGCTATCGTAATGTTCGTATTTTCAATAGTGCTATTAAAGCTAGCCAAGTTGCTAAGCTTACAAATAAAAGTGAATTAAAGCCAATAGTAAATTATAAATTTAATAATGAAAATAATTTACTTGAGGATTCAATGAATAATATCAATTTAAGTAAACTTGGAAATGCTACTTATAAGGATAATGGCGTTAATTTAAGTGGTGATGAATCAAGCTTATACATTGCTAAAACTAATAAAGATAGTAAAAGTTTTGCAAGCATGCTAAATGCCTTTACTTTCTCACTTGATTATCGTGTTGATGATCTTAATGGCAAGGATTTTTATGTAGCTGCTGCTGGATCATATGGAGGTTTTCAACTTCATCAAGTTAATAATGATTTAAGAATTACAGCTGGACAACAATACATGGTAGTAGATGGAGATCCGTTATGGTTCAATAGTAATTCTTATGGCGGGTATACTGCTAATAAGGATTGGATGAATATTACTGTTAGTGCTAATCCTTCTACAAAGGTTGTTTCATTATATATTAATGGCCGTTTATATGATCGTAAAACCTCTGCTTTAGATGTTTTCTTTAATAACAATGATAATTACACTTTAACATTAAATGGTCAAGGTGGTTTAAATGGTTCATCTCACGCAAGCTTTACAAATGATGTTAATTATAGAAATGTTAAATTATTTGATGTTGAATTAAGTGAAAAGCAAGTTGCAAGTAACTTTAGTAATGATAAAGTATATTTAGAGGATGGAGAATTTAAAGAGGTAACTTCATTACCAACTATTCAAGAAAGTACTAACGAATTTAAATCATTTGATGAATATCTTTCAATTCTTCCTAGTAATGTTGATGTATCTTATACTGATAATACTACTATTAATTCAAAGGTTCTATGGACTAATCTTGAAACAATAGAGAATACTCAAATTGTTCATGGTGTATTAATTAATGATGTTGCTTCAGCAAATAAAAATATTAAAGCTGTATATAAGGTGTCAAAAAATATTACTGATCCAATTACTCCTCTTGCTTCTTGGAGTTTAAGCAATCCAAGCCAAATAGGCAATGATACAAACGATAATTTTAATTTTGAAGTAAGTGGTGATATAACTATATTAGATGATGGTGGTATTACTATAAAAGAAGGCAGTAAATTGTTTTTAAAGAAAAATTTATCAAGTTCAACACTTGGTGATTTAATAAATAGTTTTACATTCTCATTTGACTATAAAAAGGAAGATTTATCTGATTCAACTGATACATATGTTGTTTCTGCTGGATGCTATGGTGGTTTTGTATTACACCAGGTTGGAAAAGATTTAAGAGTAACTGTTGGAGATCAATATTGTGTATTTTCAATTGATACTAGTAAAGCCAAAAATGATTGGATTCGTATAAGCATTACAGCAAATAAGGCTACAAAAGAGGTTTGTGCTTATATTGATGGTGAATTAAAGGCAAAAGGTACTACAACTGGAAATGTAATGTTTAGTAATAATGAAAATTATACATTATGTCTAAATGGACAATGCGATGTAAATGGAACATCTCATGCAAGCTCATCAACTAATTCATATAGAAATGTTAACTTATATGATTATGTATTAAATAAAACACAAGTAAGTGATGAATTTACACTTAAAAAAGCTTCAATTTCTGATAATGATGTTTTAAAAATTAAAGATTGTGAAAAAATCAAAGACATTGTTGTTCCAGTTGGAACAAGCGCTCAAAGCGTAACTAATCAACTTCCTAAAACTATTGAAGTTGAGCTTGAAGATAGCTCAAAAGTAACATGTAACATTATTTGGACTAAACAAGAAGAAATATCAAGCAATGGCAGAATTGAAGGATTTGTTATTAAGGGTAGATTAATTGGAAATAACATTTATACAGATGGAAAAGAAATAGAAGTAAATGTTACATATGATTATTCTAATTACAAAAACATTAAAGCAACTCCTGAAAGCTGGTATAAATTTGAAGATACAAACTTTGGAAAGGATAGTTCAAATAATAACAATTTAAATATTATTGGAACTATTAAGACTAATACAAATGAAAAAGGAATCTATTTAGATGGCGAATCATTCTTATATGCTCCTGCACTTAAGGATACAAATGATTTTAGTGATTATTTAAAGAGCTATACTTATTCTATTAACTTTAAACGTGATGATATTGATGAAAATCAATTCTTAATTAATTCAACTGCCTATGGTGATGGAATGGGCGTATTTATCAACAATTGGATTTCTATTTACTTTGGAAGTAATCATCAATTAGTTATAAATTATAAAAAAGGCGAATGGAATCATCTTGTTGTAACTTGTAATATGGAAAGTGGCTATTGTGCTGCTTATCTAAATGGTGCTTTAGCAGCTGAGGATACATTTAATCCAAAAGAATTATATGTTGTTGGAAAAGATAAACCATTATATACATTCTGTATTGGTGGACAATGCGATATTAATGGCACTTCTGCAACAGGCCTATTTAAAGGTTATATTGATGATGTTAGACTTTATGGCTTTGCTGCAAGTAAAGAATTTGTAAGTAGTATTTTTACTGATACAAATAAAGAAGGAGTATCTGGTTGGTTTAAAAATTCTCTATCTTCTATAAGCATTGAAGATGATATTGACTTTGTTATAGCAAATGACAATACAGTTGAAGACGTATTAGCATTCTTACCAGTTGAAGTTACTATTTATAATGAAGACAAATCAGTTAGTGGTAAAGCAAATGTTTTATGGTCTATAAAGGAAGATGTAGTAATTGGCAGACTTTATAATTGTGATTTAGTTAATGTTGATAATATTAAATATACAAGAAAGCTAACATATAAAATTGAAGCAATCATCGATGGAAAAGGTATTGTTTCTAGTGAAGTTGTAAATAAGGATGATAGTGTTACATTAACATTTACGCCTGATAATGGCTATACATTAAAGGAAGTTTCATATAACAATGAAATTCTTCAAGCAAATAATGAAAATAATAGTTTTACTTTCATTTTTGATGGTAAAAATATGCCTAATGTAACATTTAGTAAAATAGTATACACATTATCTTATGAAAATACTGAACTTGATGATGTTACATTTACAGTTGATGATGAAATAACACTTACTATTCCAACAAAAGAAGGATATACATTTGAAGGCTATTATTTAACTAGTGACTTTACTGGTGAAAGTGTTAGTGTAATTAATAAGGGTACAACTAATAATATTACACTTTATGCTAAATGGAGTAAAAATGAAGAACCAATTCCTTCTGTTGAACCAAGTGAGGAACCTTCAAGTGAAGTAAGCAGTGAACCATCAAGTGAGCCTTCATCAGTAAAAGAGCCAATTTCTAGTGAAAATAATGAAAAAACAAATGAAAATAAAAAAGGTTGTAAGGGAAGTAGTGCTTTAGGATTTATTGGCATGCTTACTTTACTTGGTGCTTTAGCTTTAAAGAAAAATAAAAAATAAATACTTTTTGGAATTGCTCTTAATAGGGGCAATTCCTATTATATAAGGAGTTATTAAAATGAATAAAAAATTATTATTAATTGCACTTTCATTAGGATTATTAAATGTTAATCCACAAGACATTAATAAAATAAATAACGTTAATGCTGCCATTGGCATTACTATGAATGATACATTTTCTGATAATATGATATTACAAAGAGATAGTAATGTTGAAATATATGGTGAAACTGGAAGTAATGAAGATGTTATAGTTACCTTTAACAATCAAGAAAAGAAAACGAAAGCCGATGAAAATGGTAAATTCAGTGTCTATTTAGATAAAATGGATGCCAATGCTGTTGGACAAACATTAATCATTAAATCAAATAGTGCTACAAAACGTATTTATAACGTCTTAGTTGGTGATGTTTATTATGGTTCTGGTCAATCTAATATGGCATATTATGTTGATGAATTTACCTATGCTGAAACATTAATTAAAAACAATCCAGAATATGGTGATGATTATTTAAAATATCAATCACAACCATCATTTTTAGAAAAATTAAATGTTTTTAAACATTATGAATTATTAAGATTTTACACTCAATATCAATTGCCAATAACTGCTGCTACTCCAAATAAAGGCGTAACTAATGCTTGGATAAGCCCTAGTGGTGTTAGTGATTTACAATATGTTAGCTTAACTGCTATTACATTTGCTATAAATCTATCAGCTTCATTAGATAATGTTCCTGTTGGAATTATTGTTTCAGCTGTTGGAGGCTCACAGCTTCATGAATGGATAAGTAAGGAAGATGCAAATATTATTTATCCAAATAATGGCAATCCTACAATTTCTCAAAGACATGATAATATGTTTATTAAAATGGGAAGATATACAATTAAAGGTGCTTTATGGTATCAAGGAGAAAGTGATGTATATGGCTCACTTGATAAATATAAAGAATCATTTGTAGCTTATTGTAAGGAAATTAGAAGCTTCTTTAATAATGCTTCATTACCTATTATTACCTTCCAGCTTCCACAATTTGAAGATCCAGGTTGTAAAGGCTTATGGGCACCTTTTAGAAAAATTCAAGAAGAGCTAGCTAATGAAATTGATAATGTGTATTATGTTTGTGGCATAGATTTAGGAGATCACACTAATATCCATCCTTGCGATAAATATGAATTTACAAGCCGTGCTGTTGGTGTTGCCTTAAAATATATTTATAATGTTAATACGACATGTAATAATCATTATGGATTAAGTCCAACAGTTGATAAAATCTATCAAAAGAATCAAAGCAGTGATACTTATTTAACATTTAATAATGCTAATGAAATAAAAATTAGTGATGGAAATAAAAGTGGATTAATTGCTACAACAAACAAGCAATCATATGCAAATGTTAAAGAATATGAAAAGGTCGGAAGTAAATATATAAAATTTACTAGCAAGCATAGGTATTTTAGCTATTTGCAAGAAAACATTTTCTCATATGATACAGCCTTTATTTACAACGAATATGATTTACCAGTTGCTCCTTTTACTTTAAAGGAAGTAATTAAATATGACTATGACATTGTAATTAATACTACAAATTGTAAGGTTAATGAAGGAGATCATTTCTTTATAAACAATAATGATAGCTTATTATTAACAATCACACCTGATGAAAACACATCATTAGTTAATGTCTTAGTTAATGGAAAAGAAGAAAAAATAACTGATTTTACATTAACATTAGATAATATTAATTGTGATACTATAGTTGAAATAAATTATAAAACAAATGATAATCCTCCAATTGATAACCCTAGCGTGGAGCCATCTGTTGAACCTTCAAGTGAGGTAAGTGCAGAACCATCAAGCACTCCTAGTGTTACTCCTTCTTCAAGTGAAATAACAAATAGTAGTACAAATACTTCATCAAATGAAGAAAAAACAAATGAAAATAAAAAAGGCTGTAAAGGTAATATTACTTTTAAATTAATACCTTTATTAGCATTAATTATTATTGGCCTTTTAAAAAAGAAAAAGCACATTTAGTGCTTTAATAAATTGGTTTATCGTTAATATCCTTGGAAATATAATTTTCAGGGGAATAACGATATTCACGAGATAAATAATTATTTTTATATTCAGAAGGAGTAGTACCTGTATGCTTTTTAAATTCATAAATTAATTGTTGGCGATTGTTAAATCCAGTATGTGGGCAGATTTCTTCGATTGTAAGATTTGTTTCAATCAAATAGTTTTTGCATTTACTAATACGATAATTATTAAGTGATTGCAAAATTGACATTCCCATATATGCTTTATAAAGCCTTTGTAAATAAGCTTTATGGATGCCAGCATAGCTTGCAATTTCTTCAATGCTCAAATCCTTTGTATAATTATTTTTAATATATTCTTCTGCCTTTTTAATATAAATAATCTTTCCACCTTGCTGATTTGAGGTTAAGCATTTATCCATTTCAACAAACAATTGAATAAATCTTGTAATTACATTACATTCATTAGTCAAAGAATGATCATTATATTGAATTTGATTAATATATTGTGAAATATAATGCTCTAAATTTTCACTATCAAGAGCTGATATATATTTATTTGAAGAATAAGCAAACTTTTTTAGACCATCAAATTTATCTAAAAACAAACGTGTATTTAAATTGATTAATCTTTTAGCATCATTAGTAAAGGAATTACTAGGAACAACATCCCATTCAATATTATACAAAACGCAGCTTTCATTTTTATTTATTTTTAATTTATGATAAGCTCCAGCATCAATTATAATAAAGTATTTTTTCCCTAATTTTACTTCTATTTCTTGAAAGCCATCTTTTGTTTTCTTACTTATTATTACGCTACAGTTTCCACTTTGGCAATACATAAGTTCAATATATTGATGAGCATGAGTATCCATAGTAAATGAATCATCAAAAACCTGACGATAATATGAATTTGGGATTAAATAAAAATTGTCTAAATCCTTTAAACGATTAATCATTAACCATCACCCTTTTTTCTTTATTATAGAGCATAAAAAAAAGAAAGTGAAAAGAAAAAGTATGTTTTTTTATATAAAGTAGCATTTTTGTATGAAAAAGAGACATTTTTAGCTACACAAAATTGCTTTTAATATTTTTATTAATATAAAATAGTAGTTAATAAAAGAGGAGTTGATTTCTATGGATACAATTACTAAAAAAGAAGAGAAAAAACAACATAGAAAATTAATTTTTAAACGAATTAAAGAAAACAAACAGGTTTATTTAATGATGCTTCCTGTTGTAGCTTTTTTCTTAATATTTGCTTATTTTCCAATGTATGGAATAATTATTGCTTTTAAGGATTATAGACCATCACTTGGTATATTAAGATCACCATTTTCAAAGCCTTTTTACATCCATTTTAAAAGTGTATTTGATACTCCATATTTCTTTAGAGCTATGAAAAACACTCTTATTATTAGCTTAATTAAAATTATATTTTGCTTTCCCGCGCCAATTATATTAGCTTTAATGATGAATGAGTTAAAATCTAAAACCTATAAAAAGGTTGTACAAACTATTGTTTATTTACCAAACTTTATTTCTTGGGTTATATTTGGAAGCCTTGTATATGACATCTTTGGATTTGATGGAGTTATTAATTCTATTAGATCACTAATGGGTCTTAGTGCAAAAGGCTATATGTCTGATGGACGTTATTATTATTTAATTTTAATTGTATTTTCAATTATTAAAGATGCAGGATGGGGCTCAATTATTTATATGGCTGCTATGAGTGCTGTTAATCCAAGCCTATATGAAGCAGCTGAAATTGATGGCTGCGGAAGAATTAAAAAAATTATTCATGTAACTCTTCCATGTATTGTTCCAATAATTATGATTCAGCTTTTATTATCAATTGGAAACATTATGAACGCTGGCTTTGATGCAATCTTTAATACATATAATAAGAATTTATATGATGTAGCTGATATTTTAGATACTTATATCTATCGTGTTGGCTTAGAGCAAGGAAGCTTTTCAATGGCTACAGCTATAGGCTTATTCAAATCAGTTATTAACTTTGCTTTATTACTTAGTGCTAACTTTATTGTTAAAAAAGTAAATGGCACTGGTATTTATGATGTTGAGCAATAAAGGAGATGACATTATGAAGAAAAATAAAAGTAAGCGTAATAAAAATACCGCCTTTGATATTGTTATAATTGTTATTCTAGCTTTATTTTCAATTTGCTGTCTATATCCATTTATAAACATATTGTTAACTTCGTTTTCAACAGAAGCCGACTATTTAAATTCTAATATATTAGTTATTCCTCGTCACTTTAATATTGAATCATATCGTTATATTTTCTTAGAGGGTGGAATGCTAAAATCATTTGGAATATCGGGTTTAGTTTCAATTTGCGGTGTAATTTATAGTATGCTATTAACATCACTTGGCGCCTATGTATTATCGAAGAAAAGGCTTCCTGGTCAAAAAATATTCTTTACAATGATTTTAATTACTATGTTTTTTGGTGGAGGCATTATTCCGTTTTTCTTCGTATTAAAGTCTTTAAAACTTTATAACTCATTACTTGGTTTATTTATTCCATTTGGTATTAGCTCATATAACATGATAGTTTTAAGGAATTTCTTTGTATCAGTGCCAGATGAGGTAATTGAATCAGCAAAGCTTGATGGAGCTAGTGACTTTACAATTCTAACTCGCATTGTAGTTCCATTATCAAAAGCCGGCTTTGCAACTATTATGCTATTTTATTTTGTTGGATTTTATAATGATTGGTATTGGCCAATGATTTTAATACAAAATGAAGACTTGTATCCATTGTCATTAAAGCTTAGAAATATATTATCAAATGCTCAAGCTGCCGATTATTATAAGCAAATAAATGTGGATTCTGGTTTACTATATTCAAAAGGACAAGACTCTGCATCAATTATTGTTTCACTTATTCCAATTCTAGTTATTTACCCATTTGTTCAAAAATATTTTGTTAAAGGTGTAATGCTAGGTTCAGTAAAATCTTAGGAGGATATTAAAAATGAAAAAGAATGCTAAATTATTATCGCTTATGCTTATTGGTTTGATTACAATGACTGGTTGTAATAACCAAAATAGTGTAGATGAAAATGGTCGTGTTATTTATAATGGTGGAGATGGTATGAATGATAATAAGCTTACTATTTTCCGTTGGAACTTTGCTGGTATTAACTCAGCTAAAAAAGCAAACACCACAATTTATAAAAAATTAAAAGAGGTTTGTGGAATGAATTTACAAGCATCTAGTGCCTCAGCTGGAGATTGGCAAACAAAGCTAAATACAATGTTTGGTACACAAATGCTTCCTGATATTTTTGTAAGCATGGGTCCTGAACGTTCAAGCCTATACAATTCTATGATAGATGATGGAGTATTAGTTTGTGTTTCTGATTTTGTAAGTGAAACTGAATATCCAAATATTTATCATCAATTACAAAAATATGACTTTTTAACAAAAAATGTTTCTTATACTAAAGGAAAGCATTGGTCAATTCCTGTTTCTTGGAATCTTGAGCATACAATGTATATTCGCCTTGACTGGCTAAATAACTTAAATAAAAAAGAAAAGCTAACTCGTATTATTGCTGATGAGCAAAATATTAGTGAAAGTAGTGTAAGTGATGAAATGCTTGAAAGATATAAATTCACTGAGCCAAAGGATTTACTTGAATTTTATCGTTTATGTCGTGCCTTTACATTATATGATCCTGATGAAAATGGTAAGGATGATACATATGGCTATACATCAGCTGCTGGAGAGGATTTATTTGCTGATTGTTGGATGTTTATTGCCCTAAATGGTGGTTGGAATAGTATGATTGATCCTGATAAGGACGGAATTTATGAACCAAGCTGGACAAGTGAAGGTTGTAAGAAGGCTATTGCCTTTTTAAATGATTTATATAAGTCTGGCTATGTTCAACCTAATTTCTATGAAAACACAACAGATAGTAAGCAAGAAGCCTTTGCTAAAGGTAATGTTGGTATGATTGAAGGACATGCTTGGTATAACAACATTGTTAGAAGCTTTATTGCGGCTAATACTACATCTACTTATGCTCCAACAATTGAAGAAGCTTCAAATATTATCGGAATGTTTATGCCACCAGCTGGCCCTACAGGTGTTAGAGGAATTTCTGGTAATCCTAACTTTTGGACAGTTACATGCTTAAATAATGGTATGTCAAATGCTGAATTAACAGCTGCTTTAAAATTAATTGATTACATGCTAAGTGATGAAGGCTATGATCTTCTTATATATGGTCAAGAAGGTGAGCACTTTAAATATGAAGATGGAAAAAGAGTAAGCCTTATGGGAAAAGCTGCTGATGGCTTTAATCGTACATTATCAGAAGTTGATGCTTGTGCTGAAATTGCCTCAGTTACAAACTGGTCTACTGGTTATTTAACTCCATATCAAACAAATTCTGACAAGGTATTAACTGTAATGGAGCAAGCAAAATCTTACTTAATTTATCCTGATTATCCATTTTTACAAACCGATTCATATGTAAAATATTGGGATATTATTCGTGACTTTGCTGAAGAGCAAGTATTTAAAATGTTATGCTCTAATTCAACATATATAGGAAAGCAAAGCTATAAAAATGGCTTTAAAATTCCAACATCTTATGATGAGATTGGTGTATATACAAAAGCTTATAATGATGCCTTTACAACTTTTGTAAATAATTATAATCAACAAGGTGGTAGTGCTATTACAAAAGAATACAATGAAGCTATTAAAACAGCTATGAAGGCCTAAGAGGGTATATTTATGAAATCATTATTATTACTGTCTTTAGCTTTTAGTAGCTTATTATCAACAAATCAACCATTAAGCTATAACACCTCTTCACCAATTTTAAATCAAGGTGAAAATGGATTTTATTATGCTTGGGGCACTCCATCAAATTATTTACTAATGGAATATGGCTTATCATCAAGTGGTAATTTATCTTGGCATGGGCTTGAGTCATATCAAACAGTAGGTGGTAGCTCACTTCATCCAGGTGAAGCTTGGGGTTCAATGGTTATTTGGGTTGCACCATGCTCAGGAAAGGTTAATTTGAATGGCTTTATGGAAAAAGGAACTAATCAAGGAGATGGTGTGAATCTTGGAATTTATCATCATAGTTTTGAAAATAAAAGTGAAGAAGCTTTATTTTCTAAATTCGTTGAAAGTAGTTCTGAAACACTAAAATTTGATTACAATGAAACAATATCTATAAAAAAGGGAGATTCAATAATCTTTTATTGTGACTCTGGAATGGCTCATTCAAATAGTAGTGATAGCTGTGGTTGTCCATTTGTAATTTCTTATACACAAATGGAAAATGACTTAGTAGAAAATGAAGATTTAAGTAAATATTTATGTGTTGGTAGAGCCGGAGATATTGGTGGATTTACTCATGTTGATACTAAATTTGCTGCCTCTAATTTATCTGGTAATCAAAAAGAAACAAATAAAGGCTGCAAGGGTGAAATGGCCTCTTTATTTACAGGATTAGCTGCTTTTTATGCTTTATTGACTATTAAAAGGAGAAAAGACAATGAAAATTAAAAAATTACTATTAGCTCTTCTATTTGCTGTTTCTTCTTTGGCAAGCTGTAATAGCAATAATACAAGTGTAAAAAATGAAGATGTTGACGATTATAAATTATATTTAAATGACACTTTTAATAGTGTAAAGGATTTATCAGATGCTCAAGGCTATAGACATTGGTATTATTATTGTGGTGATACTGATGATAATAGCTTATCATTAATGACCTTTAATGATTATTATGGTCGTTGGTGTAGTAAATATCAAACATTATTTTATTCAACATATATGTGGGGATCATTTTGGTTACCTGAGGATCAACAAGGATATGGTATAGGAATGGGCTTTAAAGCTCCAGCTACTGGAAAAATACATGTTAATTGTAAGGTAAAACTATTAGCTGAAGAAAGATTTAATAGTGGAGATGGTGTTGTATTTTCTATTACTGATATAAATGGTGAACCTTACGATGGTGGTGAAATAAAACCTCGTGATGGCGGTAAAGACTTTATCTATGAATTTGATACTAATATTGTTAAAGATAATCAAATTCTATTTATGCTTTATCCAAATAATTCTAATCAAAACGACTTTACTGATGTAAATATTACAATTAATTATGTTGAAGGGTAGGATATAAAATGATAATAAAAAAACAATTAGGCAATATTACTGCCCTGTTTACAACTGAAGAAAATTCAAAAATCACTTCATTTATTGTAGTACCAACTAATATGGTAGATAAGGTATTAGAAGACAAGTTAAATGTTTCTTATTTTACAAAATATGGAAATAGACAACCAGATTCAATGTTTCAAGTCGCTTTTTTAGGAGATAGTCCAAGCCGTGATTTTTCATCTGGTATGTCTTATCGTAATAGTGAAACTAGTAAAAATATGCATTTTGTTAAGCAAGAAATTAAAGAAGAAAATGATTTTATTACCTTAATAACATATCTTGAAGATAATAAAGGTATTAAAGGTAAACAAGTGTTACGCTATAAAAAGGGTTATGATTGTCTTGAAATATATAATGAGGTAATAAATAATTCTTCTGAAAATAAAATCCTTGAATATATATCATCATTTTCACTTGATGAAATAACTCCATTTGTTATAGATAATGACCCAAGTACTATTATTCTTCATCGCTTTAGAAATCATTGGTCAGGTGAGGGACATCTTGAAAGCTTACCTGTTAGTAATTTTGAAATGGAAAATACCTGGTCATTATACGGAATTCGTATGGAACGATTTGGGCAAGTTGGTACTATGCCAGCAAGAGGATTTTTACCATTTGTAAGCTTAGAGGATACTTTAAATAATGTAACCTGGGCTGTACAAATCGAAGCACCGGCATCTTGGCAAATAGAGGTAGGCTATCATACATCAGGCCTCCATATATCAGGAGGAATAGCTGATTATAATTTTGGACATTTTCGCAAAATATTAAAGCCTAATGAAAGTTTTAAAACTAATAAAGCTTATATAAGTGTTGTAAATGGTAGCTTACTTGAAGCAAGCCAAAAAATAATTGAATATCAAAATAGCCTTAAGGTATTTAAAAAAAGTGAAGAGGCAATGCCAATTATTTATAATGATTATTTATTTACAAATGGAAATCCTTCACTTATAAATGAAAAAAAGCAAATTGCAATTTGTGAAAAACTAGGTATTAATACCTTTGTAATGGATGATGGTTGGTTTAAAAATGAAGTAAATAATTGTGGATATCTTGGTGATTGGGTTGTAAATACAAAGCAATTCCCAGGTGGATTAAAAGAATATGCCCATGAAATAAATAAAGCCAATATGCTAGCTGGTATTTGGATTGAATTTGAAAATGTTACTATAGGCTCAAATGCTAGCTTAAAGCTAAATTGGATGCATACTAGAAATAATATTTTAATTAAGCATGAGGATAGAATATTCTTAGATTTTAGAAAAAAGGAAGTATTTGATTATTACTTAAATCATATAGTTAATACCTTAAAGGAAAGTAATGTTAGCTATTTAAAGGTTGATTATAATGAAAATATTGGTTTAGGTGTTGATGGGGCTGAATCATTAGGTGAAGGCTTAAGATTACATATAGAAGCTGTTTTAATGTTTTATAGAAAGCTAAAGGAAAGCCTACCTAATTTAGTTTTAGAAATTTGCTCATCTGGTGGAATGAGGCATGAACCAACATTTATTTCACTTGCTGATATGGTATCTTTTTCTGATATTCATGAAGGCGTTGAGGGTGCTTTATGTGCTTGTAATTTACAATACTTTATGGCTCCACGTATTATGCAAGTTTGGGCAACAATGAGAGATTATTATAATGATGATGAAATAATTTATCGAATGGTTCAAGGAATGCTAGGAAGGCTTTGTCTATCAGGAGATTTATCCATTTATGATGAAGCACGATTAAAAATAATTAAAGATGGTATAGATTTTTATAGAAAAATAGCCTTTATTATAAAAGATGGTACAACATACCATATAAATACTAAAAACTTAAATTCTTATCGCTTTTTACATGATAGTTTTTCTTTACTTCGTGGTAGCAAAAATAAGGATTATATGCTATTTTATGCTTTTGCTGTTAAAGCCCCAATTAAAGATATTGAAGATACATTACCATATAATGACTATGAAATTATTGCCTCATATGGAAAAGGAATTTCTGCAATTAAAGACAATATAATTATTGTAAAGCCTAATAATTATCAAACATTTGCAAGTGTTTTCTTATTAAAAAGAAAAGGAGTAGAATAATATGAAAAAATACTATTCTTTAGCTATGTTATCATTTATTTTAATGGCAACATGTGGCTGTGAAAATAAAACTGAACAAACAATTAATAATGATGAATTTTATAAAATTTTTTACGATACATCTACAACTCCTAATGTTGAAATAGACTTTAGCAAAAAGGATGCAAGTGCTATTCAAAATGTAAAAAAAATTGATATGTTTTCACCAACATGGGATTTTTTAAGTGGAAATTCTGTAAATTATGCGTCTCTTGATAGCTTAAAAGCAATGAAGGAATTTAAAAGTGAATCATTGCGTGTTGATATGATGTTCGGGCTTGGTGGTATTGGAACAAATGATTTAACACAAGCAGGTATAGTAAATAGTGATGCTGCTTGGTATAAAGTAAATGCTTTAGCTGATGCTTTAAAAAATAATGCTAATTCTCTACCTTATTTAATTATGGTTGGAATTCCAAGCGTCGCTCAAAATAATGGAAGTTATAAGGGCTATCCAAATTTAGAAAAATATTCAAAGTTTTGTGAAGACGTTGCTAAATATTTTAAAGATAAAAAGCGTAGAGTTATTTACGAAACATGGAATGAACCAGATTTAGACGCTACATCTTACTGGACAAGCGGTATGCCTTTATTTATTGATACTAGTATTGCAGCAACAAAAGCTTATAAAAAAGGAAATCCTGATGCTTACGTTGCTGAGCTTGGTTTATGCTGGCCAGTAACATTTTGTAATGATAATGTTACTTCATTAAATGGAACATTATGGGATTATTATATGAAAAAAACTAAAGAAGCTAACAATAGCATCGATGCTTTTACTTGGCATTATTATGGTGATTCAAACGCTAATATGGAAGGCTGTAATAAGCATCAAGAGGATTTTTCATATTATAAGGAAAGTGTTCGTAATTCTATAAATAGAGATAATGAGAAATATGATTTATATACAATGACTCAGCATGTTACAGAATTTTCTTGTGCTGCAACTGGTTCAGGTTTACTTGTACAAACAGGTCTTATTCCAAAATTATACGATTGTATTAATTACACAAAGATATCTACTGATATATCTCGTTTTTCTTGGGCTTCATATTTAATGAGTGAATTTGCCATTATTGATCCATATTCTTGGCATAAAAACCCAGTATATTATGTTTTGTGGACTTATGGGAGACTACCTTTAACTCCTGTAGAGGTTATTAAGGATAATAGTATTGACAATGATTTTGGCTTTTTAACAGGAGTTGATGCATCACGTGCTAGTGCTTTAATTTATAATAAAAATCTTTCACCTTCTTATAGTGTTGCTAAAGAATATAAGCAAAGAAAAGAAGATACAAGAAATGTTAGTATACAATTTAAAAATATTCCATTTGATACAAAGGAAGCAAGGGTATATTTAATTGATAACGAGCATCAATCATATAATACTAAAGATAATGAACCATACTTAATTATGGACATTGAACCAGAAAAAATCAAAAAAGATACTGTTACAATTGATTGTGAAATCCCAGGAAATAGTGCTTTTTATGTAGAATTTGGTGATGGTAGTAATAAATCAGAAATGGATAATTATTCTTCCTTACATGATCATATAGTACGTAAGGATTATTATTATGAAAAACGTGATGATAATATGCCTTATGCCGATATTCATGAAAATAGCTTTGAGGTATCATTAGGAATGCTTAATCACAACGAAGGTAAAACTGCTTTAATGGTTACTCTTGATGATATGGATAAATATAATTCCTTAAATTTAAAATATGATGTTTATGGAAACTTAAGCTCAACTAATCAAAATAAAGCTATTGGTGTAAGAGTTGATTACCATACACCAAATGGCTATACTGATTCAGTTAATTATTATTTTAGAGATTATAAAAATGATTTTTCATATCATAAATGGGGAACTGGTAGTAAATCATTACTACAAAAGCAATTTGCTACTGACTTAAATGGTAATTATAAATTAGACTATATGTCTTATGCTCCATCTGATTTTGATGGTAGAATGCAGCTTACTTATTATATGGTTGATGCCGGTAATAATGTAAGTGCTAATATTAAAACAACTATAAATGAATAAGAAAGGAATAGACGCTTAAAAACGTCTATTTGGTTTTTAAAATGTTTAATAAAAGAATAAAAGAAAGAACAATATACATTGATGAAGCATTTAAAGAGCATAGTGAAGAAAATACTGATTTTAAATACGAAGAGAAAAGAACTAATATTAATAAGTATGTAACAAAAATCACCTTAAAATATCATAATATAGGAAAGTCTACTAAAATAATACCTTTATATGAAAAAAGCTGTAATAAGCCTATTTTCTATTTTGTTCCTTGTGTTAATTATAATGGTAACTTATGGGGAGATGGAAAAGAGCCAAAGGGCATGGATGATTTAAATAAGCCATGGATTTATTATAAAGATAGAATGGGATTACCAGGAGCTATCTTTAGCTTTGATGGTAATAATTATCAAGGTATTTTTGCTAGTAAAAATAAAGAAGTTTCATCTTCTATAATGTCTTATAATGATACATATATAATGCGAACTTATTTTGCAAATATTGAATATCCCAAGGTATTTTTACGTAAATTTGAATATGGTAAAGCAATTATTAATTATGTTTCATTTAAGGAAAATGAAACTAAAACATTTATAGCTTATGAATTCAATAATCTTAATTGTAAAAACATTTTTGGCTATGATGCCTTATTTGATTTTATTCATCAAAATTATATTAGCTTTTATGATAAAAAATATAGCGATAAAGACTTAATTAAAATGGATTATACATTTCTTGAATCATTAATTGAAAAAAAAGAAGATGGTTATGTATCAAATATGGGATTACTTCCTAATGGTATTCATCAATTAGGTCATAAAGGGCTTTCTTTTATTTATCGAAAATTTGGAAAGTATGAAATTGGTTGGTGTGGTCAAAATATAACAATTGCTGAATTGTTTTTAAAAAGATATATTAAAAATAAAAATGAAGAAGACTTAAAAATCTCTTTAGGCATTTTATCTACATGGAGTAAATATGTCTATAAAAATGGAATTGTTGCCACTAATATTGATAGTAAATTAGATGATACATCTTATATAGATTCTAATAATGAAGGTTGGTTTGTATATAAAATAAATTCAATTATTTCACTTTTAAAATCATTAAATATTAATACAGCAAAATATGAAAAAATAAGAGATAATGCTATTAATTATTATCTTAACAATTTCAAAACAGGAATGTTTCCTCAAATAATAGATGTAAAAGGAAATATTATTAAAAAAGATGGCTGTGCTGGAACGATTATGATACTTGGATTTTTATCGTCATATCAGCTTACAAAAAATAAAGATTATTTAAATAGAGGAATTGAGGCTTATAAATGCTATAATAATACCTATCTAACGCATTCACTATTTGCTGGTGGTGCTTTAGATACATATTGTATTGATAAAGAAAGTGCTGGTCCTATGCTTAAGGCTTCTTTATTACTTTATGAAATAACTAATGATAAAAACTATTTAAATGATGCTAAAAAAATAGCTTCCTATTTAATGACTTGGTGCTTTTATCATGATGTTAAATTTAAAAGAAATACTGATTGCTATAAGCTTAAAATTAAAACAACAGGTTCAACTGCTGTCTCAACATGCCATAATCATATTGATTGCTGGGGATTATTTTATGTTTCAGATTTTATAAAGCTATATAAAATAACTAAAAGAAAAACTTATAAAATTCATGCCGAAATATTATGGAATTTTACAGTTCAATATGTTAGTGATGGAAGCTTAAAGCTACATGGTATGCTTCGTCCACTTGGGGCTGAAAATGAAGCTATAATCCAATGTAATTGGCATGGTAATGATGAAAAGGTTGGTATATTAAATGACTGGCTAGTAGCTTGGGTTAAGGTCTTTCAAATTGATACGTATTATCAACTAAAGGAGTTAAAAAATTATGGAAAACAAAATAATTAATGATTTTTTCAATATTGAAAATGCTGATTTTGTCGATGATATTAAAATTAGTCAAAAAACTATTAATAATGTCACTTATTATAAGCTTCATTTTACCTTTAATAATAAAGATATTCACGAAATGAAAATATCATTTAAGAAAATGGTTAAGGATGTATCATTTACCTATAAGCCTTCCTTTTTAGCAAATACTAACTATAGGCCTAATTGGGATTATGGAAATAGTATTGAAAGTAAATTTTCACATTGTTCCCCAATTTTTGGCTTATTAAATGCTAAAAATGAAATGATTTATAGTGTCAGCTTAAGTGATTGTGCACACATTATAAGAATGCATATTGGGGTAATTGAAGAAACTCTTGAATCTATATGTATTATTCGTTTATTTGATAGCTTTACAACATTAGATAATGGCTATGAGCTTGAAATAAGAGTTGATGAAAACATTAAACCATTAAGTGATGCCTTAAAGGAAATAAATGATTATTTATATAAAGTAAACAACATTAAGATAAATATTACTCCTTCTGCTTATAATCTTGTTTATTCTACCTGGTATAATTTCCATCAATTTTTAAAGCAAGATGAATTACTTGAAGAAATGAAGCTTGCTTCAAGCTATGGTGTTAAAACATTAATTATTGATGATGGCTGGCAAACTGATGATTCTTCACGTGGCTATAGCTTTTGTGGAGATTGGGAGATTGCTAAATCTCGTTTTTATAATTTTAAAAAATTTGTTGAGGATGTTCATAAATTAGATATAAAGGTTATGCTTTGGATTGGTTTACCATTTATTGGAAAAAATAGTAAGCATTATGAAAAGCTAAAAGGTAAATATTTAAATAATGATGAAAATAGTGATACTTTTATTATTGATCCTCGCTATAAAAAATGCCGTGATTATGTTGTTTCAACATTAACACGATTACTTACTTCATACGATTTAGATGGCTTTAAAATTGATTTTATAGATTCATTTAATTTAAGTGATAAAAATACATATAATAAGGAAATGGATTATAAATCTTTAGAAACTGCTTTAGATAAATTATTTATTTCAATAAATAATCTAAAGGAAATTAAAAATGATTTACTAATTGAATTTAGACAAAACTATACATCACCTGTATTAGATAAAAGTGCTAATATGATAAGAGTTTCTGACTGCCCTGCTGATTATAAAACAAATTATAGTGAAATAATTAATCTAAGATTAACAACAAAGCTTGCTGTGTCTGCTGATATGACAATATTTGCTAGTGGTGATTCAATTAGCCAAAAGGCTCGTCATTTATATGCAACAATGTTTGGTGTTCCACAATTTTCCTTTGTTTTGAAAAATTTAAGCAATGATGATAAAAAACTACTTAAAACTTTTTCACAATTTTATTTAAAAAATCAAGATATATTAATGGCTAATAATTTTAAAGCATTAGGAAATCCTGTTAGCTATGATATGGCTTATAGCTTTAAGGATAATAAACAAATTATCGCTTTATATAATACTAATTATTTATGTATCAATGATGATGATGTTAAAACTACAATTGTTAATTTATCAAGCAATGACAATATAATTATTGAAACTAATAAAAAGATAAATGTTCAAATTTTTGATGCTTTTTATCGACTAGTTGATAGTTTAACACTAACTAATAAGCTAAATAAAATAAATATTCCTTCATTTACTATAATAGAAATTAATTAAATAAGAAACATGTAGCTACACTTGATTGTGTAGCTATTTTTTATTAAAAGTTTTAAGTTAAAATCATTAGTTTTTGGCAAATGTACTTCTACAGAAGTATAATTTATTATATAAAAAGTTATAAAGATGGTTAAAAATGGGCAAAATTATTATATATTATGGTTCATTCAAAAGTTATAAAACAGCCACTTTTTGGTGAAGGGAAAAAATATAATGACTATGGTCAAGGATTTTATTGTACAAAAGATATAGAACTTGCAAAAGAATGGGCTTGTACAGGAGATATTCAAGGATATGCAAATAAGTATGAGTTAAATTTAATAGATTTAAAAGTACTAGACTTATCTAATAATAAATATAATATTTTAAATTGGTTAGCAATTCTTATGGAAAATAGAATTGTTAATCTAAGTACACCTCTTCAAAAGCAAGCAAGAGATTACCTAATTAAAAATTTTTTGCCTGATTATAAAAACTATGATGTAATAATTGGATATAGAGCTGATGATGCATATTTTTCATTTGCTAGAGCATTTATTAGTAATGAAATTAGTTTATCACAGTTAAATATTGCAATGAAACTAAAAAAATTAGTTTTACAATATTGCTTAAAGACCAAAAAAGCTTTTAATAATTTACATTTTATCGATTCTATAATAGCAGATAACTCAATATAGCATATTAAGAAAACTAATAGAGATAATGCTGCTAAAAATGATTATTTAAAAGAATTAGAAAATGGTGACTTAAGTGGAACATTTATGAGAGATATTATAACGGAGAAAATGAAAAATAAAGATAAAAGGATACAATTTTAACTATTTAGATTTAGCAATGAAAAATTTAGGTGAAGCTTTTGATTATGCTAAAAACTCTTATAAAATTGATATGGATAGTTTTATGGATATGTTTATTACAAGTGGCTATGCAAAGTTGTTTCAAGATGGTAATACTAAAGTAATCGAAGGATTATCAGGCTGTGAATTAGTTTTAAATATTTTTGAAAAGATTGGTCTTGAAGAAGAAATTATAATGCCATCTAATTCTTTTTATCAATCATGTGAATATTGGTGTGGGTGGATTCTTGCTTATTTTCAATGGAAAACTAGTTTACCTTTTAAATTTATTCATCAAAACATATCAATGAAGGAAATTGAAAGCCTTTATCCTACTTTACATGAAGCAAGTGAAGATAAATTTGTTGATATAGTAACTAAAATAATTAAAGATAAAGCTAAAACATCAAGGCTAAAGCAAAGACGAATAATTTGTGGATTATCACAAAAGGAATTATCATTAAAATCAGGTGTAAACTTAAGAACCTTACAGCAATATGAATTAAAAACTAAAAACATTAACAATGCTTCTGCTTTAAAGGTATATGCTTTAGCAAAAGCATTAAAATGTGAAATTGAAGATTTACTAGAATTAATATAATGTTAAAAAAGAAGGCCTAGCCTTCTTTTATAATTTCAATTAGTATTTATTTTTATAATAATCGTATAATTCTTTAAACTTTGCAAAATGAACAAGTTCCCTTTGACGTAGGAATAAAAGAGGTTGAATAACTTCATCATCACTAGCTAAATCTATTAAGTGCTCATAAGTAGCTCTAGCTTTTTCCTCTGCTGCCATGTCTTCGCTTAAATCAGCTAAATAATCACCAGTAAAGCCCATTCCAGTAGTTGAAAAGGCACTACCAAATACATCTGATGGTGTTATTTCCATTCCATGCTGTGCATAATTTAAATCAAGGCCTGCTTCCTTTAATTCCTTTAAGGTAGCACCTTTAGTTAATTGACTAACCATAGCACAAATCATTTCTACATGGCCAAATTCTTCAACAGCTATATCGGTTAATAAAGCCATTCCCTTTTCATCAGGCATTGAATATCTTTGGTTTAAATAACGCATTGCTGCGCCTAATTCTCCATATGGCCCTCCATATTGAGTAACTATATATTTAGCCATTTTCAAGTCTTTTTTAGTAATATTAATTGGATAAGTTAAATATTTTTTATACATGAACATAGCTTAATTCTCCCATGGAAATTTCTTTTCATTCCAAACATATTTTGTTGTTACCTGGCATGGATATACTGGCCCATAGGTATTTAAATATGTTTCTTTGGCTTTATTAAACTCTTCCTTATAAAAGTTTAACATTTTTAAAACCTTCTCATCACTTGGATTAATATCTAAATATAAAGACAAATCTTGAATTGCTAAATCACATTTTTGAATAAATAATAACAAACCTTCTTGATCATTTTTTGTTTTTATTTCTTTAGGCACATAATTTTTATAGGGCTTATATGTTTCTTTACATAAATTTCCTTTAATATAGCCTTCATTTGCATCATAAAATTTACTAATTGAAGAAGTATTATAATTTTCCATTTTTAAATCTCCTTCATTTTTAAAATATGCAAATAGAAGCAAAAAAAATAGGCAAACGCCTATTTAAATGAAACTTTACTAATTAAATCTGCATATGCCTTATAATAAATCTTCATAATATCTTCAATTGCTCTTATTTGAATTCTTTCATTTGGTTGGTGAATAATAATTTCTCCATACCCTTCCATTTCAGGTCCAAATGCTACACAATTAGTAAATTCACGGGCATATGTTCCTCCAGCTGAGCAAATTGGCTGGCTTTCAAAGTCATGAGTTACATCCTGATATGCCTTTACTAATGACTTAATCATAATAGAATTCTTATCCATAATAAAGCCATTTGAAGATGAAAGTAAAGTAACCGACGCATTATAAGGCTTAACCGTATTATTAATTTGTTCTACCATTTTTTTAGTATTAGTAGTAAATGGAAGTCTTGAATTAATCTTAATACTAAATTTATCATTTTCATAATGAACTAAGCCAACATTAACGGCAATTTTTCCGTATTCATCCTCAGCAAAGCAGCCTAGCTTTTCACCATGAACATTAGTATTTATGCAATCATAATAAAAATTAACAAAATCATTGTTTAAAGCATTCTTTAAAGCACAAATTGCAAATGAAGCAGCATTTACACCGCATTCAGGAATTGATCCATGTGCAGCCTTTCCATAAACTGTATAAGTTAATTTATTATCTTCATCCTTGACTTCAAACTTAATATTATTTTTATTTAAGTATTCTTCAATATTACTAATAGCTTTAGTCTTACAATTATTACAAGCATATGCTAAAGTAAATACACATCTATCTGGAACAGCATTAATTACAATACCACTATCTAAATATAAAAGCTTAACGCCTTCATTCGTTTTATTAGTACCAGTAATTTCAATATTGTTAATTGATTTTTCGCCAAAAATAACTGGGAAGCTTGAATCTGGTGAAACACCATAGCTAATTGGTTCATCAACCTTTAAATAATGCTCAACACATAATGAACCACTTTCTTCATTGCAGCCAAAAATTAATCTAACTCTTTTATTGAAGTTAAAGCCACTATCCATTAAAGCCTTAATAGCATAAATTGAAATAACAACAGGTCCTTTATCATCCCAAGTACCTCTACCCCACATTTCACCATCAACAATTTCTCCAGAATATGGAGGATATTTCCATCCTTCACCTTCAGGTACAACATCTAAGTGTCCAATAATACCAACAAGCTCATCGCCACTTCCAACTTCAGCATATCCGCAATAGCCATCTAAATTTTTAACCTTAAAGCCTAAATCCTTGCAAACGCCTAAAATGTATTCTAAGCATTCCTTATTTCCTTTTCCAAATGGTCCATTAGCAACTGGAGTATCTTGGACAGTTTTAATTTGAACAGCCTTTTGTAATGTTTTAATAATTTCTGGTGTATATTTACTTAAATCCATATATCATCTCTCCTTTTAAAAATTAAGCTCTTTCATTTTTTCATCAATGAATTGATTAGTAAATAAAGAATAATAATAGCCTTTATTTTTCATCAACTCATCATGCGTACCCTTTTCGATGATTTTTCCATCATCAACTACTAATATAATATCACAATTTACAATTGTTGATAATCTATGAGCTACAATAAAACTAGTTCTACCACTTAAAATGTTTTTAATGGCTCTTTGAATAACATATTCAGTTTCTGTATCAATACTACTTGTAGCTTCATCAAGTATTATAATTTTAGGATTTGCAATAATAGCTCTTGCAAAGGAAATCAATTGCTTTTGTCCAAGTGATAAACGATTGCCACCTTCTCCTACCTCACTATTATAGCCTTTTTCAAGCTTACTTATAAATTCATCAGCATTAGCAATTTTAGCAGCCTTAATTACTTCTTCATCACTT
Source organism: uncultured Bacilli bacterium (assembly GCA_934201705.1). Lineage (GTDB taxonomy): Bacteria > Bacillota_I > Bacilli_A > RFN20 > CAG-631 > CAKPXW01. The sequence goes on along the minus strand of CAKPXF010000006.1, from coordinate 15,448 downwards.
GCTGATAAATTACCATATCTTATATTTTCCATTATTGTTCCTGAAAACAAATGTGGGGTTTGTAAAACATATCCTAAATTATAATGTAACCAAGCTACACTCCTTTTTTTATAATCAACACCATCAATTGTAATATTTCCACTTGTTGGCTCATAAAAGCGTGATAGCAAATTAACAATTGTTGATTTCCCTGCTCCTGTTTTTCCAACTAAAGCTACAGATTGTCCTTGCTTTACCATTAAAGAAAAATCACTTAAAACCTTTTTACCATTTTTATAGGCAAAGCTTACATTATTAAAGCTAACATCACCCTTTAATTCTTCAAAGTTTTCTTTTTTTAAATTAATATAATCACCATATTTTTCAATAACTTCCTTACTATCCTTTATTTCTGGTACTATATCATTTAAGTCAAAAACTCTTTCACCAGCTACTTGAGCATGCCTTAAATCATTAGATAATCTAGCTATATTTAGTACTGGATCAAAAAATGATGTTGAATAAGATAAAAATAAGAATAATGTTGTTACATCATCTAAAGCCATCCCTCCAAAATAACCCATTAAAGCTAAGGCAATAGCTGAAGAAATAGCTATTATTTGATAAAACAATGTTTGTGCCCAAGCAATTTTAATAGTTGTCCTTTTATATTTATTAACAATACCTTTAAATTCATTAACGCTTTTTTCCTCTAAAACTAAAGTTTTACTAGTTTTAGCCCCACCAATTCCTTCATTTAAATAAGAAGTAATTTCAGAATTTACTTTTCTTTGCTTTCTTGATAATTTAACAATTATATTATTAAATAATGAGGCAACTATAGTAACTAAAGGAATTATTACTAGCATGATTAATGATAATATAGGCTTAATTGTAAACATTATTATAAAGATAAATAAAAGCTTAAAAATAGCATATATAATATCAACTAAACCCCAAGATATAATATTTCCAAGCAAGGCTGTATCGCTTGATACTCGAGCCATTAGCCAGCCAACAGAGCTTCTATCAAAAAATGAAAATGGTTGATTTTGTAGCTTAGCAAATGTTTCTTTAGTTAAGCCCTTATAAAACTTTAACTCTAAAATTCCACCAAGCCTTATAAATAGCATTGTACATGTTCCAATTCCTAAAATAAATACAAACATCCCTAATAAGAAATAAGCAAATGTTTGATCTATTTTACCAATTTCCATAAATCTTTTTAAGCCATCCTCACAAATGTATTTTACAAACATTGTTTCAAAAAAAGCACAACCAATCATTGCTAAAACTGCTCCAACACAATAAAATGGATATTTTAGCATTTCCTTTATTATTCTTTTCCAAACCTTAAAGTTTAGTTTACTTTTTAAATCATATTCTTCAAATTCATTATTCATGGCTTATTTCACCACCTTCATTGAAGAAGTTTTGTATATCATAAATAGTTTTATACAAACCATCCTTTTTTATTAATTCTTGATGTGTTCCACATTCACTAATAGTTCCATTTTCAAAAACAATTATTTTATTGGCATCCTTAGCTGTGTTTATTCTATTAGTAATAATTAGTGTCGTACAATCATTACTTTCCTTTAAAGCATTTCTAATTTTTAAATCAGTTTTAGTATCAACAGCGCTTAAGGAATCATCAAATATTAATATTTCTTTTTTTGTAGCTAGCATTCTAGCAATAGCCATACGTTGCTTTTGTCCCCCAGATAAAGTAACTCCTCTTTCACCAACCATTGTTTCATATTTTAAATCAAATTCTTCAATATCTTGATCAAGAGAGGCAATATGGGCTAATTCTCTTACTTTCTTTTTATCATCATAAGGAAGGGTTATATTAATATTGTTTTCAATTGTTCTTGAATATAAAAATGGCTCTTGTAAAATAATACCAACATGTGATCTTACATAATGCTTATCCATTTTAGTAATATCAACACCATCAAGTAAAATAGTACCACTTGTTGGATCAAGTAATCTATTCAATAAATTTACAAATGTTGATTTTCCACTACCTGTTTTACCAATTATAGCTATTGTTTCACCCTTATTAATCTTTAAGTTAATATTATTAAGGGTAGGAATACTAGCATCTGCAAATTTAAAGGAAACATCCTTAAATTCAATATTACCAGTTATTGGTGTTTTTAAAGTAGAATTAGTATCATATTCATCCTTTAAATCAAGTATTTCTAAAATTCTCCCACAGCAAATTGATGTTTTTCCAAATTCAGCTAATTGCCTTCCTAAGCTACGACAAGGCCAAATAATTTGTTCAGTATATAAAAACATAATAGTTACCTTATCAATACTCATATCCTTATAAAGCATAAAAATTACTGATAAAGCAAATACCAATAATAATTGCAAATAGGTTAATATATCGCTAAATCCCCAAAATGTCGCCATTCTATAGGTTGTCCTTTGCCAAACATTTGTATATTCATCTAAGGATTTATTAAATTTCTTTATTTCATATTTTTCATTAGCAAAAGCTTTAACTACTCTAATTCCCGTTAAATTTTCTTGTAAAACATTTGTCATCTTACCTTCTTTTTCTTCAAGTAAACTATAGTCCTTACTTTGCTTTTTAAAATAAAAATAAGATGTTATAAAATAAATAGGTAAGAAAATAAAAACATATAATGTAAATTCCTTATTTATAAAAAACATACAAAGTCCATAAATTATTACCTTACATAATGAATTAAATAACTCTAGTAATGAGCCTGAAATAAAGCGTTTAAAGCGAGAAATATCTTGTGTTGAACGTTGAATTAAGTCGCCTGTTTCAGCATGATTTAAATAAGAAAATGGTAAATCCTGAACCTTTTTAAAATAATCAATTTGTGCCTGACAGCCAACAATTTCCGAAATATTATAAATACTAACATCACAAAAAATATTAGTTATTTCTCTAACAAACGCTATTAAAACAACTAATATTGCTGTAGTTAGTAATTTTGCTTGTATTGTACTACTTTCATTATAAAAGCTTAAAAATAATTTAGGTAATTCGCTATCCTTCATTGGTGTTTGCTTAACAATTGAAACAAATACACCAGTCATTTTAGGAATAATTGATCTAACATAGTTTAAAAAAACTAATAAAGCAATTGTTAATATAAATACTAACAAATGCTTTTTCATATATCGTTTTAATAATTTTAATGCTTGCATAGTTTTCTCCTTTTATTTAAAGGAAAAAATTATTTTATTTCTCTAGTTCCTCCAGAAACACATACTTCATAGAAGCTTGGTGCATAACCAATTTCTTTTATATATATTTCATTAACAGCTTCAATAGCCTTCTTTTCTGTTCCTTTTTTAAATAAAGCAATAGAGCAACCACCAAAGCCAGCTCCTGTCATTCTTGCACCCACACAGCCATCTTGCTTTAAGAAACTATGAACTAATGTATCTAATTCTTTCCCTGTTACCTCATAATCATTTTCTAAAGATAAATGAGATTGTGTTAATAATTCTCCAAGTGTTTTAATGTCATGCTCCTTTAAAGCATTAGCTGCTTTAATAGTTCTAGCATTTTCACTTACAACATGTCTAAATCTTTTCTTTAATGTGTCATTTTTAATTAATGGCATCAATGTTTTCATTTCTTTTTCATTTATATCACATAAATATTTGAAGTCATGATTAGCTTCATTAATAGTACGTAAAATTTCATCACATTCTGCTCTTCTTTCATTATATTTACTATCAGCTAATTGTCTTTTCTTATTAGTATTTGCAATAATTAATACATTATCTTCAAGTTCAAATGGAATTTCTTCATATTCTAAGGTGTTACAATTAATTAATAAAGCTTTTTCATCCTTACCATTGGCAATAATGAATTGATCCATAATTCCACTATTAACACCCATGAATTCATTTTCTACTCTTTTACACATTAAAGCTAAATCAGTACCAGAAATAGGATTATTTGCTAATGTTGATAAAGCAAAGCCTAGTCCTGTGCAAAAAGATGCTGATGATGATAAGCCAGATGAATGAGGTATTGTTCCACAACAAACCATATCAAATCCTGAATGTAAATCAAAGATTTTAATAATACCTTTTACAAAATCTGTGTATGCTTTAGTGTGTGTTTCATCATAAACATCAAAGCTTACAACACCTAAATCTTCAAATTGCATTGAATAAACATTAACCATATTTGTATTATTTAAACGAATGACAAAATATGTTCCCCTATCAATGGCACAAGGAAGTACTAATCCTCCATTATAATCAATGTGCTCACCAATAATATTTACACGACCTGGTGAAAAGAAACATCTTGTATTATCAAGATTCTTAAATAATTCTATAAATTTTTGTTTAACAGTTTCGATCATTGTTATATCCTCACTTATTCGTTGTAGTGTAATTATACTACTTTTAAATATTTATTTAAAGTTAAATATTATTTTGTATATTTCATCTTTAAATATGTAATTATTCTTGCCACAATGATAGTAGAAGTAAGAAGTATAAAATAATTAAAAAGTAAAAACAAAAAAATACAATTCATGTATATGAAATTATTTTATAATAGCATTTGTTATTTTCCTCCACTTGATATAGCTTAAATGTTAGGTAATTATTCAAGTTATATCTTGGAGGTAATTTATTATTTATAGATTCTATATATGATCATTGCACTATAGCAATAAATTTGTTCACCACTACTTGATAAAAAAGCATGCAAGGTATACTTAATATCAACTATATCACTTTCATTTAATTCCATTAAAAATGAATTAACCTTAAACTGTAAATCTTTTTCATGCTCTTCATCATATATTTCAACCTTTAACAATTTAAATCACCATTTATAGTGTACTACTTTATATTGTCATTATTTGTCGAATTGAATAATTGATAAATTAAAACTAAGCATAAAATAGCAATTAAAACTAAAGAAATACTATTATATTTAAAGTCATTATAAATAATACTTAAAATTAAATAAGTAAGTATCATAACAAAAGCGAATTCTAAAACATAAAAAGCAATTAATTTAATTATAGATAAAGTAGTTTTATTAGTATTATCATTTTTATATTTCTTATCAACTATATTAAATCTAATTAGTATTGGTGTTGTAACCTTTATTACATAATATAAAAGTAGTGATTGAGGAAGTAAGTATACTAAATTTTTAGGAATCGATAATAAAAACATATAAGCCTTTACTTTTACTAAATAATCATTAAAATCAAAATTAGAAAATGAAAAATAAGTAATAAAAATAAATAAGAATGAGCCATAAATAGCATTCATTAAAATGTTTACTAAAATTCTAGCAAATAAAGCATTTTTAAATGATACTTTTTTCTTATAAAAGCAAAAGCCATAAATCATTCCAGTAAAAGCTGCTTGTAAGGTATAAGCAAAGCTAAAGGCAGCTGTTTTATTTCCTATAAAAAAGCCAATAGTGTCTGAAAAAATACCAATTATAAAGCCATAAAATGGTCCATAAATCATACAAGCAATAGCAAAAAATAAATAAGTAAAGCCTAGTCCTAAATTTCCAAAGCCACTTGGAAGAGGAATAAACTTACTAATAATCATTAAAGAAAATAGCATTGCTAAAACAGCAATTTCCTTACTAGTTTTTATTGGCTTAAAAGCTTCTTTAAAATAAGCTTTAATATTAATTTTTTCTTTTCCTTCAATAATTATTTCCTTTTGCTTTTTACTTAAAGCGAAGCATATTATTAAAAGAATTAATAAAGTAATGCTAGTAGTAATTAAAGAAACTATATAACCATTTTTATAATTATATAATTCCACAACATTTTCATTATAATAAGTTATTTTATTAGTATCATTTGTTAAATTTATTAAGCAATCCTTAATGAAGGTTTTAGCACGGTTACTAGTTTTATTAATGCTTCCTAAAAAGAATACATCATAATATTTATATAAGGTTTTTATAGTTAAATCATCATCTATAACGCTAATTTTAAAATCATTATTTTTTAGCATTTTATCAACGTCTATATTATTATATTTACCATTATATTTTTCATCATTTTTAATACTATTTAGATATGAAGCATCATTTAGCTTATCAATATCTACTGATTCTATATTTGTAATATTAACCTTAGCAATATAATAAGCATGGTTATTATTATAATTATTTACTACCATAAAGGATAATAAAAAGAAAATTATTAAAACACTTAGAAAAGTAATTATATTTTTTTTAATAAATAATAGAAATTTTTTCATCAAAAAAGACCTCCTATACTTAGAAGATCCGCTAATATATTTCCAGCGGACGCATTGGTAAACCGCCGATTATTCGTTCGTCCATTATGCATCTCCCACATAATAGCACTTTACGCTTACCAACTACTCTGTATAGAAAGATTATATATTTTATTTTACTAATAGTCAAAAGATATTTTAAATATGTAAATTATTTGCTATTTTTTCATTCTTTATTATTAATGTTCTTTTTACTTCATTATGATAGTTTTTTTGAATAATTGATAGTCTATCAAGCAACCACTCTAATTGCTTGTATGTTATTGCTATTAAATCATTTTGCTCTTGTAACCAAATGTATTTACTTTCTTCTAAGCGAATATATATTAACCAAAAATCATCTCCTCCCTAATATAATACTTTTATTTTATCTTTACTTTTACACATAAATACAACTGCAACATTATCCATTATATTGAATGTTGGATTAATTGTTTTTAATTTTAAACATAAAGCATCTATTCCACATCTAAAATCTATATCCCCTGTTACTACATAAAATATTGGCTTTTCATTTCGTTTATACATTTAAGCTTGTCCTAACTATTAATTCTATTAATTTTTCATTTTTCTTCTCTATTGAAAAAACTACGCATTAATTTTAAATGTTACTACTTCATTATCTACATCTACTGGAATAATTGCTTTACTAACCTTTACTTCTTTACTTTTATTTTTCCACTTCATTGAGTAAAAATCTGCTGGGTTTAGATTATTTTGTTTACACAATTTTGCTATTGAAATTTTCCTTTCTTCAATTTCTTTTAAGCCACTTTCAAATTGTTCTTTAGTCATTTTTATTAACTCCTTCATCAATTTGAAAGTATATTACTTTTTCACATTATTTTAAATTGATGGTTTTTCTAACGCTTACTTTCAATTAGCTTGTTAGAAATATTATCCTCATACTTATATGTATATGCAGTATCTGCATTAGCAAACTTAATCATTTTAGCTGCTTTGCAGTTATCAAAATCATAAAGTGCAAAGTAAATACTATAATCTAAAAATCCTGAATAATCAATTTTCCATAATGAACCATCATATTCCCAATATGAATAATCTTTATTTAATGTTTTAGATGAAGTTACTTTATGAGTTATCTTTTTAATATTATCTTGCTCATTATATTCAAAAGTAGTAACTGTTTTATTATATCAAAAAAGATGCACCTACTACTTTAAAGTGGCAAATGCATCTAACTAATGAGATGTTAATTTATTAATTAATTTTCTAATTCGTCCCAAATATCATAAAGTGATTTATTGTTAAAAACTTTAAAAGAAATAAGTTCATCTACTGAATTAAAAATTAAATTAGTTTTATTTTCACCTGAAGAAATATTTAATTCATATACTTTTGTTTTGTTCTTATAATGAAATGCAATATCAATTGTTATATTGTTCAAATAAAAACAAAATTCCATATTATCATTTAAATATTTAATAAATAAATCCCATGTTAATTCTTTTTCATATACTTTAAAACATTTTGTATATTTTATTGTTTTTTTCTTTTTTTGATTTCCCATTAAAACCACCCTTTTATAATTTCTCAGAAATATTTGACACTCTTTGATATACCACCTTGTTTAACATCTCTTTCCAAATAATGGATATGAGGGTTATTATGATATTTAGGATTGCCATATGTTGTTGCATCTATTCTAAAACTCCAATTACCTTTATTATCAAAGAAATCCATTGAATACCCTAAGGTTTTACCATTTGATATCTTTGGAACACCACCGCGTTGAGTAATTTTTTGTAGAATTTTTGGACCAACCATACCAGACCAACATATTAAAAATACCACTAGTTATATTATATGTTGTTTGATTTTCGCCCATCACATAATCTCTAATAACTAGAAAAAGATTCAACAGCGTCACTTGCCCCAAGCAAAGCAACTCCCCCTGCTACAACATACGTTGATATAGTAGCAACAGTTATTGCTGTTGACACTGCAGTAGTAGATAAACCAATGGCTGCCGCTCCAACGCAACAACAAATAATGCATTACCTACAACAATTCCAATTCAAGTTAATAAGTTACCAAGCCATTTTGGCATATGTCCAGATTTGTCTAAATAATTAGTCAGAACATTTCTACAGTAAGCATAAAAGTTAATACCATTAATGCTTTCACTCTTTAAGTAGTCAATATCATCAATACTAATAAATCTATAATATATGGGACTATAGTATCTTGAATTTAGATAGTAAAAATTACTTTCTTCGTCGATGACGCGAATATCCACACAAGTAAATTGTACTTTATCTTGTGGCAAAATTCAATATTTTCAAGGCAGGATGAGGAGTTGCCACAAAGGGGAACTCGAACCCTACAAGTGGGAAACCAACTTTGAAATCTATTCCTGCAAAATTGGCTACAGTTTAATCTTGTCAAGCTCATTAAGCACATATTTAGCTAGTTTTCGCTGATTTTCCCAAAACGGATGATGAGCAAATCCTTCTGTTGTCCAAATTGTTTGATCAAATTTAACTCCATTTAATGAAACTTCATCAAAATTATTACAGATTGTTTTTATACTTTCTTCAATATCGATTGATATAAGGTTGCACTCCAATAAATTTTCAACAAAAAACTTGATATTTTCATAATCCCACTCATTGGCTATGTCGGATGATATATTCCACGCTAGCTCTTTAGGAACCATTTGTTGTTGTGTAGAACTATCACATGAGAGAGATTTTAATAATCCTTTCAAATAATTCAAACAGTATTTTTTATCCACCATTTTGTCCTCCTTTTTATGGGTAAAATCTTAAGCTGGTAATGTAATCAAACGACATTTTACCTAATGTACCCTAGCTAATCTTCCAATAAGGTTTTGATTAATATGCCAGGAAGAACCGGTTGGATGCCATTGTATATATCTTCCATCATATGTTTGACGGAGAACATACTCTTTGCCTGCCGCATTTCCTTTATTCAACGTTCCTACACTCCATTGGGTAGTATATCTACAAATTGCCATAACTTGTAATTCGTTATTTGAGATGGATTTTGAATAATATTATTTAAAATCCTGTTTGACGCATACTTCATACCTAAATTACTGGCAATAGAACCAATTGAAGAAGCTATATTTAATCCAATATACAAGCCGTTATATAATCCATCGCTCATACAACTCCAACTTTGAATGTAGTTTGTACCCGTAATGCCAGCAGCAATTTGTGCGCCAAACATTTCCGATAACTCCAAACTTACAAGCGAAGTAATTGCTAATCCTATTAAGAAAGTGCTAATAGCAAAGTTTCCTGAAGGATCCTATCTATTAATCGAATCATTTTCACAGTAAGTATAAAGGTTAATACCATTAATGCTTTCACTTTTTAAGTAATCAATATCATCAATACTAATAAATCTATAATATATAGGACTATAGTATCTTGAATTTAGATAGTAAAGATTACTTTCTTTGTCATAATAGTAGTTCTTATATCTAAATGGATTAATGTTTCCTATAAATGAATCATTTGTATTAACGTTATAATAACCATCATATACCTTATGATTTCCAAATGCATCATATACATATCTTGCTACTATTACTCCACCACTATTATAAATTTCTAAAATTAACCCTGTCAAGGTTCTTTAAATAAAATCAATTTTCGACAGCCTTCTAAATAGTAATATAGGTTTATTTATTTGATTGTAAGTTTGATAATATTTTACACATATTCTTTTATTAGTAAGATTAATGTTATGCTTACACATTGAAAAGCGAATCCACAACCATGTAGATTCACCATTTTTTTAAAATAAAAATACTAATTTGCATAGTTGTGCAATTAAAATTTATCATCAAATTTCTAAGCCTAGGAAAGATGAATACTCATTAATTGACTTATTAAATAAATGATTTTTATTTTATAGTATTTTGAAACAATTAACTAATTAATAGCATTAAGCTTTACTTTTTTCTTATAAATGTGAATAAAATAAATCAATTCTGAAACACCAGTAATTGTCCAAGAAACAATATAAATCAAATAAAGTGAAGGAATAGTTTTAAAATAAGCAAAAATAGTATAAACCCATATTATTCTAAAAATACAAGAACCAGAAATAACAATAATTGTTGGAACAATAGTTTTTCCAAGTCCTCTTGAAGCAGCAATGGTATTATCCATTAAAGCTGAAAAAGCATATGAATAGCAAAGAATTTGAAGTCGTTTCATACCAGCATCTATTACCTCTTGGCTTGTTGTAAATAAGCCTAAGAATTGTTCACCTAATAGTAATATTGATAAGCCTAAAGCTAAACCAAATAAGAAGGAATATAACATACTAATTAAGTATGAAGGAATAATTCTTTCTTTTTTATTAGCAGCATAGTTTTGACTAATAAATGTAGCACAAGCAATATAAAAAGCTGCCATTACATCATAGACTATAGAATCAGCATTAGCAGCAGCTGAATTACCTGAAACCATTATAGTATTAAAGGAATTAACACCTGATTGAATAAATAAATTAGCTATAGCAAATATAGAGTTTTGAAAGCCAGCTGGAAGGCCAAGCTTTAAAAGCTCCATAGCTTTGCTTTTATCTATTTTTATATGACTAATTTCAAGCTTATTATCATTTTTAATTTTAAATAATGCAAATACAACTAAGAAAGCTGATAGATATTGTGAAATAATACTAGCTAAAGCTACTCCTGCAACATCCATTTTACAAACAATAACAAAGAATAAATTTAATAAAACATTTATTATTCCTGAAATAAACAAAAATATTAAAGGCTTTTTGGTATTTCCCATAGCTGAAAATGATGAACTACCATAATTATATAAAGCAACTGCCGGCATTCCAAAAAAGTATATTCTTAAATATAACGTAGCCCCATCTATTAAATCATCCTTCGTTTTTAAAATCTTTAACAAGCCATTGGCAAAAATAAATCCTAAAAGGGCTAAAGCTATTCCTAAAATTAAACATACTATAAAAGAAGTACCTAAAGTTTTTTTAGTACCTTCTTTGTCTTGACTACCAATATATTTAGCAACTAAAACATTAACACCACTTCCAAGTCCTATTAAAAAGCCAGTAAATAATGTTACTAAGGTAACAGTTGAACCAACTGAACCTAATGATGTATTACTACCAAACTTTCCAACTACTGCTATATCAGACATATTAAACAAAACCTGTAATAAGTTTGATAGCATTAAAGGAATGCTAAAAATAAATATATTTTTAAACAATGAACCATTGATAATACTAACTTCCTTTTGCTTCATTTTACCTACTCCTTTAAAACACTACCATAATGTTTTAGCACAATCTTAAAATAATAAAAACATTATTTGAATTTACTTACATAGTTTAAAGCATCTATGTAGCTTAATATTTGTTTGCCACTAAATGATTTAATAGCAATTTCTCTTATATAATTTGTTTTTCTAAAATCTTCTCTTTCATCAACCTTTGATAAATGAACTTCAATAACCTTAGCATTTATCGCTTTTAAAGCATCAAGGATAGCAATACTAGTATGTGTATAGGCTCCAGCATTAATAATGATATAGTCATATTTATTTAAAGCATGCTGAATATAACTAACTAATTTACCTTCATAGTTGCTTTGTTTTACTTTTACCTTTATTTTTAATTCCTTACTTGTTTTTTTTATTTCTTTAAGTAAATCCTTATATGTTTTTTCACCATAAATATTAACTTCTCTAATTCCAAGCATATTAATGTTAGGTCCATTTAAAATTAACACCTTCATACCATTTACTCACTTCCTCCATCAAATTATAAACTAAGTAAATTATTAAAACAATCAACAAAATAATGTTATTGAAAAAAAATCATTAAAATGATATTATTAATTAGCAAAAACAATATTGTGTTAATAATAGAATAAGGAGATGTATAAATGTTTAAAGTAACTATAAAAGGTGAATTATTCACTTTAGAAACTAAAACTCAAATTAAAGATTTAATAGATAAGAATGAACAAAAAAAATATTTTGTTGCTAAGGTTAATAATCGTTTACGTGAATTAACATATGAACTTTGCTATGATTGTGAAGTAACATTACTTGATTTAAGTGAATATGATGCTGTTAAGGTATATGAAACTAGCTTAAGATATTTAATAGCTATGGCTTATCATAATTTATATCCTGATTATGAAGTTAGAATAAGCTATAATATTTCTCGTTCATTACTTGTTTCTATTTTAAGTCCAAACGGTATTATTGCTGATTCTAAAATGATAAAAAATGTAACTGAGGAAATGAAGCGCTTAGTAAGCTTAGATATTCCATTAATTAGAAAAACAATAACTAAAGAGCAAGCTCATCAGTATTATTTAGATAATAAACAAGAGGATAAGGATGCTATTTTAAAATATCGTCCTGAAAAGAATTGTCATACATATGAATGTGATGGCTATGAAAACTATATGTATGGTTATATGGTTCCATCAACTGGTTATTTATCTAAATTCAAGCTATTTAGCTATGATAACCAAGTAGTTGTTCAATATCCTCGTTATGAAAATAGTGGTGAAATACCTCCATTTGATGATCAGCCAACATTTTCAAGAGTTTTAAAGAAAGCTCATAAATGGGCTAAGATTTGTAATGCTGAATTATTATCTAAAATGAATGATCAAATTCAAGATGATACTTATATTGATTTTATAAATCTATGTGAAACTGAACATAATAATATGCTTGCAGCTTTAGGTGATGCCATTGCTAAGGATATTGATAATATTCGTTTAATTTGTATTGCTGGGCCTTCATCATCTGGTAAAACAACATTTTCTAATAGACTTAGAATTGAATTGATGTCTCGAGGTATTAAACCTCTTAAAATATCATTAGATATGTATTATAAAAAAAGAGAATTATGTCCTAAAGATGAGGATGGAAATTATGATTTTGAAAGCATTTATGCTTTAGATCTTGATTTATTTAATGAGCATATTTTAGCTTTAATTAATGGTGAGGAGGTATCTCTTCCTAAATTTGATTTTGAAACTAGTAATATTACTTATGGTGAAAAGATTAAAATCGATGCTAAAACACCTATTATTATTGAAGGTATTCATGCTTTAAATGATAAGCTATCATTTGCTATTCCAAAGCATCAAAAATTTAAAATTTTTATTGCTCCACAATTCCAAATTAATATTGATAATGATAACCCTATTTCTTATACTGATATTCGTTTATTAAGAAGAATTGTAAGAGATAAAAGAACTAGAGGAACTTCTGCAGAAGGAACACTATCTATGTGGCGTTCTGTAAGACGTGGTGAATTTAAATGGATTTATCCTTATCAAGAAGGCTGTGATTTTGTTTTTAATTCAGCACTTACTTATGAGCTTTGTGTTTTAAAGAAGGTAGCATTACCTGCTTTAAGAGAAATACCTTCAGATAGTCCATATTATATTGCTGCTAATCGTTTGATTAAATTCTTAAAATATATTAAAGAAATTGATGATAAATGGATACCTTGTAATTCTTTATTAAGAGAATTTATTGGTGGTAGCTGCTTTAAGGATGTATAGAGTCACTTTATAAGTGGCTTTTCTTTTTTTACTAATTTCAAGTTTTTTCGTATAATAATATTAGAAATTGAATTTGATTATGCTAAAAGTCGTTACAACTTGACTAGTTTTATGTTTTAGTCTACAATATTCTTATCTAATGAATAATATATTCATTAAAAGGAGACAAAAATTATGAAAAAAAATAAAGTTTTATTTGCTTTTACATCTATATTATCTATAGCTTTAATCGCATCATGTGATTCTGCAGAAAAGAAGATTGATTATCAAGATGGTAATGCTATAGTTACTGCTACGAAAGATAAAACAAAAGCAGACCTTGTTGAATTAAGTACTAAAGATATCTTTGGTGCTACTGCTAGTGCTAGTGTTGAAGGTAAAGTTGATCTTAACTTTAAGAACACAATATTAGGACAAACTATTGAAATGGGAGTTAAAGCTAATGTTTTGGCTGAAGCCGAAGCTCAAACAAATCAAGACTTGGTTGGCTTAAGAAAATATGAAAATGGCAACGCTGATATTTCAAATTGTGAATCTTACACTAAGGCTATGGTTTCAGGTCAATATGAAGTAAGTGGTATCCCTGAAACGACTTCTTCAACTGATTCATCAACAAGTAGTGAACCTACAAAAATTGAACTTATTGCTGAAGCTTATCAAAAAGGTGCAACTTCTACAACACGCACAACAAAAAATGGTGAAACTACTACTAATTCATCAACAATGGAGCAAAAGGAAATTAATGAATACGCTAAATCATTTATTACTTTCTTAAAGGACACAACAATTAATGATGAAAAAACATCTGATTTACCAGTTGAAATTGATTTATCTACCTTTGAAGAAGCTGCAAAAAAGATTGAAGCCTTCAAGAACAAAGAAATTACTGCTGAAGAATTAGTTAATTATATTGACCAAAACGTGTTTAATGGCGAATTATTTAAAAATGCCACTGAAAAAGATAAACAATATGTTATTGATTTAGTAAATAGCTATGATAAATATGATTATACTAAATATGTAACATTTACAAAAGCTACAACTAAGAACCAATTAGTATTAAAATCATCGTTTAAATATGAAGATTGGAAAACTTCATTTACAAATGTTTGTGAAGAATTAAGTAAAACTTATGCTGATTCAGCATATGCTAAAATGGTAAATGAAACTATTATTCCATCTCTTCCAACTACTCTTGTATTTAATTATTCTCTATACATTTCTGATAAAGGTAAAGGTGCAATTAATGGTGCTGATTTTGAATTTGCAATTAAAGGTCAAGTTAAAATTCCAAGTGAAATTTCAACTCTTGCTGATTCAAGCATTATTGCAATGCTTGCTGGTGGTACTTTAACTTATGATGTTTCATTAAAAGGAAACTTCAATTTAAGTTATGGTGATACGGCAGTAACTGTTAAAACATTAGAAAAATAATAAATAATAAGTTTAAACCTTTAAAAGCAACATCGCTTGATGTTGCTTTTTTCATTTATTGTTGCAAATTATTATTCAATTATATTTTTTTTTGCGTAAGATAATTAATAATCCTAAGCAATTTATTAAAGTAATAATTGATGCTGCTACACTACCTTTACAGCCACTACT
>CAKPXF010000005.1 GCA_934201705.1 uncultured Bacilli bacterium | reverse complement strand
TTTAATTATAGTGGAATGTTCCAAAAAACGACATTTTGAGTTTGGCGTTTTATGACATTTTCAGTTTAGCATTTACAGATTATAAAATATAGCTATTATTGTATAAAATAATATGATATAAACTAAATAGAATAGCATATAAACTAAATAGAATAGCATATAAAAATAAAGTGTTTTTAATTTGAAATAAATAAAATAATTTTGGTTAATCGACATAATTAAAGTTCCATGATAAAATAAAAATGAAATGTGGTGATTTTGATGGAATATAATATTTATTGCGATGAAAGTTGCTATCTTGAAAGTGATTCAAGTAATTTTATGTCAATTGGAGGTGTATGGTGTCCAAAATGCAAAGTTAAAGAAATTAGTAATAAAATAAGAAAAATAAAAGAAAATAATGGGTATCCAGGCAATAAAGAGGTTAAATGGACAAAAATTTCTAACGCAAATGTAAATTTATATAAAGCTTTAGTTAATTTTTTCTTTGATTGTGATGATATTTATTTTAGAATTATTGTTATAGACAAAAGAGATTTAAAACACGAACTTTTTAACCAAACGCATGATGATTTTTATTATAAAATGTATTTTGAAATGCTTAAAGTGATTTTTACTTATGAAAATAGTTATAATGTTTATACCGATATAAAGGATACTCATAGTTACGAAAAATGTCAAAAATTAATGACAGTGTGTTGCAACAATCAGTTGGATTTTTGCCATGATATGATAAAAAAAATGCAACCAATACGTTCTGATGAAAGCCAAATTATTCAATTAACTGATATTTTAATTGGTGCAGTCACTTTTGCAAATCGCTTTGAAAATGGCAAATTTAAAGGTAGATCTAATTCTAAAATAAGCGTTATGCTTAAAGTAAAGGAATTATCGAAATATACATTAACTAAATCTACATGTTTATCTGAAAAAAAGATGAATATATTTATATGGGAAGGAAGTTATTTAAGGTGAAGATTAATTGCAAATGGCTTCCTAAAGAAAACGAATTAGATATAAATGATTATCAAAATGAAATGAGAAAAGCTTATGATATCTTTTATAATGACTTCATTACTTCAAAGCCAAAAATTAATGGATTTGAGGTAATGGTTAGAAGATATCCTGAAGATGAAACTAATCATAGATATAGTTCTTTTAATCACATAACTACTAAAGATTATGATAAAATTCAAGGGAATTCTAGTAATTATTGTGATAGATATCCCGATATAAAAAGAATTGAACGAATTGCTTGGGTAAGGAAAATAATTGAACATTATGATTGTAAGCCAATTCAAAATTGTAATTGTAGGGGAGTTATGACTTGGTATGAGCAATATAGGTCAACTTATAGAATGAATATTATGTTATATGATGAGAACTTTCTAATTGTTTTGGAAAAAAATAAAAATGGTTTTTATTTTCTTATTACAGCATTTTACTTTGACAATGTCATGGAAAGAAAAAAAAGATATGAAAAATATAAAATGTCAACCTTTGTTCCTAATGAATTAAAATCAATGGTAAATAATGCATAAACAACACACTCGTATTTAAAGTAAGTCATAAATAAAATAGTAGGAATAACCATTTAAATTAAAATGGCTATTTTCTATTTATCAAACAGATTACTATAAAAAAGCAAAAAACGGAACTAATTTAATAGACCCGTTTTAGTAACCTCTTTTTACGCACGTAAATGAGCACCGCAAGATTTACTTGCACTATTATTTTAACATATTTTTGTGTTTTGTCAAGATATATATATATGTGTGCCTATACATATTATGACTGATCATAATAAAAATATACTTTTTGATTAATAACTATGTTATTGCAATTCAATATTTTATAGAAGTCAGTCTTTCTTATTTGATTGAGATTTATATTTTATAGAATTGTTTAAGCAAATAAATTAAAAATAGTCTGATGTGGCAATTTTTACTCATCCATTTTGCTACAATAATGGTGAAAAAAGATAATTCTTGATTTAATTATCTAGAAATGAGGGTAGAGTATGAATTATTTAATTGAAGATGTAAAATATGGAATGACTGAAGAACATTATGCATGTGGACCAATAGGTGCAAATCTTGTAGCAAGCATAAAAATTAATGATGGTGTTAAATCATTTTGGCTTAATAATGTAGATGTTGCAGGTATACCTAACTTTTATTTAACTGAAAAAGATATTTTTAATGATTTAATTGGAGAAAATTTTGATGATGAAGATACATGGGATTATATTGGAAAATCAAGTGTAAAAGAGTTTAATGACATTACACTTGGTGAATATGAAGATATTTTCGACAGTATTAAAAAAAGTAATGATAAATCAACTATTAATTTAATTCGTTTACTTATTTATATAACAAGAAGTGATTGTGTATGTAAGTTACTTATCAAAAAATTTAAAGGTAAAAAAATCGATGATATTGAAGTAGAAGCATCTGATGTTGAAGAAGATTATTTAGAAGAAGGAATTTACTTTGATTTTTAATATATTTAACTATATGCAGCTAAGATAATTTTAAACATTTTTTAGCTTCACATAATAATTAGACTTTTAAGACTAATATTTCAATTAAAAATATACATATACAAAAAAATATATTATAATTAAATAAATAAAATGTGTGTTGCAGGGAGATTATTATGAATAAAATTACTTTTTTAGACATTATTAAAAAATCATTAAATCATGCAAGTAAAGATAGCCTAGCAGATTATATTTATGAATTAGCTAAAAAGCAAAGCGAAGAAGAAAGAAGTCCTTTTTTAAATGAAATTGTTGACATTGCAAATGGAAAAGAAATTGATAAAATAAATATTTATGAAAATCTTGAAAGAGATTACGCATATATTGATAAAGCATTATCTACAATTGAAAATCAAGAAAGAGGAATTGATACTGTAGCTCAATTAAGAGAACTATATGAAAAAGATTCATGTTCAATATCATATTATGGGGAAAAATTCCCATCATTTTCAGAAATTAATGAAGATGTCTATACAGATGATGACATTTCTATAGATGATGACAACGGAATTATTAATGATATAAAACTTGCCTTTGATGTTGTTCATCAATGTATTGATTTAGATAGAAAAAAAGAAGGATACGAATTAGTAAAGCGATTGGTTTTGCTAAATATTGAAACTTCTGGTGCATATTATGAACTTCATAATGCAAATCTTACATTATCTTCATTGCAACAATTTTCTGATATAGGATTGAAGAAACAATTTGTGTATGAAGCAATGTATCTTGCATATACATGTAATGATGAAAAAATAAAAATGGAAGCTGTATATTACATAGTAGAAAATTTACATGCTTTTGATTTTGATCCTAAAGAAATAAATCATTTCTTCTATAATAATGGCAGTGTCTTTGTTGATGAATGGCTTGATTATTTATTACACTCAAAAATTAGAAATAGAAGAGAAAGAACAACTTCAATTATCAATGCTTTGCAATATTACGAAAATCAAATTAAAAGACAAAAGATACTAGAAAATTGTGTAACAATTTATCCGGAAGTTATTTTATATGCACTAAATGCTAAAATAATAACAGATGAAGCAAAGCTATATGTACTTGGCAATGAAGCATATGAAAATATTGGTTGGAATAAATTTTTAAAAAATGATTTTGAAAAAGCATTATCAAAATATAAAAAGTAAAATAGCTATTATAATTCATACGCAAAATAATGAATATGATGAAGATGAGTAAGTGGCATTAACAAATGTACTTGCTTTTATTGGCACTATCTTAAAATGTAGGGTTTCTATACCGCATGTCAAAAAAATGATGACAATTATTGTGCTTAAAAATGAAAAGAACATTACTTTTAAATTGGTTAAGAAGAAATATATGACTTTCTATCTATATATTTATTTGGAAAAATTTTGTCACTTTTTTGTGTAAGGATTTATTTATAAGTTTTATGTAGCAATGATTGAATGATTATCCTAACAAAATAACTATTATTGGAACTATTTAAAGATTGTCACATCGGTTGAACGATTATTGAAAAAAATTGAGGGAAGTGCTATATTTATATCATAAATTATCAAAATGGGAGGATATGGAATGAATTGCTCAGAAACAATAAGAAAACTGAGGCACAAGTTAACCTTGACAAAAACGAAATTTGGCACTTTTAAATGTTTCTTTTGCCATAAAGGTATGAAAATTCAAGTCGGTCACAATAACTTTACAAAAGAAAACTAGCACTTTATTTTGAAAATAAGACATAGAAGAGGAGGATGACTAATGGCCAATATCGAATTAACTGAAATCGAATTAGAGAAGAAATATCCTGGTATATTGGAAATTCTTTTAATTGATCGAACATCGAGCAAAAATATAATATGGGGAACATCAAACTACTCTAGATTCGGAAAAGGATTCATGAGCAATGACCACATCCTCTTGAAATACCTACTCAACCATAGCAAGCAAATAGTAAAACCTAGAATTCTAAAATCGAAAACAGACCAAAAGATAAGGTCTAGGGATATGGCGGAAGTGTTTACTCCTGCTTGGGTCTGTAATCTCCAAAATAATCTGATTGATAACGAGTGGTTCGGATATAAAAATGCTTTTAACGAAGAAAGTGAAAACGGATGGAATGCTACAAAAAAAGTCGAATTTAAAGACAAAAATTGGAAAGACTATATAGACTTAGAAAGAATTGAAATCACGTGTGGGGAAGCACCATATTTAACAAGTAGATACGACGTTGTTACTGGAAGCGAGATACAACCATTAGATAGAATTGGCTTGCTAGATAGGAAGTTAAGAGTTGTTTGTGAAAACACTGATGATGAAAATGATTATGTTGAGAATTCTCTTTTGTCATTAAAAAGAATTTATGGTTATGACTTTCAAGGTGATAATGTTTTAATTGCTAGAAAAAACCTATTCTTTACATACATAGATTTTTTTGAAGAAAAGTTTAAAAAAGAACCATCGATTGAGTTGCTAAAAGAAGTGGCAACAATTATAAGCTGGAATATTTGGCAAATGGATGGTATGAAATATGTTATTCCTTATTCTTGCCATAAAGAAGAAACTCTACAATTGAGCTTGTTTGAGGATATGCAAGAAGAGCCTGAATTCTGCAAAGGATGCCGTACTGGAGATATCCACCAGCACAATGGTACGTATTCAAAGATAAAAGATTGGCGGTCAAATAAGACAGTCAAATTTATAGATATTGTCAAATAGGGAGGGCAACAAATGGAATCAGCATTTTTTCAACCCAGTTTCGAATACAAATTAATTTATGCTTTCAGAATCAATGATGGCAATCATAATGGCTATTTAAAAATTGGCGATGCTACTATACATACAAGCAAATCGTTTAACCAATTACCTCCAAACGCACATGATTTAAATTATGCGGCAAAGAAGAGAATAGATGAGTATACAGCAACTGCAGGAATTGTTTATGAACTTCTTTATACTGAAATTGCTGTTTATACGAGCAACGATAGACGCAGTAAAAAGTTTGGCAAGATATTAGCTTTCAGAGACCATGATGTCCATTCAGTTTTGAAACGCTCTGGAATTATGAATAAGCATTTTGATACTAATAAAACGCAAAATGAGTGGTTCAAATGTGATTTGGAAACTGTAAAATTAGCAATAAAAGCAGTAAAAGAAGGGAAATCAGCATTAGACAATTCAAGCATTTCTTTTGATAAGAGCCCAATTATTTTTAGGCCAGAACAAATGGATGCTATAGAAAAAACATTAAAGCAATTCAAAAAAGGCAATAGAATGTTGTGGAATGCAAAGATGCGCTTCGGTAAAACGCTAACCGCTCTTGAAGTTGCAAAAAGGTTGTCTTTTTGCCGTACGATAATTATAACTCATAGACCTGTTGTAAGCGATGGATGGTACGAAGATTTCTCTAAAATATTCTATGATACCAATAAATATGAATTTGGTTCAAAAACACATGGCAAATCAATCGAAGAATTAATTAGGTCTGGTAAGAATTTTGTATACTTTGCTTCCATGCAAGATTTAAGAGGATCTGAACAAGTCGGTGGAAATTTTGATAAAAACAATATAATTTTCAAAACAAATTGGGATTTTGTGGTTGTAGATGAAGCACACGAAGGAACAAAAACTAAACTCGGACAATCGGTGCTACAAGCTGTCATCAAACCCGATGATAAAGAACATGTGACAAAAACACTGGAATTATCTGGAACTCCATTCAATCTTCTTGTTGACTATGAAGATAATGAAATCTACACATGGGACTACATAATGGAACAAGAGGCAAAACAAGAATGGGCATTGCATCATTTTGGCGATTCTAACCCATATGAAGAACTTCCAAAAATGAACATTTACACTTACCACCTTGAAGAAACATTCAAAAATTATATGGATTTGGAAGATAAAGCGTTTAACTTTAAAGAGTTTTTTAGAACTTGGACTGGAGACATAAACAAGGATTATGAAAAGATGCCTATAGGTGCTTCGATTGGCGATTTCGTTCACGAAAAAGATATTAAAAGTTTCTTAAAATTAATTTGTCTTAAGAGTGAAAAAACCAATTATCCTTTTTCAACAGAAGAATATAGATCTTATTTCAGACACACATTATGGATGCTTCCTGGAGTCAAAGAGGCCAAAGCCTTTTCAAAATTGCTTAAAGCAGATCCTATTTTCGGCCAATTTGAAATAATAAACGTTGCTGGAGATGGTGATGAAGAAATTGATTCTAATAATGCGTTAGACACTGTTAGAAAAGCAATGGGAAAAAATCCTGATGAAACATACACAATCACACTTTCATGTGGAAGATTAACGACTGGTGTTTCTATCCCAGAATGGACCGCCGTGATGATGCTTGCTGGATCGTATTCTACACAAGCGAGCCAATACTTACAAACGATATTTAGAGTTCAAACTCCAGCCAACATAAATGGCAAAATAAAAGAGAACTGCTATGTTTTTGATTTTGCACCGGATAGAACTTTGAAAATGGTTGCAGAGTCAGTACAACTTTCTCAACGAGGAATGGGAAGTCAAAACGCAGAAATCAGACTTCAGAAATTTTTGAATTTCTGCCCAGTCCTATCTATTGCAGAAACTGGAATGAAGGAATACAAGGTATCATATATGCTTCAAGAGTTAAAGAAAGCATATGCTGAAAGAGTTGTAAGAAATGGTTTTGATGACACAAGATTATATAATGATGAATTATTGAAACTCAATGATGTTGATCTTAAGGAATTTGAACGTCTAAAAGGAATAATTGGTTCAACACCAAATCAAGAAAAGACAAAACAAATCGACATAAATAATGAGGGCTTTACAGAAGAGGAATACGAACGAATAAAAAAACTTGAAAAAAAGCCTAAAAAAGAATTGAGCGATGCAGAAAAAAAACAATTAGAAGAATTAAGAAAAAAAAGGAAAGAAAAGAACAATGCTATATCAATATTAAGAGGAATATCAATTAGAATACCATTACTGGTTTATGGAACTGATGTCCCAATCAGTAAGGATATCACGATTGATGAATTCCCATCTTTGGTCGACGATGCTTCTTGGACGGAATTTATGCCTAATAAAGTGACTAAAGATGATTTTAAAAAGTTCTCTAAGTATTATGACAAAGATATTTTTGTTGCCTCCACTTTTAGAATTCGTTTTATTGCTAAGTCAGCAGATGAATTGGAACCAACAGAGCGTGTTAAAAAAATTGCAGAATTGTTTTCTACTTTTAAGAATCCTGACAAGGAAACTGTGTTGACTCCATGGCGTGTTGTAAACATGCATTTATCAGAAACAATCGGAGGATATTGCTTTTGGAATGAAGATTTTAGCAATGAACTTGACAATCCTAGAGAAGTAATCAATGATGATGTTACCAAATCCATTTTTTCAAATGATGGAAAAGTATTAGAAATTAATTCAAAGACCGGCTTATATCCTCTGTATGTTGCTTATTCTTTTTATCGTAAGTTTTGTAAAGGAATAGATGAGCATGAATTAACTTTCGAAAAGAAAAAATCGATTTGGAACAAAATATTAGAAGACAATGTATACGTCATTTGCAAAACACCAATGGCAAAACAAATCACACGCAGAACATTGCTTGGATATACAAGTGGGAGATTTAACGCTCATGCCTTTGATGATTTGATTACGCAAATGAAAGACAAACAGAATCAATTAGTTAAAAAAATAAAAACGCCAAGTTTTTGGAATAAGGGAGGGAATGATATGAAGTTCAATGCCGTTGTTGGAAATCCACCATATCAAGGAATAAATCATCAACAAATTTATCCTAATTTTTATTTATCATCCATTAAAATAGGCGAAATTGTTAGTTTAATATTTCCTATAAGTTGGCAAGAACCGAAAAATGCTAATAATTTAGCGTGTATCAACTGCCCTGAAATAAAAAGCGATAAACAAATTGTCTTTATAGATAATAGGCAAAATGTATTCCCTGGTATTTCTGGCGCTGAATGGGTAAATATAATTTTGTGGAAAAAAGGACATGATAACAATCTAGATGGCAGCCAATTTATTTTTACTAATGGTAATAATAAACAAGTTATACAATTATTATGTGAAAAAGAAAATTTGGAAAAGCCAAAAGAAATTGTAGAATTAGCAAGAATTGTAATGAAAAAAGAGTCATTTGAATCAATACAAAAAATTACATCTGTGCGTAAGCCATATGGCTTAAGCACAGATGTAATTAGAATTGATGATGCAGCTATCTACGAAAAATATAAAATTTCAAAAATATATAAAGTTAAACAAAAAGAAGATGATATCACAATATATGCAAAATCAGGCTTGCTTCTTTATGTCCCTAAAGATTATGCATTTCCTAAAGTTTCAACTGCACTTTTTAAGTTCAAAGTATTCGTCCCGTATGCGTGGGGAAACATGAGCGAAAAATCAGGCTTGGGCGGGGCTTTCTCTGATATTATCATTGCTTCACCAGGTGAGGCTTGTACTGAAACTTATTTAGAGTCTGGATTATTTGATTCTTTTGAAATTGCACAAAAGCATGCCAAATATCTTATGACTAAATTCTGTAGAGCACTACTTTATGTTAACAAATTTTCACAACATAGCACATCATCTTGGGGAGCAATTCCCATTCAAGATTATTCAGAAAAATGGTGGAATGAATCAATTAATGAAATTGATCAACATTTGTTTGATAAATATAATATTCCTGAAGAAGTAAGAAAATATGTAATAAAAAATTTCCAAACTAAAAATGAACTTAATATTGTAAACTTTAATAAAATAATGAATGACAGATAATTGTTAACTAAATGATTTGTATCGCCATCAGAATGATTTATATATAAAAAATCATTTGTTATAAAAATTAATTCAAATAGAAACGAGGTGATTTTATGGCGAAAAGTAAAATATTAAAAGATATGGCAAATGGTACTGTAACATTAGAAACTACATTAAAAAGAACTTTATTGATTGCACATGACTTAAAAAATGAAAAATTGGAAAATTGGATTAAAAATGAACTATATGGCTATTCAGATGATGCAAAACTTCCCAAATATAGAATTATTCCTGGATATTTAAAAATTTCATATGTGACTAGATATTCAAAAGCAAGTAATCAACCTATTGGAAATTCAGTGTTGCCAGAAAATATGCAAGATTTTGCAAATTATCATTGTAGAGATGGCATATTTTCCATAAATGAAGCTATTCACTCAAATAATCAACTTATGGTACCATTGCCGGATTTAATTCCGTTTCTTAAGAAAAAAAGCCCAACGATTAGCATCTTAGATTTTTATATGTGTATACCACAATCAGCATTCATAAAGGTCGTTGACTGTATTTCTAGAGAATTGACTGATATTCTTTTGAAAATAGATTCAGAATTTGGAAATTTAGATGATTTAGATATTTCTCCTTCAAAAGAACAGGAGTTGATGATTAATAATTACATAAATGTTAAAATTGATTCATTTATCAGTATAGGTGACGAAAATAGAATTAATGATTCAAACTTAGCAGGTAGAGGAATTTCATTAAATGGAAAGAAATAAATTAAATATTGGTAATAATTCAAAAATTAAAAAATCTAATATTGCTGGGGATAATATAATTATTGAAGTTAAAAGTGAAAAAAAACCATTTTTAAATAAAGTATTAATACCAATAATCGTTACAGTTGTTGGAGGAGTAATAACTGCTGTTGTTTTAATAATCCTAAATCTTAAATGAATGTAGTTAAGTATTAAGAAACCAATAAGAAAAAAATTTTCAATAAATGATCTTTTAAATTCTATGGAGATTTATATTACTATAAAAAATGATTAAACTGCAATATGAATGTGGTTTAAATGAAATTGAGAAAAAGGTAATCTCAATGAAAATTTAGTGCAATAATCTCTACGCATGGTAATAATAAATTAGGAGATATTGCAACGTTGTTTTACTGTAGTTGAAACATTAAAAAGTAAATAATTGTACTTGAGTACATTGCTTAAGTGAGAAATAGAATCATAAATATAGAAGAAGATATAATTGATAAACTGATTTCTTTCATTGTGATTAATGAATGTGGTAATTTAATTAAAATATTGAGATATGTAACAAAATTGCCCTAGATAAATATTGCACATTATAACATGTGATTGATTCTAAATTATTTTTCATAAAGTGAGGGTGAATTTTCTCAAATCTATATCTAAGGGTATGAATGAGAAATTATTAGCTGGTGAAATGTTGCAAAATTAACATGCATTAATTTTTTTGCATAAGTGCTTTAACATTTAAAACATTTAATTTTCATGCTAATATAAATGCATTAAGTTAATAATTAGGAGGTATAATAATATGACTATAGATGATGAAAAATTTGATAAACTAATTTCTTCATTGAGTTCAATGAATGATAATTTAATTAAAATAAATCAAAATATGGAGAATGTATCTAGTTGTTTGGATAAATATTCTCAATTATTGCATTCGATAGATTCTAAATTGTTTTTCATAAGAAATGAAATTAATTCCATTGTATATGTGGCTAATGAAACAAATGATAAACTATTAACTGGAGAAACATTACTAGACATGCTAAGTGATATATGTACAGATTTATCTAGTATTAAATGGCGCATGGAATAACTTGATTTATTTTTAATACCAATAATAATTGTGAGTTTTAAATAAATTGTGACATATTATGAGTGATTAAAAAATGTATTAAAGAAATTTTGCGTGAATAAGACACAAGTGTAAAAATAGTCTTTATAGTTCAAATTTATAAATAAAAATAATTTATTTCTATGAAAACATGTAACTATTTTGGATATTTTTTTATTGCTTTTCCTATTCATTTTATGATACTATTTTCTTAGAGGTTAGAATTTCTTAAGTGAAAGTACAGCAATTGTATTTTACAATACGGCATTAATTATTGGTCATTGACCAATAATTAACTATACGTTTGTAATAAAGGTAACCTCTTTTTTTTAACTAAAAATAATGGAGGACTTTTATTATGCTTTTTAATTATTTAATGATTAAAAATTATCCAAATAAACTAGATAAGTATGTTTATCCTTTAATAATTCATGAAAAGAATAAAGATAGAGTTATTGTTACATATAATAAAGATAATAATGGCTATAAGCTTAGAAGCTTTCATGAAAGCTTTTTAAAGCAATTAAAAAAGTATCCTTCATCAAAATATAGTTTTGCTTATAAAAAAGGATATTGCACTAAAGATGCAATTCTTGATCATTTAAATAGTACTTTATTTATAAAACTTGATATTAAATCATTTTTTGAAAGCATTGATTATGATAGTTTTGTTAATGAAACAAAAGAGGCTAAACTAAAAGAAAAGAAATTAAAATGTTGCTTTTATGATAATCACTTATCATTAGGCTTTGTAACATCACCACAAATTAGTGATATGTACTTATATAAATTTGATTTAAAAATGGAAGAGTTCTTAGAAACTCATCCAACATGTAAATATTCAAGATATTGTGATGATATATTAATATCAACAAGTGAAAGAGATTATAGAAAATTACATATATTTTTATCTTATATTAAAAATGAGCTATATAAATATAATTTAACAATAAATGATAAGAAGCTTCGTGAATTTGATTTAAAGAAAGATACAGCAGTTTCGTTTTTAGGATTAAATATTTCTCCTTCAATTAATGGTGGTAATAAAATAACTATTTCTAAGCTTTTTATTTTAAAAACACTTGATTTACTTAAGCATTATTATAAATATTTAGATAAAGAAGATGATAAGCAAATCTTAAAAGAAAGATTTAAATATATAAAAGAAAAGAATCTAAAGGAAAAAGATCCATATGTTATTGAAACAAAAAGATTACATCAAGAATATAAGAAAAATTATAATAGAAATTATAAAAGAGTATTATATTCAACAATATCATCAAGAATATGCTATATTAAGTATAATAGTGAATATTCCTATGAAAAATTCTTACAAAAACATTTTAACAAATTTGGTTTTGCTTGGAAAAGCAAGTAATGTCTCATTTTTGGTACATTAAATATGCTATTTTATATGTGAAAGGGTTTAATAATTTTTATTAAAATGGTAAAGAATTATGAAAAAGATAAAAGTAATAGTAAAGGATAAAACAATATTAGAATTAGCTGAAGATGCAAAGCAAGGAGATTTAATTGACTTAACTGAATTAGTTCAGGTTGATACTTCATATCTTGATAGTATAATTGAAAGTGGTAAGGATAAGGTTTATCAAACTAAGCTTGAAGAATTTAAGAAAACTCAAGATGCTTTATATAAGATAGAACAAAATAAGCTATTAAATGAAATTACTTTATTAAAGAAAGAAAAAGAAAATGATTTATTAATAAAGGAACAAGAAGTAACTTCTAAACTAACTGAAACAATTAATAATCTTAAAAAAGAAATTGAATTATTGAAAGTAACTAATAAAAATGAAATTGATACTTTAGCTACTAAAAAAGAAAATGAAATTAATGCTATTAAAATAGAAGAAACAAATAAGCTACAAAAATTAGATAATGAGCATCAATTAGTTATACAACAATTAACTAATAAGCTAAATGAAGCGAAATTAGTAAATGATAAGCAATTAGCTGACTTAAAGAGTGAACATACTATTGAGCTTAATAAAATACAAAATGAATTAGTTGAAAGTAAAAACAAATTCGAACTAGAAAAGAATGAATTATTAAATAAACAAAAAGAACAATTCGAACAAGAATTAAAAAATAAAGAAGATGTAATTAATAACCTTCAAAGAGCTAAAGCTAACTTAAATGTCAAACAAACTGGTGAAGACTTAGAATCATGGTGTAATAATGAAGTTACTTCATATATGCAAAATGGTTTATTTAATTGTACTTGGATAAAGGATAACAAGGTTATTAAAGAAGAAGATGAACAAAAAGGCTCAAAAGCTGATTATATCTTTAAAATATATGCTAGTGATAAACACTTAGATAATGAATTATTAGCTTCAGTATGTATGGATATGAAGGATGAAAATCCAGATTCAGTTAATAAAAAATCTAATTCTGACTATTATAAGCAATTAGATAAAAATAGAGAAAAGAAGCAATGTAAATATGCTTTACTTGTTAGTAATCTTGAAATGGATAAGCCAAATGTTTTACCAATTTTCAAGGTAAGAGAATATGAAAATATGTATGTTGTAAGACCTGCTTATTTAATGGTATTTTTAAATATGATTACATCACTTACTACTAGATTTGCAACATTAGTTTTAAGTAAGGAAGAAGAAAAAATAGCCTTAAAAGAAAAATTTGATTTAATTGAACAATTTGAAGATATTAAATCTACTTATTTAGATAAACCACTTGCTCAACTAAGTAATTGCATAAGTGCTATTACTGATAGCTCTGAAGCAATTAAAAAGGCTTGTCGAAATATTGATGATCAATGTGATAAGGTTAATAGAAATTATATTAATCAAATAAATGAAAAACTTAGTAAGTTCAATATTAAGCTTGAAAAAAATATAACAAAGAAAATGGATGAATAGCAATGATTAGTCATAAATTATTTGATTATGATATTGAATATAAAGATTTTGTTTTAAAGCCATTAGAAAATGCTTATAAAATAAGAAATTATTTTGGTAATAAAAAGCATGTAACAATTCCTTCTAAATACAATAACAAAAAAATTATTAGTATAGGAGTTGGTTGTTTTTCCAATTGTACAAGTATTGTTTCTATAAAAATTCCTAATACGATAACTCAAATTTGTAGTGGCGCTTTTAATTCATGCTACAATTTAAAGAGCATTAAGATGCATAATGCTATAATTAGGATAGATGATGCGGCCTTTAAAAATTGTAATAACCTTGAAATAATTAAAATTCCAAGTGGAGTTAAAGTGATTTCAAGTAATATTTTTGAAAACTGCAGCAATTTAAAGAAAGTAGTACTTTTTGATGGATTAGAAAGAATTGAAAGCTATGCCTTTGCAAATTGCTACAATTTAAAGCAAATAAACATTCCTAATAGCGTAAGAAATATTGGAGCCAATGCTTTCTTTAATTGCCATCATTTAAAAAGTATCATATTACCAAATAGTCTTTTAAAAATTGAAGAATTTGCATTTTGTAATTGCATTAGCTTATCAGCTATTAATTTACCAGATAGTTTAGTCTTTATTGGCGAGGAAGCATTTAGTAATTGCTGCAACATTAAAAACATTAATTTTCCAAAACAATTAAAAACAATTTCTAGTGCTTTGTATAGTGGCTGTAAAAAAATCGAAAGTATTTCCATACCAAGTAATATTAGTAGCATTGAAAGCTGTGCTTTTATGATATGTGATAGCCTTACTGAAATAGTGATTCCAGGAAACGTACAAGTAATAGATGAAAATGCTTTTTCAAATTGTTTAAATTTAAGAAAAGTTATAGTGATGAATGGATGTAAAACCATAAAACAATATGCTTTTGAAAACTGTCATTCTTTAAAAGAAGTTATTTTATCAAAATCAACAATTGTTGATAAAGATGCATTTCCTACTAGCACTAAAATAATATATAGAGATTAATTTATATTGGAGGATAACCGACTATGATGAAATTTGAAGATTATTATAATAAGCAAAAAGTAGAGTTTAATTTTGATAAAGATAGATTTGATGAAATTAAAGATAAGTGGAAAGAATTTAGGAAAAAAATTATAGATGGTTCATTGACTGCTGAAGAATATAATGGAAAAAATGAATTTTTTGATGATGGAAATTATTCTTTAAGACAATTTATTGAACGTGTATGTGCTTCATATTTTGGTAGCCTTGGAACAATTAAGTCTTCTGAATTAGGACTTTGGGTTACAGGAACTAAAGATAATAAAGAATATAAATTTGATAAAAAAGAATTGGATGAAAATGAAAAAGATAAATATTTGAAAGAAACTAAAGATTTTTTAAAAGAATTGGT
The DNA here is from genome assembly GCA_934201705.1 of uncultured Bacilli bacterium. GTDB lineage: Bacteria > Bacillota_I > Bacilli_A > RFN20 > CAG-631 > CAKPXW01. Next base: position 113,888 of record CAKPXF010000005.1, on the reverse strand, counting down.
TACAACATATGAATGGGAAAAGTTATTAAATTTTTTAAGAGCAAATGGAATTTTTAATGTAATAAGTTATCCTTCTTTTATCTTTGGAATCGTATTTTTGAATTCAATATTGGAAGAGAATGATTTAGAAGAGAATGAAAATAAAAAAGAAAATGAAGAAAAAATCAACTATGATTATAAATATAAACTAGTATGGATTTATAATTATAAAGGCATTGAAAACAAGAGCGGTTTTAAATTTTTAGAAACAATTAAAGATACTAATTCAAACCTTGATTCTTTTAAGAAAAGCAAAGCGCTTTGTGAAAAATTTGTTGATTTGTTAAAAAATGATGTTGAAAGCATTATATCGTTAGGATTAAGTGTATGGAATTATACTCATAATACTACTAAAATGGAAAATGAAATTTTTAATCTTATAAATGATGATAATAAACAAATAATACTAACTGGAGCACCTGGAACTGGAAAAACCTATTCTGCTATGCAGGTTGCAACAAATGATGAAAATGCAGCAGTTATCGAAATAGATAATGAACATGACATTAAATATCAATTTGTTCAATTTCATCCTTCATTTGATTATAGTGATTTTGTTGAAGGTTTAAGACCAGTTAAAATAAAAGATAATACAACATTTGTAAGAATGGATGGAATTTTTAAAGAGTTTTGTAGAAAGGCCGCTAATGATTATCTAAAGAACGGTGCATCTGATGATAGTTATAGTACACGCTATTATTTTATAATTGATGAGGTAAATAGAGCAGATTTATCAAAAGTATTTGGTGAACTAATGTATTGCCTTGAATATAGAGGCGAAAAAGGCAGGGTTAAAACTCAATATAGTAATCTTGATACATATATTATTACTAACGAAGGTCCAAAGACATTTTCAGAGATAAAAGAACAAAATATAAATTGTCCATATGGAAATACTGATATATTCGAAAAAGGATTCTATATACCAGAAAATGTATATATTATTGGTACAATGAATGATATAGATAGAAGCGTAGAATCTTTCGATTTTGCTTTAAGAAGAAGGTTTAAATGGGTTGAATTCAAAGCAAGTGATGTAATGAATGAAGTCCTTTTAAAATTAATTACTAATCCTGAAGCATATGAATTTATAAAAGGCAAAATAAAAGCCTTAAATGATTATATTTCAAATTCTGAAGAAAACGGCATGGGCTTATCAGATGCTTATAATATTGGACCAGCATATTTTAAATCGTACGCTACTGTAAAAGGAGCTATTTATAAAAGTAAGTTAATTAATATCTATAAAAATGAAATCGAGCCAACATTAAAAGAATATGTTAGAGGTAGAGATCAAAATTCAATCGATGCATTTTTAAGTGAATGTAGAAAAAATTTTGGCTTAAATGATAATTACAAATGGTTGAAAGATTAATATGAACAATATTGAACTATTTTATAGTGGAACTGATTTTTCACCAATTTATAAAAATGGTATAAATGGTAAAGAATATTGCTTTGGCTTTGAAATTAAATCAAAAAGTAAAAAAAGACTTGTTGAAGAACTTAATAATGATAAAGAAAAACAACTTAATATACTAAAAACTTTTTTAGAGGCATTACAAAGCTCTGTAAATGATTTAATTTTGAATTCATTTTTAAAAGACGAAGAGAAAACATTATATAGTTATTTTAATAAAACTATGTATTTTGATGGCTTTGTTGGAGTTGCTTCAATAAAGGATTTTAGCTATGAAGGAAATATTTATGACATAACTCTTCAAATAAATACAATGATAGATAATGAAGCTTCTAAGCCATTTTTTCTTATGTCTTTATTGTTTGACAGCTTTATGCCATTTCATAATGCAAAAGTAAATTCTGATAAAGAATCTCTTACAGATATGCTATTATTGTATTCCTTTGTTGAAAAATACAAAAATGCATATATGAAAGGATATTATAAAAATTATCATAATATAAAATCTAATGATTATAAAGTAAAAGGTAGTATAGATATTGCAAGGCACATTAGACAAAATGTAGGAATAAATAATGGGAAAGTTGCTTGCAGTTATCAAGAAAAAAGTGAATTCAATTACATTAATCATCTTATTATTACTGCATATGAAAAATTAAAAGAAAAATATGGAGTGCAAATAAGTATTGCTTTTAAAGATTCAGTTAAACTGCATGATTCTTTAGAAACATTAAAATATATTATTAATTACCCACAATTTTCTAAAAAGACTTTGCTTGCAAAAACAACAAGACCTTTATCACATCCTTTTTATACTGAATATGAAGATTTAAGAAAGATTTGCTTAAAAATTTTAAGGGAAGAAAAAATATCATTATTTAATGGAAATAGAAATAGTAAGGTTGATGGTGTTTTAATGTATGCTCCTGAATTGTGGGAAAAATATATTGCGAAAAAAATAAAAGGCTTAAAATTTAAATCTCAATGTGAAATAAAAGTTTTGAATATTAATTCTAATGATAGCTATATACAACCGACTAGACCAGATTTTGTTTTCTATGATGATTCAAATCCTTACATGATACTTGATGCAAAATTTAAGCCAGATTGGATAGAAGTTGCCAAAACAGGCTTTATTGGAAATTATTTGCTTCCTGATTATGATAAGTGTATTAGGGATATGGTATCAATAAATGCAATTGCTACTGGTGTTATTTTTCCAACAAATACCAAAATTGAATATTTACCAAATTCATTTAAATGTGATAGTGAAGAGCTTGAATATGCTCATAATATTAGTAAGTATAATTCATCACATAAATTTTTTACATTTCCAATTTGTGTTCCATCAGTAGCATTAAAAACTGATAATTTTATTTCATGGAAAAAAGCATTTGATGAAAGTTGTAATTTTGCTTTTCCTAAAATCTGTTGTATTATTAAAGAATATTCAAATAAAACAAAACTTTAAATTATATTTTAATTGCTATAAAAAATCGGTAATAAATTTACCGATTTTTTAAGCATGCAAATATTATACTATGTTATACTTTCATTGAAAAAAGGCGGAGGTGACAAAATTAAAAGTTAACCTAATGAAATTTTAAAGTTATGAAAAATAAAAAGCCTTTAAATTTAAAGTAAGATATGTTACGATAAAAATAATAAAAGTTTAACTTAATGGAGAAAAATATGAAAAAAGAAAATCAATTAAATGAAAATTGCTCAGAGTGTAATTGCGTTGAAAATGCTACAAAAGGGTTAGATTATTTTTTATCAAGAGACCGCACCTATTATTGTATTTCTAGTTTAGGAAGTGCAACTGATGATAATATTATTATCCCAAACTGTTATAATAATTTACCTGTAAAAAGAATTCTTGATAATGCATTTAATGACTGTAAAAATATAAGAAGTATAGTGATACCAGATTCAGTAAATTATATTGATTGGAGTGCATTTTTAGACTGTAATAATTTGACAAGAATAGTTGTTGATAAAAATAATAAAGTATATGATTCAAGAAATAATTGTAATGCAATAATTGAAACAGCAACAAATACATTAATGCAAGGATGTAGCACTACTATTATTCCAGATACAGTAGCATCAATTGGATGCGATGCATTTAATAGTCGTAGAAATTTAACAAATATAGAGATACCAAATTCAGTAGAAAATATTGGTGTAAATGCATTTAATAACTGTAGTAGTTTAACAAGTATAGTAATACCAAATTCAATAGAAAGCATTGAAAATAATACGTTTAATAATTGTAGCAGTTTAAAAAGTATAGTAATACCAAATTCAGTAGAAAGTATTGGAGATTGTGCATTTTTTGACTGTAGCAGTTTAATAAGTATAGAAATACCAAATTCTGTAAAAAGTATTGGCGAAAGTGCATTTGTAGATTGTAGTAGTCTAACGGGCATAGAAATACCAGATTCAGTAGAAAGTATTGGATGTGATGCATTTGAATATTGTGGAAATTTAACAAAAATAGCTGTTGATGAAAATAATAAAGTATACGATTCAAGAAATAACTGCAATGCATTAATTGAAACAGCAACAAATACATTACTACGTGGATGTAATATCACTATTATTCCAAATACAATAACAAGTATTGAAAATTATGCTTTTTCTGGTTGTAGTTGTTTAACAACTATAGATATACCAAATTCAGTGAGAAAAATTGGAGGATCTGCATTTGAATATTGTAGTAGTTTAACAAATATAGTAATACCAAATTCAATAGAAAGAATTGCTGGATCTACATTTTTTGGTTGTAGCAGTTTAATAAGTATAGATATACCAAATTCAGTAAAAAGTGTTGGAAACTATGCATTTTATGAATGTAGTAGTTTAACAAATATAGTAATACCAAATTCAGTAAAAAGCATTGGAGAATATGTATTTAGTGGCTGTAGCAGTTTAACAAGTATAGAGATACCAAAATCAGTAAAAAGCATTGGAGAATGTGCATTTAATGGTTGTGGCAGTTTAACAAGAATAGTTGTTGATGGAAAAAATAAAGTATATGATTCAAGAAAAAACTGCAATGCAATAATTGTAACAAAAACAAATACATTAATACAAGGCTGCAACGCAACTATTATTCCAGATACAGTAACAAGTATTGGATATAGAGCATTTGATGGTTGTAGTAATTTAACAAGTATAGAGATACCAGGTTCAGTAACAAGTATTGGAGAAGGTGCATTTTTAGGTTGTAGCAATTTAACAAGAATAGTTGTTGATGAATATAATAAGGTATATGATTCAAGAAAAAACTGCAATGCAATAATTGTAACAAAAACAAATACATTAATACAAGGCTGCAACGCAACTATTATTCCAGATACAGTAACAAGTATTGGATATAGAGCATTTGATGGTTGTAGTAATTTAACAAGTATAGAGATACCAGGTTCAGTAACAAGTATTGGAGAAGGTGCATTTTTAGGTTGTAGCAATTTAACAAGAATAGTTGTTGATGAATATAATAAGGTATATGATTCAAGAAAAAACTGCAATGCAATAATAGAAACAGCAACAAATACATTAATACAAGGATGTAACACCACAATTATTCCAAATACAGTAACACATATTAGAAACTATGCTTTTGAAAGTTGTGGTAGTTTGACAAGTATAGTAATACCAAATAGTATTACATTTATTGGATATAATATATTTAAAGACTGTAGTAGTTTAAAAACAATATTTTACGAGGGCTCAGCTACAGATTGGAATAGCGTAGATAAGAGATATTTAGGTATTGAAAATAAATATTTAGCATTTTATTCTGAAACAAAACCAGCAGATAATGATTATCGCTATTGGCATTATGTTGATAGTGTTCCAACTCTTTGGAATGAAAAATAATTAATAAAATTTACAGGATTTTAGTGTATAATATCGCAATGAGCAAAATAGGAAAAAAGTATGGTATACTTACTGTAATTGAAAAATTGTAAATGCCAACTAGTGTAAATGGTATCATAAAGCTGTAGTTTAAGTGATACCGAATTACTAGATGAAGCTTTAAAAATTAATGGCTTAGGATGTGTTGGTGCGTTAGCATTTTTATCAACTATGTATCCAAAAAGATTTACAACAATTGATCAATTTGTTATTGATGCATTGCAAAAAGCTAATTTTTTGAAAGATGATACATTAATTCAAAAAATTAATAAAAACGCAATAAAAAAGAATGAAGCGTTATATGTTTTAGATTTAATTCAAAAGAAATCTAATACCTTCTCTAAGCATTCTTGGTCGCCAAGAAATATTGATAAGGCTTTATGGGCAGGTAGTCATAAATAAATAATTGCACAAACTATGAAGTATGAAAGTCTCTTCATAGTTTTTAATTTTTATCAAATTTTCACTTGATGTCGCTTTTTTTACTCATCTATATTGCTATAATAATATCGTAGTTAAAAAGTGTTAGTTAATAATGCTTTGAAAAACTTTTTGCAAAAAGTACGTCTCGTGCTATTGACTTTTTATATAGTCGGGGTATAAAATCATTAATCGAAAAGCAATATAAAATAAAAATTAGAATGTATAATTACATAATTTTTATTGCGCACTTTTTAACAAGAAAGGTGGAAATAATATGAATACATACGTAGTTAAATTTTCAGTTGATGGAAGAATGGGCGAAATTACAATTCGTGCATATTCAAGAAGTGATGCAGAAAAGCTAGTAAAAGCACAATATCCTTCTTCTAAAGTTGTTATTATGAACATAAAACTAATTGGTTAATATGGAAAAGAAGAAGAAAAAAGTTTTACTAATTTGTCTTGCAATAATTGCTTTATTGTTATTTGCTTACTATGATACGCCTAAAATGGCACCATTAGGCTATGAAACAAGAAATATGACGTCATATTGGAAAATGAGAACAGATTCTATTGTTGCTGCTTATAATTTTACCAAAACGAAAAATGGTGAAACTTATGGTATGACACTTTTACGTTACTCAACAATTTCAAAAGCAAAAGAAGAATATAAATATTTTCATTCATTAGAAGATAGAGGTACCTTACTATGTGAAAATATAGGTGTAAGGCTTAATAAGGTTTATTGGGGCGATGAACAAGCAATTAGAGATTATAATATTTTTTACAATGTTATAGATATTCTTATAAAATAGGAGATAAATGAAAATGGATAATTATTTTGAAGGATTTATTGGGCATGATGAAATAAAAAATGAAGGAACAAGAATAATAAATCAATGGAAGGATTATAAAAAATATACTAATTCAAATATTGATTTAATTCATGGAATTAATTTAGTTGGTGAGCCAGGAACTGGTAAAACATTATTTGTTAAATTATTTATAAAAGCTTTAGGCTTTAAAACATTTTATATAAGCGATAATAATGAAAATTTAGCTATTGAAATTAATGATGCATTTAATAAAGCTAAAGAAGCAAATGAACCAACAATAATTGTTTTTGATGAGCTTGATAAAGCATTAAATAAAAACTTAACAGCAACAAGAGCTTTATTAACAAATTTAGATGGTTGCTTAAAAAATAATTCATCCATTTTCATCTCTACTTGTAATTCAACATATGAGCTTGAAACATCTTTATTTAGAAGAGGAAGATTTGATAGACAGTTCAATGTTGGAAATCCAAACAATGAAACAAAAGAAGAATTATTAAAGTATTATGCTAAGCTATATAATAAGGAAATAGCTACTGAAGTTGTTAAGCAAGTAATTGCATATTTAAATATAACATCATCTGTTGATTGTAAAGCTTTAATAAATGAAGCTGCATTAAGATATTTTGAAAGTAAAGAATTAACCTTTGAAATGCTAGAAGAAACTAATAATGCTTTAAGCAATGATTTTAATAATATAAAGTATGATAAAAATAAAATTGACATAACTATTGCTTATCATGAAATAGGTCATTCAATGATTATTAATAAATATAAAAATGATTATACACTTTATAAAATAAAGCTCGATATTAATCAAAATATAGGTGTTTGCTATAAGGCTAATAATATTGAGCATTATACAAATTTAAAGCAAATAATAAAAGAAATTGAGATTAACTTAGCAGGAAAGGTATGTGAGGAATTATTTACTAATAATATATCAGCTGGATCTTATGATGATATAAGAAGAGCTAATAGCTTAGCTAAAAAGCTAATCAAAGAAGCAGGCTATAAAGGTGCTGATAAATGCTTATCGCATTATCGTGATATGGTAAATATTTCTAATTTCAAAAGATATAAAAATGAAACACTAGCTGCAAAAATAATTAAAAAAGCAATAAAAAGTGATAAAAGATATTTAGCAAAAAATAAAAAAGTCATCATAAAATTAGCCAATTTATTACATGTAAATGGTAGTTTATCTCAAGGTGATTTTTATAATGCTATAAATAATATATAATAAATTTAATAAATACTTTATAAAGGAGAATTCATATGATCGATATTTCTAATTTTAATGATTGTATTATAGTATGTCCTAATGCTATTAAAGAGTATCTTATAAGAATAAAAGAAAAAGAACAAAATATTAAATTTTTAACAAAAAAGGAAATTTTTGATAACACTTATTTTTCTTATGAATTTAAAGATATTTATAAGCTAGCGAAAGAAAAAAACATAAGATTTGATAATGCTAAAGAAATAATTGATAATTTAATAAATATACCAGAAAGGTTTAATGATTGCTATGAATTATTAAAAAAGCATTTAAATTATAATGAATTATTTAAAAATCTATTTGGTAATAAAAAAGTGTATATTATAGGTTATTCAACAATGGATGAAGAACTTATAAATGCTTTAAATAAAAATACTAACAATTATCAATTTGTTAATATTGATTCATCTAAATACCAGCATTCATATAATGAATTTATAACAAGAGAGGATGAAGTATTATTTTTAATTAATAAGATTTGCTCTTTGATAAAAAATGGAATTGATATTAATAAAATTTATTTATATAAATATCCTAAAGAATACAATCTTATTTTCAAAAAATATGCTTATTATTATAATTTACCAATTGAATTTGAAAATGATACAACATTATATGAAACAAATTTATTTAAAGCATTTTTAGATGATATAAATAAATATGATTTAAATATAGCTATTTCAAATCTTGAAAATGTTAAAAATGATAAATATAATACTTTAACAAAATTAGCAATTTGTATTAATGATGCATCATTTATTAAAGATAAAGAAGAATTAATTAAGGCATTAGCTTATTTAGCTAAAAATACTAAATTAGATAATATAACATATGAAAAATCAATAAAATTAATTGATTATAATAAAATAGTTAATGACGATGAATATGTTTTTATTCCTTCATTTGCTTTAAATGTTTTTCCCCATATCAATAAAGATATTGATTTATTAACTGATAATGAAAAAATAGGATGTGAAAGAAACACTTCAACAATTAATAATAAAATAGAAAAAGAATTATTAAAAAGATTTATTAATAATACTAAAAATCTAATTATTACTTTTTCAAACAATAATTACTCATCATATAAATCAACCTTAATAAGTCAGCTAAATATAGTAAAAGATGAAAATAATAATATAGCATTTTATAATCAAAAAATGGCTGAAGTAAAAGTTGCTAAATTAAAGGATGAACCATATAGTGATGATGAAGAAAGTAAATATGCTAATACATTTACTAATGAAGAAATAAGATATAAAAAATATGATAATCAATTCAAACCATTTAATATTTTAAATAAAAAAGAGTTTTGTTTATCGTATACAGCAATGAATATGTATTATGAATGTCCATTTAAATATTATGTAAAATATATCTTAAAATTAAAAGATGATACTAATTTTAATTTAAATCTTGGTAATTTATTTCATCAAATACTTGATGATTCAAACAAAAAAGAAATTGATTTAAATGATTATAGTGATAAATTAAATAACAATGATTTAACTGCTTCTGAAAAATATTTTACTAAAAAATTAATTAATCAAGTATTTGATGTTATTAATTTAAATAATGAATTTTTAGAAACCACACAATATAAAGAAATAAAAACGGAAGAAAAAATTGAATTGGATAATTTTGAAGGTAAAATTGATAAGTATTTAATTGATGAAGAAAATAAAAATATTATTGTAATTGATTATAAAACAGGTAACTATAATTTTAGTGATAAATACTTAACATATGGTTGTGATTTACAATTGCCATCATATATTTATTTGCTTGAAAATCATTATAAAGGCTATAAGGTTACAGGTTCATACATACAAAAGGTATGTATTGATACAAGAGATAATAGTCAAAATTATAAACTATCAGGAATAACTTATGCCAATATTTCTATTCAAAATCGAATTAATAGTAGTATTTCTAGATATGTTTCATTTGGAAAAGATAAGGCTAATCTAAAAAGTGATGAAGCATTTATAAATTACTATCAAATTGCCAAAGAAAAAATAGATAATGCAGTTAATTCTATTCAAAGTAATGAGTTTCAAATTGAACCATTAAAAATTGAAAAAACATGTGATGCTTGCACATATTGTAACTATAAATCAATTTGTTATGTAAAAAGAAATAACTTCAAAAATGTTGAAAAAGAGGGATAATAAATATGGAACCAAATAAAATTCAAAATTTAGCTATCACATATAATGAAAATAAAAATGTCTTAGTTTCAGCGGGAGCTGGAAGTGGTAAAACATTTGTTTTAACAAAAAGAGTATTGGAATTTATTACTAATCATAACTATACTATTGATGATTTTTTAATTCTTACTTTTACTAATCTTGCTGCTAATAGCATGAAAGAAAAAATAAGAAAAGCTTTAGAAAAAGAAGAATTAGTAGATGAACTTGAAAAGCTAGATACTGCTGATATTTGTACATTTGATGCTTTTGCTTTTTCACTTGTAAAAAAATATCATAATAACTTAAAACTATCCTCTAATATTAAAATACTTGATAGTAATTTTATAAAAATTAAAGAATATGAATTTTTAGAAAAAATTATGAATGAGTATTATTTAGCAAATGATGAAGATTTTTTAAAACTTGTTGATTTATGTTGCTTTAAGGATGATAATTCCTTAAAAGATGCAATTGTTAAGTTTTATGATTCAACTAAATCATCATTGGTTAATATTAACCAATATTTAAAAGATTTTGCATTTAATTATTATCAAAGTAAAGAATTCGAAGAATTTTTAATCAAAAGCCTTTTAAAATATGTAGATGATAATGTTAAGTATTGTTTAAATATATATGAGAATCATTCTGATATATTTGTTGAAAGAAGTAAAAATAAAACAAATGTTTCTGAAAAAATGATGGATTTTATAAATAAAAGATTTAACACAGAAAGCTATGAAAAGTTAATTAGTACATTTCTAGAAAGCTCAAGTTTAAAAGGCATTTCTTTAAAAAAAGAGAAAGATGAGCATCCATTTTTTATGGATGCTGAAAACATAATTACAAAATTAAAAAATTTTGTAAAGCTGCTTCCTTCTACTAAAGAAGAGTTCATTGCTAATTATAAAACAAATGAAAAATACTTTAATGTTGTAGCAGAAATTATTAAAAAGCTAGATGGAATGATAAAAGCATTTAAAGATAAATATCAAGCCTATGAATTTAGTGATATTGCAAATAAAGCCTTAGAATTATTGAAGAATAACGAAGAAATAAGAAATCAATTAAAAAACAAATATAAAATGATTATTATTGATGAATATCAAGATACAAATGATATTCAAGAGGAATTTATTTCATACATTGCTAATAACAATCTATTCATGGTTGGTGATGTAAAGCAAGCAATATATGGCTTTAGAAATGCTAATTGTAAAATATTCTTAGAAAAATATAATGATTATAGAAAGAACTATACTGGTAGAGTTATTGATATGAACACTAACTATAGATCAAGAAATGAAGTAATTGAAGATACAAACTATATCTTTGAAAGATTAATGACAAATGAAACATGTATGATTGATTATAAGTATTTTCATAAATTAGAAAGTGGTGCCAATTATAAAAAGCCAACAAATAATCAAAATAATAATCTAGAATTCATAATTTGTAAAGGTAATGGTGCGGATAAAAAAATTAAAAATCAAGCTATAGAAATTGCTAAAGATATAATTAATAGAATAAAGAATAAATATCAAGTTTGTGATGAAAATGGAAATCTTCGTGATTGTACATACAAAGATTTTTGTATATTATCAAATAAGGTAAAAGATATAGATGAAGTATTTGCAAGTGTTTTTGAAGATTATAACCTTCCATTATTTATTCAAAAAGATAAAAATGTTTTAGAAAATGATGTCTTTTTAATGATTAAAAATTTATTAATTGTTGTAAACAGTATAATTAGTAATGAAAAAGGTGATTTAAAGCAAGCATTTATTTCACTAACAAGGTCATTTGTTTTTGAATATAGCGATGAAGAAATCTATAATGTTTTACAAAATAAAATATATGAGGATAAAGCTTATAAGCAAATACAAGAAATAATTAATAAAAATAAGAACTTGTCATTATCTAATTTAATTGAAAATATTATTTATGAACTTGATATTTATCATAAATTAGTATTAATAGGAAATGTTGATGATAATACTAGAACAATTAATTATTTAATTAATGATATAAAAAATATGGAATCATTTGATTATTCATTAGCTGATATCATTAAACATTTTGATTTATTAAGTGCTAAAGAAATTGAATTTAATGTTGAATGTGGCATTCCTGAAAGCAATACAGTAAAATTGATGTCTATTCATAAATCAAAAGGACTTGAATTTAATATTGTTTATCATGCATTGCTTGAAAAAGGATTTAATACAAAAACAGAAAACGATCCTTTAATTGTTTCAAAGCAATTTGGCTTAATATTTAAAAAGAATTCTTCTTATTTATGCGATTTTAACAATATGTATAAAAAGGATGATATATATTCAGAAAAAATAAGATTATTCTATGTTGCTTTAACAAGGGCAAAAGAAAAAAATATACTTTTATTAACAGTTGATGATAACCAATATGATGAATATAAATTTAATAATAGTAATAATTTAATTTATATTAAAAAAGACAATATTGAACTAGAAGATATTATAGACAGTAAATCATTTTTAGATTATATTATTCCATTTATTGAATATAATAAATTTAATTCATATAAATTAGATGATATAGCAAATGAAATGATAAAAAATAATAGTGAAGATAAATATGATATTGAAAATATTACTTTTGAAAGTAAAGAAATCAATAATTATCATGCTAGTAAAGTAATTGAGATTAATAGTAATGAAAAGAATATGGAATTTGGTACTAAGTTACATTTTGCTCTTGAAATTACAGATTTTAAAAATCCTGATTATAGTAAATTGAATTCTTTTGAAGCAAATATTATTAAAAAGTTTTTAAATGCTTCTTTTAATAAAAATATTAATGAAGCAAATATTTATAAAGAATATGAATTTATTGACGATATAAATAATATTCATGGAATAATCGACTTAATGCTAGTTTACAATGATCATATCGATATTATTGATTATAAAAGTAAAAGCATTAGTGATGAAGCATATATTAAGCAATTATCAATTTATAATGATTATATTAAAAAATCATTTAATTTAGAAACTCATGCATATTTATATTCATTAATTAATGCTAATTATAAAAATGTTGATAATGAAATTGAGGCTTTAACAAGATGATTGATAACTTTGTAGCAGATAGCAGTGATAAAAATGTCAGTATATTTTTAATTTTTCTAATTCTTTATAAAAATAGTGATGAAAATCATCCATTAACTATTAATGCTATTAATGAATTATTAGAAAGTAAATACCAAGGAATTCATTTGGATAGAAAAACATTAGGCAAAAAGCTAAATACTTTAATGAGTATTTTAAATGATGAGGAGGATTTTCCATTTTCAATTGCTAAAATACCAAATAAAGGCTGGTGTATTAATGAACGTCCATTCATTGACGAACAGCTTATCTTCTTAATGGATTCAATATATTCAAATAAATCAATATCTTTTGCTGAAGCAAATGATTTATGCGATAGCATTAATAGATGCTTAAGTAAATATCAAGTAAAAGAAAAGTATTGTGATTATAAAAGTAGTGATATAAATAATGGTAATAGTGAAGGAGTTCTTTACAATATTGCAATTATTCGTGAAGCAATAAAATTAAAGAAAAATATTTCTTTTTATGAGATAGAATATAGAGGGTGGAAAAAAATAATACAAAAAAATTTAACAATAGTAACACCATTTTATTTGTTTAATAAAGAAGGAACGTATTATTTATTAGCAACTGAATTATACAATATGCCAAATTACAATTTATCTAGTTCACGCTGCTTTAAAGTTGAAAATTTAAGTAATTTGAAGTTCAATAATGACACAAAGCCTATTGAAATAGAAAAGACAATTTTTCATGGAAATTTTTCATTGGTAGATTATGTAAATAATCAATTGATAATGAGTGATGGAACTATTATGTATAAAGATGTCAAATATGAATGCGCTATGTTTAAAGGAAGTTTTTTTTATTTTCATATGAATAGAAAATTTATAAGTAAATTTGTAAAATATAAAAAATCTAATTTTAAAATAGAAAAACAAGATATAAAAAATGACACAATATACTTTACAGTAAAGGCAAATCAAGCTTTTTTGCTTAATTTTGCTATTGAATATGCTGATGAATTTGAATTAATTGAACCAAAAACGCTTCGAGAAAGGGTAATAATGAAACTGTATGATTATATTACTGGTCCATATGATATAGTAAATAATGTTGATTGCATTCAAATGGAAAAAGAAAAAGAAACTTTTGATTACTTTATTAATAGTGCAAATGAAGTATATTATAGATTATTCGATAAAAAAAGAAAGTATAATTCTCAAGAAGATTGTTCATTTTTAAAAATAATAAATATAGTAAAAGATTTGTACAGTTTAATCCAAAAAGAAAATAAAACTGTCTATAATGATTTTATTAATTCTTTAAAATTCTTTTTGGCGCAATATTTATACGTTAAAGAAAAAATTCTTAGTGAAAGAAATTGTGCTTATTCATTTTTGTGTAACTATTTACTTGCTGATTTTTATTATCCTATTTTAAAGAATAGCTTTTGTATAGATAAAGAAAATATAGATGTAGAAAGAGCATTGAATCATTTAAATAGTTCTATGGAATTTTATAATGATAAAACATATGATTTATTAAAAGATGAATTGGAGTTATTACATATTGATAAAGAAGATTTAAATCCTGAAAAAGTTATTAAAAAGATAACAGCAAATACTAAATAGTTTAGCTTTTATTAATGATATTAAAATAAGTAGCATTATTTTACATTGTAGTGTAATTTTATTGCTATTTATTTTTATATTTAGTATAAAAGTAAATGATTATAAATTATAGTTGTTTAAAACTTACTTATTAGGATTTAGATTGACATAGTTATAGGAAAAGTGTATAATTAGATTACCCGATAGGTAATTTGTACAAAAGGGGGTGGCTTTTTGAAAGTAGTATATAAAGATTCAAAAGTTGAAGAAATATGTACAGATTTAAAAAAAGCCACAAAATTTTTTAACGGGCAAAAAAGCATGGCAATTTCTTTACTTTCTAGAATAAATGCGTTGAATCAGGCTGAAAATATTAAAGATATTATTGCACAAAAAGTTATGCGATTTCATAAACTTATTAATAAAGGAAAGAGGAAAAACCTTGAAGGATATTTCGCTATAGATGTTAAAACTATAAAAGATAGATGGAGGATTATAATAGAACCTTTAGATGAAGATGAGAATCCTTTTGTTCCATGTAATATTGATGAAATTGCTGTTTACGTAAAAATAATTGAAATTAAAGAGGTGAGTGATTATCATGAGTAATTATATTGAATTTGGAAATAAAGTTGCTTTCCATCCGGGTTATTATATTCAAGAATATATTGAAGAAATGAGATTAACGCAAGAAGATTTTGCTAAAAGACTTGGAACTACACCTAAAAATGTTAGCTATATAGTAAGAGGTGAGCAAAACGTTTCAGTAGATATTGCTAATAAATTAGCTCGTATGATTGGAACATCTGCAAATTATTGGCTTAACATACAATCAGAATATGATAATTTAGTTTATGAGTTCAATAATAAAAAAGAATTAGAGGATGAAAAAAGAACTTTTAAGTATATTAAATATTCATATTTTAGAGATAATTTTAATTTGCCAAATATTCCAAAAAAAACAGATGAGCAAATTAAAAATGTAAGAGAATTTTTGAATGTTTCGTCATTATCAGTCTTTAAAAATGAAGATATGTATGTTCGTTTTAGAAGTGCAGCATTAAAACAATCTGAAGCTAGTATGGTTAGAGCCAATATGATGGTGCAAATTGCTACAAACATATCTTTGAAAAAAAATAATTTTCCCAAATATGATAAAAATGAGTTTCAAAAAAGTATAGATTTTGCTTTATCTTTAACTAGAAATCATAATGGTTTTTATAAATTAATAAGAGAATCATTTGCAAATGCAGGGATTGATTTAATTGTATTACCAAATTTATCAGGTTCAAAAATTAATGGCGCGACAAAAAAAATAGGAAATCATATTATGCTTATGGTTAGTGATAGAAACAATAATTCTGATTCGTTTTGGTTTACACTTTTTCATGAAATAGGTCATATTATGAATGGTGATTTTGGTATTTCATTTGAAAATGAAACTGGAAAAGAAGAAGATAATGCAAATAATTATGCTGAAAATTCATTAATACCAGAAAATGATTATAAAAACTTTATCAAAGTAAATGATTTTTCAAAAGAAAAAATAATTGAATTTGCTAATAGCATTAATAGGGATCCAGGTATTGTATTAGGAAGATTACAAAATGATAAATATATAAGATACGATGATTACAAGTATAATGTATTGAGAACGAAATATATTATTTCGAGTATTAACTAAAATACATAAAAATGTTTTTTAAAATAAGTAACATTATTTTACGTTTTGTGGCGTAATTTAATTGTTACTTATTTTTTTATTACTTTATGTAATCGCTTTCAAATATCGAAATTCATGGATAAAATCATATATTTTGAATTACTTTTTAAATTTTTAAAAATTAACAATGAGTTTGCTATAACTAACTAGTCATGCTATAATGACAAACGGATAAAAAAGGAGGAAGAAAATGAAACTAAAAAATATTATTTTTAAGATTTGTGCTTGTTTAGTTATTGTTCTTTCAACTATGTTAACTTCATGTAATGAAAAAGCAAATGAAGCTTTACCAACAGTACCTGTTTTAAAGGATACAAGAAGTGAAGAAGTTGAAATGGTAACAATTAAAACACTAAACGGCAAAGATGTGACTTACAACAAAAATACTAAAAATATCGTAGCTTTATCAAATACTGGTGATTTATTAGCCCTTGGCGTTAGACCACTTGCAGTTGATGGTAATGCTAACCAAACAGGATATGAAGAATTCTTTAAAGCAGTTGAAATATTAAATAACACACAACCTTTTGATCCTGAAGAAGTAATGAGTTATCGACCTGAATTAATTTTAACTTATAACACTATGGATGAAACAAATATAGCAAAGCTTGAAAAAATAGCTCCAACTATTCCTGTATATTTTGACACATATGACTATACAAAAAGATTAACATACCTAGGAGATATTTTAGGCTTAAGTGAAAATGCTAAAACAATCATTGATTATTGTAAAAAAACTGAAGAGGTAGGTATACAAAAAATTAATGAGTTAAATATTCAAGATAAAAGTGTTACAGTTTATACTTATTATCAAGGATTAACAATTCCACCAAACTATAAGGATGCCTTTGTTTTCAATCATATTCTTTATAACACTTTAAATTTAAAAATGCTACCAATTGTTAAAGACTTTTTAGATGATCAATCTCAACAAGCCTTTTCACAAATTAGTAATGAAAAGCTAAAAGATTATGAAGGTGACTTAGTTATCTTTGCAGGACTAGGGGAAGCTAGTATTCCAGATAGTGTAAAAACTAATGAAGGATATAAAAGCTTAAAAGCAGTTAAAGAAAATAGAGTTGGTTGTATTGATATGATCTTATATTCATTTAAAGATGCTTTATATATGGAAGCACAATATAATCAAATTCTTGAAGCTTTAAAGGTTGCTAGTAATAATTAAGTCTTATGCAAACTAAAAAATTACAAAATAATCAAAAATTTATTATTTTATTAATTAGTTGTTTGGTTTTATTAGTTATATTAATTATTTTGTCTATATTTATAGGTGCAGAAAAAAGTATAACCTTTAATGATTTTGTTAATGCCATGTTTCATTATAATGAAGAAAACTTTAATGAAACAATAATTAGAAATATAAGAATACCTCGTTTAATAGCTGATATTATGGTTGGAGCTTGCTTAGCTATAGCTGGTGCTATTATGCAAGGAACAACTAAAAACCCTATGGCTGATTCAGGTATTATGGGTATAAGCTCTGGTTCAGTATTTTCAATTATTATAATAATGGTTTTCTTTCCAAATATTTCTCGTCTTGGAAGAATTGGCTTTTCATGCCTTGGAGCTTTAGTAGTCACACTTTTAATTTATACAGTAGCCTTTATTGGAAGAAAAGGCTTAAGTAGTGATCGAATGGTTTTATCAGGTATGGCAATATCAACACTATTTTCATCAGTTTCAACGGCCATTGTTTTAAAAACTGGACAAAGTGGGGAAATGATGAAGTATATGGCTGGAAGTGCTGCTAATACAATTTGGCTTGATATTTATGTAAGCTTACCATTCTTTATAATATCTTTAGTTATTTCAATAGCCATATCAAGATCACTTACTATTTTAAATTTAGGTGATGAGGTATCTAAAGGCTTAGGTGGTAATATTACTTTAATAAAAACCTTATCGACAATTGTTGTTTTAGTCTTATCAGCAATAGCTGTTGTAATAATAGGACCTGTAGGTTATGTAGGCTTAATGGTTCCTCATATTGTAAGGCATATTTGTGGTAGTGATTATCGTTATGTAATACCAGGATGTGGTTTACTTGGTGCTGTCTTTGTTTTATTAGTTGATTTTATAGCTAAAAATATTATGCCAGGCTTTGAATTTCCAATAGGCTTATTAATTACTATAATTGGTGTTCCATTTTTCATTTACACTTCAAGACGAACTGATGAAAATACTTTTAATGGAGGTTAATTTATGAGAAAGAATAATACAACTTCCTTAAAAAGAGGAATAATAATTAATATCTTATTATTTATCTTACTATTAATTATATTTTTAGTTGGTTGTAATGTTGGTAAATACCATATGAGTGTTTTAGAGGTTTTTAAAACATTAATTGGTAAAGGTGATAAATATTCAAATTTAGCTTTATTTTCCTTCCGTTTACCTCGTTTATGCTTAGCTTTACTAGTAGGTATAGGAATGGGAATGTCAGGAGTAGTTATGCAAAATTTATTACATAATGATTTAGCTTCTCCTGGAACATTAGGTGTTTCAGATGGCTCAGGCTTATTTGTTATATTATATGTTGCCTTAATTAAATCAAATAATTCAAATCCCTTAATGCTATCTATATTAGCCTTAATTGGAGGCTTATTATCATCACTTATTATATTTTTATTGTCATATAAGAAAAAGAAAAGTATTTCGCCAACTAGGTTAATTATGACAGGTGTTGCCTGTAGTGCTGCTTATAGTGCTATTGGAACTATCTTTATGTATACCTTAGATAGAAATCAACTAGAATTTTTACAACGCTGGCAATCTGGTGAGCTTTGGGGAACAGATTGGAATTATATTGTTATTTTATTTATTTGGTTAATAATTTTTGGAGGTTTAGTTTATAGTAAATCATATACCTTAAATGCTATTAATATAGGATACGATGTTGCAAAAGGTATTGGTGTTAATACAAAAGTTGACTTTGTTACCTTAGCAATTGGGGCAATTGCTATAAGTAGTGCATCTGTAGCCTTTGGAGGAAATTTCTTCTTCTTAGGCTTAATAGGACCACATATTGCAAGAAAGCTAGTTGGTGTTGATAGCCGCGTTTTATTTTTAGCAAGTGGAATTTGCTCAGCTGTTATTATTTTAGTAGCTGATATGCTAGTAATGGGAGTTAATGCCTTCACTAACATTCCTACTGGTATATTTGTATCAATTCTATCAGTACCATACTTTATATATTTATTAATAAAGAAGGAGTAGGCTATGGAAAATTGTATAATAACTAATAATTTAAAAGTTGCATATGATGACTATGTAGTCATTCCAAACTTTAATATAGAAATAAAAAAAGGTAAAATCACATCCATTATTGGAGCTAATGGTTGTGGTAAGTCTACTGTTTTAAAAGCAATAGGTAGAATTATTAAAAAGGAAGAAGGAAGTATTATTATTAATGATAAGGATATCTTTACAATGAAAAATAAAGATATTGCTAAAGAAATGGCTATACTTCCTCAAACTCCAACAGCTCCAGGATCAATTACTTGCTTTGAATTAGTTTCTTATGGAAGATATCCATATCAAAAAGGCTTAGGTAAATTATCTAAAGAAGATAAAGATGTTATTAACTGGGCTTTAAAGGTTACTAATATGGAAGAATTTAAAAGTAGAAGTATTGCTTCATTATCAGGTGGTCAACGTCAACGTGTTTGGATAGCTATGTCTTTAGCTCAACAAACAAATATTATTTTACTTGATGAACCAACAACCTATTTAGATTTAAACCACCAGCTTGAAGTTTTAGAATTACTTAAAAAGCTAAACAAAGAAGAAAATGTTACGATAGTAATGGTTTTACATGACTTAAACTTAGCTTGTAAATATTCTGATTATTTACTTGCTATGAAAGATGGAAAGGTATTTAACTTTGGTTATTCAAATGATGTCTTTAATAAAGAAATGCTAAAAGAATGCTTTGCTATTGATGGTGAAATCATTAAGGATAAAAAAACTAATAAAAATGTTTGTGTTTCTTATGATTTATATAAAAAGGATAAAGAAAATGAAAGCTAGATATATTTTATTAGTATTCTTATTATTTTTAACATCATGCAATAATAAGCAAGCAAAAAATGATTTTGGTATAAGTAGTAATGAAATTAAAATTAGCTATACTAATGAAAAAATAACTACTATAAAGAAAATAGCTAACTTAGATAGTATGCAGGATTTAAGCGACTTTATGGATTACGTTGTCTTTACTTCTAAAAATGATGAAATAATATATACAAGTGTAACAAGCTCCTTTAAAAGTAAATTAAAGGAAGATATAGCTTATTATTTTCGTTGGGCGGGACAATATGGAATATTAGCTCATAATTTTATTAAAGGCTATGATGATTCAAAGCTAAATGAAAATCAAATTGGAGTATTTGGTTCAATTCCTAGCTATGCCTTTAAATCATATACTTTAAATGATAATAACGTAAAGGTTCTTGATTATATTTATTATAATAATGTTTTATTAAATAATAAAAAGAATGATTATACCTATTTAGATTTACCTTTATATAAAAATAATAAAGGCTTTATTAATGTAAATAATAGTGAGCAATTATTTTATGCTTTAGCTAATAGCTATTATCCTATACCAATAAAAGATTCAAAAGCAGAAAAGTTATTTAATAAAATGATTTCAGTTATTTATAGAATTATTCCTTCATTAAATATGAGTGAATATGAAAAATTTAATAATATTTTTAATTATATTATTAATGAAAATACCTATGATTATGATTCCTTTAATTACAAGGATAGTAAGCATACTGATTATGAATGCTATTTCTTAGATGGAATTTTTAATAGCAAAAATGCTGTTTGTGATGGTATAGTAAAGGCTTTAGTATCCTTATTAAATTTATTTAATATAGAAGCTTATCATATAGGAGCTGTTTATAATAATGCAGGACATGCTTATGCTTATGTTAAAATAAATGATAATTATTATTTATCTTGTCCAACAAGCTCAAGTAGTGTATATAAGCTAAATAATAAAAAATATCATTATCATACATATTCTTATATGCTAACTAATTATTATACTACAAGTAAAACTTGGCATTATGAAAGCTTATGTCAAAGCAAGCTAATAGATGCTTTAAAAAATGTGACGCCATATGATTATTATTCAAACACAAAGCTAAATATTAATGAAAAGGAAGTATCTTTAAATATAACTAATAAGGAAGAGGCTTTATTAATACTAAATGAAGTTAATAATGTAGCTAAAAATAATAACTATGTTATGCAAATTGAATTATTAGCTGATTATAGTACAATAAATGAGGCCTTTAACGAGTTTAACGATAATGCTAATACAATAAAGATAAATAATGGTATGTTTAATGATAAAAAGCTTTATACCTTTATCTTTAATGGAGAATGATTATGAAAAAAGTAAAAGTAATTATATTATGCTTAATATTTTTATTAACAGGCTGTAATAAAAATAATCAAGTGGTAGATCCAACTATTAATTTAACATTTATTGATAGCTACAGTAATGAACTAATAACTCCAAATAAAGCATTATGTAATCGAAATGAGCTTATTTATGCTTTAGATTATATGGCTTTTTATAAAATAAAAGATAAGGTTTCTTATTATATAGATGATTCTTATGCTAAAAGCTTTTATAACATATATAGTGAATTTAATAAAGCAGTTAGCTTAACTAATATAGCTGATAGCTATCCTAGCAATTTAAATTATGATTTATATGATAAATATAAAATTATAACAATTAGCTTATCAATTCAACCATTAGCGATAAATAAGCCTACAAGTATTGATAGTAAAAGTATTTTAATTAAAGAATTTGATTATATAAGTAATGTTAATAAAAGAGATGAATCATTTATAGACTTTCCATTATATAAAAATAATAAAGGTTTTATTAATGTAAATGATAGCGAATCATTATGGTATGTAACCTCTTTAAATTATTATCCTTTAGTAAAAGCTAATAGTGTTGAAGAAAAAATATTTAATGAAGCTAAAAATGTTTTAAGAAGAATTGTTGATGATAATATGAGTGATTTTATGAAGGTTAAACAAATCTATAATTATTTAACTAGTGAAGTCAAATATGATTATGAAACAGCTTATAGTGATATAAAGCTTTTAAATAAAGAGCAATGCTATTATTTAGAAGGAGTATTTTTAAATCATTATGCCGTTTGTGATGGAAAAAGTAAAGCTTTTGTCTTACTTTGTAAGATGGAAGGAATAGAAGCAGTTCGTTTAACAGACTTTAAGGAAAACTTTTTAGGACATGCTTATAATTATGTAAAAATAGATAATAAATGGTATTTAGCTTGTACAACATTTGGTAGTAACCGTTTAAAAATCAATGATGATTTAAGTATAGTATTACCTGCATATAATATGTTTTTAACAAATCTAAAAACGCCATATGGAAAAGATTTTGGTTATGATTCTAAAATGTATGAGGATATTAAAAATGAAGTTAGTGATATACCATTTGACTACTTTAAAAATGAAGATTTAATTGTTAATAATGAAAATGAATTAACAAGTATTATAGATAATATTGTAAGTCAAATACAATATGATAATTTTGAAATAGAATTTCAAGATTTAAACAAAAACGATGATATAGTTTATAGCTATATCGAAAGCTTAAAAAATAAATACAGCCTATATGATCTTTATTTAGTCAAAAATAGACCATATGAAAATTATATATATGCTTGTATTTTTATAAAAAAGGGAGAATAAAAAATGAAAAACAAAAAAATAATTATTGGATTATGTAGTGTTTTATTAATTAGTGGTGCTAGTTTAATATCATGTAATAATAATGATTCTAGTAATGACATTTTGTCATCTACAGTTAGTGTAGACAAATTAGCCTTAGAAAGAAGAATTACTTATGTAAGTAATAATATGATTAATGATGAATATCAAAATAATTATACTAAGGAATCATACGATAATTTAGTTAATGAATTAAATAATGCTAAAAAAGTTTTAAATAAAGAAAATGTTACCCAAGAAGAATTAGATAATGCCTTAAATGCTTTAAATGAAGCTGTAAATAATTTGAAGCCAAAAGAAGTAAGTAATGTAACAGTTGAACAAATCTCTAGCTTTATTGATAGCATGAATGGTAATTATACTATGACTGTTTTAGATTATAAAGCTAATAAGGATACACCAATAACTCATACTTATAAAGCAATTGAAAATGCTTATTATAATGAAAATAGTAATCAAGGTTATGTAGTATTTGATGGTTATGTTCATAGCTTTTCTTTAAAGGATAGTAATTTAAGTGTTAATAGTGCTGTTATTTCAAATACTTGGTCAACACCAGCTTACGTATTAGCTGATGAATTTTATTCACGTTATGCTTCATGCTTTGGTAAAAGTGAACCATTATCAGCCTATGGCTTTGATACTTATGGCTGGCCATATTCAAAGCATTTAGTAAATACTAATACATTTGTTATTGATAATGCTAATTATGTAGCATTTATGCTTGATACGATGTTTGACATTTATTCATATAATTTTGATGATACTTCAGAATTTGGAAGATATGTTGGTGTTGATTTAACTAACAATAACCTAACTATTTACATTGCTAATGATTCAAAGCTTAGTGATGTTACATTTAAGTTTACTTTTAGCGATATTAATAATACTAAAATAGCTCCATTATCAAATTATTTAACAAATAATAGTAAATATACTGCTAATGAAGCTTATAATCCTACAAGTAAGATAGAAGATATCTTAAGTAAAAATACTAATGAAAAATATGGCTTTAAGGTAGATGTTTATAATGGTAAGGCTGCTGTTAATGATAATGCTGATTTTAGCATTTATAATGTTGTTAATGAAAATGCTGCTTATTGGGTATTAAATAATAAGGCATTAGTTTTAAATAATGATTCTACATATCTTGCTAAATATGAAAATGATACAATTACTATTGGTGAAGAAAATGATTATGGAATTGCTGATATGAATTTAGTAAAAACATTATTTGCTAAAAAGGATAATCTTTCATTAAATTCACAAATTGATGAATACTTTATTGACATTAAAGAATCACCTTTAACAAAAAATGCTTTAGCTTATTTCTTTGATGTAGCTAATACTACAAATTATACAAAGGATGATATTAATAAGGTATCATTAAAGGTTAATGCTAATAATGAGCTTGTTATTTCATTATGGAGTAAATATAAAAATTCTAATACGCGTGATGGCTTAATTTTAACTGGTGTTGTTAAAGAATATGAAAATGTGGGTATTGGTAGCTTTGATAATCAAACAAATGCTTTAAAGGAAAAATTAAATACATTAATTAATCAATATAAAAATGTTTTAAATGAAGAAGGAAATTATACAGCATATAGCTTAACTAAATTTAAAACCATCTATAATTTAGCTAAAGAATTAGTTAATAATGATAAGGCTTTAACGAGTGATTTAAGTAATATTATTAAACTATTACCTTTAAGATATAATGAACTTGAAGCAAAAGATGCTTCATATAATTTAAATGGCATTCAAGATATTAAAAACGCTTATAACAAGCTTTATAGTGGTGATGAATATAGTTCAACCTTAAACTCTTATAAATTAAGTGTTTCTTCTAATAATGAAACTAAAGAATATGTTTATAATTCTTCTTATTACTATAATATTACTGATAATAAAGGTGTAATAAAAATTGAAAGCTTCTTGTATGATTTTACAATTACTTCAGGTAAGGTTAAATTAATAGCACCTTGTGTTACTATTACTGGTGCTAGTCAAAGATATATCTCAAGAGTAGCATCTTTAGTTAGTGATTATTCTTCATTAACAACAACTGAAGATTATGATACATTATCATTTACTCGTATTGCTGCATCTAATGAATATTACATTTCTAACCCTTCATATTTAAAATTTATTGAAGGCTTAGATTTAGCTAGTGTTAGTGGCTTAAGCGTTACTACTACTAAGGATACTATTACATTTAAAGCTTATGATGCATTAAAGCTTTCATCAATTACTGATGAAACATTATTATTAAATGAATGTAAAGCCAGCGCAACTGTTAGTGAAATTAATAATGCAAGCTATAGCGTTATTGATGAATTTTTAAGTTCAAGTGATGCTTTTATAAGTAAAGAAGATATTGCTTCATTTGTTAAAAATAGTACAATAACTTCGTATAGCTTTACAAAGATTTATAATAATAAAACATTTACAACTTATGTTACTGATAAATATTATTATAGTGAATATGAAAACTATAATGAAGATGAAGAAGGATTTAATACAAATGTTATCTTTTATGCTTTAATTAATGGTACAGTAAAGAAAGCAACAATTTATTTTGATGGTGCTCATAATGATCCATATATGGTCGAGGATCTTCCTACTAAATATACTTCAATTGCTGAATTTAAAGGAATTTCATTTAATAACCTTGAAGCTACATCATTAAGTGGCGAAAGTCGTTTCAATTATGATGTAAATGAAGCATTTTTTAATGAATTATTAAAATTAAGTATTGAAGATGAAAAAGGCTATGAAGGTGCTAAAGTAACACTACTTGCTGATTCATTATTATTTAGCTTTGATGATGGATATGGCAATTTAAATGCTAGATACTCTTTAGTATTTAATGTTGATGCTAATTCATTCTATGGATCATTCTTTGAATTTATTATTAATAGTGAAGAAGGAACATTAGAATAATTTTATGAAAAAAATTGCAATTTATGGAAAAGGTGGAATTGGAAAATCTACTACAGTTTCAAATCTAGCTAAAGCTTTAGTAGAATTAAATTATAAAGTCTTTCAAATAGGTTGTGATCCTAAGGCTGATTCAACTATCTTACATAATAATGGTCAAAGAATAATGACAGTTTTAGATGCTATTAGATTAGGTGTTGATGACGAAAAACATATTTTACATTTAGGAAGTGATGGTGTTTATTGCTTAGAAGCAGGTGGTCCTCGTCCAGGCTGTGGTTGCGCTGGACGAGGCATCATCGCTGCTTTTGAAAAAATTAATGAGCTTAATTTAATAGAAAAATATCAACCAGATTTTATTTTATATGATGTTTTAGGAGATGTTGTTTGTGGTGGCTTTGCTATGCCAATTAGAAATGGCTATGCTGATGAATTATATGTAGTAACCAGTGGTGAGATGATGGCTTTATATGCTGCTAATAATATAATTGAAGCTGTAAATGATAACACACAAGAGGGCTATGCTAAGTTTAAAGGCTTAATTGTTAATAAAAAGAATATTGAAAATGAAGATGAAATTGTATTAAAAGCAGCAAAAGAAATGAATGCCAATGTTTTTTTTACCTTGCCACGTGATAAAATAGTACAAGAAGCTGAAAAACTAAATAAAACAGTTGTTGAAGCCTTTAGTGACTCAAGTATGAGTAAGCTATATAAGAAACTTGCAAAGGAAATTGCCAATGAAAAATAATTTTATAGTAAATAAAAAATTAGTAAAATACAAATATCTTAATAGCTATAAGAATTGCTTAGCTACACATTGTAAAATGGATGTAATACTTGAAGAGTTAACAATGTTTAGCTCTTTTAATGTTTTAGTTATTGGTGTTTTTGAATGTTCATTTTATTCAAAAAAGGTAATCTTTAATAAAAATGTTAAAAATTATAGCTATTTATTAACAGATAAAGAAATAGTTTTTGCTTCCTTAGATGAATTAAATAAAACCTTAAAATATATGAATAGCTTAAAAGGAAATACTTTAGTTTTATCAACTTGTATTCCTCAAATTAATAATTTAAATATCAAGTCATTAGTAAATAAATATGAAAAGCTAATCTTTTTAAATGTTGAAGAGTATACATCTTGTAATTCCTATGATATTTTAAGTGATTTTTATTTATCATTAAAATGCTTTTTAAATGATAATAATATTAATAAAGAAAAAATAGTAATTAATAATTATAGTAAAAATATCATAACTAATTTAAATAAAGCCTTACATTATAAAACAATAATTATTAATAATAATAAATATTTAGCTTTATTTAATTCATTTACTAATCATATAATTATTAATAATAGTATTATTCAACCATTATCATTTTATAAAGCTTATTTTAAGGAATTAAATATTTCTTTAAATAAAATTTCAAAGATTGAAAAGAAAATACAAGCATTTGCAAGTAAATATAAAATGATATCAATTAAATCATTTTATGCTCCTTATATAGCTACTTTATTTTATGATTATCAAATAAAAATTAATAAAATAATTACTAGTAATTATAATATTAATGTCTATAATGCCTTAAAGACTTTAAATGATGATTGCTTAATATCATTTGATTCTTCTTTATCTTTAAATAAAAACGCTAATACCTATAACTTAGTTATTGATGATGAAAAACTATATGATCTTTCTAATTTTGATAAGGTATGCTATATAATTGATGAGGTATTATTATGGGACTAAATAAATATTTTACTTTAAAAAGTGCTAGAATGGCTCTTTATAATAAATTTGCTTTAATAGATAATTTAGCAGTAATTGAAATTTCAACCTCAGGGCATGGTGTTTATAATCATGGTGATTTAGCTTATAAGTATCCATTTAGAATAAAAAACAATTTGTATACTACTTCTATTAATGAAGTAGAACTTTCAATTGGTGATTTTACTAAGGCAATTAATTCTATTAATGAAGCTATTAAGGATGGCTATAAACATATTCTTTTACTACCATCAAGCTTAGTTCTAATGCTAGGAATTGATTTAAATTTACTCGCTAATAAATATAAAAAAATGTTTAACATAAATATATTTACTATTAATGTAAAAATGCATGAAACATATTATTCTGGTTTAAATGATTTTTATAACTATTTAACATCTTTAAACTATTCAAATGATAATAAAGTTATAAATTCTTATGCTATTATAGGTGGAGATAATTCTATTTATAATTATAATAAAAAAATAGAAATTAAAAAATTTATAAATCAGTATTTTGATTTAAAATGTTTACTTGTTGATTCAAATAAAATAAAATATGATGACTATTTAAAGCTAAGTAAGGTTAATTTTATTATAATTACATCACTTACTGCTTTAAAACTAGCTAAATTCTTAAAAGAAAAGTATGATATTGATTATTTATATTTTAATTCAATTAATTATCAAAGTATTAATGAATATTTAAATACAATTAATAAAGAATTTAATGTTCCTTTTAAAAAGAAAGAATTATTAAAAATAAATAATGATGTATATACACAAATAAATAATGTCTTGCATTTTACTAATAAAAGGATTTTAGTTTATGCTAATGAAGATGATTTAAACCTATTTAATGATTATTTTAAATTATTTAATTATAATAATGTTACTTATTATTCAATGTATGAAAGTACTAATTATGAAAAAATTAATGCTGATGAATTTATTGATAATAATAAAAGAAAAGATGTTATTGTTATAAGTAGTGATTCAATATGTAAGCATTTTAAAAAAAGTGTAATTATTAATTATGATGGCTTAACATATAATTTAGTAACTGATATTGATAAAGAATTAATTTTACTTAATTCATTTTATGAGTTTTCAAAAAAACTTGTTAAAGAAATATTTTAATGAAAAGCATTATTAAGGAAAAACTTAAAATGCTTTTTATTTATTTTGAAGTAACAATAAAATAAATATTAAAAATTGCTATTGGTATATTATTAAAATACAAAATAATTAATGTTTCTTAATTAATTATAGGAAGCATTTATATTGTAAAAGGTGTAAAATCAAATTATCTTGTTATTGTAAAAGGTGTAAAATCAGTTCAATACTTTATTGTAAAAGGTGTAAAATTAAGTTATAATTATATTGTAAAACGTGTAGAATATTTATGGCGAGGTATAGTATGAAAAGAAAAATTGAAATATTTTTAAAAGAATGGAAGAATAGAAAAGATCATTTACCACTTGTTGTTAAAGGTGCTAGACAAATTGGCAAAACATATTCAATACTTAAATTTGCAAAAGAAAATTATAAAAATGTAATAGAAATTAATTTTTCTACTAATGATGCTTTTTTTACAATTTTTGATAATGGGTATGATGTAGATAATATTATAAAGAATATTTCTTTAATAATGCCATCTGCAACTTTTGAAAATAATAATACTATTATATTTTTTGATGAAATTCAGCTATGTCCAAAGGGGATGAGTTCATTAAAACAATTTAAATTAGATGGGAGATATGATGTTATATGTTCAGGATCATTAATGGGAATTAACTATAATGAAATACAATTAAATAGTGTTGGATATAAAGAAGAATACATTATGCATTCTATGGATTTTGAAGAAATATTATGGGCAAGAAATTATAATGAAAAACAAATTAACGATATTTTAAATCATTTAATTTCTTTAACTCCATTTTCAGAGTTAGAATTAAAAGTTTATCAAGAATGCTTTATCGATTATTTGATAACTGGAGGTATGCCAGCAATAGTAAAAAAATTTATAGATAATAAAAACTTTTCAAATATTCTTACTATGCAAAGGCAATTAATAAATGATTATGAAGAAGATATTACTAAATATGCTAAAGGAATAGAAAAAGGTAAGATATTAAATGTATATAGAAATATACCATATTTTTTAGGTAAGGAAAATAAAAGATATCAAATAACAAAAATAAGTAAAAATGCTAAAAATAGAGATTATATTGGTACTTTTGAATGGCTATCTAATGCGGGAATTGTAAATCTTTGCTATTGCTTAAACGAAGTTGCTTTGCCACTTGCTGGTAATTATAATCCATATAAATATAAGGTATATTACCATGATATTGGTTTATTGATTGCTTCACTTGATGATGAGGTACAAAATGATTTAAGAATCAATAAAAACTTTAATACATTTAAAGGCGCAATTTTTGAAAGCGTTGCTAGCGAAATGCTAATAAAGGATGGCTATAAATTATATTATTATAGTGATGAACGCTCACAAATTGAAATAGATTTTTTTATACGAGATAAAGATAGTTTGATTCCAATTGAAATAAAATCCAGTGATAATGCCACAGCATCACTTAATAACTTAATTAATAAAAATAAATACAATGATGTAAAATATGGTATAAAATTTGCAAATAAAAATATAGGATATAATGGAAAATTTTATACTTTACCATATTTTACAATGTTTTTATTGAAACAATTTATTGATAATATTAATAATAATTAGAATTTGAATAAGATCACTTCTTTTAAACAAAGTGATTTTTTTGCTTTGAAGTACTTCAACAAGTCATTGAAGTAACATTGAAGTACCTAATAAATTGTTTATTTATAAATAAAGATGGACAAATTATTTTTTAAATACTATAATTTATATGAACACGTTCATAAAAAGGAAAATATTATGCCAAAGATAATAGAAACAACTAAAGATAATGTCATTAATATAGTAAAAAACCTACTTGATGAAGGAAAGTATGATGATTTAAACTGCCGCAAAATTGCTAAAATAGCTAATATTAGCTTAGGAACTCTTTATAACTTCTTTCCATCAAAAATGGAAATGCTAGCTATTATTCTTTTAGATGATTGGAACATTATGATTAATAGCATCAAAAAGGATGTTTCTTTTATTAGCGGAATAAAAAATGTTTATGAAGGTGTAAGCAAGTTTTCTAAAAAGTATTATCAATTCTGGGAATATAGTAAAACTAATTTTAAGGAATATATTCCATATTTAAGTAAAAGGCCTTTACTTACTAAGCAAATTCTTTCAATTTTAAAGGAAATTAAAGATTATAATAATTTAACAATTGATAATGATATTTTAGAATTTATTTCAGAAACAGTTTTACTTTATTCAACAAGATTAATTGAGTATAACAAAATTGAAAAAATATTCATTAAATTAATAGGGGGAAATAATAATGGATAAAAGTTTTAAAGACATAAGAATTGTTGATAATTTTTATCAATCTTCATCATTCTTTCCAATGCCACTTTGCTTAATTGGTACTTTAGATGAAAATGGAACGCTAACTAGCTTTGGATCATATTCTTTATGCTTTCCATACTACATTGCTGGAAAAGGATTTTATGCCATGATACTTGAATGTCGAAATAATTCAAATACATGTAAAGGATTATTAAGGCATGGAAAATGTAGCATTAACTTCTTACCTTTTAGTAAGAAAAACTTTGAAGAGCATGTACGTCTTGGCTTCCCAGGAGATACACCTGAAGAAAAGATGAAGGATTTTAAGTTTACTGTTGATGATGGTATGTCAAAGCAAGAAAATCCAACAAATAATTATCCAAAAATCATTAAGGAAGCTTATCAAGTATTTGAATGTACATGGGTAAAGGAATTAGATAATGCTAAAGATGATAAAGTGCTTGAAGAATATAATGAACCATATCATAATTTCAATGGTGTTACTTCAAAATATGGAGCTCACTTTATTTTAAAGATTGATCATATCTTATTAAAGGATAAATACTATAATGCAATTGTTAATGGCGTTGATAAGAAAAACTTTTGTCCGCTTCCAACTAACTGGGGTTATAGAGATAGTAAATATTTCTGGTGCTCAGATTATAAAAAACCTGTACCTGTAGGAATTCCTGATAAGGAAGTTGACCTTACATCAGTAAAATATGCTGCTAATAGATTAAATAGCGATGTTAAATTTACTGATGATGCTTTAAAAATGCTAGTAAAGGTACCTCGTCCTTTCTTAAAGCTTGTTTTACAAGGCTGTGTTGATTGGGCAAATAACAATAATTGTAAGCTTATAACTGAAAAAGAAATGAAAATTATTAATGATAAGCGTTCAAAGGAAAAAGGAAAAGGTAAATAACATAAAGGCTTAGCAAGAGCATTAAAGAATTTAAAAAAAGATTTTTTTAAGCTATTTTAGAAAACTACAATTGCTAAAAAAATAAACGTTAATACAATTATTCAAGCAAGCTTTTTAGTTTCAAATATTGTATTAAGAAAAAGCATAAGTTAAGCTAATTCATTAAATTAAGTATATTAAATTAGGAGTTGTCAATTTTATGGCACTCTCTTTTTTTGTGAAAATAATTACAAATGATTACAATTGATTGCATTTTTTGAAAATGTCAATATAATAATAATAGAAAGAGAGGAAAATTTATGGCAAGTACTTTTATTCAATTTAGAGCTGATGAATCGTTAAAAGTTGAAGCAACATTAATATGTAAAAAATTAGGAATAGATCTTCAAACATATATGAGAATGTGTTTAGCTAAATTAGTTTTAAATAACGGAATTCCATTTGAAATGGTTTTAAAAGAAAAAAAAGAATCAAAGGGAATGCAAGCACTTTTAAAAATGAATGCTATTTCTAAAGAATATAATAATTCAAAAAAGAGCCTTGATGAAATTAATGAAGAAATAGCAAGGGCAAGAGAAGAATGAAATACTATGTTGTAATTGATACAAACGTTTTAGTTTCAGCAGCACTTAAAGGAGATTCTAATCCTGGACTTATTCTTCGAATGGTTGATGAAGGAATTATTTTGCCATTGATAAATAAGCAAATAATTACAAAATATGTTAATGCTTTAAAAAATTAAAGTTTCATTTTAATTACTATCTTAGTAGTTTGTAATCAATATAGATGTAGTACCATATACGAGATGAATAGGTATGTGCAATGGAGGGACAAAAATATTATTATTTTCTTTGTTCTATTAGAATCAGTACTAATTATTTTAAAGTGTTGCAAAATGATAGGATAATGATAGGATAAATGATAAGATAAACGAATTAGATTATGAAATATTAAAGCAATTAAAGCTTAATAAATATATGACAATTCCAGAAATTGCTTCATCTTTAGCAAAGTCTGAAATAACAATTCATAGGCATATGGACAATTTAGTAAAAAACAATGCTATTATAAGAGTTGGCTCAAGAAAAACTGGCTATTGGAAGGTATTGATATAAAGGAAGGTTACATTAAAATTACCTTCTTTTTTTCTTGATTTCACATTTGAGTTAGTTATATCTAACTTAATAATTGAACTTTCATTTTCTTTGTGATAAACTACAAAATGAAAGAAGGAATGATATATGTCATTAGCATTAATAAAGATATTTTTAATGGTTGCTTTTGTTGGTCATATTATTTGTATGTTTTGTGATAGAGCAATTACCTATACAAAAAATGGAAGATTTAATTTTAAAGATTTAAGTGATAATAACAAGTTAGCATTATTATTTGAAAATACTAATACAAAAAGACAAATGTTTTCAATGCTTGCAGGCGTATTATCACTTATTATGTCATGCTTTGGCTATATTGCTTTATATGAATACATTAATAAATACTCTAATGTATGTGGCATTATTTTATTAATTTCTTTAGTATTACTTATGATTTCTGGTACTGCTCATCATGTTTTTTGTGGAGTTGTCGAATGGTTTTATATTAAATTTGATAGAACTGAAAAAGCAAGAAATGTCATATTGGAATTCTTTAAAAAAACAAGTAGTACAATGTATGTTTGTTTTATTGGAGCCTTAATGTTTAGTGTTACTTTATTTATAAGCATTGTTTTAGGATTAACTCCGCTTCCAAAATGGGCATGTATTTTTAATGTAGTTATTATATTTATATTGTTATTTCCCTTTAAAATTGTTGGCTCATTTAATCTAGCTAGTGCTTTAACATTTTTAGGCTTATTTATAACATTATGCTTAATTTAAAAAGGAAGTAAGAATATGAAAAATAAAGATTTAGTATTTGATAGAAACGTACATGTTTTATATTCAAAGGAATGTGAGAAAATATTAAAAAAGAAAATAGCTTTACATTATAAAAAAGAGCAAATTAATGAAATTTGGGAAAAGATACAAATGCAATATGTTGACTTTTTAAAGGATTGGCGTACTGATTTAAAAGGAAAAGAAAACTTTCATAATGGTAAAGGTGGAACATATGATTGTATTGCTATATTTGCTTATTATGTTGTTTTAAAGGATGTAACTACTTTTAAAGAAATAGAAGAAATAGAAGAAAAATTAGTACTTCCTAATTTTAAAAAGCTTAAATTTGTAAATTGTAATAAGATGATATTTAAAAAGCTAATGTATAAAGCATTTTGTATAGCTAAAAAGAATTGTGATAAATATAACGATTATATAATGGAAGTTAAAGAATTTGATAAGGATAAACCAATTTATTATGAATTTACAAGTTGCCCTGTAGCTGAATTTGCTATTAAGCATAACTTAACAAAAATTGCAGGGGCTTTATGTAATGTTGATTATAAATCAATGGAATTAATACATGCTAAATTAATAAGAACATCAACTTGTGTCTTTAAAAATAAATGCGATTATACAATAGTTGGCGATAAGGATGAATATATTAAAGATCATCCAGAATATATTGATGAAAATGGCTTTAGGAGGAATAAATAATGAAATATCATATAGAAAGAAACACAGTTCAAGAAACACTAGTCATTCCTTTATATGGAAGGAAGAAATGTAGTGAGCTTTATAAAAATTTATATTATGATAAAAACGCTATTAAATTAATTGATAGTTTAGATTATGATTTTTCTTTACTTGAAGAAAAATCAAAAAAACTAATGTATCGCTTTGGCTTTTTAGAAGCTGCAATTCGTCAATATGATATCATACAAGAAGTAAAGGATTATTTAAATAAAAATCCAAAAGCAGCAGTGGTAAACTTAGGCTGTGGGCTTGATAATATTAAAAGCCATGTTGATAATAATATGTGTAAATTTTATAACCTTGATTATAAGGATGTTATAAAGTTAAGAAATGTTTTAATAGAAAAAAATGAACGAGAAGAAAATATTGCTTGTGATTTAAATGATACCTCTTGGTTTAGTAAAATTGATAAAAGTAATGGCGTAGTCTTCTTTGCAGCTGGAGTATTTTATTACTTTTTAAAAGAAAATGTAATAAAGTTAATTAACAAAATGGCATCTTACTTTAAAAATGGTAAATTAGTATTTGACGCTGCTAATAAAAAAGCAGTAAAGTTGATGTTAAAAACATGGATTAAAACAGCTTCAATTAAAGATGTTAATGCTTATTTTGCTATAGCTGATGCAAAAAAAGAGCTTTTACCTATAAATAATAATTTTGTAGTTTCAAGTAAAGGCTATATGCTAGGTTATAATGATTTAAAGGATAAATCAATAAGCAAATTCTTTAGATTTTTAGCTAAAATTGGCGATAATATGATGAAAATGCAAATTGTCAGAATAGATTTCAATGAAAAGTAATTAAAATGATAAATTTGTTACACTAAATTTAAAATTGGTGATACAAAATGAACGAGGAGAAAAATTATGAAAAGGATAGATTTTACAATTGAAAAAGATGGATTTTATGGAGCTTACTTTCAATGTAAAAACAAAACTGATAGTGCAATTATTGCCTGCATTGGCGATGATTGTAAGGATTATATGACGATGTGTTGTGTAAAGTGGATTATGAGTAAAAGAAATGTTAATGTACTAACAATGTCACCAAATCACAAAGACTATAGCCATCATAATTATCCACTTGAAAGGGTGTTAAAGGCTATTAATTTTTTAAATGAAAATGGTAATGATAAAATTGGAATGATTGGAGCATCAACTACAGGAACACTTGCTCTTACTTGTGCTTCTTATTTTAAACAAATAACATTAACTATTGCTCTTACTCCAAGTGACTTTATTTGGCAAGGCTTTATGCAAGGAAAAAAAGATGGCTATACCGAATGGCCTATTGAAAATGAATCATTATTTACATATCAAGGAAAAGAATTACCTTATATGCCATTTTGCTATAAGCATCCTGAATATGGAAAGGTTATGGAAGAAGAAGCAAAGAATACTAAAAATATGTTAGCTTCTTGTAAATTGTTTGATGATTCAGAAAAAGCTCATCCAATTCAAGAAGATGAATTTATTAAGGTTGAAAATATAAATGGTATACTTCTTTTAATAGGCGCAAAAGATGATTCTTTATGGAATACAGCTAAATATATTAAAAGAATGGAAAAAAGATTAAATGAAAAGCCGCATAAATGTGAATTAATCGCTAAAGTTTATGAGCATGGAACACATTTTGTTTTCCCAGATGGATTATTAAAAAAGGTATTTCCTATTTTTAACCAAGCTATTTTAAAATTAGTTTTTAAAGCAGCTAAAGATTATCCACACGAATGTAAAGAAACAAGAATTGATATAGAAAAGCAAGTTTTAAATGCTATTGATAAATGGCAAATGAATATAGAATAGATTTAAATATTATTTAATGTTGACTAATTGTTAAAAATGGCTAAAATAAAGTTGTACTTTATATTAGTCAAAAAAAGATAAAGATTTTATAATTGAAAATATAAATTTCACTTGTAATTCTTTACCTTTTTATTTGTTTTTAATAATGATTTTATCGAAATAAAACTATATGTTTCTAAATGTGTCGTGACATTTATTAAGATATAGTTATAATTTTAATTGTAGCAATTAATAATACTTGACAATTTATTAATGCTAATTTAATACAGAGCAATAAAATAATATTACTTCCTCTCTTCATACCCCATTACTTTTATATTATAATATTGCTCAATTTTCTTTCTCCCGGGTAGCTTATATAATAGGCTACCTTTTCATATTAAAGTTTATTTTGCTGTTTAAACAGCAATAATTATGAACTTTAAGTGATATTTATATGCTATAAATTGTTAGAATCTTCTTCCTAAATATCTAAAGACTTTCTTTTTATAATCTATGTACTCTTCTTTAAAAGTTGCTTCCATAAATTTTTCTTCTTGTAAAATTTGTAAGTGAAGCATAATTATAGCAAAAAGTGTAAAGATTAAATGAATAGGATTAAAATATAACAGTAGAATTCCTATATAAACTAAATCAAAGCCTAAAAAAGCTGGATTTCGACTAATCTTATAAATACCATTAGTTACGAGCTTTGTTTTATCAGATTTTGGAATTCCTGCTCTCCAGCTATCCTTCATACAAGTAATAGCTAATAAAAATACTAAATCCCCCATAAAACCTAAAATAGCGCCAATAATTCTAATAATATTTATTGAATAATTAAAATTAGTAAATATTGAAATTACTTCAACTAAAACTATACTATATGTTGCAACTGCCATAAGTGTTTCAATTATATGTAGCTTCTTTTCTTTTCTACTTCCAATTTGATTTGTCTTAATGCCTTGCTTTTTTTGCAAAAACATTTTAGTAAAATAAATTAAGTAAAAAATAAATATAATTGCAAGTGCAATAATCCCAAATGGTAATAAATGCTTTAAATTCATTTTTGTCACATCCTTTTTGTTAAATAATATTACTATAATATTATGTTTTTTACAAATCATAATTATTATTATATAGTAAAAGTCCCTAGGATTTTTTTACAAATCATTGAAAAGTTGTAAATGTCAATGATATTTTTAAAATAAAATAGAAAAGCATAATTAATACTTTTCTATTGCTTTTATTAAGCTTTCTTTGATTTTTTCTTTCAAGGCAGTAGGATATGTTACTTTAACATAATTAACATATTGAATAGCCCAATAATACATAGCAGTTTGACTAGCTTTAACTTCAACATGAATAAGCTTTTCATCATTTTCATCTTTGTTTATTTTTATATCATTACCAAACCAATCTATTATTTGATCAATAATTGAAATATTAGCATCAAAATAAATTGTTTCAAT
This sequence comes from uncultured Bacilli bacterium, assembly GCA_934201705.1. GTDB lineage: Bacteria > Bacillota_I > Bacilli_A > RFN20 > CAG-631 > CAKPXW01. The sequence continues at coordinate 75,540 of CAKPXF010000005.1, read as the reverse complement.
TTTATCTGCAAACATATAAGGCATTGATTGTGAAAATTGCTTATAATCAATACCATTTTCATAGCCTTTTATACTTCTTAATGAAGTGGCGTTTTTATCTTCTTTAATAACCATATTACTTATATGATCTAAGCGATGGAAAACAATGTTTTTCCAATATTCACTATAAGCCATTAAATAATAATGCTGATTATGAAGTATCATTTGATAAGGGCTTACATATTGATATGATGATTTATGTAATTTTTTGTCAATGCCATACTTATTATATTCATATGCAATTTGGCATTTCTTTTCAATAGCTTCATCAATTAATTCAATATTATAAAAGACATCCTGATTATCAGTTTTCGACCATTCATTAACAGAATAAATATGCTTAACGCTGGCTTTAAAATATTTGTTTGATAAATTACATATTCTTTCAATTAAATCCTTTGAATGGGTAGCAGTTATATATTTACTACTTAAAACACCATCAATTAGCATATGTAATTCACTATCATCAAAATCACGAACCTCTAAATAGCTTCCTTTTCTAGTTGATGTTATTTCATATCCAGCATCCTTTAAATAAGTAATATTTCTTCCAACTGTTTTTCTATCAATATCAATATCATAAAGGCTTGATAAATAGTTAATAATATCTTCATGCTTTAAAGGATGATAATAATCGCTATATTCCTTTAATATATCAAGTATTCTAAGTATTGTTAATTTTTTTGCTTCAAATTCTGCCATAAATTATACCTCTTATTTAGTATAACATAAAAAGTGAATTTATCTATAAACAGTACTTACTTTACTAGCATATTTTTTAATTGCTAAAGCTTGAATTAAAATACTAGCTTCTGTATTTATAAGCAAAGTAGATGCTTTTATAACTATTAAAGCACAAACTCTTTTAATAATAGCTTTAATTATATAATCCATATTATTAACATCAATTATTTCATCAACATAATCATATTTATCATAATTATTTTTATTTATTCCTAAATAGGAACTTAATATATCTGAATCATATAATTTATCTATGCTATCAAATTGCTTAGCAATATTTAATATATCAATATATATCTTATTATATTCTTCAATAATTTTATTTTTACATTCATTATCCCAATGCATTACTAATTTATAAAAACAAGTTTCTAAAAATCTTTCATATGGCCATTTTGGTACATATACAACACCTCTTTTGTTAGTGTTTTTAAGCATTAAATTTAAGCATTCAATTGGTAGAAGATTATCATTAACATTAAAAGCCTCTTTAAACCTATTCATATAAATGTCCTCCTAGTAGTAACTAAAAGAGATAATTTTTAAAAGGGGAAGTTTTTAATAAGTAAGTAAGAAAAGGAGTAAATTATCTCTTTTGTTTTAACTACGACTATATTATAAGATATATAGTGTACCAAAAATCGCCCATAAGGCTTGTTATACTATAAACGAAAAGAGGAATAACATTGTGCAATTATTTGTTTTTATAAATGAAGTGGATACAATTAGTAAATCTTTAACAAAAGAAAATCTAGAAGTATTTATTAATAATTTAGCTTTTAATATAATAAGGATGATATAGCAATAATAATAAATGAGTATGATAAAAAAGATGAATTCTTTACACTTGTTAATTTGTTTGAAAACAATCAAAATATAGAATATTCATTAAATAATATATACACTTTATATTTATTGCTTAAAAATAGTAATGAAAAAAATAATGTTTATAATAGGGTTGTGTCAAAATTAATTAGTGAAACTAAATTTAATAAAGAAGACTTTATAAATGGAACAATTGTGAATTTAGATTTAAATACAGAAGAATTATTTATTATATATTTTAATAAAATTAAAGAAGCAATAAGCTTTGATAATAGTAGGATTTAAGAAATACTTTATAGCTTAAAAAGTAAAGTAATAAATTATGTTAATAGTACTTTTGAAAACAAGTGTAATTATTTTTAATCAGACTGTGCATTATTTTTAGCTATATTTGGTGAAATGTTTGAAGAAAATGACTATGAAAATTATAAGTATAAGCTTCTATTATCATATAAAAAGAGTTATTATCGTTTCAGTACTTTCACATCGGAATTAAATAATTATTTTATTTAAATAAAATTATATAATTGCTAATATATTAGCAATAATTTGACAATTTAGTAATAAAATGCTAATATATTAGCAGTAAAAGAATGGTGATTATAAATGGAAAATAAATTTGATATAAGTGCATTTGTTAATGCTTTAACAGAAGAAAAAGTAACAAAAGATCTTGTAGATAGAGTAAAAGAAAGAAGAAAAGAACTAAAAATTTCACAAAAGGAATTATCAACTAGAACATTAGTAAGCTATGGCTCTATACGTAGATTTGAAAACAGTGGTCAAATATCCCTTACCTCACTTATAAGAATTGCTAATGCTCTTAATTGCTTAAGTGATTTTAATTTACTTTTTAAAACAAAACAAATTACAAATTTAAAAGACTATAAAGTATGATTGAAAAGATTTTAAAATAAACTGTTAAGTATAATAGCAGAATCGTTGGATATTTAGTAATAATTGATGATAACAAAATAGCATTTCAATATGAGGAATAGCTTAAAAGCTATAAATTATCACCTGCATATGATTTAACAAAGACAAAAGATAAAATAGAACACGAAATGACCATAAATGGTAATGGAAGACCAACTGAAAAAGATTTAATTGATATGGCTATACAATTGAAATTATCACTTTCAAAATGCCAAAAAATAATTCAAAAAACTAAAAATATAATAAAAAAATCAAATATTAACTAATCAATATTTGATTTTTTTGAGTCTATACACTTAAGAATGCATTAAAGGCAATGTCAGCAGCAGCACATAAAGGTATATTTTCACCTTCACATGATGGTAAAACCTTTATATTTATTGCATCTCTTCTTAAATATATTTTATTAATATTTTCTTCAAGAAGTGAAGCAAAAATATTTGCTTTGTATAAAAGATCACCAGCTAATAAAATAGTGTCAACAGAAATTAGATTAATAAGATTAACAATACCTATAGATAAGTATTCAACTTCTTTATTAACTAGTTCTTTTGCTAAAGAAGATGTTAAATAATTATTCATTACTTCCTTCCAAGAAGAATAATTTGTTCCTTCAAGTAAATTTGTTATTGAAGCATAGGCTTCAAGGCAACCCCTATTTCCACAAATACACTTTTTACCATTATAATTAATTGAAGTATGGCCAAGCTCACCTGTAAAATAGCCTTGGCCTTTTAATACTTTGCCTCTTATTACGACTCCACTACCTATTCCTTCATTTACAAGAAGTAGTAAGAAATTTTCACTATTATTGGCTTCTTTTTTTCCTAAATTATATTGAGCTAAGCTTACAGCATCATTTGCTAAATAAACAGGAAGGTTTAATTTTTCTTTTAATATATTTGTAATTTGTACATGATGGAAAGCTTCAAATCCTGGAGGATTAAACAACTGACCACTTTCACCATCAAGAGGACCTGGAGCTGAAATGCCAACGCCAACAATACTATTACGATTAATATTTTTTTTATCGATTAATTCGTTGATGGCTGAAGATAATGCATCTAAGTCTTCTGGCTTATTACATGTTATATTTTTACTAGATACAACATTTCCACAAAGATCAACAATACCAATTCTACAGCTTTTTCTTGTAAGAAAAACGCCAATTGAATATATTCTACTTGAATTAAGCATTAAAGGAAGAGAAACTCTTCCCATTGGCTTTTTATTTTCTTCCTTTAAAATAAAACCATCATTAATTAATTCATCAACTATTAAAGAAGCGGCTGATCTTGTAAGGCCAAGTTTTCTTGCGAGTTCAGAGCGCGATAATGATTTATTGCGTAAAATTCGAATAAAATTATTTCGATTGTATTCTTTTGTATATTCAGAATTTCTAGCACGTGTTGCCATATGTCTCTCCTTTATTCTTTTCCACCCTTACAGCATACTAATGTAATGCTAGTAGTGCTATTAACATAATTCTTCATAGAAGCATTATATGGTAAAAAGAAATAATCACCTTTTTTAATCTTTCTTTCATAGTTTTTAGATGTAATTGTGCCTTCTCCATCTACTACAATATAAATTGCTGCTTTATCTTCAAGAAGATAGCTACTATTTTTAATTGTATATCTTGTCATTTCAAAGCATGTTGTATCAGAAGATGAAATTAATGATTCAACAAGGACATTATTATCATTACTAATAATCTTTGGCTCTTTATGAGCATTTTTAACAACATCTTTTCCATATAAGCTGTAATCAAAGCATGATAATGCAACGTCTTTACCTAATCCTAAATACATTTCTTTATCATTTAAGCGATAATCACCACAATAATATTCTGGTTGAATAGTAAAGTCAGTTGGCTCTTGAATTTCAAGTATTAGACAACCAGCACCAATTGCATGAATCACACGAGCATTAACAAAATAAACATCGCCAGGTTTTACTGGAATTTTATTGACAAAATTAGTCATTATATCAGGATTTTTTTCACTTTCATCAACTGCTTTTGAAAATTCTTCCTTTGTTATTTTTTTACTGAAGCCTAAATATAAGCAAGCGTTTTCTCTTGTTGCTAAAATTAACCAAGCTTCTGCTTTACCATAATTACTATTGAAATATTTTCTTGAAAAATCCCTTGATGGGTGAACCTGCATAGGAAGCCTTATAGCGCTATCTAAGTATTTAACAAGGACCCCTAAATTGTCTCTATTTCCAAGCATTTCCTTTTTGTTTTCATTAATAAGTGTAGAAAAAGGAATACCATCTTCACTAATAGATATACCTTCAAGTGGATCATCATGTCCATCATTAATGGCGTGTACATTTGAGCAAATCCATTCCTCTGGATAATTTCCATCTTCTTTAATATCACCTAGTAAATCATTAAATAGCATTCCACCCTTATATACTCTAAAAACTCTATTTCTTTTGAAGAAAATAGGTAAATCAAAGTTCATACATTTTTCCTCCTATATATTAAAAATTCATTATTCTTCAAATAATAATTTTATTCTATAATATAATTTTGCTATTGTCAAATGTCCATTTATAGGCATAATCAGATGATATTTTAGTGAATTGTTAATTTATTTCTAATAAGAAATACCTCTAAAATAAATCATCCACTAAAAGAATTAACAAAAAAATTTGCTAAAGGCAATTAATGTCAATCCACTTGACATAATTAAAGTGTGATGTTAATATATAGATACTAGAAAAAATGATATCTAGAAAGGATATATTAATATGGTAATATTTCAAAAAGGCTTTAATTTTTCACAAGATGGTCCTGGAAATAGACTAGTTTATCATTTGTGTGGCTGTAATTTGCGTTGCCCATGGTGCTCAAATCCAGAAGGCTTTTCTTTTAAAAATGGAAAAGAATATACTGTTGATGAAATAGTTTTAGAAGTATTAAGAAGTAAAGCTATGATGTTTGATAATGGAGGTGTTACTTTTACTGGTGGGGAAGCAACTATCCAATTTGATGAATTAAAGGAAGCTTTAATTAAGCTTAAGGAAAATAACATAAATACTTGTATTGAAACTAATGGGATAAGTGATAGGCTAAGTGAATTATTTCCTTACCTTGATTTATTAATAATGGATATAAAGCATTATAATCCAGTGATTCATAAAAAAGTCACGGGCTTATCTAATGAAAGCACTTTAAAAAATGCCGTAAGTAGAATAAAAAGTAATAAGCCATTATTATTAAGGATACCACTTATTGGAGGCTTTAATAGTTCACCTATTGATGCTAAAAATTTTGTTAAGTGTTTTGAAAATTTAAAGATTAATGACAAAATAACAATTGAGCTTTTAAAGTATCATGAATTTGGAATAAGCAAGTATCAAAAGCTTGGGCTTGTTTATAAAATGGATGAAAAAGCAAGAATAACAAATGATGATGTCTTAAATTTTAAAAAGATTTTAGAAGATAGCAATATTAAAGTAATTAATACATAGATGGAGGAAAAATATGAAAGTATTTGATATTTATAATGATATAGAATTAACAACTAAAGCAAAAGCTTTATATAAAGAAGAAAGAGAAAGCCATAAGGTTTTAAATGGCTGGTTTTTATCAAAAGAAATTGTTACGGACTTTGATTTAAAAACTAAAGAAACAAATTTAGAAATTAAAGCTTCTTTAGAACTTGAAGAGGTAATAGAAAAGCTACCTCTTAGTATTAGTGATAATCAAATCTTTGTTGGCACACAACGCGATGCCTTTGCAGCAAGCTATGCGCTTATTAATCCCGCTTTTAAGGTTGAAACATTTAAGGGATATTGTGATCCCCTTGAAGTATATGATTATGCCACTCCTACTAAAGATGTAGATGAAGAAAGAATTAAAAAGCAACGGGATGCAGCTTCAAAATCACCATATGTTAAAGCCTTAAATGAGGTTTATGGAAAATATGAAGAATATACTGGTGAGGTTGCTTTCTTTATTGAACAAGTAACTGGTCATATGATTCCGGATTTTAGATATGCTTTAAAGTACGGTATTAAAGGCTTAATTACAAGAATTGATGAAAGACTTGAAAAAGAAGAATTAAATGAAAAAAAGCAAAACAATTTAATAGCTATGAAAAAGTCATTAAATTGTTGCTTAAAGCTTGCTAAAAGATATCAAAAAATAGCTTTAGAGCAGCTTCCTTCTAAGGATGATATAAGACAAAATGAATTAGCATTAATTATTGAAACATTAAACAATGTTCCATATAATGGAGCATCAACATTATATGAAGCAATGCAAGCATATTTATTATTATGGCAGGTTATGTGTATTGAGCAATCGCCAAATCCATTTGCTTTTTCAGTTGGTAATATTGATAGAGTGTTTGAACCATATAGGAAGCATGATAATCTATCAAGAAAAGAAGCAGCTGCATTATTTAAGCATTTCTTAGTGTTTTTCAATGTAGGTGAAAGAAGCTGGGCTATATCACAAAATGTTTTAATTAGTGGCAAAGATAAATATAATAATGATTTAACTAATGAAATGTCATATGCAATATTAGATGCTTATTATGATATGAATTTACCTCAACCTATTTTATCAGTAAAGCTTCATAAAAATACACCTGAAAAATTATATAGTGAGTTAGGTCGCTTCTTCTTTACTCCAGGATGCTTAACTCCATCAATCTTTAATGATGATTCTTTATTTGAAACATTAAAAGAAAAAGGTATAGATGAAGATGACTTAGCTGATTATTCTGTTGCTGGTTGCCAAGAACCATTAATCATGGGGAAGGAAAATGCTAATACAACTAATAGCTGGTTAAACATGGGTAAGGTTCTTGAACTAACTTTAAGTGGCGGAAAATCATTTATTACTAATGAAGAAATTGGACCACAAACTAATTATGAACCAATGTATATATTAAAAAATATTCGTGAATTGTTTTATAATAACTTAAAATGGTTTTGTAAAAAAATGGCCGATGCAGCAAACTTAGCATCAAAAGCCTTATCATTACTTCCAGTTCCATTCCTTTCATGCTTTGAAGGTGGAATTGATAGTGCAATTGATGTAAGAGATACTAACGAGCAAGGTACTAAATATAATGGTAGTGGTTGCTTAATTCATGGCTTATCAGTTGTAGCTGATTCATTTATCGCTATAGATCATTTATTAAAGGAAAGACCAAATGATGCTAAAAATCTAATTGAAGCTTGTAAAGCTAACTTTAAAGGCTATGAGGAATTACAAGAATACTTAAAGAGCTGTCCAAAATTTGGAAATAACATTCCTGAAGTTGATGATGAAGCAGCTAATATTGTAAATATAGTTTCTGATATAGTGCTATCACTTAAAAATTATTTAGGTAATCCATTCAATCCAGATTGGAGCTCACCTTCAACGCATTTAACTTATGGCTATTGGGTTGGTGCTACTCCAGATGGAAGAGGGGCTCGCGAGCAATTAGGCTATGGAATAGATCCATTATTTTCAACAGCTGGAAATGGCTTAGGCTTTAGAACATTATCAACTATGAAATTGCCATTTTGTAAAATGAATGGTGGCTGTGCTTCACACTTTGGAATAGATCCAAAATATTTTACTAAAGACACTTATGAAGAAAAGTGTATTGAATTTTATAATAGAGTTATTAAGCCTTTATTCTTTAATAGCGAAAATAAAAGTAGAGCACCATTCTATTTATATGTTAACGTAACTACAGCTGAAACATTAAAGAAGGTTTTAGCTAATCCTAAAAAATACGCTCCTAATGGCGTATACATTATGAGAATTCACGGAACATTTGTTAATTTCTTAGATTTAAGTCCAGAAATTCAAAAGGATATAATCTTGCGTTTAGATCCTAATTCTACTTTTTGCTGAGGTGTATAATGAAAACCTTAGGACTTGATATTGGCACAACAACAATTTGTGCTGTGGTTTCAGAAAATAAAAAAGTTATTGAAAGCATTACAAAGGATAATACTTCATTTATTAAAACTTCAAATACTTTTGAAAGAATTCAATCGCCATTAAAAATCAAAGAAATTTCCTTAAGTATTGTTGATGAATTATTAAATAAATATCCTGATGTTGAAAGAATTGGTATTACTGGTCAAATGCATGGTATTTTATACTTAAATAAAAATGGAAACCCAGTAAGCCCTCTTTATATTTGGCAGGATGGTAGAGGAAACCTTATATATAAGGATAATTTAACATATGCTGAATATTTAAAAAATAAAACTAACTATAAATGTGCAACAGGCTTTGGTCTTGTTACTCATTTTTACAATATGGTTAATAATTTAATTCCTAATGATGCAGCAGTATTTTCAACAATTCATGATTATATTGCTATGGTTTTAGCAAACAATAAAGAACCATTAGTTGATGCAAGTGATGCTGCAAGCTTTGGTATGTTTGATGTTGAAAAAAAACAATTTGATAAAAAAATAATAGAAATGGTTGGAATTTCTTTAACATTTCTTCCTAAGGTCGTTGATTCAATAGCCATTGGAAAATATAGAAATATTAATGTTTATCCAGCAATTGGTGATAATCAAGCAAGCTTTATAGGAGCAACTTTAGGAAATGTTAATTCAATTTTGGCAAATGTTGGAACAGGTAGCCAAATTTCAATTTATACAAAAAAATATAAGGTGTGTGAAGGCTTAGAAACTCGTCCATTTCCTCAAGAGGGCTATTTATTAGTAGGAGCACCATTATGTGGTGGAAGATCATATGCAATTTTAGAAGGATTTTTTCAAAAATGCGCTTTAATGTTTAATGTTGATAAAGATAATGTTTATGATGAAATGTCATCATTACTTAAAGATAATGAAGCTCCAAATAATTTACCAACATTTACTCCTTTATTTCAAGGCACAAGAGAAAAGCCTACTTTAAAGGCCTCAATAACAAATATTTCTGTAGATAATTTTACACCATTACATATAATTTATTCTTTAATGTATGGTATGGCTAATGAACTATATGATATGTATATGCTATATGGAAAAGACCATCAAGAAAAAATGAATTTTATTGGCTCTGGTAATGGCTTAAGAAAAAATGTATTTTTACAGGATTGCTTTAGTAAAACCTTTAAGCAAAAAATACAAATGTCATCAAGTCAAGAAGAAGCAGCTTTAGGGGCAGCTGTATTTGTTAGTAGCTGCAAATAGGAGTAAGCCATATGCATTAAAAGATAATGACAATCATTCATATTATTGACTAAAAATAGTTTTGTAATAAAAATAAAAAGCAGGCTAGTGAAAATTATAATTTCTAACCTGCTTTTTTGATAGACTATTCCTTTTGTGATAAATAATTGGATTGATAAATGTGTAGGGTTTTGGAGTAAAGAATATTAAGCCTATCAATTATATTATAGTAACAAGCTTTCAAAATGTGTAAAAATTCGCTAAATTTTTATTTTATTTAAAAATAATCTATGCTAATATATTTTTGTTATGAGGGAAAGAATATGAAGAAAAAATATCAAATTAATTTTGAACAATCCTTTCGTCAAATGGAGCTTATAAAAAAATATTATAATGTTGACGAAGATAATAAAACGCTTGATGTAATGCTAAAGTATGAAAAAGCAAGTGATATATTAATTACTAATTTTACTAATTTAAATCATCCTTTATTCAATAATGAGGTTTTTGAAAAAATTAATAATATTATTGATAATGCTCCTTCAGGCTTTAAAGTAAATATTAATTTTCAAATTTTAGATTTTGAAGATTATACTGCAAAAGAATTAATTGAATCATTTAATGACACATTAGAGTTATCTCAATATTCAGCCCGTAAGGCACGCCAAAGAAAAGAATTAACTTCAGCAATATTAATACTTGCTGGTGTCATATTATTGTTTTTCAATGTCGTAGGACAAGCAAATCATTGGTTTGGCAATGAAATAAAAAATGATATTGTCGTAGAAATAATTGATATAGCTGCTTGGGTATTTATTTGGGAAGCTGTTTATATGCTATTTTTAGAGCATTCAGAGCAGATAAAGCTTGCTTTAAAAATTAGACACTTTGTTAATAATATTGCTATATACCAAAATGATTTAAAAAATGCTATTGTAAATGAACCTTCATCTTCTATATTTACTAAATGGGAAAATGAAGATAAAACTAAAAGAATTGGTAAGCACTTGTTTTTAATTTCTTCTTTTGCCTTTATATTCTTAGCATTTTATAATTTATATTTCATTTATACATTAATAATAGGAGACTATACTATAAATGTTAAAATATTTACAACAATATTTTTAGTAGTTTCAATAATTATTGAATTACTAGCTGGAATTGGTGGAGTATTTAAATACTTAAATAAGCCTGGTTCATTATCTAAATTCGTAGGAATATATGCTACAATTCAAACTGTTATAGTTATAATTTCTTTAATCCTATTATTTATATCTTCTAATATATCACAAATAATATCGGCAATTTCATCATTTATCTTTAATATATTTTATGTTATAGGTTACTATATCGATAAAAGAAATAATTAAAAAGCATAGAGTAAGCATTGAAATTAATGTTTACATCTATGTTTTTTTAATATTCATTTAATAAAAAAACCATATAATAAGGAAGAGTTAGTTTAGAATTAGTTTCACCTATATTATATTCACCAAATTTAATGATTTTCTTAACATGATATTCATTATAATTATCAAGTATTATATTTGATGATTTTGTATTTCCGTTTGTTGCTTTTACTTCAATTAAAGTTACTTCACCTTTGTATTTTGTTATAAAATCTACTTCTAATCCAGAATCCTTATGAAAATAATATAATTTTCTTCCCATTTTTGAAAAAGCATCAGCAATGATATTTTCAAATATAGCACCTTTATAGCCATAAAGATTTCCAGATAATATTTCTCCTGCAGTTCCTTTTTCTAGCATTGATACAAATAATCCACTGTCAGACATATAAATTTTAAATATATTATCAATTTTATTTCCTTCAAGTGGAAGAGTTAAATTTGAAAGATTAAAGCATTGAGAAATGATGCCAGCATCAACTAACCACTGTATAGCTTCTCTATAATCTGCACTTCTTCCTTTAACCTTTATTTTTGAATATTGAAATTTTTTATTTTCCTTAGCAAGCTGACTTGGTATAGAATCAAATACTTCTTCTATTCTTGCAAGTAATAATTCATCAACTTCCTCATTTTCATTTTTATCTAAGTGCTTTCCAAAATCATCTTTATATTCTTCAATTATATCTCTTTGTTCCTTGTATACTTCATTCATATCATTTGTATTAATGAATGTATTAACAGTCTCAGGTAATCCACCAACACAAATATATTCTTTAAAGTATCTTATCATAGCTTCATGTGTTGCTTTAGAGACTTGCTTTTTCTCTTCAAAGCATTGCTTTAAATAAGAAATAACATTATCACCTACACCCTTTGCCCATAAAAATTCTTCAAAATCAAGTGGATGCATATATATTATGCGCTCAAAGCCTGTTGGCACGCCTTTTCCTTTTTTTCTATTATACCCTTTTATTTTAAGAAGTGATCCAGTTGCTATAATGTCAAATCTACCATCTTCAACAAATGGCTTTATTGAAGCTCTTGCATTGGCACATTCTTGAATTTCATCAAAAATAATTATTGTTTTGTAAGGAATTATTTTAATATTTGGCATTTTAGCTGATAAATCTATTAATATTCTATCAACATTTAAATTTTCTTCAAATACTGCTTTTATATCATCATTGTTTTTAAAGTTAATGTATATCTGGTTTTCGTAATACTCATTAGCAAACTGCTTAACAATAAATGTTTTTCCAATTTGTCTTAATCCTTTTATTACTAAAGCTTTCTTTTTAGTTAACGTATTATTTTTCCATTTAACTAATTCATCAAATATTTTTCGTTTAAGCATACTTTATCTCACCTAAGTAATATTATATTTGGTTTTATGATTTATTTCAATACGTATTTACACTTTTTCAAGGGAGTTTTTACTATTTTACCACACTTTTTCAAGGGAGTTTTAAAAATCACATGTTATTCTAAAACTATTTTTTTAGGCATATAATAATAAAAAATAAATTACTTGTTGCTAAATATAAATATTGTTGATATAATACACAAAATATAATGAAAGGAAAACTTATAAATGAAAACATTATTTAAAAATTGCTATGTTGTTAATGTGTTTTTAGATCAAATGCTTAAAGAAAATGTTTTAGTTGAAGATGATATTATTATTGGAGTAGGGAATTATTATAATGATTTAGATGCCAATGTTGTAATTGATTTAAATAATAAAATACTATGTCCTGGTTTTATTGATGGCCATATTCACATTGAAAGTAGTATGCTAACGCCTTATGAGTTTTCTAAAATTGTTATTCCACATGGAACAACTACAATTATTGCAGATCCTCACGAAATTGCTAATGTTTGTGGTAATGCTGGCTTGAATTATATGCTAAAATCATCAAAAAACTTGCCACTTGATATTTTTTATGTTTTGCCTTCGTGTGTACCAGCAACTAAATTTGATGAATCTGGTGCTAACTTAAACGCTTTATCATTAAGACCTTTTTATAAAAACAAAAAAGTAGTAGGACTTGGTGAGGTAATGGATTATAATGGCGTAATTAATAAAGATAAAGATTTACTTAATAAGATTAATGATGCTATGAATTATAATTTAGTAATTGATGGCCATGCTCCATTATTAAGTGAAAAAAGACTAGATGAATATATTAATAAAGGCATTGCTTCAGACCATGAATGCTCATCACTTGATGAAGCAATTAGTAAGATAAGTAAAGGCCAAATAATTATGATAAGGGAAGGCTCAGCAGCTAAAAATTTAAAGGCTTTAATAAATTTATTTGATGAGCCATATAATCATAATGCTATTTTAGTATGCGATGATCGTCATCCATATGATTTAATAAATGAAGGCCATATTGATCAAATTATTAAAAAAGCTATTAAATATAAAAAGAATCCGCTTGTTGCTATAAGAATGGGAACTATTCAAACGGCTAAATATTTTAACTTAAAAAGAATTGGGGCAATAGCTCCAGGGTTTTATGCTAATATGCTAGTTCTTAATGATATTAAAACAATAGATATTGAAGATGTTTATATAAAAGGTAAAAAAATAGTAGATAATAAAAAGTTAATTCCTTATAAGGAATGCAATGTACCTTTAAATATAAAGCATTCAGTAATAAAAAGCTTTAGCATGAATAATATTAGGCTTACTGATTTAAAGATAAAGGATTTAAACAAAAAAGTAAGAGTTATGAAGGTTATACCTCATCAATTATTAACACAAGAAGTAATTATGACGCTTGATTTTAATAAAAATAATGGTATTGATTTAGAAAATGATATATTAAAAATAGCCATTTTTGAACGACATAATCATACAAATCATCATTTTGTTGGCTATATTAATGGTATTAATTTAAAAAGTGGGGCAATAGCTAGTAGTGTAGCACATGATTCACATAATTTAACAATTATTGGGACTAATGATAAGGACATGCAATTTGCAGGTAATTACTTAAAAGAAATTGGTGGTGGCTTAGTTTATGTAAAAAATCAAAAAGTTATAGCTAGCCTTCCTCTTAAAATAGCTGGTTTAATGTCAAATGATGATGTTTATAATGTTAGCTTACAAAATGAAAACTTGCTGAAATCAGTTTATGAAAATGGCGTAAATAAAGAATTATCACCATTTATGCTAATGTCATTTTTATCTTTAAGTGTTATTCCAATATTAAAAATAACAACATTTGGCTATGTAAATGTTAATAAGCAAGAAATAGTTCCTTTGTTTGTTGATTAGCTTTAACCTTCAATGCTATAATTATATTTAGAGTTATAACTCTAAATAAAAGGAGTATATTATGGCCTACATTGAATTTAAAAATGTTTACAAAATTTATAAAATGGGTGAAGTATCAATTAATGCTTTAGATGATACTAATTTTTCTATTAATAAGGGTGAACTTGTAGTTATTTTAGGTCCAAGTGGCGCTGGAAAAACAACATGCTTAAATATTTTAGGTGGCATGGATACTGTAACATCAGGCGAGGTTATCGTTGATGATATCCACGTTGAAAAAATGAGTAGCAAGGATTTAATTAAATATCGTCGTAATGATATTGGCTTCGTTTTTCAGTTTTATAATTTAGTTAGTAATTTAACATCGCTTGAAAATGTTGAATTAGCTGTGCAATTATGTAAGAATTATCATAATCCTGAAACAATTTTAACAAGTGTTGGCTTAAAGGATAGAATGAATAATTTTCCATCGCAATTAAGTGGTGGTGAGCAACAACGTGTAGCAATTGCTCGTGCTATAGCTAAAAATCCTAAAATTTTACTTTGTGATGAGCCAACAGGAGCACTTGATTATAAAACTGGTAAGCAAATATTATCATTGCTTGAAAGAGAAGCACGTGAATTTCATATAACAGTTATTATTATTACGCATAATAGTGCAATTGCACCAATGGCAGATAAAGTAATTAAATTTAAAAATGGAAAAGTTGAGGATATTATAATTAATGAAAATCCTATGAAAGTTGAGGATATTGAATGGTAAAGAAAAATCGTTTGGTTACAACAACTTTTAGAGAAATCAAAAACTCCTTCCCACGTTTTTTCTCATTATTATTAATGAGCTTTTTAGGGGTGTTTGTTTTTGCAGGCCTTAAGGCTACTGCTCCAGCTATGATGAATTCATTAGATGCTTTTTATAAAAGTGCTAATGTTTATGATATAAAATTAACATCAACAGTAGGCTTCGATAATAATGCTATTGATATATTAAAAAAAATAGATGGGGTTAATGAAGTTGAATTATCAAATTATAAAGATGTTGTTTTTAAAGATAAAAATGATAAAGAAGTAGTAATTAAGCTTATTTCAACACCTTCAACTATTAATTTACTTTCTTCAGAATATGATTATGAAAAGCTTAAGAAAAACGAAATATTAGTTGAAGAAAATTTTATTCATAAAACTGGTTTTAAGATTAATGATGAGGTTTTATTAGATGATGTAACTTATACGATTAAAGGAGTAGTAAGTTCACCACTTTTTTATACAAATGTTTCCTTAAATCAAAATAGAGGAAAAACAAATGTTGGAAATGGAACTATTAATTATTATGGATACATAAACAATTCATCATTTAATGTTGATTATTATGTAAATGCTTATATTACTTTAAATGGTGCTAATAATTATCAAACAAATTCAAAACCATATTTAAAAAAAGTTGATGACGTAAGTAAGAAAATCGAAGAAAAATTTAATGATTTATTAGCTTCACGTTATGATGACATTAATAATAATATAGGACAGTTAAAAGCTGCAAAAAACTTTATGTTTGATTATGATGCAAAAAAAAGCAAAATAAATGCCACTTTAGATGAATTAAATCTAAAAAGTTATGAAGAATTTATTAATTATTTTAATACTTTAGATGTAACATCATCAAGCTATGAATCGCTAAAACTAATAAGCGATTACATAAAATATATAAATGATAATAAAAATAGTTATGACTTAATTATGGGTTCTATAAATAGTATGAATTTAAGTTTAGCTAACATAGATGATGTTATAAATGAATACCAGGAAATTTTAAATAACAAATCAGGTATTGTCTTATTAAATGATAGGCTTGATTATTCAACATATAAGAATTATATTGATGATACTAAATCAATTACAAATCTATCATTTGTCTTTCCTATTGTTTTCTTTTTAGTTGCTATTCTTGTCTCATTAGTTTCTATGAATAGAATGGTTGAAGATGATAGATTAATGATAGGAACATTCAAATCATTAGGCTTTGCTAATAAAAACATACTATTTAAATATATGATGTTTGCCTTTTTAGCAACATTAAGCGGCGGAATATTTGGAGTAATAGGTGGAGTAATAGTTATTCCTACTTTAATAAATAATATATATAAGCTATTATTTGATTTACCTAAATTTTATTTAACATTAAACATTAAACAATCAATACTAGGCTTTTTAATTGCAATTTTATGTATTTGTGGAACAACACTATATACTGTTTTAATGCAATTAAAGGAAAAGCCTGCAGAACTTTTAAGAGCTAAAGCACCAAAGCCTGGTAAAAAAATATTACTTGAAAGAATTCATTTTATTTGGAAAAGAATAAAATTTTCAAATAAAATAACTATTAGAAATATTTGTAGATATAAAAAAAGAGTGGCAGTTACAATATTTGGCATTGCTGGATGCTGTGCCTTAATGCTTTGTGGATGGGGAATTAAAGATTCAATTACTGATATACCTACTATGCAATATCAACATGTTTTAACCTTAGATGCTATAGTTAACTTCAATAACGTAAGCAAAGAAAAAGCTGCTGAATCATTAAATAATGATAACATCGAATCATATACCTTAATGTCATTAATTAGCGGCACTTGTGATAATTATGAAGTCACCATAAATGTAGTTAGTGATAATTATAATAAATTTTTGCATCTTTATGATATTAATAGTAAAGAAGAAGTAACTTTAAATGATAATGAAGTAATTGTTAGTGATAAATTAGCTCAGCTATTAAAATTAAAAGTAAATGAAAACTTGTCATTTTATGATGATGATTATAATAATTATAATTTAAAAATTAAATGCATTGTAGAAAATTACGTCCAACATTACTTATTTATAACAGAAACAACGTATAAAGCGATTAGTAAAAATGATTTTAAAATAAATACAGCCTATATTAATTCTAAAGATATTAATGATAATTTCATAAAAGGATTATTGCAAAATGATGATATTTTAAATGTAATGGTCGTAAAAGAGGTAATTGATAATGTTTCAGATATGCTAACTACATTGAATAAAGTTGTAATCATATTAATTGTCTTAGCAGCCTTATTAGCTTTTGTTGTTTTATATAATTTATCAAATATTAATATTCATGAAAGAAAAAGAGAAATAGCTACCTTAAAGGTGTTAGGCTTTTACCCTTATGAGGTTGATAGATATATAACACTTGAAAATATTATTTTAACAATTATAGGAGTGATATTAGGATTAGTGTTTGGCTATTTTTTAACAAATGTTGTTGTAAGCACTGTAGAAATTGAATATGTAAGGTTTATTCATAAAATTAAATTTTCAAGTTATATTTATGCAGCAATACTATCTTTTGTCTTTACTATAGTCGTAAATTTTATAACACACTTTAAACTTGAGAAAATTAATATGATTGAATCATTAAAAAGTGTAGAGTAGGAGCTAATTATGCAATTTAACTATTTAAAAAAAGAAAGAAGTGTCAAATTTGTTAAAGTAGTTTTATTAATAATGGGAATTATCTTTTTCTTAGTTGGTTTAATTATAGGAATAATAACAATTACAAACTATCAAAATGCTGAGGTAGTAAATGCTACAATTATTGATATTCTTTATAGTAGAAGTGGTGCTGATGATACAACAAGAACTTTTTTAGTAAAATTTATCTACAATAATCAAGAATATACAAAAGAAACATCTTTTTATTCTTCATTTTATCATTTAGGTGATACTATAAAGCTTTATATAAACAATGGTGATGTTAATAAGATTTGGTCATTAAAAATGAATGCTATTATGAGTGCTATTTTTGGATTAATTGGGCTTATGATGCTAATTATATGTATAACCTTATTATTAAAACAAGCTAATAATAATAAATTAAAGGATTATTTAAAAAGCAATGGGTCTTTAGTTGAAGCTAAAATAATAAAAGTTGAAATGAATAATCTTTATAGCATTAATGGTATGCACCCTTTTAATATAATATGTGAGTATGAAGATCGCTTTAGTAATGAAAAACATATATTTAAAAGTGTAAATATTTGGGATGACCCTAGCTTTATTATAAAGAATAATAATATTGAATATCTAAACGTATATATAGATAATAGAAATAAAAAGAAATACTATGTTGAACTTGATAATTTAATAGATTTAATGAAAAATGGAATAGCTAGTTAGGAGGCTTAAACAATGAATATTTTATTTTTTTTAACACCAAAAGATAAAACACATTTTGCAGTTGAAGATTTTACTGTTCGGCAAACCTTAGAAAAGCTTGAGAATTCAGGCTACACTTCAATTCCTATTATTTCAAAGGATGGTAAGTATTTAAAAACTATTACTGAAGGTGACTTATTACGTTACATAAAAAATGAACATAATTTAACCTTAAAGGATGCTGAAAAAAAGCCAATACTTGAGGTAAACATAAAAAAAGATGTAAAGCCTATTTATGTTTATGAGAACATTGAAGAATTGATCGATTTAGCTATGAATCAAAACTTTGTTCCAATTATTGATGATTTAAATCATTTTATTGGTATTGTTACAAGAAAATCAATAATTTCTTATTTTTATACTAATAATATTAAAGATAAGATTAAATAAGGAGTTGTTTAAGATGTTAAATATTTTAGTTTTAGGAAGTGGAGCTTGGGGTTGTGCTTTAGCAAACCTTCTTGCAGATAATAAAAATAATGTAACTATTTACGGAATAGACGAAAATGAAATTAGCGATATTAATAACAATCATTTAAATAGTAAATATTTTAATGATGTAAAACTAAATGAAAATATTAAAGCCACAAATGATTTAGACGCTTCCTTAAGTAATATCGATTTGATTGTTTTAGCTATTCCTTCCTTTGCTATTAAGGAAATGGTTTTAAAAATAAAAAATAGAATCAATAAAAATACAATTATTGTAAATGTAGCTAAAGGATTTGATGAGGAAAGTAAAAAACCACTTGCTAATGTTATTAAGGATAATTTAGATAAAGAGTATAAGGGCAATGTTGTATCTTTGTTAGGTCCAACATTTGCAAGTGAGGTAATAATAAAGCAATATACAGCAATAACAGTGTCTGGTGAAGATATAAAAATTTTAAAAAAGGTCCAAAGTATTTTCTCAAATGGTTATTTTAGAGTTTATATTACAAAGGATTATATAGGAGCTGAATATTGTGCTGCTTTAAAAAATGTTATAGCATTAGCTTCGGGAATGGTTGAAGGCCAAGGCTTAAAAAATAATACAAAAGCTGCTTTAATAACAAGAGGCCTTGCTGAAATAATGCGATTTGTTAAATATTTTAATGGCAAAGAAAAAACATGCTTTGGCTTAGCAGGAGTCGGCGATTTAATGCTTACATGTTCAAGTACAACATCAAGAAATTATAGTGCAGGATATTTTATAGGTAAAAATAATGCTTCTTTATTTTTCAAAGAAAACAAAAAAACAGTTGAAGGAGTCTTTGCTTGTAAAATCGCCTATAAAATAGCTAATGATAATAATATTTATGCACCAATTGTTACATCAGTATATAATGTCTTATTTAACAATTCAAATGTTAAAGATGAGATTGACAAATTAATGAGCAATGACTTAAAGGAAGAATAATTTAAGCTTATTTAGTAAAAACTAGATAAGTTTTTATTTTAAAAAGAACTTTGTTGTGGTAGAATTTGAATGTTAAAAAAGAAGGCGAGAAAATGAATATAAAAAATAAGCTAATTTATGTTAAGAATATTATGCTACCTTGTCTATTTTTATCACTACTAGTTGGCGTATTAACAGGAATATCAGTTTTTATTTTTAAGATAATAGCTAGTAAAATAATTTATTCGTCAAAATACCTATATACATTTTTAAATGAAAATAAAATATATATTATTGGAGGAATTGTTGTTGTAATTATTTGTTCATTAATTTCTTATTTAATTTACAAATATTTTAAGACTACAAGAGGTGGGGGAATTCCAACCTCTATTGGTATTTTAAGAGGGCTTTTACATTTTAAATGGCTTTCTACTTTAATAACAACTATTTTTTCTTCATTTATTACTTTTTTTATTGGCTTACCACTTGGAAACGAAGGCCCTTCAGTGATGATTGGAACATCACTTGGAAGAGGTGTTAGTCGAATTGGTAAAAAGAATAAAGCATGGGATAGATATATAATGACAGGTGGTGCTTGTAGTGGCTTTACTGTAGCAACATCATCACCAATTTCTGGAATCTTTTTTGCTTTAGAAGAAGCACATCAAAGATTTTCACCAATGATTATTATGAGTGCAACTACTTCTGTTATGTTTTCTTTACTTACAATGGATATATTATCATCATTAACTAACTTTTCATTTACTTTATTTTTAACATTAAGTGTTTTAAAAATTGATATTGCTAAGGTATACCTTGCAATGCTTATTGGAATAACAATGGGCTTATTTGCTGTATTGTTTTCTAAAATGTATGATTTATCTAATATTATAATTAAAAAGATAAAAATAAAAAAATATTTTAAATTTATGTTTTTATTCTTAATTACCTTTTTAATAGGAATTTATTCATATGATTTTATTTCAACAGGACATGATTTAATTGAAAAGCTATTTAATATAAAAACAACACCATCATTTTATATTTTATTATTAATTCTTTTATTTAGATGCATTATGACATTAACTTGCAATAATGAGGGTGTAACTGGTGGTTTATTTATCCCAACTCTAACAATAGGAGCTATTATTTCTTCATTATTATCATTGTTATTTGTTAAGTTAAATTTAATAAGTGCTGAGTATTATCAATCATTAATTGCTATAGGTATTGCATGTGCTTTAGCAAGTATGATAAAAACCCCAATAACTGCTATCGTTTTTGCGATTGAAGCCTTAAATTCTTTAAATAATATTACTTTTATTATAGTAGGTGTTGCTATAAGTTATATCATTACTGAAATATTTAATGTTAAATCATTTAATGAACAGGTTATTGAAAATCGTGTTGAAAAAGAGCACTTAAATAAAAAGAGTATGGTAATTGATACTTATATTGAAGTTAAAAAGGACTCATTTGTAATAGGAAAAACCATTCGTGATATTTTTTGGCCTAATAATTTATTTGTATTATCAATTACTCATAATGAAAATGTTCCAATTGTTGATAGTGGAGGTAGTAAGACTATTCACGAACTTGATACACTTCATATAAGATTTGAAACATATGATTTAAATGAAACATTGGACGAACTATTTAATTTAGTTGGTAAGCAAGAATTAAAATTAACAAAATCATACAAAATATAACAAATAAAAAAAAGCCATTAGGCTTTTTTAGATGTATGCTTTTCAAATAATGCTTCAGTAGTAAAATTAAATTTTGTTAAGCAGCAATTATGAAGTGGGAAAACCCACCATGTTTCATCAAGGGTTGCAATATCTAAAGCATCGCCACGTCCTTTATAATTATATTCAATATGGACAGACCTTGTAGATGTTGGAACCTTATTTAAATTAAATGTTGTACCATCATCAAGCTTACCTAAAAATGTAAAACCATTATCATCATGAGTCATATGAATTGTACCAATTGTTTTAAATTTTATCTTTGAGTTAATTAGCTTTTCAATTCTTACATCATCTTCAAAATGATAAGTACCGTTATATACTTCTTTATAGGCTTCTTCTTTTTCCCATTTATACCATGAAGATACTAATTTAAATTTATCTTCATTATTTAAGCATTTTAATGTTGAATTCTCTTCCATTTCCCATTTAGTATGACAATTATTACACCATAAATTAATACCCTTTGAATCCATCATACCTTCTTTATTACAAATTGGACATTTATATAATATTTTATGAACATTGGTAGCTCTTTCCTTTGATTTAATTAATATATTATTTTCATAAGCCCATTTATATTCATCATAATGGAATTGATCTTCGATTTTCTTTTGTAATTCATCTTCACTTAAATTAATAGCATCTTCCTTAGAAAATACTTCAATTGCATTTACTTCAACTTTACTTCTTCTATAAGGATGCTTATGCCATTGAGGTGAAAATAAATAATTACCATTTTGTTTTAACATTATAACACGACATTTGCAGAGTTTTGCAAGCTTACCTAATGCTGGCGAAATATCTTCATTTACCCCGGCTAAAGAAAATCTTGCTTCTGGATAAATTGTCACTGACATTTTACGTTTTTTAATTAGATCAGTAATCCTTTTAATTACTAATAAATCAGTTGTGAATTTTCTTTTTGGGAAAACACCTAAATGTCTAAATAACCATTCACGATCATTAAATTCTTCAATTGATGCTACCCAGCATGTTCTATATGGAAACATTGCTAAAACAACATTAGCAAAGTCAATCATACTTCCATGATTTGATAAAATAATTGAAGGCTCCTTAAATGATTTAAAGTTTTCTTTTTTTACTTTTACTTTTCCAATTACTTTAAAATATAAAGCAATTATCCACTCAAGTATCATTAAATAGCCTCTAGGCTTTAAAACTTTTTTATTTGTTTCTAAATTATTGTTTTCATTCATGTATTAATATACCCCTTACTTGTTAATTAAGTTTCTTTTGTTGCTTATTACACACAAGTGTATTATAATACTATTATAATTTAAAGGAAAAGTAAATAGAAAATAATTACCATTTTCAATTTTAAAGTGTATTTAGGTGACAATATGAGAAAGAATATAAGAAATGATCGTCGCGTTGAAAAAACAAGAAATGCAATAATAAATGCTTTTAAGGAAATGATTATAGAAAAAGATTTTAATGAAATAACAATTAAAGAACTTGCTGAAAGAGCAAACATTAATCGTAAAACATTTTATCTTCATTATGAATCAATGGAAGAAATATTATTTGATGTGACTGTTGAGCTTTCAGAGCAAGTGTTTGAGTCATTAAATAATAAAGGATTTTTTGATCCAAACGTTATTGGAATAACTCCATTAATCGAAACAATTAATGAATTAATTAATAGTAATTATGAGTTAACACGTAAATTAATATCAGCAAATTCTTATCGTTTTTTCTCAAGAAATATTAAAGATTTAATTAAGGATGCCGTTATAAGAAAAATAAAAAAACACATTGATATGTCAGAATATAAAATGAATCTAGTTGGCGACTTTATTGCTTCTGGTTTATCAAAGCTATTAAAAGATTGGTTTGAAAATCCACAGCTTACAATCAATGAGGTATCTGCATTCGCTTCTAATTTGATTTATGGTGGCATTAAAGGAATTATATAAAGCAAAACTGCAATGAATTTTATTTGTTTCACTGCAGTTTTTTCTATATCTATTTTAAAGTAACCTTATGAGTTACATGGCCACAAGAATTAGCAAGTAAGTTATATTCAACAATGAATTGCTTGATAGAATGAGCTTTTACTACAACACTATAATTAAAATCATTATCTAAGTAATATTCCTCACTCTTATCAGTTGGTTTTATCATGATTGTAAACATTGGTGATGATTTAATTAGCTTGCCATTTTTATCACGAATTAAAACACATAATGAGCCAGTATTTCTCATATTGATATTAATAGTTCTATCCTTATCACCTTGATTTACAAATGTGAAATAATCCATATAATCCATCATCCAGTTTCCAATATTTGAAACATTACCATGACCATCTAAATGATCAGCATCTATACAAATATCTTCTTTTTTATCATTTATTGTATAGTATTTAGTCATATCAGTTCCAACACCATCATATGTTTCTTGAGGATTAATATGAGTTACCCAATATTTTTTTTCAACTAAATGTGGTGTGCTATTTAATTTTAAATATGGTTTACCAATTTTAGCTTTTAAATCATCATCATGATAATTATAAAATCTTACTGGTAAATCCTGACTTGGCGTTAAATCATTAAATGTGAAGGTAATATTTGTATCAACAACACCATGACAAGTATCATAGCCTACATATTGTGAGCCATAGTCATGGTCGTTTCTATTTACTATATAGCCTTGATGAGTATTATTATTTAATATTTGCTTTTCATCAGTATAAACAAAAAATGATCCTTCAGCCTTACCAATAACATCAAATAAAACAACCCCATTAGAGCAACCGCCGCTTATTTTTTTATTAGCTGTTTTAAAAACATTAATATGCTTATAAGCATCCTTAGTAGTACCACCCATTATATAAATATATTTATTCTTTGGGATTCTATAGGTTACTGGTTGATAGCGAGGAGCTTTGTAATTGTTTGAAAAATTAAAATAAGCTATAAATGTTTCTTTTTGCTTATCGCTCCATAAAGAGCCATCATATCTAAAATTAGCATTATAAAAATCAACCCATTCTCTTTCACCTAACCAACAGCCTTGTCCATCTAGTTGAAAGCCCATATTTAAAACAGTAACATAAATGTCCTCGTTTCCAGTGTTTTTTACTTGATAGCCATAATAAAAAGGCTCATCTAAATTATTATGCTCAAAGGTAAAGAAAACCTTTTTGTTGGAAATATCAACTCTTGATAAGGCTTTACCAATATCATCTTTAGTTAATTTTTCTGGATTATTACAATTAATATATAAGCCGTTTCCATCATCCCTTTTAACTGAAGATATATCAGCTGGTGTTAATGGGTCTACATTGTCGTTTCCATGAGTTCTAAGCTTCCTTGTATTAACTTTGTTATAAGGCTCATATGGTAAGATAGCTTTATTATGAATAGCACTAACCTTTATATTAATATTTGCTGAAGTAGCTCTATTTACAATAACAACTATTCTTTGCCCTTTAGCTAAATCAATTTTAAATGATTCCTTTGACTTAATTATTTCGTTATTGTTATCATCTAAAATTGAAACACTTTCTAAGTTTTTAAAATCAACGCTATAAGTATCAGTATATGGCACTTCCATATTATAGCTAAAAACTAAATCATTTTTTGAAAAAAAATCAATAATTGAAGAAAATCTTAATATTTTATCCATAAGTATAAAAACTCCTTTTTACAAGACAATTATAATTAAAAATTTCACTAATTTAAAGTAACTTTTAAAACTAATTAATAAATAGCACAATTAAATAGAAGATTTGTCGTTTTGTATTTTATTTGTTTTGTGATAAAATATATTTATTAATTTTTTAGGAGGGTATCAACTTGTTTAACATCGGAAATTGCTTTGATATACAATACAAAAAAAGATTGCCTTTTGTTTCTATTGACAAAAAGAATCTATTTGATATATTTTTTATAGCCTTACTTGTTGGTGTTGTCGCTTTTTTTTATGAAACATTACTAGATTATGCTTGGCCGAATGGAAAATTATATGATAGAGGATTTTTAATTGGCCCATTTTTACCTATTTATTTCTTTTGTGTTTTCTTTGGCTTGTGCTATATCAAAACACCGAAGCTATCATTTAAAAACATTATAATTTGCTTTTTTACAATTGGAATAGGCATATCATTAGTAGAATATGTAGTTGGAAATGCCTTTGAAAAATTAGTTGGTCAAAAATTATGGTCATATGATGGAATGATGCCATTATCATTTGGTTATGTAAGCATTAGTGTGGCAGCTATTTGGGGAATACTTGGTACAATAATTTTAATCTTTATAGTACCATTATTAAAAATGCTAGTAGATAAAATTCCTTCTAAATATCATTTGCCAATTGTAATTACCTTTTTAGTTTTATTTATTTTAGATTTAATTTTTACAGCAATTTTAATTATTAAAAATGGTGGTAAATATAAGGAATTATATGAATTTGATAAATCATTAGAGCTATCATTATTTATGATAGGAATCGTAATATTTATTTTAATAGTTGTTTTATTTGCAAGATTTTTGTATAAATCACTTTACAAGTTTAAAAGAATAGGCGTAATAGTATTTTTAGTAAGCTTAATTTTACCTATTATTTCATGCGTTGACTATATGCATAAATCATCAAATAAATTCATTTCATTTTTATCATCTTGTGGATTTATAGTTGCCGCAATATATATTTACTTTGTTTTATCATTATTAATATTTTCATTAATCAGATTAATAGCTTATTTAATTAGTAAAAAAGAAGTGTTTAAAAAAGACAAGACAAAATCATTAGTCCTTTTAGTATCATTAATTTCAAGCTTAATAATTTCAAGTATTGGAATGGCTAACTTAAATAATTATAAAATAACAAGATTCAGTGCAGGAAATGGCAATAATTCAATGAAAATTGTAGCTGTTAGTGATGTCCATTATGGTTCAACAGGTACTAATATTAATTTAGTTAAGCTAAAAGATAGAATAAATAAAGAACAAGCAGATCTTGTATTTTTATTAGGTGATATATTTGATAATAAAATTAAACATCTTGATGCTTCTTATTTTAAAGAGAATATGAACGCTATTAAAGCTAAATATGGTGTCTATGCCATTAGTGGAAATCATGAATATGAGTATAATCCTTATAATGATGTAAAAGAGTTTTATGCAAATACAAATATTAACTTTTTAATTGATGAAAGTGTTATTATTGATAATAAAGTCCAAGTTGTAGGAAGGCTTGATGCTATTTATAAAAATAGACGAAGTTTAGATAGTATTATAGATAAGAGTGTTTCATTACCTTTAATTGTTTTAGATCACCAGCCTCAAGATTATAAAGATAGTATAGAAGCTAATGCCACATTACAATTATCTGGGCATACTCATAATGGTCAATTATGGCCAGCTAATTATTTAGTTAATTTATATTACAAGTATTATTATAAATCAACAAAAACCAATGGCCTTTATAAAGATGGCGATTTTACTTTATATGTAACCCGTGGCTATGGAGCTTGGGGATTTCCACTTCGTACTACAGGAAGAAGCGAAATGCTAAGAATTACATTTAAATATTAAGACAAACTAAAAAAGCTCATACGAGCTTTTTAATTTGTTATTTTAATTTTAAGATTTCATTGATAGGGCCACTCAAATGCTTAGCTAATCCTTTTTTAATTTTTAATGTGTTAATAGTATTTAAAAATAAATCGTTTTTAATATCGTTTTGCATTTCAAACTTACTAGTTAAATCAATTAAGGCTTCTTTTGTGTTTTTATTTGTTAAGGCCTTATAATTAGTTAAAGTAAAAACTACATCTTCATTTGTATCATTAAATGAAACGCAAACATTATTTTTATTTCTTAATATTTTAAAATCAACATTACAGCTTACATGTGCTTTTACTACATCCTTAAAACTAACAATAATATTTCGTTTATATAAACAATCATTATAAGCATTAGAATTTTTAGTAATTTTAAAGGTGATTGTATTATTTTCTTCATTAACGCTTAATGTTCTTAATGAATATTTTCCGATTTGATAATCTTTTGTTTCACCATCGTCTTCATATAAAGTAAATGTATTATTTCCTCTATATACTAATATTTCTAAATCTTGATTGTTATCAATATTATTAGTCCTATCATCAACAAATGTTGGAATAATGGCTCCTTCTTTTGCTAAAACTGGAATATAATCTATTTCTCTATATAAAGTAATTATTTGTTTTCCTTTATATATTCTATTTGTAAATATATCAGTAAATCTACCTTCTGGAATATATGCTTTAACACCAGCAAGTGAGGTTACCTTATTAGTTTTACTAGTAATTGGTGATACTAATAATTCACTACCAAAGAAGAATTCATTTTTAAAGTTATAAGATTCTTCCTCTTTATATAAATAATATAATGGGGTAACTAAAACATCACCATATTTAGCCATTTTATAATTAATTGAATAAAGATAAGGAATTAATCTTTTTCTAAGCCTTAAATAATTAGTGGCAATTCTTTCAGTTTCCAAATTATACTTCCAAGGTTCTTTCCCTGAAAAAATATTTTTTGTTGAATGTAATCTATTAATTGGTGAAAATACACCAAGCTGTAGCCATCTTAAATATAACTCATTATCCTTAATTCCATTCATATGTCCACCAATATCATGGCTCCACCAAGTATAGCCAATATTTGTAGCAGTTGTCGTAAAGTATGGTTGGAAATTTAAGGCTTCCCAAGAAATATATGTGTCACCTGAAAATCCTAAAGGATAACGATGGCTTCCAGGCCCTGAATAACGTGAAAGAATTAAAGGGCGATTATTGCTTCTATCATTATCTAAGTAATGATAATGGTTTAATGACCATAATGGATCTAAATTTTTCATTTTACTATTAGTTCCTTGTTGCCAATCAATCCACCAAAAATTAACACCTGCATCTTCATAGGGATGATGAAGAATTTTTAAATAAGCATCAATAAATTTCTTTGATGAAATATCAAAAGGAATAGTATTAATAGTATTTGGATCAATATTTAATTCTTTGGCCATATTATCAAAAGCCTCTTCATATTTTCTAATTCCAGAATGTGGGTGTAGATTTAAAGTGACTTTTAAATTATGCTTATGTAAGAAATTTAAAAATCTTTTATAATTTGGGAATAAATCTTTATTCCAAGTATAGCCAGTCCAACCATCATAATAATCTCTTTGTAGCTTATCATTACTTAATTCTTCTTTAGTAAATAAAGAATCATTTCTGAATTTAGCATAATTATTTACATAATGCCAATCCATATCAATTACAGAAACATTAATAGGAATTTGTTTGCTTTCAAATGTTAAAATAAGTTCATCATATTCCTTTTCAGTGTACTCATGATATCTACTCCACCAGTTACCTAAAGCATATTTAGGAATTAATGGCATACTACCAGTTAAATGATATAAAGCTTTAATAGCTTCAAAATAATTATTTCCATAGGCAAAATAATATAAATCAGTGCAATCCTTACGTAAATATAATTCATCATTTATTAATACTAATGATTTTGAATCATCAAGTATTGCAACACCATTTTTAGAGCATACTCCTTCGCTTAAAGGACAGCCTTCATTTACACCATCAAGCGTTCTAGCAGTTCCTTTTAAATTGCAAGAATGAAAATCACTAACATGGGTATTTGATTCTTTTAAATAAATTTCCTTAACAATGCCATTTTTTAAAATAGTTGCTTCAATTTTTTCTGTTTTAAAAATATAAGTATCATTTTTTTCTTCAAAATCAATTTGAAAATTTTCAATTAAAGATCTATTTATGACTGATTGAGTTTTTTCATCTAAATAGTTTTTTGTTTCAATTCTAAATAATTCTTTACTTATAAATGATATTCTAAAATTTAAAGTTGTTATTATGTAATCCTCAATATTACCTCTCATATATAATAATCCTTTCATTTATATTTATTATAAAATATATTTTTTCTTTTTTATACGACATTTGCAAATAATTAATCGGCAAAAATTGCTAAAAAAAAGTAAAAAGTATTTTTATCTTTTCTTTTAACAAATTTTAACATATTATTATTAATATGCATATAGTTTTAATTATTAAAATTAATGTGAGGAGGTTATATATGAAAAAGCACTTTTTAAAGCCACTAATTGCACTATTATTATTAAGCGTTACAGGATGTAACAAAACTAATGTAGATGAATTTACTAACCCTATAAATACTAAAGCTTTCCGTCTATCATCAATAAATGATGAATTCTATAATAATTTAAAAGAGGTATCGTATAAAATGTATGCCCCATATGATGATACATATTTTTTTGAAAGTTATGATATTAGTGAAATACATATATATAATAACGAAAAAGAATTAATAGGTAGCGGGACTACTTCTGCTAAAGTTTCCTTAAAAAAAGATGAGATAGTCTATGTTAAATTGAAACTATATGAAACAAGTATTCTTAATTTGGATGTTCATTTACTTACAAATAATATTGAACTTCCTTATTCTATAAACAATGATGTTGATATGGATTTAAAAAGAGCAGAAGCTAAAGAAAGCGTTAATTATGATCCATTAAAGGCTAGTGATACCTTCTATAGTAAAAGAATAGATGATAAAGGCTTATACGTTAATTGTAATAACCCTGAAAAAATAACAACATCTTATTTAAATAAATGCTTAACAACACAAGAGGTTACAAATAAAGATGTATTCTTTACCTTTGAGCATAATAATGCTTCGACAAATTATTATTATGGTTATAGAGTTACTAATGTATCGGATGAGGATATTTATGTAACTGTTAAGAACTTAGGCTATCAAACAAAAGGTAAAGGAGCTTGGCTTGGTGAGGATGAATGGGTTAAGTTTTATAATGTGAATTTTAGAGTGTACGGATTAGCAAATCTTACAAACTCACAGTTAAAGAATTATAATAGCTATGTCAATTTTGCTAACAATTATGAATCTTTAAATAGAAAGCCAATAACTTATAGAATTCCTAAAAATAAATACATATATGTTATGGGAGGAACAACATTAGATTCATATAGAAATATAAATGTTTTTGATTCTGCAGATATTATTGTAAATAGTAATTTTTCAGGTTGCTCAAATGGAGCAGTATTATTTGAAGTAAAAGGTGGTAAGGCAATCGGTCAATTTTTTGCTTATACAACATCGCAAAAGATAAATAATACTGAATATGTTAA
This sequence comes from uncultured Bacilli bacterium, assembly GCA_934201705.1. Lineage (GTDB taxonomy): Bacteria > Bacillota_I > Bacilli_A > RFN20 > CAG-631 > CAKPXW01. Next base: position 44,558 of record CAKPXF010000005.1, on the reverse strand, counting down.
AGAATTTAAAGAGGCTGGATATGTAGGAAATGAAACATATGGCTCACAATATGTTGGCTATGATAATTGCCATGGCGTAGTTGATGCATCATTAATTTGGGAATTTAATGATAAAACAAGCAGTCAGGAATTAGGCGTTAATTTTACAAATGATGCCTATAATCAAGGAAGTAATAAAGGTAATAAATATGAAAAAATTCCAACTTTAGTGAGTAAGAAAAATAAAGACAATAAAAAATGGGTTACCCATATTAATCCTAATTCTGTAGCTAATGCTTATGGAACTGATATGACAAAGTATATTACAATTGATAGTGAAACTAAAGAACCGATAACCATTGATTATAATCATTTTGATGGAAATGGTAATCAAGCAAATATTGGTAACTGGATGGTTGATTATATTGATACAATAACACTTGTTAATAAAGGCGATAACGAAAGGGAATTTAAATACACATTAAAGCATAATGGCGTAATATTAGCATTTATTAGAAATGAATATGGATATATAGATGAAAGCTATAAGCCAAAATATTGTATTTCATTAGGAACAACAAAATATGGTGATGAAATAAGAGATTATTTTACTTATAGCGTGAAAATAAAGCCACATAGTGCTATACAATTTTCAGTTAACTATAACTTGCTTGCAAATTCTAATGGTTATATTTCACATTCGGCTTATTTAAAATAAAATGAAAAAAAGCAATTCAAATTTGAATTGCTTTTTGTTATTGTCAATTTTATTCAGCTTTTGCTGGTACTTCAACAACAACTACGTTTTTAGCTCTTTCTTTTCCAGTTTTTTCGTCAACTTCAATTTCATATTCAACAGTAGCTTTTTCTTCTAAAGATTTGTAGCCATCCATTTGAATTTGAGAATAGTGAACGAAAATATCGTGGTGAGTTTCGCTATCTGAAATAAAGCCATAGCCTTTTTCAGCATTAAACCATTTAACTGTTCCTCTTGCCATATTTTAATCCTTTCAACTATGTCTATTATATGTATAGACATTAATATTTTAAGGTGTTTTTACACTAAAGTCAATATTTTTTAGGTGTAAATGTCAAAAACTATATAATTTTATTGTCATTTAAAAAGGCATATATTCCATCTTCATTGTTACTTGCTGTAATATAATTAAAATGTTTTTTTAGTTCGCTTGGTGCATTATCCATTAAAACACCATATTTAACTGCTTTTAGCATACTTTCATCATTATAATTATCTCCAAATCCCACGCAATTATCTGTGCAAATATTATTAATTTTGCAATAATTAATAATAGCATTTCCTTTACTTATATTATTTGGCATTATTTCTAGAAGATTTTTTGATGATAAGCAAATACTATATTCTTTAAATTTATTTCTTAGTTTTTCTTGAATCATATTAGTATATAATGGATTACAAATACAAAGGATTTTATTTATTTTTTCATCATTTTCAAATAAAGATTCATCACCTTGAATAGAACTATCCTTGACAATACTTTCTTCAAGTAATACCCTTGGATCGTTTTTATCATGAACTACCCACTTATCAATGCTATATAAATTCCAAGTTAAATCAAATTGTTCTTTTTTAATAAAATCAATTATTTCCTTTACTTGCATCTTATTAAAGCCTTCATTAAAAATAACATTTCTATCATTATTTAATATTGCACCACCACTAAAGGAAATAATATTTGTATTTAAATTATATCTTTTTAAAATTGGATAAATTGCTTTAGGGCTTCTAGCTGAGACGATAACAAAAGGAATATTTTTATCATTTAATGTTTTAATTGCTTTAAGGGTTTTATTTCCAATTGTTAAATCATCGTGTAATAGTGTTCCATCAATATCTGAAAATATAGCCTTAATAACCATAAATTTACCTCCTTTACTATCCTTTTTTATTATAGCAAAAAACCGCTATTTTTATAAGCGGTTTAGTCTTTCTTTAAAAAAAATTATTGTATAATTAAATTGCTTTTAATTTACTATTATTGTAAAATTTTTACGGGAGAAAAAATAATATGAATGATATAAAATTTGGAACAGGTGGTTTTAGAGGAATTATTGCTGATGATTTTACAAAGGAAAATGTAAAATTAATTGCTCAAGCTTTAGCTACATTAATAAATACTACAAATGCTAAAAAAGAAATATATATAGGATATGATTATCGTTTCGCGTCTGACTTTGCAGCAAAATGGATGGTTGAAACATTATGCGCTAATGATATTAAAGTATATATAGCAAATAGTGCCACACCTACTCCAGTGGTAATGAATATATGTAAGGAACATCATAGTCAATATGGTATTATGATAACAGCATCTCATAATCCTTATTATTATAATGGCGTTAAGCTTTTTGAACTTGATGGACAAGATGCTAGAGGTGAAGTAACATCTACTATTGAGAATATTATAAAGACAATAAAGAATGTTAAATCAATTGATTATGATATAGCTTTAAAAGGAAAATTAGTTGAAGAAATTGATTTTTTAAATTTATATTATGATAATTTAGAAAAATTCTTAAATTTAAATAATAAAGTAGATAATAACTTAAAAGTTTTAATTGATCCAATATACGGAACAGGTATTATTACATTACGAAAAATGTGTGAAATGCTAAATATTAATAACTATAAAATGATTGAGGATAAGCATGAAGCCTTCTTTAATTTTAAAATGCCAAATCCAACTATTAAAAATATGGAATTAATTAAAGATATGGTTGTTAATGGAAAATATGATTTAGCTATTGGAACTGATTCAGATTGTGATAGACTTGCTATTTTAGATGAAAATGGAAATTATATCGATGCTAATGAAATTTTAGCAGCTTCATATTATTATTTAGTTAAATATTGTCATTTAAAGGGTGACATTGTTAAAAACTTAACTACTTCAAGCTTAATAGATGCTGTTGCTAATAAGTTAAACTATAAATGCCATGAGGTTGATGTTGGCTTTAAAAACATTACTAGTGCTATGAAAAAATATGATGCTTTAGTTGGTGGCGAATCAAGTGGTGGTTTAACCATAAAGAATTATATATATGGAAAGGATTCAACTTTTTCATCAGCTTTATTTTTAAAAATGGTTTTAGCATTAAAGAAACCTGTTTCAAAGATTATTGAAGAAGTAAAAGAATTTGCTAATTATAGTAATTATTATTATGAAGATCAAATTAATTTTAAAGATAAAGAAAAATTAAATGCTGCTTTTTTAAACAAAACACCTTCTTTTTCTTTAAAGGTAAATGATTTTAAAAAGATTAATAATAATTATAAATATTACTTTGATAATAATTGCTTTGCTGTATTAAGATTTTCAGGAACAGAAAAAGTAATTCGTGTTGTTTGTGAAATGGAAAGTAAGGAAAAATGTATTGAGATTGCAAACACATTAAAGGAATTTGTTATAGAAAATGAAAATAATTAAGGTTAGTAATTAAAGGCTAGCCTTTTATTTTACAAATGTATTTAAATATAGATTTTATATTATATTAATAGTATAATAATAGAGTTTGCATAAGGAGTAGTAAAAAAATGGAAAAAATAGAAACAATAAAAGAAAACAAGATGGGAACAACTCCTGTTTTAAAATTATTATTATCAATGGCTTTTCCAATGATAATTTCAATGCTTATACAATCTTTATATAATGTCGTTGATAGTATTTATGTTGGAAAGTATTCAAATGATGCTTTAACTGCCGTTGGCTTAGCTTGGCCTATGCAAAATTTAATTATTGCTATGTCAACTGGAATTGGGGTAGGAATTAATGCGGTTTTATCTAAAAGCTTAGGTGAAAAAAATAAAACTAAAGCCTCATTAACAGCAAGCAATGGCTGCTATATAATGCTAGTAGCAACATTTATTTTTATGATAATAGGCTTAACCTTAATGCCTTCATATATGAATGCTATTTCTTCAAATACTAAGGTTGTTGAAGAAGGCATTGAATATTTAAAAATAGTTGTTATTGGAGCTTTCGGACTTATATTTTCAATCACTTTTGAAAAATTATTACAATCTACTGGAAAAACTCTTTTAGTAATGTTTGCTCAAGCATCGGGTGCTATTGTTAATATTGTATTAGATCCATTTTTAATTTTTGGCTGGTGGATTTTTCCAGAAATGGGTATTAAAGGAGCTGCTTTAGCCACAATTATTGGTCAATTCTTTGGTTGCTTTATAGGATTATTATTAAATGTCTTTTTAAATAAAGAAATTCATTTTAATAAGCAGACATTAAAAATTGATTTTAAATTAATTAAAGAAATATTAATAATTGGAATTCCAAGCGCTATAATGGCAGCAATTGCTTCAATTTTAACATTCGTATTTAATAAAATATTAATGATATTTGAAAATGTAAAAATACCAAATACTAATACTTATTATAAGGATTTACCACAGACAGTATTTGGCTTATATTTTAAATTGAATTCTGTTTTCTTTATGCCAGTATTTGGTTTAAATAATGCTATGGTTCCAATTGTAGCTTATAATTATGGCGCTAAAAATAAAGAAAAGATGATGAAAACATTTAAATATTCTTTAATGTTTGTTTTCATTATGATGTCGCTTGGCACTTTAGCATTTATGATTTTTCCTCGTGAATTGCTATCATTATTTGCCGAAAATGAAGAGGTTGCCAATAGCCTTGCAAGTATTGGAGTACCATGCCTTAGAATTATTTCAACTAGTTTTTTAGTAGCAGCCTTTTGTATAGTTATTCTTTCAATGCTTCAAGCCTTAGGTAATAGTGTTTATTCAATGATTGTTTCAATAATTAGACAAATAGTTGTGCTATTACCAGTTGCTTATTTATTATCATTAACTAAAAATTTAGATTTAGTTTGGTTTTCATTTTTAATTGCTGAATTAGTTGCTTTAATATTTGCAATATCCTTGTTTAAAAAGGTTTATCGTGATAAAATAAAGCCACTAGGAGCTTAATTAATTATGGAACAATCATATAAAAAAATCGACTTTAATAGAAAACCAATTAAAACAAGGTGGTATTTACAGCCAATTATTTGGCTTGTTGTAAATTTTATGCTACTTAGTGTAAAGCATAAAATAATCAAAGAAAACTTTAAAAGAATTAAAGGCGGGTGCTTGATTGTTTCAAATCATATGTGCTTTACTGATTTTAAGTTGCTTGAAAAATTTTTGTTTCCTAGACGCTCATATTACATTTCAAGCATAGATGAATTTGTTTATAAAGAATGGATTATGAGAAGGCTTGGCTGTATACCTAAAAAGGTCCATTATCGTGATATGTCAATAATTAGAACAATTGTAAGATTACTAAAAAAGGGAAATATAGTTTCAATTTATCCTGAGGCAACCTATTCCTTTGCTGGAGTAAATAATATGATTGACCAAAGCTTAGGAAAGCTTGCTAAGATGGCCAATGTTCCAGTAATTGTTATTAATCAAAAGGGAAATTACTTATATTCACCAAGATGGAACACAAAGCCTTTAAATAAAGAGGTACCATTAATTTTTACTGCTAAAATGGTAGTTAATAAGGATGAGGTAGCAAATTTATCAGCTGAGGAAATACAAGATAGAATAAATAAATATTTCCCATATGATGAATATAAATATCAACGTGAGAATAATATAAAAATACATTCTCTAAGTAAGGCTAACCATATTGATAGAATATTATATAAATGTCCTAATTGTTTGTGCGAAAAATGCATTGAAGGAATTAATAATGAAATACATTGTACTAATTGCAATGCGACATATGAAATAGATGAATTATCTATATTAAAAAATAAAAATGGTGAAACTAAATTTGATTCTATTTCCTCTTGGTTTACTTTTCAAAGAAAATTTGTTCAAGAAGATATTAATAATAATAAATACGATATTGAATTTCCAGTTAAAATATCAAAGCTATTAAATTGTAAGCTAGGCTTTGATCATAACTTTGCTAAAGGAATAGCAAGACAAAATAATGATGGAATAAAGGTGTATGGAAAAATAAATGAAACAAATGAAGATTTTTATTTTGAATACAATCAAAAGCTAAATTCTACAATTCATGTGACATATGATGTAAAGGGCTGTAAAGATTCAGGAGTTGAGGTTCATGATGAAAATAATTCATATCTGATTTACCCTCTTGATAAAACTCCTGTAATTAAAATTAGATTTGCCGTTGAAGAAGCTCATATTAAATATCAAAAAAATTTAAAGAAGTGAAAATTAAATCTCACTTCTTTTTAAATATTTATTTCAATAAATAATATAGCATAGCCAACAATTAAGCTTATTGTAAATAATAATGAAACAATTAATAAATTGTTTTTAAAATTTTCTTTCTTTTTAAATAAATATATTAATCCTAACCCAGCATTACAAATTAATCCTGAAATAGTTGCTCCAAATGTTAAAGCCTTTGAAACAAAAAGTTCAGTTATTATAATTGATGAGGCACATGTAGGAATTAAACCTACAATACTTGAAAGAAGAGGAGTTAAATAAATATTATTATTAATAAATGCTTTAATATTATCTTCTTTTATATAATAAATTAATAAAGCAAAGGCTATATTAACAATAAAAACATAAAGTGAAATTTTAAGTGAGTGAATAAGTGGATGAACTAAGTGCTCTTTAATTTTACTTTGAAAGTGATTATGATGAAAGCAACAATAATCATTTTTTTCTATTTCTTCATTATTAGTATTAATAATTAACTTTGGCTTTTTAAAGATAAAATCAATTAAATAGCCAAAAACACTAGCTACAACAAATTTAGTTAAAAGTAATGGAATACACATAATCATACTACTAGGAGATGCAAGTAAAATTGGTAATGCCTCATCACTACAAGATATAAAAATAGCAATTAAGGTGCCCATCGATATATAATTTTTTAAATATAAATCACTAGCAACTATACTAAAGCCGCATTGAGGAATTAAGCCGATTCCAGCTCCAATTATCGGCGAATACTTTGCGGATTTTTTAAATTTGCTAGTTAATTTAGTTTCAATAAATGAAATTAAAACATATAAAATAAAAATAACTAAAAAGGTGATTATTGTATCATTAAAAGCATCAAATATAGCCTCTTTCATATTACCACCTACTTTTTATTACAAGCCTGGCAAACACCATGAATAAATGATTGCGAATAATTAATCATAAAATGAATTGAATTTAAAGATGAAGAAATAGAATCATCTAGATGATAAATTTTTCCACAAACATCACACTTTAAATGTAAGTGCTTATCGCAGCCAATTTTAAAATCACTTAATTCATATTCATAAATATTTTTGTCACTATTATAAATTTTTAGTAATTTTCCTTCATTTACTAAATTATCAATTTCACGATATAGTGTTGCTTTCGAGATATTATCTTTTAATATTAAATACAAATCTTTAATGGAAATTGCATTTTTATTTTTATTAAAATAATCAATAATTATTTGTCTTTGCTTTGTATTATATTTCATAGTACACCTCGCAAATTTGAGAACCATTCTCAAATCTCTAATATTATAGATATATTTAATAACATTGTCAACTTAATTGATGCTTTTAAGTGGAAAAAGTGGTAAAATAAGAATATTAAAGTAAGAAAAAAGGTGATTTAATGGATTTTTTAAAATGCCCTGTTTGTAATAAACAATTAATTAAAAATGATACATCATATAAATGTATTAATAATCATAGTTATGATATTTCTTCAAAGGGATATGTAAATATGCTTTTAGCTAATCAAAAGCATTCAAATAATCCTGGTGATAATAAAGAAATGATTCTATCAAGGGGTAGATTCTTAGAGTTAAATTACTATCATATTTTAAGAAAAAAAATTTTAGATTTAATTATTAAATACAATATAGATAAAGAAATCAATTTTTGCGATTTAGCATGTGGAGAGGGCTATTATACAAATTATTTACACAATGAGCTAAAAAAAGAAAAGAACATTAATACAATAGGTATTGATATTTCAAAATATGCAATTATAGAAGCTTGTAAAAAAAGAAACGCCATGCATTTAGAAAATATTGATTATGTCATTGGCAATTTAAATTATTTACCATTTTTAGATAATTCTTTTACATTTATGCTAAATTGTTTTGCTTTAATAGATGCTAAAGAATTTTATAGAGTATTAAAGGATAATGGTTATTTTATAAGAATTCTTCCTGATTCTGATCATCTTTTAAATTTAAAGGAGTTTTTATATGAAAATGTTATTTTAAACGAAATGAAAGAAAAACAACTTTGTGGCTTTAAATTAATCGAAGAGGTTCATATAAAAGATGATATTTTACTAAAAAATAATAATGAAATATATGATTTATTTACTATGACGCCATATTACTATAAATCATCTAAAGAAAGTATTGAAAAGCTAAAAAGCTTAAATAGACTTAAAACACGAATTTCGTTTGTTTTATTAGTTTATCAAAAAAATGAGGATAATAATATATGATAATGCGTCTTGATAAAATGCTTTCACATTTAGGATATGGGAGTCGTAAGGATGTAAAGCAATTAATAAGAAAAAAAGAAGTGTTAGTAAATGGCAATATAATTACAAATGATGATTTTAAAGTTGATAGTGAAAATGATGAGGTTGTTGTTTTTGATGAAGTAGTTAATTATACAAGCCTTGTTTATATAATGCTTAATAAGCCAGCAAATGTTATTTCTTCAACATATGATAACAAATTAAAAACAGTGATTGATTTATTAGATGTTGAATATCAAAATAGGAAGCTTTTTCCTGTTGGTAGGCTTGATATTGATACAGTTGGACTTTTACTAATAACAAATGATGGAAAATTATGTCATGAATTACTAGCTCCTAAAAAGCATGTTGATAAAAAGTACTATTTAAAGTTTGAAGGTGAATTTAAAGAAGAATACTACAATTTCTTTAAACGTGGCATAATATTAGATGATGGATATAAAACGTTGCCAAGTAATGTTTTATTAATAAATGATAATGAAGCTTATATAACAATACATGAAGGAAAATTCCATCAAGTCAAAAGAATGTTTGAGGCTTTAAATATGAAGGTTACTTATTTAAAAAGAGTACAATTTAAAAATTTAATTTTAGATTCGACTTTAAAGGAAGGAGAGTATAGGCTATTAAGCGATGAAGAAATAGCTATGTTAAAAAATGATTAAAGATACAATTGATAAAGGGGAAGTAGATGCTATTTTAAAGATAATAAATAAAATAGAAAGAAAGAGTGTTTTTTCATATATTGGTATGATAATGGGAGCACTTGTTAGTATTTTAGCATTAGTGTATTTTGTAAAAAATCCAACAATTATAGCTGGATCATTATCACTTTTGGCTATAGGAGTATTTGTTATTATAATAAATAAAATAACTTTAAAGGATTACAAAAAAAGGATAGAACAATTAAAAATTGATTTAAAGAAAACGCAAGAGATATTATCAAATCAAGAGGATTATTAAGGAGCAAGTATGTATTTTAGATTTTTTGACACAACTAAATATTGTAAAAAGGAAGAAATAATTGGTAATATTCCTTCATTTAAGCTTATATCTAAGGATGTTATGAAGATAGTGTGGGCTAGTATGATTGAATCATTTTTAGTAGCATTAGTTACTTTATTTGATGGAATTCAGGTTGCTGATATTGGAAATGTTGCCAATGCTGCAGTTACTATTTGTAAACAACCATACTTTATTTTAGTTTGTATCTCACAATCATTAAATGTTGTTTTAAGTGCAATTATTGCAAGACGAAAGGGACAAAAAGATATAGAAGGTGCTAATAAAATAGTCCATTTAGGGCTAGTATTATCATTTTGTATATCTATTTTCTTATCAATATTGTTTATTGTTTTTGCTAAGCCATTATGCTTGCTAATGCAGGCTAAAGAAGATACAATACCTCTTGCTATTTCATATTTATCAATTTTATCGGCTGGGTTTGTATTTAATTCTTTATCTATGGCTATTAATGCATGCCAAAAAGGAATTGGTAACACTAAAATTTCAATGCTTTCAAATGTTGTTGCTAATTTAGTAAACATTTTCTTAAATTATTGCTTGATTTCTGGTAAACTTGGCTTTCCAAGCCTTGGTATAAGTGGAGCAGCTTTAGCTACAATTATTGGTCAATTTGTTGGCTTTTCTATCTCATTAATAGCCTTAATGTTACAAAAAGATTACATAATGTTTAGATTTTCTCGATTATTTAAATGGAATAAAAATAATGTTAAGCAAATACTAAAACTACTGCCTTCAATTACAATTGAACAAATTTTAATGAGAATTGGCTTTATTATATTTGCTATAATTGTTAATGGACTTGGAACAGAAGATACATATATACAAGGCGTTTGTAATGATATTAATTCCTTATTATTTACTTTAGCAGATGGCTTTGCAATTGGTACTGCTGCAATTGTTGGTCATAGACTTGGTGAAAGAAGAGTAGATTTAGCTATAGTTTATGCTAAAGTAGCGATGGTTTTATCGGTTAGTTGTGGGATAATCATTTGTATTATAATGATTGCGTTTAGAAAGGACTTAGTAATGTTATATAAGCCTGATAATGCATATAAGTTGAATACTGCCTGTAATGTCTTATTAATTGCAGCAGCTGCATGTGTGTTCCAAAATATTCAATGGGTCAATACTGGCATACTTCGTTCTGCAGGTGATAGTAAATTTACAGCGACAACTTCATTATTTTCTGTGGCAATAATTAGGCCTTTAATTTCTTATGCTTTAATATATTTATGCTTTACTCATGTAGACAGTAATGGAAATATTATTCAAGGATTAGGAATATATGGTGCATGGATTGCCCAATTAATTGATCAAATTATGCGAATGACTTGCAATATTTTAAGATTTAAATCTAGAAAATGGACTAAAATAAGTGTATAAAAAAAGATTGTAATTTTCTTAATTGATAACTTTATTAAAATGCAAAAAAAATGAGGCATTATTGCCCCATTGTTTTATTTCTTTGCATTTCTTGAAAATATTCTTTAGGCGTTACCTTAAAGCATTTTTTAAATGTTCTATAAAATGTTCTCATTGAAACAAAGCCGGAATTAAATGCCGCATCAGAAACAGACATATGCTCTTCAAGGACATAGTTAATACTATGACGGCATCTCACTAAATTTATATAATCATTTAAATTGCAATTAAAGCATTTATTAAATAAATGTGAAAAATAATATTTTGAATAGCCAAAATGCTTAGCGATTGTATCTAACGAAATTTGTGTTTTATAATTTTCTTCAATATACATTAAGATATTTTTCACTAAATTATAATTAGTTTTATTTTTTTCATCAACTAAATTATCATCAATAATATTTCCTAATAATATTTGAATTTCTCCATCTAGTATTAATTCGTTTGAATTAATAGCATTTGCAACATTATTCATACAATCAAATATTTTTTTTGCTTTAACCTTATCAATAATAAAATGCTCCTTAAGAGTCTTATTATTTAGTATCATTGTATATTTTTTTAAAAAATGAACTGGAATAGTCATTGAATGACTAATTGCTCCTTCTTCATGAATAAATTTATGATTATCAAAGCAATCAATAATTGCAAGCTCTCCACTTTGAAGTATTTCTTCTTCATTATTTATTGTTACATCAACTTTTCCTTTTTCAACATATAAAAGTTCAACTTGGTGGTGGAAATGTAAAAAGGCATCATTTTTACCAATTGAATGATATATAGATGTTGAATAATCACGTACAACCTCATATAAAATATCTGCCATAAATTACCCTCCTTATACTTATATTATAAAAGTGATTTTAAAAAAATCAAGTAGTTTGTGACAAATTTTAAGATTTCTTCATAATTATTTGCATTTTAAGTGCCTAAATTAATTATTAAGCAGGAAACCAATGTACAAAACATTACTTGACATCATTAAGCCACCACGCAAAGAAAGCGATATTTCACTTACTTTTGGAGAATCTAAATCGTTGAACGCTTTACTTGTTTTGTAAAGAAACGCTTAACAAATAAATTTAACCATTTTTTAATTTGCTATTTAGCATTTACTGCATTACGATTAGTTGAAATAAAATTATTTGAAGATGATATTTTTGCCTCTCAATTAATTGAATTTATGAGGACATACAATATTACACATTGTAAGGATGGTTCATATATTAATGGAGCTACTAATACATCTACATTAAAATAGATTCAAAAGAAACTTGCCTTACGAAAATTATCTAATGCTTATCTATCAAAAAAAGATGTAGATTCATTATTTGATCTACACCTTGAATAACTATCTATAAATTTTATTATTGAAGCACTTGTACTTTATCTTTATCATAGAAAACTAAAGTTCCATTTAAATAAGCATCTAAATCTTCATCTTCTAATACTATAACACCATTTGGTAAGATAAAGCTTCCTTTTATTGTAACCTTAGTAACTGCTGAAGAATTAATAGTTATTTGAACAAATCCCATCTCAGCAAGTCCACCACATAATAAACATGTAGCGTATCTTTGACCAGAATTATAAGAGCCACTTGCTACAGCATGACCTTGGGTAGTTACTTCGCCACAACAACATTCTGCACTATGTATTGTGTAACTTACCCATTCATAATTCCTGTCATAATCATGTGTAGTTGTATATGCACCACAATGAATACAATAATGTTGATCATAAACATGCGATAGATTTGTAGTATAATTACATTCAGTGCATATAGCAGTATGCCCCGAAGTTGCTGGTGAATATGTATATGAATGTTGATGAACTCGATAAAATTTTACATATGATGCAGTCCCTGAATATGGTTCAGTGTAAGGGCATTGATCTCCTCTATGTTCGTATAGCCCCCAATTACCCCACTTAGATCTTACAGTGTATAAATTAGAATTACCGCAAATTCCATTTGAAACACCTTCTGATTCTCCAATAATAACACCAGAATGCAAATTAAATCCAGATGAGTCAAAATAACAAATTATGTCTCCAATATCTCCTTCACTTTCCTTTTAACTCCAATCAGTATAATAACTTGAAGGATCATTCATCCAATAAGGATTAGAAGTTGATTGCATATACCAAGCATAGGAGTGACAATTGTATTTAGAACTGCTTGGAGCTATTCGTGTTGCTTCTGGGACTAATGTATCTCCATTTTGATTACAAATATTTATTGCATAAGTAGGCATTTCATCTCTTATATATACCTCTACTTGAGTACCTCTCGGAGTATATACATAACTTAATGAAGTGGCCCTAGATTGTAATGAATAAAAGCTAGAAGAACTATAAGACCAACTACTATTTAAACCCATTTTAGATTTTTGTTTTTGAATAGTTTTAATTTCAAAAACCATATTGTTATCACTATTGTCATAGTTGTATGAAAAAGCACTTACACTAGTGTTTAATCCAAACAATACCAAAGAAAAGATATTACTTTTTTCATTATATTCGATCTCCTATTTGAATAATTTGATTTTTTATTTCATCATAATTAATGATACCAATGTCTGAATAATATAAATTAATTTTTCTATTATCTTCAAACAATAACATTCCATTTTCTAAAATGTAAAAATGAACTATTGCATCATTGTTGCAATTATTACGATTGATATATCTATATGAAACTTCAATCATAATCCCATTTATCTTTAATTTATCTAATTCTTCCCTTTTTGTAATAGTTTCAGCATGAAAAATTGGAATATTATTAAATGCTGAGACTAACTCGTATACTTGCTCGTTATTAAAATCATAAATATAACTGCTTGTTCTATTTAAGGAAACATAACCATAATTAGGTTTTTCACAATTAAAAGTCATGCTTGAACTCATGTCAATTACATCCATATAGTACATTTTAGGTAAGATTGTTAATCTATTTTCATCCATAATTTTTTCACCATTTTTGAATATTTTAACATTATCAAACTTTTCAACATCTTCTTTACTTAATTATAAAATAAACCACCAACATCCCATACCATAAGTGTCTCCATATTGTTTGGTTTTTACATAGATATTAAGTGTTTTATCTATAATTTCATAGGATTCAATTTCACTTATGTTTCCACTACTTGATTCAACTATTTTAAAAAATAGAAGAGATTTTGTTTCAAAAAAGTCTTCGTTATATTTTTCAGGAGTATCATTTTCTAATAGTGATACCAAATCAATGTGATTATTCACAATAGTAAATTTACCATTCCCCTCATCATCTTCAAAATGAGTTCTAATATATGTAGCATTTACATTAACACTTACTGATGGATTATTACATCCAACAACTCCAATGAGGCTAAAAAGAATCACACCTAACATTAAAAATAATTTAATTGTTTTGTTTTTAAACATATGATTAATGCCTCCTTATAACATTGTATGAAATATAAACAAAAAACTCCTTATAGTTTTACCTAAAGAGAGTAGTGTTGTTATTTTATTAAATCCTTAGGCAATTTATAAAAACTATCAAGGTTGTTTAATTTCACTTATATTTTACTAAATATAAGATTTTATTTCAATAAAATTACAAAATTTAATTCATATAGCAAGCAAATTAGGTAAATTTAAAATTTTTTATTTGGGCCTTTAATTTTACGTAACTGGATTGTTTCCATAGTAAGTATAAAGATTAATACCATTAATGCTTTCACTCTTTCCCTAGATGCTCATCCTATATTTGTAAGACTTCAAGAAACAATCTATGGTCATTTTTTTATTTGCTATTTAGCATTTACTGTATTACGATTAGTTGAAATAAAATTATTTGAAGATGATATTTTTGCCTCTCAATTAATTGAATTTATGAGGACATACAATATTACACATTGTAAGGATGGTTCATATATTAATGGAGCTACTAATACATCTACATTAAAATAGATTCAAAAGAAACTTGCCTTACGAAAATTATCTAATGCTTATCTATCAAAAAAAGATGTAGATTCATTATTTAATCTACACCTTGAATATTACTTAAAGTAGCTTTGTAGCACTACATTTTAAAAGACAAGTATTATAAAAGTGATTTTAAAATAAACAAGTTGTTTGTGACAAATTTTAAGATTTCTTCATAATTATTTGTATTTTAAGTGCCTAAATTAATTATCAAGTAAGAAATCAATGTACGAAGCATCACTTGGCATCCTTAAGTCACCGCGTGGAGAAAGCGATATTTCACTTACTTTTGGACCATCTGGAATCGTTGAACGCTTAAATTGCTGTGTAAAGAAACGCTTAACAAATAAATTTAACCATTTTTTAATTTCCTTCTCATTAAATTTTCCTTTAAATGCATTAATTGCATAATAATATATTTTGCTTATAGAAAAATTATATTTTAATAAATAATACAAGAAAAAGTCATGTAAATCGTAAGGGCCAATTGTATCTTCAGTTTTTTGATTAATATTATCATTTTGATTAATTTTTAATTCTGGAGATATAGGGGTATCAAGAACGTCGTCTAAAACATCTTTAACTTTTTTATTGTTATTTGCATATTCTTTTACTAAATATTTTACAAGCGTTTTACTAATAGAAGAGTTAAGGCAATAATTAGCCATATGGTCACCATTAAATGTACACCATCCAAGAGCTAATTCGGATAAATCACCAGTCCCAATAACAATACCATTTATTTTATTCGCATAGTCAAATAATATTTGTGTTCTTTCACGTGCTTGAGCATTTTCAAAAGTTACATCATCAGTTTTTAAATCATGGCCAATATCGTTTAAATGAATTTTAACTGCTTCATTTATTCTGATTTCTTTTAATGAAGTATTAAACAATGAGGAAAGCTTTAATGCATTATTATAAGTACGTGATGATGTACCAAAGCATGGCATAGTTAAACAATGAATGCCCTTAGTATCAAGCTTTAAATATTTAAATGTTTCATAACATACAATTAATGCCAATGTTGAATCAAGCCCACCAGATAAGCCTAACACAACATTTTTACAATTTATATGTTTCAAACGTTTTGCAAGCCCCATTACTTGTAAGGTAATAGTGCCTTCAACATATTCTTTTTTTTCATCTTCTAGTGGCAAGAAAGGATAAGGGTTAATAAATCTTTTTAAATTTCTTTTTGTTATTTCTTTTTCAAAATATATTGTTTTATAGGATGAAGCATTTATGTTTCTAAATGAGGAATTTTTACAGCGTGTTGAAATTAGTATATCTAAATCTATATCAGAAATTATTAATTCATTTTCAAATGTTTTAGATTCTTTTAAAATAACCCCATTTTCAGCAATAATATTGTGCGATGAATAAACTAAATCTTGAGTTGATTCGCCATTACCAGATGATGCATAAACATAAGCACAAGCTAAGCGTGACGAAGTTGATTGAACTAATATTTTTCTAATTTTATCCTTGCCAAATAACTCATTTGATGCAGAAAGATTAACAATAATATTAGCACCAGCTAAAGCATGATTAGTTGAAGGAGTTTTAGCTGCCCATAGGTCTTCACATATTTCACAAGCTACTTTAAGATTCCTTAAATATAAATTAGAAAATAATAATTTTGTACCAAAAGGATATAAAATTCCATTAATTTCTATTTCACTATTTTCATTATGCCATTCATTAAATTGTCTAGCCTCATAAAATTCATTATAATTAGGTAAATTGCTTTTTGGGACAACGCCTAATATTTTACCATTGCTAATAGCAATAGCACAATTATAAAGTTTATATTGAAATAATAATGGCGCTCCAACAAATAAAAGCGTATTAATATTTTTAGTATATTGTACTAATTCATTTAATGCTTTTAAAGTTTCGTTTAATAATGTGTGCTGATAGAATAAATCACCACATGTGTAGCCTGTAAGTGAAAGCTCGGGAAATACTAAAATATCAATGTCCTCATTTTTTATCGAATCAATGATTTTGCATATTTCTTTAACATTAAAGGATGGATTTGCCACCTTTATTTCATTTGTTGCACAAGCCACCCGAACCATATTATGGTAACTACTAGTCTTTGGTAGTTGAATTTGATTGGCTTTTACTATTTCCTTATAGGTATCACTAGCCATTATTACTAAATCATCATATCCATTTTTAGTAATAAATATTGGCTCATTTAAATCGTGACACTGCTTTGAAATTTCATTCGTGTTTCTTAAATCTGTTATTGGTTTTGTATTGCTATTATTTTTCATTATTATCGCCTCATAAGATATTATAGCATAATTATGTACAAAATAAACAAAAATGAAATATAAAAAAACATTGCTTTTTTATTTTTTTATTTATATAATAAAAAATAAGCAATGAAAAGAAGGAGTAAAAGTATAAAAACTTATAGAAAGTCCTGGCTGATGGAAATGGATAGTATAGTACTTTGAAGGTTATCTTGGAGCGAAATTTTTTTAATTAAGAGCATAGATATACTATGAACTAAGGTGGTACCGCGTATAATTACGTCCTTAGAAAATAAAAGGTATTTTTTTGTTTAGGAGGTATTTATGAAACAGTTAGCACAAAAATTTAACCCTATTGAAATTGAACATGGAAAGTATGAAACATGGATAAGTGAAGGCTATTTCACTGCTGGTGATAAAAGTAAGTCACCATATTCTATTGTGCTTCCACCACCAAATGTAACAGGTAAGTTGCATATTGGACACGCTTTAAATACAACCCTTCAAGATGTAATGTCTCGTTTTAAAAGACTTGAAGGATATGATGTTTTATTTGTTCCAGGAATGGATCATGCAGGGATTGCAACTCAAGCTGTTGTTGAAAGAAAACTTCGTGGCATGGGAATTGATAAATATCAAATTGGAAGGGAAAAATTCTTAGAGTATGCTTGGGAATGGAAAAAAGAATATGCTGAAACTATTCGTAGTCAATGGGCAAAGATGGGTTTATCTTTAGACTACACTCGTGAATGCTTTACATTAGATGAAAAGAGAAACGAGGCAGTAAGAACAGTATTTTGCTCATTGTATGAAAAAGGCTTAATTTATCGTAAAGAGAAAATTATTAACTGGGACCCAGTTTTAAAAACAGCTTTATCAAATATTGAAGTTATTTATAAAGATGATCCTGGGAAAATGTTTTATTTTAAATATTATGTTGAAAATGAAGATAAATATATTGTCGTTGGAACAACACGCCCTGAAACAATGTTTGGGGATGTTGCAGTAGTATGCAATCCTAAGGATACAAGATATAAATGGCTAAAAGGAAAAAAATTAATTAACCCTGCTAATGGGGATTTACTTCAAGTAATATTTGATCCATACGTTGATATAGAATTTGGAACTGGCGCAATGAAATGTACACCAGCACATGACCCAAATGATTATAATTTAGGTGTTAAATATAAACTTGATATGATAGTTTGTATGAATGATGATGCAACAATGAATGAGGTTGCTAAAAAATATCAAGGACTTGATAGATATGAATGTCGTAAGCAATTAGTTGAAGAAATTAAAGAAAAAGGCTTACTTGATCATATTGAAGATATAACTCACCAAGTTGGGCATTCAGAAAGAAGCGACGCTGTTATTGAACCTCGTCTTTCAAAGCAATGGTTTGTTTCAATGAAGGGCTTATCTAAAGCTGCTTTAGATATGCAAGCAAATGAAGATACTAAGGTTAAGTTTTATCCTCCACGCTTTGAAAAGAATTTTGTAAACTGGATGGAAGGTATTGAGGATTGGTGCATTTCACGCCAATTATGGTGGGGTCATAGAATCCCTGCTTATTATAAAAAAGATACTGGTGAAGTCTTAGTTTCTTATAATCCACCAAAGGATATAGAAAACTATGTTCAAGATGAAGATGTACTTGATACATGGTTTTCATCAGCATTATGGCCATTTACAACATTAGGTTGGCCTGATAATACTGATGATTTGAAACGTTATTATCCAAACAACTTAATGGTAACTGCATTTGATATTATTCTATTTTGGGTATCAAGAATGATGTTCCAAGGTGTTGAATTCACAGGTAAAATGCCATTTAAAGATGTATTAATTCATGGATTAATTCGTGATGAACAAGGACGTAAAATGTCAAAATCATTAGGTAATGGTATTGACCCTATGGATATTATTAATCAATATGGCGCTGATGCTTTAAGATTTTTCTTAGCAACATCTTCTGCTCCAGGCCTTGATTTTAGATTTCAAACAGCCAAAATAGAAGCTAGTTGGAATTTCTTTAATAAAATTTGGAATGCTTCAAGATTTGTTTTAATGAATCTTCCTCATGACTTTAAGGTTAAAGAAATTGATGAAAGTAAGTTGACACTTGCAGATAAGTGGATACTTAAGAAACTGGATTTTGCAATTAATAAAATTACTGAAAATTTAGATAAATATGAATTTGCAAATGTTGGAACATATCTAACAAACTTAGTATGGAATGATTTTTGCTCATGGTATATTGAAATGAGTAAGCTATCATTAATGGATGAAAATATAGCTGATAATACAAGGCAAGTATTAGTATATGTATTAAAGCAAATAATTATTTTATTAAATCCATTTGCACCATTTGTTACTGATGAAATTTATCAAGCAATTCCTAATGCATTAAAATCTATTAATAATGAAAAATGGCCAACATGTAAGTATAATCATATAAATGAGAATGTAGTTAATGAGATGGATTCAATTATAGAAGTTATTACTGCTGTTAGAAATATTAGAAATACAGAAGGTATTGCAAATAGCATTAAATTAAACTTATCTGTACTTGATAAGAGTAATGATGCTCATTTAATTAAGACCTTTACTGAAAATATGAATTACTTGACAAAGTTTACAAATGCTGATACTTTTAAAATAAGTAGTGAAAAAGAATCCTTTGATAATGGTCGCGTTATTGCTATTAGCGATGGTGAATTATTTGTGTCTTTAGAAAATACTATTGATATTGATAAAGAACTTGAAAAGCTTAATAAAGAATTAGTTAAAATTGAAGCCGGTGTTGCCCGTGGTGAGGCTATGTTTAACAATCCATCGTTTGTTTCAAAAGCACCGCAATTTAAAATTGATGCTGAAAGAAAAATTTTAGATGACTATTTATCTAAAAAAGTAACAGTATTAAAAAGAATAACAGAACTTGAGGCAAGGAAAAAATAAAGAAAGGAGAAAAAAATGCAATTTGATATTATAAGTATTATTTATGTCGTAATAGTCTTAATATTTTTAGGAGTTGGTATTAAAAAAGGCTTTTTTAAAACATTAGTTTCTTTAATTAAAAATATTTTGTCGTTTATCTTTGCAGCATTTCTATCAGACCCAATTGCTAAAGCACTTTTATCAACCTCATTAGGCACATCATTAAATGGAAAGTTATTAGAATTTTTTAATTCTAAAGGTTCACTTTACACAACAACTGTAACAGAAGAATCACTTCATGAATTAATTTCAAATGGATTAAATAATATTCATTTGCCAGAAAGTGTGCATTCAACTATTTTTAATGCAATTAATAAGATGGTTGATTTGACTGCAAAAGAATATACAGTAGGTGAGGTCTTAGCTCAATGTATTTCTTATTTTATATTCCTAGTTGTAGCATTTTTGATTTTGTTTATTATTATTAGAATAATAACAGGCTTATTAAATAAGTTGTTTGAATCATTAGAGCAAATACCTTTAATTGGCTCAGTTAATAAACTATTAGGCGGAGCAATAAATCTTGTTATTGGAGTATTGTTTATATGCTTAATTTCTTATGGATTAACATTTGTTGTTCCTTTAGATAATCAATTCTCAACATGGGTAATTGAAACAATGAAACTTAATGAAAATGATGTTTTTACAATATCGAAGTTTTTCTATGAAAATAACTTTTTAACTAAGATTATTACATGGATTCAAAACTTGTTTTTAAAATAAAATTTAGGCACTTTTAAAGAGGGTGCCTTTATTTTTCCCTCAATATGATTTAAAAAAATATATGTTGATTATTTTTATATATTTTGATAAAATATATTAGAGTTTTTTGAAAAGGAGTAATGAAAATGAAAAAATTAAATAGTAAACTATTTACGTTATTAATTTCATCATTATTGGTAGTGCCATTTACACTCACAAATAACATGAAAGTTGTAAATGCAAGTACTGAAAATGGCGTTAATAGTGTTAAGAAAGCCGTTGAAGCTTTAATTGATTCTAAAAACTATACAATTGAAGTTACAAGCAAGGCGGGACCACTAACTATTGTCAATAATATGTATTATACAGAAAATGGCTTTTATGACGATTATCTTGGAGATGAGTATGGATATTGCAAAGTTGACGAAGGCGTTTTCTCTTTTGATTTGTATCAACGTAAATTTACTGCATCAAACTTATTAAAAGATGAAAATGGTAATTTAATTACAAGCTTATGGGATAGTCCAACTCAATTAATGTATAGCTTTAAATCTTTAAGAAAGGATGAGTTTAAAACTGCAACAGGTAAGGAATTTAATGCTTCTGCTAAACGTGTTAAATTGCCTTTAATGAATATGTTTAAAATTAATCAAGCATATTATCCAGCAGTCGAGGATGTTGCTTTTAAGTTAAATGGTAATACACTTAATGACTTAAGCTTTACTTTGACTGTCAAAGGTGGTCAATCTTATTCTTGTAAAATTAAGAATTATAACAATACCAAGATTGAGGTTTTAGATAACTACTTAGCTACAAATAAAAGCTATAATCAAACTCCAGATGCCTTAAAGAAGGTAATAGAATTATTTAGCAATTATAATTTTACTAGAATTATATATATGGATGATAACACAGACTTTAATACAATAGCTGGTTATGAATTCTACAATGAAAAATATTTCTATACTGAATTTTCACGTGATGCTATTATGGCTGGCATGGGCTACAATATTGGTATGATTGGCCTTGATAAGGAATATGCGGCAAGAACTGTTAATGGAAAAACATACGGTCCATATAACTTTAATGGCAGTTATTATTGCTATATAACTCATAAGAGTAATGATGGCTTTGTAGATGAAAATGGTCAGTTTAAGCCAAAATTTAATGAAGATAATGATATTTTTGAAATTAAGACTTCATTTCCAATTAATAAGGATTCATTTATTCCAAATGTTTATAACTATCCAACATTTCTTGAAATGTTTAAAAAATCACAATACTTAAAAGTGTCAGGCGATGAAAATACTTTCTATACTGGAAAGAACTCTTGCGTATTAGATTTTGCTAAAAATTTTCAAATAACAGATTCATTAGCAGAAGCTGGCTTTACTCCTACTGGGGTATTTGTAGAATATTTAGAAAATGGTTCTAAGGATTATGCAGGAACACTTGGCAAAGAAACTGTAATTTTCAAAATTGAAATTGATTATTATGGTGCTACAAGTACAATAGATTATGTTTATACAGATTTTAATAATACAAATATTTCTTATATTACTGATAAGACTGTTGATTCAGTTATAAATGGTATCATCCAATCAGTAATTGATAAGGATCAAAATAAAGAGGAAGGTGAATAGTATGAATAAGAAAATGCTTTTAATATTATCAAGTTTTATTTTAGCATTAGCTTCTTGTAATCAAAATAATGTTTCTTCTAATGATAATGAACATAGTAATAGTACTTCAAGCTTTGAAGAAGCGTCAAATAGTGAAAGCTCATCTATAAAAGAAGAATCATCAAGTAGTGAAGATACATCAAGTAGTGAAGTTTCATCTTCGACAACAGTTGATGATGATAATAAATATTATAATCTACCAGATTGGGGAGAAGTTCAAGTTAAATGTGGTATTGGTGGCGATTTAATTGATTTAGCTGTACGTAAAAAACTTGTCACGAATTGTGAATATAGTTTTTCATTTACATTATCAGACTTACCAAATGAAGAAGGCAAAGAAGTAGTTGAATCTAGCAACAATGAAGTATTAACTATTGAAAAGGTTGGAGCTTCTTATAAGATACATCCTATTCACAAGGGAAAAGCATTTATAAGAATTACTGATTCAACAGGATTTGTAAGATATTGTGTAATGGCTGAGGTTGCAGATCCAATTCCAGTTAGTGAAATGGAAGAGTATTTAGTATATGAAGCCGATTATTGGAAATCATATGCTGGCTATGGTGATACATTTGTTATGACATTTTATGAAAATGGTAAAATGTCATTAACAGGTAATTTATCAAATGAACCATTTGTTTTAAATGATATGACTTATGAATATACAGGAAAATCTACAGATGGGAAAGAATATTATTATCAATTTACTGATACTAATTCGCAGCAATATAGTTTTAAAGGCTTTAATTTATCAGCAAATGGAGATTTTATTTATTTATTATCTAATAATGGATTAGATGGAATTCTAATTCCATCAGATAGAAATTTATTCGGGGAGGAATAATAATGAAAAATAAAAAATTATTAAGCTTATTATTACTATCAACTATGCTAGTAGTTGGTGCATGTAACAATAATTCATCATCTAATAGTGCTGATTCTTCTAATAATTTTAGTGATACAAGTGATAAAACAAGCAACTCATCTACTAATGGTGAAAATTCAAGTAGTAGTTCTACATCTTCTTCAAATATTGAAGAAAGTAGTTCACAAGCACCTATTGAAAGTGTTATTAGGGTTGTGGCTGATACTACTAAGGTAACTTATGAGTGTGTTGAAAAAGCTTTTACAAATGATGTTGTTGAAATTAAAGTTACAGCTAAAGATGGATATATGATTACATCAGTAACATGTAATGGTTCACAATGTAATGGCTCAAATGGTGTTTATAAATTTGTTATGCCAAATACTTCTGCATTAATTGAAATCAATGCCGTTTTAGTCGAAACAGGAGATTATTACATTTCTGATGCAGGTGGTAATGCTATCGCTAATTTAGAATCTGGTGAAAACGGAGTATTTGTTGCCAAAAATGTTTCATTTGATTCGAAGACTGAAGTTGCTTATAATATTAAAGGCCAAGTTTTAACAGTTAGTGAAATCAATATTCCTAAGACATTTGCAAATTTAGACATTAAATCATCTGGTCGTGGTGGCTTTAGTGTTGCTGGAAATGCTACATATGATTTTTATTATGATCCTGCAAATGTTACATATCCTTGTTATGTAATTAGAACAAAAGTTAATACTTTACCTACATCGTCTTCTGATGTATATAGCTTATTTGATGGCTCTGTTAGATCAGAAAGTACTGTTCATCCTATTAATTTAAATCATGTTGAATTTAAATCAACAACTGATAATGAAGATTACACTTGGGATTTATATTCTGATAATTCTTCATTTGCTACTGTTAAGAACTTATTAGGCAAAGAAGTAGCTTATGTATACAAAGCTCAAAAGAGTAATGTATATGAGGTAATTGATAATTATACAGAAGCAATTTTTGGTACTTATTCTAACTATGTTGAAAGAGGCGACACTACTCCTTTTTCTGGTAAATATGATATTGTTGATACAATTGATTATGGACATAGAAATTATCAAAAAACACAAGAATATGTTGATATAGATGCTAATTCATGTTCTCATGGTGTTGAATCATTATATTTTGATACATATTCTGCATATAATAACGGCTATGTTAATAATATGATGGATGATGTTGATGTAATTGATGGTAGCTTTGATCCTTCAACAATGCTTCCTTCTACTACAAATCAAAAGGTTAAATCTGAATATGTTGGAACAGATGGTGACTTTAAGGTTACAGTTAATTATTATGTAATGTGGAAAAATTCATCTTATTATTCTGAAAGCAGTGCCTATATTACATATGAATTTGATGTAACATTTGATAAGGCTGGAGCTATTAAAGAAGGAAGTTATACTGAATATCATTTCACTGATGCTTACTTTGATTTCTCATCACAAACATTTAAAACAAATCCTGGTGCTGTAAATCCAACTCGTGCTTTATCATTCAAATATGGTTATGGAAATCCGCTTTCTGGCCAACCTAATTTTGACACAACACCTTACTTTATTAGTGCACTTAATGATGTTAAATATGTTGGTAAGGAAGGTAAAGAAGCGAAAGTTTCTGTAAGTGAAGAACTTAAGAATGCTGAAGGTAAGGAAGGAGACTTTAATCATTATGGATTATCGTTTACTTATTTACCTGAAACTGCTTTAGATTCATGGCAATATGGAATTTCTGCATCATTAAATAAAGATGCTATTTATAGAAAAAGAGCTGATACACCATATGAATTTGTTGCAATTGGCTTTGGTACTTCAACATTAACAATTGATAACCATACAGCTAATGCTTCTTCTGTTAAAGCAACATATGATTTAACTGTTGAAAATGTTCCATTTATTATTAGTGCTTATATGAATACTGCAACATGTGATTCTGCTTATAGACATGAAACAATTTATGCTAATCAAGGAGAAGTTTATGCTGGAAAATCCTATACAGTTCAAATGAATGCGTCAACAAAAACTCATAATACTTTAACAAATCATATGGGATTTGAATTTAGTGTAAAGAGTGGTACATTTGTAAATACTAATGGCACTACAACAAATGCTACAAATCCTAATGATTATATTAAGTTAATTTATGATGATGAAACAGGTCTATTAACGTTTGACTTAAAGAAAACTGTAATCCCAAGTGATGTTAAACATTTAACACTAACTATTTCAATTGATTCTAAGTTCACATCTGAAGAAATTTGGAGAAACAGCGAAATTATTTTATATGTAAAACCTGGTGAAGAAGCAATTGAAAGTTTAACTGGCTCATGGTCAGCAGTAAATAGTAAATTTGCTGATGAGATTACATTTTCTGATACAGCATCACAAACTTATAAAGGTTATAAAACTGGCGTAATTAAGTACTATAGTGATGCAACTAAATTTGATACTTATGAATTTAGCTACTTATATGATTCTGAAAAAGGAACACTTATTATGATGCTTGATTCAATTAATAATAAAGCTATTACAGTTTCTGAATATGAGTTTAAAGCTAAATTATTTGAAGATAACCAAATTGGTATTTATCTTGTTCAAAGTGTATGGGGTGGCGGCGATGATTCAACCGTAACTGAAATTATGGGTTATTCAGTAACTGATGATGAAGGTTGGGACACAACATATTATTACGATTCTTATAAAAAGAATTAATCTTATAATCAACAAAGTGATACTCTATAAAAAGTATCACTTTTGTTCATTTGTGTGCATATGTTGAATAAAAATAAAACAATATTATTATAAATTTAAATTTCATTCAATCGTTATACTGTTTTAAATTAAGAGAAAAAAAAGCATTAATTACTTTAAAACTATATTATTTTATATGCATAATTAAACATAATCATAAAAAAAAGGCATTTGCCTTTTTTTAATATTTCTTTGTAATTGTAATATTAGCAGATTCGTTACTTAAATCATTAATTATAAAATCATATTTTAATAAAGTGTTGTTATAATAATATGCTTCGTTTAACTTTTCACCACTTGTAAATAAAGTATTATCATTTGCTTTAGCACTATTAGATAAATAAGTTGAACCAAATGATGTTGTTATTTGTGATATTAATTTATACATAGTTGTTGAATTATTATATTTAAAGCGTCCATTTTTATTTGCATCAGCTTTTATATGTAGCATTCTAATTCCATTAACATTAAACAATTTATCAATATCATTTGCTTTAGTATTGTAATAATATTCTAGAATAAAATACTCTTGATTTAATCCATTTTCTTCATTAAAATCATTGGCTAGAATTATATATTCTCCAGATGAAATTAATGGCTTTAAATTAATAGTTACGCTACTATTTGTCGTGATTAGATAAGGTGAATTGGCCCAATTTAAAAGTGATTTTGTAAATGAATTATGATCACCTTTAGTATCATGATCCATTAAATCTGCCCAACCTAAACCACCTTCACTTGTACCTAGTGATGTGTTATAATCATAATAATCATCAATTCCAAACATATGAGTAATTTCATGGATTATTGTATGTGTATCACATATAGCATTGTCAAATGTAAAGAAATCACGAGTGGCAAATATATTACTTTTAATTTTTAAATCATTAAATGTTATGGTTTCATCATTAAAATATGAAGTATATGCCCACCATAAATCAGTAGTTCTATTAACATCCATTTTAGCATCATTTATTATAATTACACCATCAATATAACCATCATTATTAGCATCATATTTAGAAAAATCAATATTACCCTTAAAATGGTTTAATGCTTCAATTAAAATTGTATTTGATGTATCAACATAATTATTATTTAATGTTTCGTAATATGATGTAGTTTTGTTAGTGTTATAAACATCTAAAATATCAAATGTCATATCTAATTTTCCATAGCTTGATTCATCAAAAAAGTTTTTAACGCTTAGCCATTCTAAATTTTCATTTGTTTTAGAATTAAATGCATTCTCTAAATAATCTTTACTAATTGGTGTTTTTATATTTGAAAAGTGAACTGGAATTACTAATATATTTGCTTTATTTAAAGATGGAGTTAATCCTTGCTTTCCATTGATTTTATTTAAGTCACAATTTGTATTTAATAATTTATATCCTAAAGATATTTCTCCGCTTGAAGAACTTTCTTCAATAATTGATGAGTCACTACTGCTTGATTGTAAAATACCACTAGATTCACTAGTGGTATTATTACAACCAGTAATAGATATTATCAAAAATAATATAATATTACTTTTTTTCATATTAGTTAATTCCTTCAGGAAGAGTAAATGAAGTATTGTTAATATCTGTCAATGTATACTCCTTAATAACAGAAACAGCAGATGAAGATGTTTTAATATAGGCACTTGTAACAATTTTATCAATTGTAAATGTATGATCTTCATTTTCCTTTAAATAAATTCTTAAACCAGCATAGTTATCAGAATATTGGAATAAGCTTGCACATAATGTGGCTTCAGTTTCAGCATTCTTTGCAGTAATATATCCTTTAGCTTCATCATAAATTAGATCTTCAGGATCAATATTTAATAATCTGATTCTATCAAAATAAAGGTTTTGAAGATAAGCATCATAATTTTCCATACCATAACCATAAATTGTATAATTTGTTTGAGTACCATCGTCTAAGTAATATGTTGGAGAAATTGATGTTTCCTTATCTATTAAATAGTCAACATTCTTTAATCCACTAGTGCTTTCATATGTGTATTCGTAGTTTCCATTTACGGCCTTTAAAGTATTAATAATATAATTGTTTTCGTATATCTTTCCATTTTGAACTAATGTCCATTTAATAGAAGATGTGTAATTCATATCCTTTGTTGTAGCAAATAATTTTGTAAATACATCAGCTTGAGCAGCACTTAATTTATCACCAGTATATGTTTCTCTTTCTTTAAAGTATGGTTGATTTGGATTAATATATGGTTCACTAACAATATTACTAACATCGACTGTTGCATAGCCATGGTCTGTTAAATCAATATCAAAATAATAAACTTGTTCATTCATTATAGAAACTGCATCAACATGGCTAATATAATTATCACTCCATGATATTTCAAGTTTTTCCCAATATTCATTTTTGTTATCACCAAATATTTGTTTGCAAACTCTTGTTAGTGTTTCACTATCTACTGGTTTGCATTTTTTATTTGTTAAATCATATACAAAATCACTTTCCCAATCAATTAATACATCCTCTTCTTCATTTGATGAAGCAAGTTCGAATCTATCAACAGTTGAATAATATTGGAAGAAATATTCATTTGCTTCATCAAGATATTGATAGCCCTTTTGTGTTCCATCATCTAAATAATAAACCCAAGATGATTTTTGTTCATCATATACTAAATAATCAACAAAATTAGAGCCATTATATTCAAAGTCAATTTGTAAATTTTTACCATCGTATAGGTATTCCTTTTCATCGCCACCAATATATTCACGTGATTGAACTACATCGTATTTAAAATCTACGATGTAGTTGTAATCACTATCAGTTTTGTATGTTTCAAATAATTTAGAAACATCATTAATTGTTTCATATTTTTCACTACTAGAAGATATATCACTAGATGTTGAAGAAGAATTGCTATCTTCAATTTGAGAAGAAGATGAATTTACATTATCTGTTGATGAAGAAGTATTGTTGTTATTACAGCCAACAGCAAGTAATGCTGTTAGAATTAATAAACTATAGGATTTTTTATTCATAGTTTACCTCCTTAATTACTTTCTTTCTTTTTTAGATAGATTAATGAAAGGCCACCTGCTAATGCTAATAATGTAAATAGTGAATAGATACTTTCGATACCACCCTTACATCCTTTATGATTATTATCATCAGTTTTATTATTGTTATTACCTTCTTTTACAAGAGTAACATCATTGATGTAATAAGTAAATTCAATGTTCTTATTTTCAAGAACTTTGAAGTTAAATGTAACATCATTTACATTTACTTGATAGCTATTTCCATTATGTCTTACCTTAGTAAATTCACCATTAAATTCTTTATAAGTAAATGTTCCAGTACCATTTTCATTAATTACTAGTTTATAAGTTGCACCATCATTATTAGTAAATGTATAAGTACCTACTAATTCTTTAACTTCATCACTAGTTAATGTAGGATATTGAATTTCTAATACTTCTTCATATAAGCTTAATAAGTGATTTAATTGCTTTTTATCAAGAATTGCTAATTGATCTTCATCACTAATACCTTTATAGATATCATAAGTGTCAATAATTTGTTGCATATTATCTCTTGTGGCTGCAGTGATATTTTCTAATTTATTTAAAGCCTCAATTAATCTTGTAGTAACTGAATCAGCAACAGCTGCACTCTTAATAACATTAGTAAAATAATTTCTATAAATCCAACTATCATATCCAATACCGTTAACTGGATAATACATTGTTAAGTTAGTAGCCATACCAACATAATCAACAAAGTTAGCATAATAATATGGATATAAATAATAATACATATTAGATACGGAACTTGTTTGAATGTGATATAAATTATTTAATAAATCAGTTAATTGATTTGCGGACAAATTACCTAAATAATTAATTAAATTTGCATTGTATTCTCCTTCAAGAATAGGTGCATTATATGATTTAAAGATGAATTTTGAAATGTTTGATGCATTATAAAATGCACATTCTCCGATTGATAATAGTGTGCTTGGTAAAGTAACACCAGTTAGTTTTAATGTACCAGCCGATGAATATAATGCATAATCACCAATTCTAATTGTACCTTCTTTAATTTCATAAGATAATCTTGTGTTTGCAAGAGGATATGTATGAAGTTGTAATCCTCCGTTTGGAAGGACACTATATAGTACACCATTTTCAATTAACCAATTTGCTGAAGTATAGTCAGTGCTATTATTAGCAGTAAAGTTAGTTAAATAACTATTAGAAATAAAGGCTGTTTCACCAATTTTTTCTAATGATTCTGGTAATTCAATAGTTGAACATAATGAATATCCAAATGCAGATTTTCCAATTTCTTTAACATTTGGAATTGAAATGTTCTTTAATGAGTTAGCATAGAAAGCATAGTCACCAATATATAAACAGTTTGGTAAAGATAAGCTATTAATATTTGAACTAATAAAGGCATCTTCTTCAATTGTTATAGCACTATCTAAATTAACAGTATTTAATGAAGATGTTAATTTAAATGCTTCCTTTCCAATTTTTGTAATATTATTTAAATCAATATTCTTAAGTGAAGTACAATTGTTGAAAGTACCACTTGCGATTTCACTTAATTTTGATTTATTTAAATTTGCAACTGTTGTCAATCCAGTATTATTGTAGAAAGCATTTTCTTTAATTTCTTCAACATTACTTAAATCAATGCTAACTAATGCAGTTTTGTCAGTGGCATCTTCCTTTAATGTAGAAGCAAAAGCAAATCTACCAATAGATGTAACCTTGCTTAAATCAATTTTTGCTAGATGGTTATCGCCATAGAAAGCATAATCATCAATCTTAGTGATATTAGAATTCTTAATTTCCATTAGATTATCACAATTTGCAAAAGTTGAATTATTAATTGTAGTTAAATTATTTGCTAAAGTAATTTCCATTAAGTAGTAGTTTTTAGCAAAAGCAAGTTCAGCAACCTCATTAGCACTGGAAATATCAATATTTCTAATATTTGTATTCATGAAGGCTGCTTTTGCAATAGTTGTAATTTTACTTGCATCAATTATTTTAAGCTTACTATCTGCAAATGCAAATTCATTAATTGTGCCACTATTTAATGTTGCTGTACCGCCATTTTTGAATGAATGATAGAAAGCATATTCACCAATTGTAGCATTATTTCCAATTTCAACTGTTGCTAATGTTTCAATATTAGCAAATGCACCATATTTAATTGTTACATCATCACCAAGACTAACATCTACTAATTTAGTATTAGTAAATGTATATGCAGGGATAGTTTTAATATTGTTAATATTTGTGATTTCGTTTACACTACTATAGTAGAATAAATAATCACCAAGTGTAGCTGAGGTATTGTTAAAGTTGACTTTTTCAATTGTACTATATGCAAAAGCATAGTCACCAATTTCTTCAATTGTTGTTGGTATAGTTAAATTCTTAATAGTGTTATTTCCAGCAAATGCACTATGTCCAATTTTCTTAACAGTAGAAGAAATTGTTACATTAGCATTATTTGGAACTAATAAGATTGTGTCTATGTTTTTATTGTATAAAACATTATCAACTACCTCATAATTAGCATTTGCACCATTAATTTTAATAGTTTGGAAGTTATTATTATTAATAAATGGAGTGCCATTGAAATATAATTTTGTATTAGCATTTAAAACTAAACTTTCAATATTTGAATTATTGAATGCTTCATCATCAAGATATACATCACATGATGGTAATTCTAATGTTTTTATATTAGAATTTGTAAATGCATTGCTACCAATTACAAGTTTTGTTGTATTTGTAAATTTAACACTTGCTAATAGAGGTGTGTTTTCAAATGCGGATTCATTAATTGTTACATTACTATTTGTAAATGTAACTGTTTGCAATTGCTTATTATCTTTGAATGAATCTTTAGCAATGACACTTTGAGCAATCTCTAAATTAATAATTCCAGAATTTTCAAACATTGATTTATTAATAGGTGTTAATTCATAAATAGTAGCATTTGTTAAATTCTTTGTATTGGCAAATGAATTAGAAAATGAAACTCTTAAGCTTTCTAAGTTTACATTACTAATTGCAGTACTATCAAAGGCATTTTTACCAATTGTTACCACATTAGATAAATCTTTTCCATTTTCTTGCCCATCTTTATTAATGTTAGATAGTTTAACACAATTTCTAAATGCATAATTTTCAATTTTTACAACATTATTAAGATTTATAGATTCAAGTGATGTACAATTATCGAAAGCACTAACATAAATATCTGTAGTTTCTTCTGGTAATACAACACTCTTTAAAGCACTTAAGTTAGAAAATGCACCTTCTTGGATATATTTTAAGCCTTTTGGTAATACAATGCTTGTAATATCATCATTTCCAATTGGAATTTGTATAGCATATCCATCCTTATCTAAGCCACCATAATTATAATGAGAGAATGCATATGGACCAATATATTGGATTCCTAAATCATCAGGAACAATTATATCTCCACCAAAGCCTCTATAAGATGTTAAGACAATGCCACTTCTTACAAATGGATCTTTAACACTAACTGATACTGAATCTGTAAATACAGTTTCAACATCATTTTCATAAGCAGTAATTTTAATATTAATTGGAGTTTTAGTTTCCTTCAATGCAACAACAACTCCATCTTGTGTTACAGATACAAATTCATCATTTGATGATGTGTATTCCACTTTAATTTTATTTTTATCAACATACCAAGGTTGTAAATCATAATATAATTGGAAACTTTCACTAGGGTAAATTTCAAATGATTTATTGTCAGGAACAAAATTAATAGAATCCTTTTTTGTAAGTGTCATGCTTTCAAAATCATCATCAAATACTTTAAGAGTTTTAAAGTTGATATATGATAATTTTTCAATGGAAGCATTATTGTTTGTATTGTTGTCTAATACTTTAACTCTTACTTGAACATTTGTTTTATAAAGTTCAGATTTACCAGTAATTGTAGCAATACCTTTACTTACTCCATATGCTTTACCATTATCAACTGTAACAATTTTTTCGTTTGAACTAGTCCAAGTGAAATTGTTTAGCATTGCATTTTCAACATTTACATAATCATTTAAGTCAATTATTGAGTTCTTTTGAACTTCTATTTGCTTGTCGTTAAAGGCTAAATTTTCATTATCAGCACCATTTAAGGCAACATAATAAATATTTGAATTTAATGCATAATCATCAATTACAAAGAAAATAGCATCAGAATATGTTGATTTTTTTAAGCTGCTAAAGTAATCAGTTATTTCAACTCTTACAGTTGTTGTTTGATTTGCGGCATTTTGATATACAGGAATTGGATAATCATCTAATGATGCTAATTTTCCATCAATCAATGCACATGGTCTAACTGATTGAACATATCTATTATCAGACACATCAAGATCAATATAATATTTATATTTCTTATCTGATTTATCCCATTCTTTTACATAGTTAACTTTTTCAAGTGTTGGAGCTTCATAGTCAACATAGAATGTTGATGTAAATACATTATTTGTTGCTTTTTCACCATTTGCATAGTCAAGCTTAGCAACCATTTTTATCTCAAGTTTAGTATTGTTGGCAAATGAAGAACCATCACTATTTGTCATTGGTAAATCATAACTATAATTATACGGCATTGTTCTACCATTATAATAAGTTGATTTTTTATTATTATAAGTAGTTAATTCATAAATAACTTTTCCAGTATTTACATCTGTAACAGTCATTGTCATTTCTTTTGCACCACGAAGTAGTCCAGCATAAACAGAATATAATTGGTAGATTGCATTGTCAGCATCATTTGAAATTGCTGCTTTATCTTCACTAGCGCCAATTAATTCATATTTAGATTGATCCATTTCATAAAGATAGCCACCAAGTGGAATAATGTAGTAAAGTCCATATTTTCCATAAGGCGTTGTAGCATACATATCAGCTACAGTTTTATCTTTTTCACTAATTGAAGCATCTACTCTATCTTTTTCAACTTCATAGTAAGTTTTATCAAACATTGGTGCTTTTAACCAATCCCCATAAAATGCAAGGAATGGAATTGATAAGTTAACAGCAGCATCATCAGTTGCAGTTAAGTTATTTAAAGTAATATAACCTTCAACATACATGCCATTTTCAAAATTCTTGTCAATATATTTCTTTTCTTCATCAGTTAATTGTAGTGTTACCTCAACTGTGCCTTCACTATTTTTTGGAACACTAACTTTTGTACCATTTAACTTTAAGTTGCTATCAACTTTAACACTCATAGACGGATTAAACATATGAGCTGTTTCTGCAACTGATTTATCATCTGATGAAACTGTTTCAGTCATTGTTAAGTTACTTACATCATAAGTCATTTCAGTATTTGAAATATTTCTTAATGTAAATGAAGCAACATATTTACCTGTTTTTTCTTTATCATCACCAAGTTCAAGCTTTGACTTAGTTTGACCTTTTACATATAAATAAGCATTTGTTTTAACAGCATTCATCATTGTTGCAAGTCCTGCCCCTTGTTTTCTAACAGAGTAAGGATTTCCAACTTCATTTTTACAGATAATTGCTGTTGACATTAATAATTGATTAACCATATTTGTAACTTCTGCTGGAGTTAATTCTGGCCAATTTGTTTTTACGTATTCACGTATTACAATAACAATACCACAAGTATTTGGTGTTGCCATTGAAGTTCCTGACATCTTATCATATTTATTTCCTAAAATTGATGAATAAATATTTCCACCATGAGCAGTGATTTCAGGCTTTAATGTTAAATCAGGAAGTGGTCCCCAAGATGAGAAATCACTCATAAATGGACCAGCTTTATAATCTTTTTTGAATTTTAATGTACCAGTTTTACCATTTTCAATAATTGAGTTACCTGAATCCATAGAAATTGCAGCAACTGGAATAAATAATTCATCACCACAAGTCATTCTAATTACACCAGAAACGTTGTTATAAACAAGAATTCCTAATGCATTATGTGAATAAGCAGCAAGCAACTTATCTTCAAAAGATACGTTACCACCTCTTTTAACAATAGCAATTTTACCAGTCATATCTTTATTTGCACCAGTATAGTTTGCATTGATACCAAAGCCTGGAATTACAGAATAAGGAATATCAATTGTTCCATCGCTATTATATTGTAAGCCTTCTTCTTCAACTTTTTTAAATAAGTGATCGATGAAGTGGTATTCAGTTTGCTTTGAATCTGTTGCATCGATAAAGAAAATTGATTTGCTTTCCTCACCATTTACTAAAGCATAAGGATCAAGCGTTCCATTGATTGAAGCAACAGTTAATGATGCAGAATAAGAACCTGGTGATCCAATCGTACCTGATTCAGGATTTTTAATTGAGTTTGTACCTAATGTTGATTGATATCCTGAAGAATATTCATTACCAGCGGCAATGATTAGTGAAACACCTTGTTGTTCTATTTTATCATAAATAGCATTCGTTCTTTCTTCTAATGAATTTGCTTCATTTGCAGGAATTACTTCCCTTGAATAGCCACCAATTGCACCAAGTGACATATTAATAGCATCAACACCTAATAATACGGCATCTTCAAGAGCTGTGACAATATCTGCTGAGTCACCACCACCATCATCATCGTTGAATACCTTCATCCAAGCAAATTGTGTTTGTGGAGCAATACCCTTAATTTTATCAGACTCCCCACCAATGATACCAGATACGTGAGTTCCATGATCTGATTCAATAGGAACTACATCGACTTTTTTATCAGCATAGTCATACATAAATGGAATTTTTGAAGAGTAATAAACATCATTGACACTTATGTTTCCATTTTCAATTTTGTAAGCCATCGTATCTTTTAAGACATTAGCAATATCATCTTTTGTTTTAGCAGGATTTAATACATCCATATTGAATACTTCATGTGTATAATCAAAGCCTGAGTCTAGTACAGCAACTATTGTATTTGAGCCATCATATTCAGTATCATTATTATAAATACCAGTGTCAGGATCAATATCTGTATAATTTGTTGTAACTGATGTAGTTGTTAAATTAGTGTTGCTAGCATGCTTAATTTCATCAACCTCATAAACTGTTGAAACATAAGCATTTTTAACACCAGTTAATGATCTAATTTGATCTAATTTCCCATAAGTTGTAGTGGCTTGTATACCATTTAATAAAACAGTATAATTACCATCAACTGATTCAACTAAGCCTTTAGTTAATAAATCATTAGCTAATGATAGTTGATTATTTGCCATTTCATTATATGCAGTTATTCCTTCCTTTGAATCAACAAAGTTTGGTAACGTTAAAAAAGTCTTTTGACTTTGGAATTCATCAACTAAAGCTTTATCATCAATTTCAATAATAACTCTTACTTTTTGACTTTTAGCTTTTGATGAATTAGTTGCACTATTTACTAATACTGAATCATTAAAGTTGTTAGAAAAATCATATTTAATGTTCTTCAACACTTCATCGAAATTAATTTTGTTTACTTTTGAAGTAGAAGTGTTAGCTATGGTACTATTATTTACCATATTAATTAATGGTGCAGCACTGCTACCTAGTAAAATTAAGCCTAAAAACGAGGCACAAATCGTCTTTTTAGCACTTTTATGTTTGTTTACCATTTATTTACCTCCCAAGTTATACACTTGTATCTTTCTTATACTAAAGTATAAGAAGATTTTCACAGCATATAGCAAGATATATTATATCTTCTTTTTATGCAATAAGCAATTGTTTTTTTTGTTTTCTAGGAAAATGTTATTGTTATTTTTTACCTATTTTTAAAATGAAAAAGGTCAAAAGAAAAAGGCATAGTTTCCCATGCCTTTTATAAAAAGTATTATGCTACAAAACTACTATTAGTTACAACTGTACCCTTTTGAATCTTATATGTACCACTACCTAATTGTGTATCAGTACATGTAAGCTTACCATCTTCAACCTTAAATGTTGCAGTTTTATTAAGCAAGCCACTACCATATAATTCTTTTGTTATTGTTATAACTAATGTGTTACCAGTTAATGTTCCACTAAATGTTGTTGAATAGCTTGATGAATATCCAAATTTAACTGTACCTGTAATTAGTACACCATTATCAAATGCAAATGAAATTGGTTCGTCATCATTCCAAACATCCTTATGAGTTCCAGTAAATGTTAAGCCAGAGAACTTTGACATTGTTGCTATTTCGTAAGTTTGTGTGCTTCTATTAACATAGCAGTAAACTTCTTCACTACCATTCATGAATATAATCATATCACCATTAAGAGTGTATGTTGTAGATGCACCATTGAATGTTGCATCACCCCAACCAGTTAATGTTAATGTGTTTTCACCATTTGTATAAGTGCCTTCATATCCATCAAGGACTTGAGTTAAAGTTCCATCAACGTGTGTGAATTTATATGTAACTCCATTAGCTACTAAAGTGATTACATCATCTTCAACTTTATAAGTTCCTTCAACGCTTGCTGCACCATTAAATGAAACATTTGCTTTTCCAAAGCCATTTAATACGACATTTGCATTAACACCA
This sequence comes from uncultured Bacilli bacterium, assembly GCA_934201705.1. Lineage (GTDB taxonomy): Bacteria > Bacillota_I > Bacilli_A > RFN20 > CAG-631 > CAKPXW01. The sequence goes on along the minus strand of CAKPXF010000005.1, from coordinate 6,755 downwards.
TTTAATGAGCCAGCGTAAGTTCCTTTAGCACCATCATCATTAACAAAGCCACTTTCAGAGCCACCATATTTTGCAACAACACTATTATTTGCATCTAAAATGATAACTTCATCAGCAAACTTTTTGTCAGTTGTGTTGTATAAAGATGCAAATTCAATTGCTTCACCAGCAAAATTAGTAAAGTGAACATCAGCAACAACAGTATTAGTTCTACCATTTGTTAATACATAAGCTACCTTATCACCAACAGTAACCTTCGTAATTTTCATAAAGCCATTATCCCAATAAATTGTATCAAATGAAACATTTGAGTTTGTATCACTAGCAGCATACATACTAAAATCATCTGAGCATAATGTGCCTGATTCTGAATATGGGCTTACAGCAATTACCATACCATTTGCACATTGATAGAAGAAAATAGGAGTGCTACTTGTATTATTTAAAGTAAGAATGTGTGTTGTTTCATCATAAGAAGATAAATCAAATGTTCTTCCACTAAATTTATTGCCTTCAATTTTCTTCTCTTCAGTTAAAGTCATTCTATAACTTGAAGTTGAATTACGTGATTTTGAGCCAAAATTGCTATCATCTAAATTAGCGCCATAGAATGTTTTAATATAGTATGGAGCTTCAACCCATTTAGCAACTAATTTAACATCACCAGTAACTTCTGTTTCACCATCAAATAATACTTCTCCATTATACCAACCATCAAAGATAAATCCAGATTTTGATACTTGTGGTAATGATAAAGTATCTCCAATTCCAACAACTTCACTATCTTTCTTTGAAGTTCCACCATTTGCATCATAAGTAATTGTTGCGCCATCAACCCATTTAGCATAAAGTGTAATATCACCAGTTAATTGATGACGTCTATATGATTCAGTTAATTCTTCATTAGTGAACCAGCCCTTAAATACGTATTTAATTCCTTCTTCATCAACAAATGTATTAACCTCTGGTGCTGGTACATCAAGCCAGCTCTTTTGCCATACGAATGTAGGATTTGAAGTATCAGCAACTTCATGATTATTCCATTCATAAGAAATTGTATATTTATTTTCAACAATTGTTGCTGTATGAGAAGTAGTATCAAGAGTAATATCATAGTTATAGCTATTTGTAGAAGTAATGTTTAAAGTAGACTCATTTAGAGTGTCATATGAAATCTTACGTGTTTCACCTAATTTACTATAAATTAAGCATCCAGCGCCAGATACTTTAACAGTATCAGTTGTGCCTTCAACTGTATAAACTCCCATTAATTCATTAGCTTCCTTTAATGCTGAATATGTTGTACCAAATTTTGCAACATCATTTCCATTTTTATCTTTAACGATTACTACAAATGATGAAGTAATATTTGTTGTTTCAACAACATTACCATCTAAGTCATATGTTTCAACATCAAAGAATACTTCTCCAGTTTTACCATTAATAAAGATCTTATGAGCAGCGCCATCCTTTGTTATTTCAACGAATCTATATTTTCCACTTTCAAAATAGCAAGTTTTAGATACAGATGTTGCAATTTTTTCTGTTGAGCCAATAAAGTAAATTGAGTTCTCATCTGTCCCTTGCTCTTTTAGTACTAATAAACCAGTGCTAGCATCATAATATGCTTTTTTATTACCAACATTAAATGTTCCAGCAGTTTCATCGTAATCTGTGAATTGACCAGATGTAAAAGTTGAATATCCACTTTGAGAAGAATAATTTCCAAAGAAATCAACATCTAATTTTGAATAAGAATTTGATGCAGAGGAAGCTGTATCTGAATAGAATAGACCATAATGGCTACCCATTAAAACATTAGCTTCTGAATTTGGAATCCAATAAGCATAAAGTGTTGTATTTTCTTTTGCAAATGTGTATTCATCAGTTACCTTTTCATCTTCAGTAAAGTTTTCACTAGTGTACCATCCAGCAAAATAGAATCCATCTTTTGTAGGCGTTGGAAGTGCTTCAGTTAATGTTCCGTTTACAGTAATTGATGGTAAATATCTAGTTCCACCAAGTGAATTATATGTAACCATACCTTTTGTCGCCTTAGTGCCATATAGAGTAACAATAGTTCTATCTTCTCCTCTATTACTACCACTATCTTTTCTATATACAAATGTTAATTTATCACCTTCAACGACTTCTAATGATACAGTTTCTTCTACCTCAATGTCTCCATTAGAAATCTTTTCATATGTTTTTCCATTATTAGTTAAAAGATTTCCATTTTTATAAATATTTAAGAAATCATAATTTTTTTCACCTTGAACTTTATAGTTAAAGATTAATGTGCCTGTCTTTGTTACATTAACAACCATTGCAGACTGTGTGTTTCCTTGTCCTTTATTAGTGCTTGTGAATGTTAATCCACTTTGTTTGAATTCATAAAGAGTTAAACCAAATGTTGAATCGCCTTTATCTTTATTATTTACACTAAATTCAGCTGTTGAAACTTGTGGCTTTGCAGTAGTCTTTAAAGCTGTGCCAATAGCATCATCAGTTCCAAACCAGAAACGTTTTAATTCATATGTGTCTCCGTTTTCTACAACTCTATATTCAAGATGTGAATCCGAAGCATCAGTACCATCTTCACCTTTAATAGTACCAACCCTTACCCATTTGCCTTCAGCCTTCATATAGAATGACCAGTCTGAAACGCAAATATATGAGTCGCCATCATTTCCAAGAGAAGATGAAGGCTTTTCCATACCTGAATGTAATGAAGTGCCTGTTTCACCTTTATCGCCAGTGTCACCTTTGTCACCCTTTTCACCAGTATCGCCTTTATCACCTTTATCACCAGTGTCACCCTTATCACCTTTTGAACCAGTAGCACCAGTTGCACCAGTAGCGCCAGTTGCACCAGTATCGCCTTTAATGTTTCCTACTTTTTTCCAAACATTGCCTTCTTTAGACCAAAAAGACCAGTCAGAAGTGCAAATATAAGTATCTCCATCTTTACCTAGTGAAAGTGAAGGAACTTCGTCTGCTCCTGTATATAAAGATGAACCATCTTGACCTTTATCACCAGTATCGCCTTTGTCACCCTTTTCACCAGTGTCACCTTTATCACCTTTATCACCAGTGTCACCTTTATCGCCTTTATCACCAGTAGCACCAGTTTCACCTTTTAAATTTCCAGTTTTAGTCCATTCGCCATTAGCTTTAGTATAGAAATCCCAAGTTAATGTATCAACATATGAATCACCATCATTACCAGTTGATTTTAATGGAGTACCTGCACCAGTTCTTAAGGATTTACCATCTTTACCAGTAGCACCAGTGTCACCTTTATCACCTTTTGAACCAGTTTCACCTTTATCACCTTTTTCACCAGTATCGCCTTTGTCGCCCTTTTCGCCAGTGTCACCTTTATCGCCCTTTTCACCAGTATCGCCTTTATCACCTTTTGAGCCAGTTGCACCAGTAGCGCCAGTGTCACCTTTATCGCCCTTTAATGTTGCAATCCAATCTTCAAAAGTACCGGTGTAGCCTGCTTTTACAGCTAGATTATAGACGTCTTCTAATGTATAATCCTTTAAATCTGGTGTACTTGAACTATTACTAGTTGGGTTACAAGCAACTAAACCTAAAGATAAAAGAAGAGGTAAACTATAAATCATTATTCTTTTTTTAGTCTTTTTCATAATAATATTCCTTTCATATTTTATATTATAAATGAAATTTTTTAAGCAAATTTGCTAAAAAATATCATGTTTTACTATAACACTATTTTTTATCGTTTTCAATATATTTTTTTTATTTTACTTCAAGGATGTAATAAAACGTTAAAAAAGAGGCAATTTTGGTTGCCTCTTAATTAATTATAGTGAAAATGTAGTACTTGTTAATGAACACTTTGTTGTAAATTCATAGCAATTTGCAGACCAACCACTAATAGCAGTTAAGGTGTTACCTTCAACTTTAAATACTAGTTGTTTTCCTTCTGCACCATTTCCATAAATGTTTTTGCCGAAAGTTAATGTTAATTCTTTACTATCTTCATTCCAAGATCCTATAAAGTTGAAATAATAATTCTTATTCATTGAATATAAAGTACCCTGAATAGCAGAAACATCATCAAAATTAATAGATATCTTTGTAGTTCCATCGTAATCAAATTCAGGGTCTGCATTACCAGCACTTAGGTATGTTCCTTCAAAATAATGACCCGAGAAAATACTCTTAGTGAAGAAAGTTTTATCTTCGAAATTTGCAGTATATACGGTAGTTATTCTATCAATTGTCACTGCTACATTTTTACCACTTACTGTATATACTCCAGTCTTGCCATTTAATGAAGCATTTCCAAATCCATCAAGTACTAAAGTACCAGATTCACCAGTTAATGTAGCTTTATAGTCATCTTGTTCAATAGTTGCAGTATTATTTGATTTATTTGTTTTTAATACTGTTAATTTTCCATCAATTGTTGCATAGATTAAATTGTTTTCAAGAACATATTCGAAATCATTACCGCCAACAGTAATAGTTCCAACACCATTAATAGAGAAGCTACCTATTGTTTCATTTGTATATTCACCTTCATAACCATCAAGTTCAGTAAACACACCATTTTTATTAGCAAACTTATTAATAGTTACACCATTTGCATCAGTAATGTTAATAAAATCGATATAATCAGTATTGTAAACATCATTAACAGTTATGGCAGTATTTTGTTTATTTAAAATGTTAACATCAAAATATGCTTTATTATTAACACCATCAATAAATATATTAGTTGTATGGTTATTTACTTGTGCTTCAATAACTCTATATAAATATGTAGTTGTTCCATTTGCAGTCCATTTAACAGATACAAATTCAGCTGAATCAGCCATAACATAAACATTGAAGTCATCATCACAAATTGTTTCTTTTCCACTTGAATAATCACAAACAATGAATATATCACCCTCTTTAGTTTTATAGTAATAATAATGAGTATTATTGCTTGAAACTAAAATATTAGTAGCCTCGTCATAGCTTGATAAATCCCATGTTGTTAAGTCTTCATTTCCAGTTATGATTGAATAATCATTATTAATAGAAAGTGTTCTTCTATATTCTGCATCACTTTTAATAGTGTTTGTATCTTTAATTCCTAATTTGTATCCAATTGATCTTTCGTTAATTCCTTTATAATTTCCAATAAAGTATGGTGCTTTTACATAATTTGCATAGAAAGTTACATTTGCTGTAATTGGTGTTGCATTATACTTACTTGTAGGAGTAAATGAACTATTAGTATACCATCCTTCAAATAAATAGTCATCCTTAATAGGATTATCAACTTCAAGTTCCTTACCATCAGCAACTTTAATTGTTTCAGCATTAGTGCCATTATTATAAACTAATTTAACATCGTGTAGCTTATTCCATTTTGCATATAAAGTAGTTGATTCACTTACACCTTCATGTGCATAGAATGGTGTCTTAAATGTTGAATCGTAATACCAACCAGCAAATTCGTAGCCTTTTTTAGTAGTAACACAGCCGTCCATATTATCAACTGAATTATTTTTACAAACAACAATTGGTTTTAATGAATTACCACCATTTGTTTCAAATTGAATTACTTTGTAATCAATATTATAGCCAGCAGGAACACCTTCTGTCTTAAAGATGAAATTTGAAATAACTACCTTATCTAAGCCTTTATCACCAGCATTATCTTTACTATATGAAAATGATACAGAATTGCTATTTCCTTTTACGCCAGTGGCTGTTATATGTTGAGTAACTTCTCCGGACAATGGAGCTCCACCATAATAATAAAATTTATCAAAAGTTGGTTCTGATGAAACAACAACATCAAATTCAAATGTGCCATCAAACTTAACTGCAATAGTTATACCAGATGTTGAATTGCCAACACCAGCATTGCTACTTGTCCAAGTACCATTTTGTGCTTCATAAATCATTGGGTAATTGTCACTTGGTGTAACACTTAAAATATCGGGGCTAGTCTTATCTGTTATTGCAACACTAAATTGTTTAGGAGCAGCAACTTTTAATTCTTCAATTATTTCATGACCTGATTCACATTCTTTATAAATAGTTGCAGTTTCACCAAAAGTAACATCCTTTACTTTATAATCCGAATAAACATGTTCTAATTTTTCAAGTGTTATTCTAACAATTCCAAATTCCGAAACGTATTCTGCTTCGCCTTCTTGCTTACATGTTGCTTGCTTTTTAATAGTCTTTGTCCAAACACTGTCTGTTAAAACTGGAACATCTACCATTAATACATGTGAAGCATCATTTCCACATATTTTTTGAGCTGTGCCTTCATCAGTTAATGTTGGCTCTTTTGTGATTGTCCACCATGTAGGATATTTATGTCCTAGTTTATTAACTGTTATTACAACATCACCATACGTAGAAGTGTATGTAGTATGTCCATTATTTTCACAAGTTGGTTTAACATCTTCTTTAATAGACCAAGTAGAAGTATTACTTAATGCAGGAACCTCAACTTCTTCACTATGAGCTGCATCATTTTTACAAACACGCTTTGCTTTACCATTTGTAGAAGTAGTAGGCTCATTAACAAATGTCCAAGCACCAAAGTTATGACCTAACTTATTAGTAGTAATAGTAACATCACCATACGTAGAAGTATATGTAGTATGTCCATTATTTTCACAAGTAGGCTTAACTTCTTCTTTAATAGACCAAGTAGAAGTATTACTTAATGCAGGAACCTCAACTTCTTCACTATGAGCTGCATCATTTTT
>CAKPXF010000004.1 GCA_934201705.1 uncultured Bacilli bacterium | reverse complement strand
AATAGATAATAATAAATCCTTAATAGTAGTTGAATAAGTGTAAGTTAAATCTTTAACGATAACATTATTTTGATAAATCTTATGATATTTAATGTTTCCGTTAGTATCATAAGCATATGTATGCTTTTTACCATTATAATATGTCTCACTAATAAGTCTACCTAGTTAATCATATTGGTAAGATGTTTCATTTAGTAAAGTACTTTCAACATAATGCTCTTTTTTTATGATGTTGCCCATATCATCGTAAGTGTATTTGTTGCTATGCTTATCTGGAAGTGATTCTTTATTAATTTTGAATTTGTCATATTCATATTGATAATAAAGACTTTTTTGATTTGTATTTATTTTCCTGCTTGTCACTCTACCTAATGAATCAAGATTATTTTTAATAGAAATAACCTTACCATTATTGTATAAATCGCTAGCAACATTACTATGTGATGAAACATCAAATTGTTTTGTTGAAAAAAGCAAGCATTTCAACATATCCATCTAATACATTAGAGCCATTAGATGATGAAGCAACGTAAGTAATAGTATTAGATAAATCAACGCCATTAGCAAAGAAGTAATTATAGAAAAGGCCACCATTTATAAAGAAATAAATTCCATTTTTGATAATGAATACTGTTAATGTATACCAAGTATTTAAATCAATTTCTTTTTTAAAGCTCATTAATGTATTATTTACGTATGCTTGTAAATATTTACTTTGATCTATAAAAATCCTTATCTTTTCTTGACCACTATTTCCAAACGCAATTAATGTTCTATTACTATTTGTAGCATCCTTTATCTTAAATCTAATTGAAAAGGCTCCTTTGTTAGTCATGTTTAAATTGTATGACAATAAAGCTTTCTTATCAATAAAATCACTTCTACTACTAAATACTCCATAAACATGTCTTTGTAATACAGTATCATATTCAAATATCCTAGCTTTATCAAATCTAAATGAATGATTCTTACTAGCAAGTGATAAAGGAGTAATTCCATTTTTAGAATTTAAAGAGCCATTTAATGTGATAACGTCAAAGTCCTTGTATACCTCTTGATTGTAGTATGAAACACCACTTGCTTTAAGGATATTATTGGTACTATTTAAATAATCAAGTCCTTCATTATATACAGCTTTAAAATCACCATCATGGTAATAATGAGCACCAAATGTCATTAAGCTAACTTTAAGAGCACATGATAATAATGAACTGCTTGTAGGTGAAATTGAGTCATTGCCAACAATAACGCTATCAATAAGAGAAATTGGTACTAAAGTAATATATACTTATAACGAAGATGGTATTAGAACTACAAAATTAGGAAGCAATTTCTTTGAAAAATACACATTAGAGGGTAGCAAAATCATTGTATTTTCTAGAAGTCACGAGGGTGGTGGCTTTGAGATGTATTTTAACTATGATGAACAAGGAAATTTAGTAGACCTAAATTGTGAAGGGAAAGAATATTTTTACATAAGAGATATTTTAGGTAATATCATTAAAATTGTTGATGAAGGAAATGTATGTGTGGTAGAATATGAGTACGATGCATGGGGTAATTCTACTAGAAAAGTACATGTTGATTGCTATGTTTCTTATTTTAACCCATTTGTTTACAAAGGTTATTATTATGATAGTGAAACTCAGCTTTATTGGGTATCATCACGTTACTATTCGCCTGAACTTTGTCGATGGCTTTCACCAGATTCAATCGAATATTTAGAACCTCAAAGTATCAATGGATTAAATCTATATGTGTACTGCAACAATAATCCAATTAACAAGTATGATCCTACAGGACATTTCGCAATTTCATTGACATTGCTAGGTTTAATTATAGGAGCGGCGATTGGTGCCACCGCTGGAGGGATTGCTGCTTATAATATCGCCAAAAACAATGGCTCATGGTGTTGGGAATTGTTCGGATGGACCATGGCTGGTATTGTAGGCGGAGGAGTAGTTGGTGGTGCTTTGGGTGCTGGAGTCGGAGCGCTAGTTACTAAAGCTACAGGAGTTATTTGATTATCCATAACTAAATATTTTATTATCCCTATTAAAGGTACTATAGTTTTAGGACATATGCCTGGATATATTGTGACTGCTCAATCCACTGGTTCTGGTTACTATCTAGTTTCTAATGGAACTTATGAGAAAATGGTGCAAAAGGGTGTGGAATGGACTAATAATATGACACATTTAAAAGATGCTAATTCTTTAGGCTCACGCTTTGCATTAGCTCCAGATTTCGTTGTAAGAGAAGGTGGAACATTCTGGAAGGAAATTCAATATTTAATCGAAAATGGAATCCCATGGGAAATGTTCTAATGTAATAAGGGAGGAGAGATTATATGAAAAAATTCAAGTTACAATTATCAAAATTAATGGATAAATATAATTTTGAAGTAATAGAATTCAATTACTATAAACAGATATTTGGGAATATGGTTTTGAAAATAAAAAAAGATGAAAAAGAATTGAATTTTGTTACTGATAGAGGGGAAATCTATTGTAATGGCGAATTATTATGTGGCTATGAGTATTTAAGAAAAGAAAATAAAACAACTCCTCAAAAATTATTAGAAGTGATTGAACTAAAATTAAACACAGTTCAAAAAAAATAAAAGCCAAATTTGCAAATTACTTTCACAAGCAAAACTAGGTAGGGTTAATCTTTTGGGATTAGTACACAAAGAAAGGAGATATAAAAATGGGATTTAAAAGAAACATAACTATAACATTGGCTTGTGTTATTACAGAATGTTTAATAAGTTTAATACCAATGATATTTTTGATTTATTTATTCTTTATGATAGATAAGATGGGTGAAATATTATCTACATTATTGCTAGTTCCATATTTTATATTAATAATAAATGTTATTCTAATTATAATTTCTTTTATTGCACAAATATTTATTAAAACAAAATACTATGTAAAAGATAAATCTTTAGTTATTAAAACTAAAACAAAAAATAAAGAAATAAATTATGATGAAATAAATGGTATTACATATGATTATGGTGATTTAACTAAATTTCACACCAAACCTTCACAATTAGTGTTATTTGATAAAGATTATAAACAACTATTATCTATTAATAATCCACCAATCATTATGGTACATCTGATAAGAAGAAAATGTAAACATGCTAAAGTTAGTTATTATCACAATAAGAGATTCTTATATTTCTATATTAGTTAAATTATTTTATTAATAATTAAAAAATATGAAAAAACTAATGGATTTTTGATATTAAATTATCAGTATATATAGTATTGGGAGAATCGTAAGCTACCCTATTGACTGCTCAAAAAAACTCATAGTTTATACTAAAAAGGTTCTTACGCTTGATTGGGTGTAGAACAATCAAAATTTAATAATTCAAATATATTTTCCGAGCATTACTTAGGATTGACAAAAGTAATAAAGTATAAACTATACTAAAAAACTTTCAAGGAGGCACAAATTTGAAGATAATAAATATTACGTGTTTTATTTGTTTTATATTGATGATAATTATAGGCATAGTATATAGCTTTTTGGATATAGTCCTTTCATGGGGAATTATAAATTTATCTATGGATATTAGGACTGAACTAGAAATAATAGGTTACATTGTGCTTCTGACTTTTTTTATATTGATGATAATTATAATAAAGGTTGAAAAGGGAAAATAATTAATATAATCCTATATAATGCAATTATTTAAAAGTATATTTACATTTGAAATTTTTAGTTATAATAAGTTATATGGATTGATAGTACTATTTTGAACTACATGTTTTCATATCATAAGTTGCTGGCAGTTAATTTACTATATGAGCAAGTGAAGTTGTCCTTTCAACTAGCGAATTAGCTTTAACTACTGGCGTAACTGTATCAGACATTCAAGTAATTGAAGCAATTGGCGCTGTTGTTAGTATGGTTTGAACAGAAACTTTACTAAGAATTGCACTTCTAGCGTTTATTCTTGGAGGTGTAGGAGGAGGAATTTATGGTAGACTTAGCTCACAATTTAATCCAAACGGAAATTTTATTGGAATCTAGTATGTTGGGTACTTTGATTGCATCATATTTATTTTTACTATTAGTTATTGTTGTATCATTTTTGAATATCTATTCAGTAGATAAATTTGAATTTTTAAATAATCAACAAAACTGTTTGGAATTTAAACATAAATTGTTTTTTGTGATTATGTATTCTAAAGAAAAACATATAGTTTCTAAAAAGACATTTATATCAGAATTGGTAGGTTATTTAATATCTATTACATCAATAATTGTGTTTGTTTATTCATTAAAACAAGATGTAACAACAGCATTTATATTATTTGGAATTGTTGCATTAGTTACTTTTACATTTGGTTGTATAACAGGCGAAATGTATAGAAAAATTAAAAAGCCTTAAATAGCAATACAATCATATATAGGACTTGATGTGGTGCTTCAGGACAACATAAACATTGAATTATTATAGGAGAATTTTATGATTGGACAAGGAAAAAGCAAAAAATACAATATGCAACAAAGGTAAAAATAAATGATATTCAGGCAATTGATATAATTTGGTCAACAAAAGATTCACTATAAAAAACATACCTAGCGGCACTTTTGGCAATATGCTTCCTAAAGCCTACATTTCTTTTTTAACAATAGATGGCAAAATAAATAATATGTTGATTTTATACATGAATAGTAAAACTATCAAAACTCTTATAGATGACATTAAAAAATTGATGATTGAATATAATAATCACAATAAAATTGAAAAAACAGATGTTTTAGTAAAAAAGTACACATCACAAATAAGGTTTAAAAGAAAATAAAATTATTTCGGTTATATTGAAGTAATATTTATAATGAAAAAACGACTTTAATAACAAGAAAAATTCGTTTCCTTTTAAAAACTGAAGTAATGAATAAACACAAATTATTTTATGTTATTGATTCAATGTGTTGGCACCTAATTCTGACAAACAAATAGTTACACTGACACTAAAATACAACGTAATATTAAAATGACTAATTTTTAATCCTCCTTTTACAATTGTAATTGGAGGATTTTTATACAATAATAAATCATATAACATTCATTAGTTATTAAAAACGTATGATAAAATAGCATTATAAAGCATTAAAAGAGTTAATTCCTATTTATAATGCTTCAATAGTAATTAACAAGTGTTATTTAAATAGAATTAAAAACAGAAGTTAAATAATGCTATTTATTATTAATTAAAGCTTTTCTTAAATTTAATTAAAAATGAAAGGATTAATGAATTAGTCTAAATTCATTATATTGGTTTTCAATCAATGAATAAAAAATTTAGATATGACTATACTCATAAGTTTATATTTATTAATACTTTTTTAATACCAATATTTTTAGCGATTTTTTTTGCTTTGTATTCTAAAGAGTATGCCCTATATGTTATTTGGGGCATAGGTTTAGGAGATTATTTATTTAAGACTTTTGTTTTTACATTTAATCAAGGAATTACTGTAAAGAAATCATATATAAAAGTCGTAGATAATTTAAGTATTTTTAAAATCAAATGGGATACCTTAGATTATGTTGAATTTAAAGAATTAAAAAAGAAGAAAAAAGATAATTTATATGGATTTTTTCACGAGTTTTTTTACCCAGGAACATATATGTCTTGTTGTGATTATGTCTATAATAATGGTAAAGTATTTACTATTATTTTTCGTAAAAAAGATGGAGGCTATATAGAAACTTATTTTGGTTGGATGTATAAAGAGAAAAAATTAGCAAGAGTAAACAAGGTAACAAAGAATTTAGAGGAACTTATTAATGACATTAATCAAATAATTAAAGAAAAAAATGAAAAAGATAATTTGAAACGCTTAAAGTATAAAGTAAAATAAATAAAGCTATTATTTCAATTAGTTAAATTGTATTAGTAATTAATTTAATTCTATAAAATATTATTAAAAATGGTTAGATAGAATAATTGTAAAAATAATACGAACGGGGAAAATAAAATGAAAAGGAAAATAACACTTTTAGATTTAGTTGATTTTAGAGGAATAGATGAAAAAGATAATGAGCCTATTGAAGGTAGATGGATTATTGGATATTTTTTAGATGAAAAAATTAAAAATAAAGCTTTAGAAATATATGAAGAAAAGAAAGAAGGCAATGAAGAAATACAAATTAAGGAATTTGATTTTTCGTGTTCTCCTAATCAAAAATATGTTTATGTTTTATTTTTTGAATATTCAGTTTTAATAGATGATGCTGAACAAGATAAAAATATAGATCCAGATGATCAATATACTTACTATTATTATTATTTTGAACCATTAAGCAGCTATGAAAAGTGTTTAAAACTTAAAGAAAAGCTATTGGAAGATGATAAATACAAAGTAAAAGACTATATGATTTATGACTCTGATGATGGGTTCCATATTGAAAAAATAAAAATAAACGAAATAAGGCGCCATTATATATAAAAAGTTAGTAATTCCTAGAACAAAATTTTATTTTAAAATTTATTCACTATTTCTAGCAATTGACGTGTTTTTTTAGGGGCTGTAAAGAAATAGTCAAATAGATTATTTCAATATAGCCTTTTTTCTTTGGAAATATAATTTGACATGAGAAAATCATCCAGTGTTAATTTTTTTGTCAATTATATACCACTTTCAGAGAATTTTTTTATTTGTTTAAGGCTTTAATTCTATCATTTATTTTAAAAGTATTATTTGATATGTTTTATGGCCTTATTCAATTTTGGAAAAACTCAAAATCAGCATTAAAATTATTGATGAAGGTAATGTATGTGTGGTAGAATATGAGTAATGGTGCAATTAATAATTAATGCCATTACTCTAGTTGCAAGTGACTCATTTTTATCCATAATTTTAAAGGAGAATAAAAATATGAATATTCAAGAAAAACTCATTCAAGATTATCCCTTAGTTAATAAAGTTGATACTGAATTAAATTGTTATTTATTAGCCAAAAGAAGATACTTAGTATTTTGGGATGAATTAATAAAAAAAGATTCAATAAAAGAAGTATTAAGTTATTTAGAAGAAAAAACTAAAAACGCAAATTTTACAGAGTATAAAACATTAATCGTTGTTAGTAAAACAAAAGAAGAATTTAAAAAATCCGATTTGCTTTATTTTAATAGTGTTAATACAGTTGTTGTATTTTATTTAATCAATGAAGAAACAAACGAGGTTTATATGGATGATTCTTGGATTTCATTCATAGGATTAAATTATAAAAAATATGTTAGAAAGATAAACAAAATTTTAAATAAATAACAAATTACTTTTACAAGTTATTTAAAACAACATAAGGAGAGTACGATGATTAAATATTTTTATTTAGTGGAATTTGAATATTTTGTTCATGATGATATTAAATCATATTTTGATTTAGGAGCTTTTTCAAGTTTAAAACTAGCAAAAGAAAAAGTTAATATGTCTACTGGATTAGCAGGATTTAATCAATATAGTCTTGATAATTTTAAAATAACTAAATTTGGTGTAAATTTTGATTCCAATATAAAAGACAAATCCAATGTTATTTTATATTGTATTACTCATGAGTATGATGATCCTTCCGATAAGTTTACTTATTGGTGGAATATATTTGGTTACTTTTCTAATATTGAAAGTGCAAAAAAGCATGTTGAATATTTACAAAAACATAGTAGAGTTGGAAAAAAATATCCAAACAATTTTGAAATTGTAGAAGTTAAAATTGATAGTTTTAATGGGTGGTCAGAAGGCTTTGAAAAACTAAATAAATTATAAATTAACCAAACTTGTAAAATATTTAATAATAAAACCATTTAGTTTTATAGTTAAAGCCTATTCCATAGTACATTAATTTTTAATTATATTTACTTAAAAAGAGGTGATTTGAATGAATTTAGATGAATTTTTATGGCATGCTAAAAGAGGACATGGTGAATGTATATTAGCATTAAAAAAAGAAAATCCTATATATTATAAAAATATTATTAAGAAAGTCTTTTTAAATAACTATGCTTTTTTAATAAATGATGAATATCGTTCAGCATTTGCATGTGAATTAATAAGTTTTTATAATGCTGATAATTTCTTTTTAAGCTTGCTATGGAATAAAATTAAAAGGACAAAAATAGAAGATTATTATAATTTTGATTATTTAATTAATAATTTATATTTCATACTTAAAAGAAATAAAAAAATTAACTATGAGAAAAGAATTAAACATTTACTAATAAGCAATTTAAAAAAAGAACTTTTTACATTTAATGAATGTTGTTCAATTAATTCTTTAATATCTTTAATAAATGATTTAAATATGAATATACATATTGAGGAAATAGTTCAACAGCATTATATTAAATTCAATAATTCAAATTTGCATTTAGATGGTTATACTACAAATAATAATTTCCATTTTATTGAAAAAGAAGAAATAGAAGATTTTAATAAGCTATTAAATTGCATTTTAAATGATGCTAACTTTAATAAGCAATTACCAATTATTGCTACTTATATTACTAATGACTCTATAGAGCTTTTATTAAAATATATAGAAGCTAATAAAGATATCGATAATGCTATTAAAACCAACATTTTAAAAATTATTTTATTTAGTAATAAGAAAAATATTAAAATTATGAAAAAACTAATTAATATTCTTGATAAAGTAAATCTTGAACAAAGAAATATAATTTATGATATTTTAAGTGAAAAGAAATCAGTTAAATTGCTAAATGCTTTAAGTAAAAGAAAGCTTGAAAACAATTTTTATATTAGGTTACATTTAACAAATTACAATGAAAGCAAATATGAAAAATTACATAATAAAATAATAAAACTAAAAATAAACTATAGTAATTCAAATAACTGGTTTGCTGTTGAAAATGCTTTAATAAATTATTTTAATAAAAGATTAATAGATAAACGTTTACTTGTTGATTTAAAATATTTCTTTAAAAATGGATTATCATCAACTGGTAGATATAAAATAGCTATTATTTTAAAAAAATATAACATGCTTGATAATAATGAATTAAAAGCATTAAAATATGATGCGAATTATAAAATTAGAAAAATATTTAAGAATTATTAACAAAATATATTAATAGCAAAGCATAAATATAAGCAATTAACTACATAATTATAGAACAATAGTAGTAAACTCTTTATAAATCATTAATTAACTTTTGTTGAAACAAAATCTTACATTTTATTAAATGTAAGTGAAGTTAAAAAGCCTTGATAGTTTTTTAAGGATTTAAAAAAATAACAACACTACTCTCTTTAGTTAATACTATAGGGAGTTTTTGTTTATAAAATAATAAGGATAGATTAGTTCATATGCTTAAAAATTAAACAATTAAAAGTATTTAGTAAGTTCATCTTTTGATGCTATTTTTACGTGTTTTCCACTAAAAGCTATTCCAATTTTTATAATTTTTGAAACGTGATTTAATTTCATTTGAGTATCATACTTTTTATCATCAATTTGCATTAAAGCTTTTTTGGCTAATTCATCTAGCTTCTTTTCATCATTTGTTTGTTTAAATTCAAATATAAACCCAGGATCTTTTTTATCTATTGGGTATAATTCTATATCAAATCTACCAAATCCTGATTCTTTATTAGATTGAATTTTATAGTTACTATTAACAATAGCACAAAGGCCTAGCATCATTCCATGATAAAAGCTTTCACTAGCACTATCAAAAGATGAAATTGATTCTATCATAAAATCCTCAAGTGATTTTTGTAAAGCGTCTATATTACCTTGAAATAAAGCTTGGCGAATTTTAATTGATATACTTTCATTTCCTGTTTTATCTAGTATTTCTTTTCCATACACAAATGCAATTTCCTTATTTGGAATTGCAACATCACACATATATCCGCCATCATTTTGTTGATAGGTTTTAGTGATTTTTAAATATCCTGCAACAAGTAAAAAACTATATATACTATAAGGATTTTTATTTATTTCTGGATATATTACACTTGTATCGATATAAGTTGTAACTTGCTCTCCTATTAGTAATTTATGTAAATTTTCTATAGTTTCATTTGTTGCATTTGCAACAATTTCACCAATGATATCATTACTACCTGTTGACAACCAAAAAGCTTGAGGAAAACATTTTTCAGCAACATAATTTATCACAGACCATGGGTTAAATATTTCAGTATTACCAAATAAATAACCATCATACCACTTACATACCTCATCATATTTATCATCATAACTATAATAAGCTAATAGTTCCTTTACTTCATCTTTAGTAAATCCAAAATATTGACTATATTCATTATCTAAAATAGAATTAATTTTTATATTATTTAGGCCACTAAATATACTTTCTTTTGCAACTCTTAATATGCCTGTTAAAAATCCATATGCAAGGCATGAATTATCTTTTAATCCACCAGAAAAGAAAGAACGCATGAAGTCAATTGTTTCATTGTAAAAGCCACATGTATGACCTTGTTGAATAGGAGTATCATATTCATCGATGATAATTACACACTCTTTTTCATAATGCTTAAATAAGAATAATGAAAGTAATTGTAATGACATTTGATAATCTATTTCACTTGCTTCACCATTTGCAATTTTTCTATATTGTAATTTTTCATAATCATTCAATTTTTTGCTATTTTCCAGTTCATTATGGCGTAAATACTCCATTGAAATTAATTTTATTATTTTATCAAGTGTATCTTTCCATGTTTTACTTTTAACATCCTTAAATGTAAAAAATATAACTGGATATTGGCCTTGATATGCCATATAATTTCCTTTACAATTCCAAATTTTTGTATTCTTAAAAAAGTGTGATGTATCTTCATTTGTTTTTTCAAAAAACACACGTAGCATATCCATAGATAAAGTTTTACCAAAACGACGTGGACGTGTAAATAAAGATACTTGAGGCTTTGTATCCAAAAAATCTTTTATTAAAAGTGTTTTATCAACATAATAATATTCAGTTATTGCTTTTTTAAAATCAGAAATTCCAATTGGTAATGGCTTTTGTTTTTTACCATCAAATAA
Source organism: uncultured Bacilli bacterium (assembly GCA_934201705.1). GTDB lineage: Bacteria > Bacillota_I > Bacilli_A > RFN20 > CAG-631 > CAKPXW01. The sequence continues at coordinate 119,617 of CAKPXF010000004.1, read as the reverse complement.
ACTTTCTTTATTATTTTCGATGTATTCACTTGGTAAAAACCAACTTCTCCCTATTTTTTTTGCACCAATTATTTCTCCACTTTTACACATTTGTTGAATTCTACGTACAGATAGATTTAACTTTTCTGCCACTTTTTTACTTTCAATATATGCCATATTTACACCTATACTTTCTAAACCAATTATACAAAGTATAACGAAATATGTCAAATTATTTTTCGTTTTCATTTCGCTAAGCGAAAAATATTTCGTTTAAGCGAAATTTTACATAAACAATTCACTTTATTAGTCATATATAAATTTAAAATAATTTTATAGCCAATTGCATATAATGTAATGGTGATTTTATGAAATATTATTTTGTAGGTATTAAAGGATCTGGAATGTCTGGGTTAGCTTTAATTATTAAAAATTTAGGAAATGATGTAAGAGGTTCTGATGTTGAGCATGAATTATTTACCCAATATCAATTAATTGAAAATGGAATAATTATCGATTCTCTTTCAAATATGCACTATGATGATTATGATATAATTGTTTTAGGAAATGCTTTTATTGATAAATTTGATTTTAATGATAAAAAGACTATAACATATCAGGAATTATTAAGTAGTATTGTTAATAAATATTTCTCAATTGCTATTTGTGGAAGTCATGGAAAAACTACAACTACAAATATGATTAAGCATGTTTTATCACATAAATATGATATTGGTTATTTAGTTGGTGATGGTCAAGGCTTTATGAGTAAAAATGCTAAATATTTTGTTTTTGAAGCTTGTGAGCACAGAGACCATTTTTTATCATACCATCCAAATGTTATTATATGTACTAACATAGATTATGATCATGTTGAATACTTTAAAAATAAAAAGCAATATGTTGAATCATTTATGAACTTCTTTAATAATAGTAAGGATGAATTGATTTTAAATCAAAATATTAGCTATTATAAAAAATGTCAAACATATGGCACCTTTAAAGCTAATGTATATGCTCGTAATATAAAATATAAATTAGATGGAACATACTTTAATTTAATTATCAATAAAACTAAATATAAAAACTTATATCTACCATTTTTTGGAAAGCATCAGCTGGAGGATGCTTTAGCATGTATTAGCTGTTGCTTATATTTAAATATGAATTTAAATGAAATACTGACATACCTTTCATCATACACCCAAGCAACAAGACGACATAATGTAATGATATATAATAGTAATGTTATTATTGATGATTATGGCCATCACCCAAGTGAAATAAAAGCTACTATTGCTGCTATAAAGCAAGAATTTAAAAAGAAAAAGCTAATCATTGTTTATCACCCAGATAGAGAAAAAAGACTAACAACATTCTTAAATGATTATAAAAATACTTTTAATAAAGCTAAAACTACTTATGTACTACCATTTTTAAATAATACAGAAGAATCTATTAAAGCTATTAATAAATTAGTTGATAATAGAAAAATACTTAATTTCAATGATAAATTTTATAAACGTTATAGTAATCATATCTTCTTATTTACTGGCTCTAAGGATATGAATGAACAAATTAATAAGCTAAAGAAGTATTTAATGTAAAATAAATTATATTTATATGCAATAAATTGCTTAATATAAATCAAACATTTAAAAACTATCTATTTACTGATATTATTAAATTGTAAAACAATTTAGGAGAGCAATTATATGAAAAGGAAAAACATTATTTGCCTTATCGTTTCAACATTATTAATATCATGTCAAAATATTAATACCTCAAGTAGTGAATTTGAATCATCAAGTGATTCTTCAATTATAGATTCATCATCTATAATAAGTGAATCATCATTAGAAAGTAGTGAAAGTGAATCAAGTAGTGAGGAAATATCTAGCATTGAAGAAAGTAGTACATTTGCCAAATTAACTCCAAAGCGTGAAAGAACTGATAAAAATATCAATAATTTTTTAGGTAGTGATAATGATTTATATAGAATTAATATTACTACTGAAAATGAAGAGTTTTTAAAAAATAATATAGATGAATATACTAAAGGTTCTTTAAGTATTACTGAACAGGATGAAACTAAAGTAATACTAGATAGTAAAGCTATGGGTATAAAACTTCGTGGTAACTCAACAAAGTCTGCTTTAAAAAAGCCTTTTAAAATAAAATTTGATAAAAAGCAATCATTATTTGGCTTAAAGGCTGCAAAAAAATGGGTATTATTAGCTAATTATTATGATAAATCTAACATAAGAAATTATTTAGCTTATTTAACAGCTAATAAATTAACATATTTAGGATTCCAACCATCTTCCATTTTTGTTGATGTTTATTTAAATAATAATTATTATGGCTTATTCCTTCTTTGTGAGCAAATGGAAGAAAATAAAGGACGTGTTGATATTGAAGATAAAGTATCAGCTAATGGCTTAAGCTCATTCTTTTTAGAAGTAGATGAAAGAATAAAGGATGAATATAAAGATGGCGAAGGAAAAGCATATTTTTACTTTCCATTTGAAGGTAAATCATCATATTATTTTTCATTCAAATATCCAAGCTATGATGATTATTTAGAATACATAGAAAAAAATGATGAAAAAAATATTTCAAAATATAATAATGATATTTCATGGCTATATGAATTTTTATCAAATGCTTTATATTCACCTAACTATACAGATTACTTAGATATCTCATCTTTTATTGATTATTATTTAGTTGAAGAATTCTTTAAAAATGTTGATGTTGGCTCAACAAGCCAATTTTACTATATTGATTCATCACTTGAAAACATTAAATTAACAGCCGGCCCTGTTTGGGATTTTGATATAGCAAGTGGAGCAGTTGATGATCATACTGGTATTTATAATATGTATTATAATAGTGAGCTCTTTGTTAGAGCTAAAGATCCATTGTATGCAGAACTATTTTTAAATGACTCTTTTACTGAATTAGTAAAGAAACGTTATCAAGAAGTAAGAGATGAAGTATTTTTGTCTGTTTTTGATGAAATAGATATTGCTAAAGAAAAACTAAAAAAGGCTCAAGATCGAAATGTTGCTAAATGGCCATTAAGTAATGAAAGAAGTACTTGGGTTGAAGTATATGCATTAGGAATTGATTATTTAGAATTAGCTTCTATTAATGAGCATTATGATTACTTAACAAGATTTTTAAAGAGACGTTTAAACACAATGGATTACTACTATGGAAAATAAAATTGCAGTCAGTGCTTGCTTAGTTGGTAAAAACACTAAATATGATGGTAAAAACAACTATAATGAAGCAGTAATTGAATATATAAAGGATAAAGAGGTTATTTTAATTTGTCCAGAGGTTAGTGGAAATATGAGCATTCCACGAATCCCTTGTGAAATAAAAGATAACAAGGTTATTAACAAAATAAATGAAGATAAAACCGCAAACTTTTATAATGGTGCTAAAAAAGAATTAGATAAGCTTATTAAAGAAAATGTCAAAATTATAATTGTTAAGGAAAAAAGCCCAAGCTGTGGGCTAAAATACATCTATGATGGAACTTTTTCAGGAAAAATAATTAATGGAAGTGGCATTTTTACTTCCTTAGCCTTAAAGCATAATTTCACTATCTATAGTGAAAAAGATATTGAAAGAATAATTAGTAAAAAGAACTGAAAGGTTCTTTTTAATTTAATCTTATTATTTCGTTTTTTAATATTGAGTATAAATAAATATTAACCTTTTTATTGCTTTTACCTTCAATATATTTTTTATAGCTATTTAATTGCTTTATATAAGCTTCATCTTCAGTATGTGATAGCTTATAATCAATAATATTAATATAAGTATCATATTCAAGCATTAGGTCAATAATCCCATGTATTTGCTTATTATCATCAAGATAAATAAATTCATATTCCTTATAAATATTAGCATTTTTAATATTTTTATTTATATCTTGATTTAAAAAGCTAGTAATTAATTTATTTTCATTCTTATTATATAAAGAAGCATCATAGTTTTTAAAATCAACACCTTCAAATAATTCATGATAAGCTATACCCTTTTCCATGATTTCTTTAATGCTTTCTTCAATTAATGATACTTCATCCTTAGAAGCATGAGCTAAAGTAATTTCATGTGAATTATTTATATTAGTTTTGTTTACTATTTTACTATCGATTTTTTTAAAATAATCATTATAATTAGCACTACTAGCTTTTAAATAATCATCATTAATATTAAGTGTTAATGGATCAATTTCTTTTATGTTGTCTTTTAAAACATTATTTAAGGAAGCATAAATAGCTTTAAAGCTATTATATTTTTTTCGATAAGCAATTGAAAATATTTCATCATCTAAAGCATATTCCTTACCAGTTAATTGATTTAATACTATCATTTGCTCTCTAGCTCTTGTTAAAGCTACATATAGTAAACGTATTTTTTCTGAAATCATACTAACCTTATTATTTTCCTTCATTAATAAAAAGTTAATATTCTTTCCTTCACCATTTAAATAAAATGGAGCAATAAAGCCATATTTATTATCATAAATCAATTTATCCTTATATTCGCTTTTATTAAATTCCTTATCATTATTAATAAAATAAACTATCGGAAATTCTAAGCCCTTTGATTTATGAATTGTCATTATTTTAACCTTATTAGATGTTAAGCCAGATGATTGAAATTCCATTTTATCATTATTTTTATAAATACTATCAATATAGCTATTAAAATCAAAAATTGTTAAATCTAGCTTTTCAAATGAAGAAATTAAATTTAATAAATATTCAATTCTTGTTATATTTTGTTTAACATTACCAATAGTAATTAATTTTTCATAAATATTAAATTCATCTAATATTTCTTCAAAAACATTAACAAAAGGCTTTATACATATTTCCTTTGAAAGCTTATGAATAATATTATATAGTTGGCTTTCCTTAAAGGTATTTAATGATAAATAATCAAAAATTTCTTCATCACTATAAGACATTATAAAAGAACGGGCAACGCTTAAAAATGAATGCTTAAATGATTCATCATATATTTTGCTATAATCTAAAACAATTAAATTAACAATGTTTTTTAATAAAATAATGATTTCGCCACTACCAACCTCAACATTTTTAAAAACTAAACAAGGTATATGATTATATGATAATAGTTTTTCTAAGCTATCAAATAATGAGCTATCACTCATTAAAATAGCAAAATCCTTATATGTACAATCTCTAAATTCCTTACTATCCTTATCATATACTTGCTCTTTATTATTTATTTTATAAAGTATATCCTTAGCTACATAAAACATATCAACATCTTTACTTTTATATAAATCTTTATTTTTTAAATACTGTATGAATGTTATTTTGTTTTCATTGCTTTTCTTTTCATAATCAAGCAAGCCAAAATGCATACGATGTGATTCCTTAAAGTTAGCATTCCCTATAGCATCATCCATTATATGATCAAAGATATCATTAATAGTTTTTAAAACAACCCTATTACTTCTAAAGTTATTATTTAAATCTATTTTTTTACCATTTATATGCTTACTATATAAATCATATTTTTCCTTAAATATTAAAGGATTAGCATTTCTAAAGCCATAGATTGATTGCTTTACATCACCAACCATATAAACATTATTATTACTAATATAGGAAATGAATTCCTCTTGAATATCGTTAGTATCTTGATATTCATCAACTAATATTTCCTTAAAGGTATTTTTTAGTTCATTTTGAATGCTTTTATTATCACGAACTACTTTAATTGCCATTTTTGAAATATCAATAAATTCAAACATTTCATATTTTAATTTATATTCATCAATTTGCTTAAAGTATTTCTTTAAAATATCTATTAAAATTAAAACATAGTCACAGCTATAAAAGTAGCATTCTTTTATTTGCTTACTATCCTTATAAATGCATAATTCCTTTAATTCATCTAATGTATCCTTAATAGTATCCTTTAATGTTTTGATATTTTCTTCTAAGTTTTTAAGAATTGGAAATTGAATATTACAATTAGCACTTATCATTTCATAGGATTTAGAATCTAAAAGTTCTTGTAACTTAGTGTATATTTTTAAAAACTTATCTTCATCAAGATTTTTGATTAATACTAAATTTTCTTTAATGAAATCTAGCTTTTCATATAATAAATCTATATATTCATTATATATTTTATTATAATAATCATCATTAAAATAATTAGCTAAATAGCTATTTAAAAATTCATCTCTATTTGTTTTTAAATCAATTTTACTAGCTATTTTTAATATTTCTTCCTTTAAGGTTGTATCATTTTTATTAGTTAATTCTTTTATTAATCTATTAAAATTAATATCATTTATTGAATAATACTCATTAAATATATTATCAAGTATTTCATTCTTTTTAACATTTAATAAGCAATCATCAACTATTGAAACATTAGCACTTAAATTCATCTTAATATGATATTTTTTTACAATTGCTAAAGAAAAGCTATCAAAAGTTGTAATATAAGCATTATCAACCTCACTTATTCTATTTTTTAGATTTTCATCCTGAAGCATTTTTTTAACAATTCTTTCTTTCATTTCACTAGCAGCAGCATTAGTAAATGTTAAAACTAAAAGCTGATTAGCTTTAGTGCCTTCATTCAATATTCTTTTAATTCTTTCAGTTAAAACAGCTGTTTTTCCACTTCCAGCTCCGGCAGAAACAATAATATTTTCACCACTTGAAAAAATAGCTTCCTTTTGTTCGCGAGAATATTCAAAGCCCATTATTTATCACCTTGCTTTTCTTCATGTAAATATACATAATCCTTAAACGATACAAAGCAGCAATCCTTAAAATCACAAAACTTGCAGCTTTCATTATTATTATTTAATATTTTTGGATTTATAGTAAAATTACAATTAGTAATATTAATTAAAGCATTTTTAATTAATTCTTCAACCTGAATGGTTATTTCATCCATTTGCTTTGTTGATAAAACCTTACTAAATCTATTAAATTCTTGCTTTGCTGTTAGCTTCATGCCTTTAATCATTGTTGAATTACTAAAGGCTGGATCAAAATGTGATAGTATTTCAAATGATGAATTACTATAGCCTTGTAAGGCTATACTATCACTTAAATATTTTAAATAGTCATCACCATAGCTTAATTGCTTTGGCATTATTTTTTGAATGTAAAATCCACAAACTACAACATTCTTAAAGGATGCTGCATGCTTTAATAAATAAAGATAGATTGGTAGCTGCATTGATAAGCCAAACTTTATTTTATTAACATCTACTTCAACATCGCCAGTTTTATAATCAATAATAGCAACATATGTTTTATCATCTTTTATTTCATATAAAATTTTATCTAAATAGCCCTTAAAAATAATAGGAATTGGCTCTTCATATTTTACTATTATTTCTTTTTCTGTTAATGCTTTTTTTAATTCACTATTTTCACCATTTTTATGAATTAAATCAACAACATCATTCATTAGATCCTTATATTTATTTAAATAAAATAAGGTTTTATTATCACTAATATCCTTTATTTGATTATTAAATTCGTTGTCATAATTAAAATCATTTTTATATGATTTTTCAAGCAATGAATGATAAATACTACCAATATCGGTAGCAATAGTTTTATCATTTACTTTTATTTTCAACAAATTTTCTAAATAATACTTAAAATTACATAAAAAGTAATTACTAATTGATGAATAAGAAAGCTTAATTTGATTTTTAATAATAAAGTCTTTTATTTTACTTGAAGAAAAAGGCTTAAATTTATTTGAATAGCTTTTATAATCTATTTGATAATTACTATATAATGCTAATATATTTTCTTCATTTTCTTCTTTATAGGTTTTATCATATACATCGGCTAAAAATAGCTTATCAACAAGAGATGAATAAGTAATATGGTAATCCTTATTATAAATATTATCCTTAATATTTAATTCATCAATAACAAAGGATTTAACATATTCCTTAAATGGTGATTTTATTTTATAGGAAAGAATAATATTACTACTTTTCTTTAATAATATTTCAAATTTCTTTTTTGATAAAATGTTTTTATCATCACTAGTTGAAATATTTAGTTCTTCCTTTTCATTATCAGTTAAGAAGTCTTCATTCTTAAATGTTTTAGGATAAACTCCTTGATTTATAGATAAGACAAAAAGATATTCATCAGCATTTAAATGGATATTATCAAGATTTACTATTTCAATAACATTTTCATATTTTTTATTAGCTAAATAAGTATTCTTTAAAATATAAATAAGTAAATCAATGTTATTTATAATATCAACATCAACTAAGGAATTTAAAGCACCTATAAGTGCTTTATAAATATCCTTTTCATTACTTAATGCTTTTAATGATTCTTCAATATTTTTATTAATAGCTAAGCTATTAACAAAATCCTTTATGCATTTTAAAGAATAAAGAGCAGTTTTTTCTTTAAAATCAATTGCCAAATTATACATTTTAGCAAATCTTTTAAAGGTAAATAAATAATCATTATCCACATTAGCTATTTTGATTTTATTTATATCAATATTATTAAGCATTGAAGATATTTTATAGCATGTATTATCAACTTCATCCTCTAATGTTTCATATTTATATATACACACATTATTTGAAGCATTATAATCCTCTTTGATTATTTGATAATCATTATTTAATAAGCTTAGTAATCTTTTTAATTCTTTATTTATAACATCAAAGCCATAAACAATTATCTTTTTATTTCTTAAAATATTTTTAAAATGATTATCAATGATTAATAAATCATTTTCTAATAATTCCTTTTTTAAACTTACTAACTCGTTTAATTTATCACTTTTATATGCTTTATCATCAACATAATACATAGCATTTATATATTCAATAGCATTAGCTACACTAATATTTAGCTTGTTTTTCAAATATACTATAGCTTTATAATCATAATCAAAAAGAAGTGATACCTTAAGCTCATTTTCTGTGATTATTTTATATGAATACATTTTATCAACTAAAGATATTTCTTTTACTATTTCATCCTTTATATTATTTGGAGAAACAATTATTAAATCATTACATAAATAGTCAATTATTTTCATAAACTACCTCTTTAATCAAAGAAATTATTTCTTCATTATTTTTTAATCTTATTGGTTGATTTAGCTGCATTTGGTTACATCTTGTTTTAACATTTTGAAATTTCTTATTATCATTAATTTTACAATATATTGGTGTCATTGGCTTTATTAAGGATAAATAATCATTGGTTAAAACAATTATAATTGGTAATAAAAAAGAAATATTTTCATTTATTAAAAGATATTTATCTTTTCTTAAATATGCTTTTAATAATTTATCATATGATTTATCAATTGATGTAATAATTTCAACATTATCAAATAGCTTTGCTACTTCGTTTAATAGCAAATCATCAGTTATTTGAATAACCTTAAAGGTTAATTGAAAGTTTTCCTTTTCATTTAGTTTTTTTAATATTTCTTGTTCATTCATACACTAGCTATACCTTTCATATATATTTTACAACATTCTAAACTTTTAAGGAATAAAATGTATGAAAAATAAAAGGAAGTAGGTTTATGATTATTTCTTCTTTGAAGCATTCTATTTAAATATTTTTCTTTTGAAAACATTTTATCATCAATCCGGAAAAATTTATTTACTTTTATTATTTCCGATTAGAAATCTTTTTTACAACCAAAAAAACCTCTTGCATATTCTTACAAGAGGCACTAGTTAATTATTATCAATTTATAAAAATCCTAATCTACTTTTTCTTTTATTACTTTTGGCGTATCTAAGTCAATAAAATAAATTACTATATTTATTAATCCAGCAATAGCAACAACTGTATATATAATTCTCGACATAATTGAATTAACTCCAAATATATAATCTACTAAATTAAAATTAAATATTCCAACTAGCCCCCAGTTAATTGCACCAATTATTGTAAATGTTAAAGCAATTTTTTGTATTACATTCATTTTTTTGCCTCCTTGATAATTATTTTAACCAATATAAATATTTTTATTCTATTTTGTCATATCTAATTATTTTTATTCATAAATTATCTTGAAAGAGAAAAGGTGAATATATGAAAAATAAATTTATGGAAGGAAAAACTGGAAAATGGATTAAACGAATTGTTGTTATTTTAATTGTTGTTGGACTATTAGCATTTGGAGCTTATAAGCTATTTTTAAATAAATCTTATAATGTTGAAAAGACTGCTAAGGAAACCTTAGATAACTTAACTAGTTACTATATGGAAGCTAACATGGAATTCTTTAAAGGCGAAGATAGTCGAAAGTATGACATTAAAATTTCTTATCAAAAAGGAACAGATACTGACTTATATAAGGTTTCTATGTATGACAAAGCAGCTTTACAAGAGCAAATGATTATTAAAAATAGTGATGGTGTATTTGTATTAACTCCGGCATTAAATCAAGTATATAGATTTAAAGGCGATTGGCCACTTAATGGTCATAAGCCATATTTATATCAATCAATGATTGAAACAATGCAACAAAATTGTGACATTTCAAAAATTGATGAAGGATACTTAATTGTTTCAACTCCTGACTTTAAAAACATGCCTTCATGGTCAAGGCAAGAAATGAAGCTAACTAAGGAATATAAACCAGAATGGGTTCATATTTATGATACAAATAATGATCCTGCTGTTAAAATAAGCTTTAATAAGGTTGAATTCAATCCAAGCTTTGCAACTAACTACTTTAATGTTGATAGCAACATGGAAGAAGCTAAAAAGAACTTAACAGCGCCTTCATCTTCAACAGTTTATGAGCTACCATGCTACCCAACAAATGCTGATGTTGATTCTATAATTAAAGAAGTAAGTAACATTGTTGTTGATAATGTAAACCAAACAATGCTAACGTACTCAGGAAAACAAAGCTTTACAATTCTTGAATCATTAAGTAAGGCTAATAAAGAAGTAGTAGTTAGTGAAATCAATGGTGAAATCGTAGATATTTATGGAATATGTGGTTATGTTACTAAAAATGGTAATATTAATAAATTACACTTCACTATGAATGGAATTAACTACGAAATCTGGTCTAATACCGAAAGTGTAGCAACATTAATTGAAGTTGCTTCTGGAATGGAAAACGGAGCAGAAGTAAAGTAATATTTAAAATTAATAGATGACGGGCTTAATTCATATAAATAGCCTGTCATTTTTATTTTTCTTGAATCATCGTTAATAATTATTTGATGATCAGTGTAGCTAGCATTGTAATCAATCTTATTAATATTATTTTTTATTTTATTATCTATTTCAACTAATAAAGGAGAATAACAGTATTGCTTATAGAATGCTATTAATTCTCCTTTTATTCTATTTGCTTTAACTATACTTGAGGTATATATCGTATAAGTAATATCCTTTTTACTATTAATATTTAATGGTATAAATCCCATTAAAATACTTCCAAGTCCAACTATTATTGATATTTTTTTATGCATATATAATCACCCAATTTTAGTATTGGCATAATTATGCTTTATAAACTATTTGTTTACTTATTTGATTAACTATTTGCTTTTTAACCTCACGTTTAATTCCTCTAGCGCCATATCTTTTTATTTCATTGTTATTGATAACATTATTAGTTATAGCTTCATAATCTAAAGGAATGCTTATCTTTTTTTGATATTGTAGTATATAGCTATCTATTAGCTTTTTACATGTATCTACTGATAATGAATTAAAATAAACAATATCATCAATTCTATTTAAAAACTCTGGTCTAAAGTGCTTTTTAATAACGCTATTAATATCATCGAGATGATTATTTTCATTGACGTATCCTATTTTATCCTTATGGAATAATTCCTCTGAAAAGCCAAGATTACTAGTCATTATAATAATTGAATTAGTAAAGTCAATTTTTCTTTTACTAGCATCCATAAAATAGCCTTCATCAAAAACATTTAAGAAAACATCCATTATATCTCTATTAGCTTTTTCAACCTCATCTAAAACAACTACACTATGTGGATTATTTTTCATATGCTCGACTAATAATGATGGCCTTTCAAAGCCTACATATCCTGGAGGTGCTCCAATTAGCTTACTAACACAAGCTGAATCATTATACTCTGACATATCAAGCTTAATATATTTATATTTACTACCAAAAAAGCAGTTTGATATTTGCTTAGCCATTTCTGTTTTTCCAACTCCTGTTGGACCTACAAATAAAAATACCCCAAGTGGTTTATTATCATCATTAATTCCAAGCTCAATATAACTTAGCTGATCACATATTTCAGCAATTGCTTTTTCTTGACCAAATAAGATACTATTTAGCTTATCCTTTAAGGCTACTACCTTATTATTTAGCTGTATTTTAACATTATAGTTAGTTTCTATAACTTCAATAATTGTTTCCTTATCAAGCTCACTTTTTAAGGAGTTTTTAGCTTTAACACAAGCAATATCTAATATATCAATAGCTTTATCAGGAAAATTCCTATCAAAAACATAATGCTTACATAAATAAGTTAATGTCTCTAGTATTTCATCACTAATTTTTATTTTATGGAATTTAATAAAGCTACCTTTAATAGCCTTTAAAATATCATATGTTTGTAAAAGGGTTGGTTCATTTATTTTAATTACCTGAAATCTTCTTTCTAAGGCTTTTTCTTTTTCAAATAATTTAGTATATTCATCAAACGTCGTAGCACCAATGCAGCATATTTCACCTCTTGATAAATAAGGCTTTATAATGTTTGAAGCATCAATTGCTCCTTCTGCTCCACCAGCTCCAATAATATTATGAATCTCATCAATAAAAAGAATAGCATTTTTATCTTCCTTTACCTTCTTTAAAATCTTTTTTAGCTTTTCTTCAAATTCTCCACGATATTTCGTTCCAGCAATTATTGAGGCAATATCTAATTCATAAATGTTTTTATCCTTTAATTGCTCACATACCTCACCTTTATTTATAAGGCTTGCTAAATATTCAACTAAAGCTGTTTTTCCAACTCCAGGTTCTCCTAAAATAATAGCATTTTGCTTTTGCTTTCTTAATAAGACTTCTATTAATTGCTTGATTTCATTTTCTCTATGCATTAAAATAGGTGGATTTTTTAAAGCCTTTTGATTCAAATTAGTTAAATCAAAAATATTATCTAAATCACTAGTCCTTTTTAATTGCTTTTTAATTTCTTGACAAATTTGATTGATTTTATTTGTCTTTTTACTAAGAATTTCATAAGCCACACAATCATTTAGCTCAAGTAAGGCAATGGATAAAACATCAATAGATACCTTTTCCTCATTCCTTTTTTTTGCTATTAAAATAGCATTTTCTAAAATCTTTTTAAATGATAAGGTATATTCCATATAAAATGGTTTACTTGTTTTTTCTCCAAATAGTTTAATTACTTCTTCTTTTATACTATCAAAATTTATATTTTCTTTTTCAAGTAAAGCCTTTAATTTACAATCCTTTGTCTTTAAAAAAGACAATAATAAATGCTCACTTCCAACACTACTTTGCCCTAAATCAAAAGCAATACTTTCAGTTAATGCTATTACCTTTTGAGCTTTGTCATGGAATTTATTTAACATTAGATCACCAATCCTCTTTATATTTTATTCTTTTTTTCTATTATTTATTATTGGATTGGAAAAAAAATATAAACTTATTTATTTTTTATTCTTACATGTTTTATATAATAAATGTATATGTATGATTTTAAGCACTAACTAAAGAAAATTGTGGATTACCACAAAAATTTTTAGTGAGTTTTTTTTAAAATTTCCTTATGAATATATTTAGCTTAAAAAGCATAGAATAATCTTAATTTGTACAAACAGGAGATTTTTTGCACTCTTAATTTGCACAAATTAGTAAAAATAATATATCTTCATGATAAATTTCATACTATTTTTTATAATTAAAATTTGTTTTAATATTATAAATATTGACTTAAATATAAATAACCCATATAATATCATTAAAGATATTTGTGGATTACCACATAAATTTTTAATGAGGTGGATACATGAAAATTGAAAGAGCAGAACTATTAGAAAAACTTAAAAATGGTATGAAGTCACCATTAATCAAGGTAATAATTGGTGTTAGAAGATGTGGTAAATCTTATTTGCTATCTACTATATTTGTTGATTACTTAAAAAGTATTGGTATTAAAGATAAAAATATTATATATATTAAGCTAGATGAATTGCAATTTGCTAAGCTTAGAAATCCTATTGAATTATCAACATACATAAAAGAAAAATTAATTGTAAATGAAAAGTGTTATGTTATTTTAGATGAAATCCAAGAATGTGTTGATGTAATTAACCCTGCACTTTTAGATAAAAATGGAAAGCTGTTAGAAGGCGTTAAAGATGGAAAGCAATGGATAACTTATCATGATGTATTAAATGAATTATTAAACAGCCCTATGGTTGATTGCTACGTTACTGGTAGTAATTCCCGTTTATTATCAAGTGATCTTCCTACAGAGTTTAGAAACAGGAACTACAATATTGAGGTCTATCCATTATCATTTAAAGAAATAAAAGAGGCATTTAAAGAAAAAGAATATGATGAAGTATGGGATGATTATGTAACTTATGGAGGTATGCCTCTTGCAGTTTTAGATGAAGATGAAAAATCACGTCAAAAGTATTTAAAGGATTTGTTTGATGGTACATATTTTAAGGATATAAAAGATAGATACGGCCTAAAAGATGATACAAACATCGATAAAGTAACTGATATTGTCGCATCTTGTATTGGTTCACCACTAAATCCTAGCAAAATAGAAAAAACATTTAAGTCTAATGGAGTTTGTAGTATCACTGATAATACAATTACTAATTACTTGAAGCATCTTGAAAATTCTTTTTTGATAAAGGAAGCTAAAAGATATGATGTTAAAGGAAGAAAATATATTAATACATTAAGTAAGTTTTATTTTTTAGACACAGGTCTTAGAAACGCAAGACTTAACTTTAGGCAAATTGAAGAATATCATTTAATGGAAAATATCATTTATGTAGAATTACTTAGAAACGGCTATTTAGTTGATGTTGGCATTGTAACAACATGGAGAAAAGATGAAAATAAAAATAAAAGAGTTGACTATGAAATAGATTTTGTAGTCAATAATGGAAATTGTAAATATTACATTCAATCATCCTTAGAAATGACACTACATGATAAAATTGAGCAAGAAAAAAAATCATTAATTAATGCTAATGATAATTTTAAAAAAATTATAATTGTTAAAGGATATAAAAAGCCTCTTTATGACGATAAAGGAATTATAATAATTGGCCTTTATAATTTCCTAATGGATTCAAAAATTATTGAAAGAATTTAGTTAAAAAGTGTAACTATAACTAGTTTTATATTTTCTAGATATTGTTACACTTTTTATTATTTTATAATTTCAATTGTATAAGAAAACTCTTGAGTTTCATTTGGATTTAATGATAATACACCCATTTTATCATGTTTTAAAACAAATTCTTTTTGAATACCATTCCAAGGCTCTAAGCATACAAAATCAGCTTCTTTTATATTTTTAGACCAAATGGCAAGAATACTAAAATCCTTAAAATGAAAACGAGTTATTCTATCATTTACGCTGCTACATAAATCAACATAGCTTGATTTTAGATTTTTTAAAACGATAGCATCTATTTTAAATAAATCATGCTTTAAATTAATAATATCTTCATTATTTAAGCATGGCTTATAAACATTGGCTAAATAGCCATCTACTACCTGCATGGCTTCAGCAGTTTCTTTTTTTTCAAACTTTAAATAATATTGTTCATATTTTTCATTATTAAATAAAGGAACCCTTAAGGCTGGATGCCCTCCAACCATATAATACATTATTTTATTTGATAGATTTTTTGTTTTAAAGCTAACCTTTAAAGAATTATTAATTAATTCATATTTAAGTTCAAATTCAAAATTATAAGGATAAATCTTATATGTTTGCTCATTATCAGTTATTTTAAAGGTAATTGAATCATTAAGAACCTCTATTGGATTAATTATCATATCCTTAAAGAATCCATGCTTAGGCATATTATAAATCTTATTGTCTACTTCATAAATACCATCCTTTGTTTTTGAAATTTGTGGAAATAAAACAGGTGATACTTTATTCCATGTTTTTTCGCTAGCATCATGAAGTCTATTAATATTATCCTTATCAATAAGCTTTATAAGCTCAGCTCCATTATCACTAATTGTAGCTATTAAGTAATCATTTTTAATTGTATATTCCATAGCTTTATCTTCCTTTAGCAATTAAATAAAATACCAAATATAAAATTTCACTAACAAATGCTAAAGCAATTAATACAGTTATAAATACTTTGGTTTTCTTTTCTCTTTCCTTATTAGCAAATAAATCATAAACCGATAAGAAGGTATATAAAACTGCTACAGAAAAATATAAATAAATAACAATAGGGCTTAAGCCATCAGTAAACTCTTCAACAGCTAATAAGCAAATAGCTGTTATTAATGATAAAATTATTATTAATGGTAATACTATATGTGATTTAAACTTAATCACTGCTTTTTTTTCATTATCCATACTTAACACCTCTTTTATTTAGCTTTATTAAATGTTATATTATCAAGCAATATACTCTTTGGACCAATAAAATTATTAATTTGTTCACTTTCGTTAAATAATCTTATACTATTAATTGATTTATAGACATTACCAGAAATTGAGCCACCTGTAATCATAGTTTTTTCTTTACTCTTACTATACATATAAGCTAAACGAATTTCACCAGCAAAATCACCAGTTAATGAATCAATTATAAAATCTGAAAGAGATACTATTTCAATATAATTTTCTAAAACTAGCTCTTCATTAGTTAAAGTGCCAATATTAACAAAATAATTAGAATATGTACCATAAACTGGCTTTTGTAAATATTGGCTTTTAGCATTACTTCCCCATAAATTCTTAACAACACCATTTTCAATACAAACAATCTTCTTTAAAACTATACCTTCTTTATCAAAAGGCATACTTTTTGTCGAGTTTTTCATTGTTGGCTCTAGCTTTAAAGTTATTAAATCAACATTTTCATTATTGTCTTGTAGCTTATAAGAAACATGAAAATCAGACATTCTATTATAAATTGAATCTGTCTTAGCTTTATTAGCTAAATGAATGAAAAAGTCTTTTACATATTCTTTTGTTAATAATACCTTATAGCCATTTAAAGATGGTGTTGGTATAGCTTTTATTCTATTACTAGCTTCAAGAAGTAATTCATTTGCTTGGCGTTGAATAAAATTAGTATCTAAATGATCAAATTCAAAGCATTTATATAATTCTATTTCTTCATTTTTTTCATTCCAAGAGGTAACTAGCTCAATAATACCGTTTTGATTAGTAAAATGGAAATCATTACCCTTGCTATCAACAAATCTTACCTCATCAGTATTAATAAATATTTCTGAAGAATTTATATAGCCTTTATCAAATTTATCAGCTTCAAATAAAGCATCTGCTGCTATAAAAGCTGCATCCTTAATATTTTGACTACCAAAGGCATATTCTTTATTAATTTGTTTAATAGTAGTCTTTTTAGGAAATGTATAAAAATCATTTAATGAATATTCACAAATTTTAATTTGTTCTTCAATTTTTTCTTTTATTTCATCTTCACTCATTGAAGAATAAACCATAAATTTACTATGGCCTATTTTATTTTTTTTCTTGTCTTCTTTAAAAGTGAAAATATTTATAGCATATTCCTTTGTCGAGACCTTTCGATTCATATCTAATTCTTGCTTTATGAAAAACAATTGATATGATTCCTTTTTGCTTGACATTATATTCCAAGCATATATTTTAGGATTATCTTTTAAAAGCTCAATTATTTTATCCATCATCCTATTTTCACCTTAACTTTCAAATAAGGACCACCAATTGATGTTTTAACAAATTCCTTATATCCTTTTCCACAAGCACCAGAGCCATATAAAGCAAAATCATTGCTAACCATGCTTACACTATTTAATAAATCAATAACATAGCCTGTTATTATAATTGGCGAAACAATTTTCCCTGTTAGCTTACCATCCTTTATTTCTCTTCCAACTAAAGCTTGACATTGGATTCCCCAATTTTTGGGATCTTCCATTCCGCCAAGTGCTACATCAAGCAAAAAACCATATTGAATAGAAGCTATCATATCATTAAGATTACTGTCCTTACTTTCAAAATAAGTAGCTGTCATTCTAGTATATGCCTTTCTTTTAAAGCTTTCTCTTTTACCATTTCCTGTTGGAAGGATATTTAATCTACTAGCTGAAATAGCATCAGCAATTCCAGTTTTTAAAATACCATCTTGTATTTCAATTGTATCATGGGCCAATGTTCCTTCATCGTCAAAGAAATATGATGAAACATCATCATAAGGAATAGCTCCTTCATGCATTGTTACAAGTTGAGACCCAACTTGTTTATTGATAAATTGCTTGCCTAAGGCTCTATTTTTTACAAACATATCCATTTCAACACCATGTCCAAAGGCCTCATGAGCAATTAAGCCTGTAACATCAGGGGATGTTATACAATCATATTCTCCTGGAATTACATTACTAGCATCAAGCAGTAAAACAGCCATTTCATTAATTCTTTTTATTTTTTCCTTTAGCTTATTTATTGCTTCACATAAAGACATTGCGCTTTCAGCACCATAGTTGAATTTGGTAACATCATCCTTATTTACAATACAAGTATACTTAGCATCTGCCCAGGCATAAACCTGACTTAAATCCTTTTTGCTTGAAATAAACATTTTTGATACCTTTAAGTATTCAATATTGAATCTAGCTGAAATTATATATTCATTATCTTCCATTTCATCATTTATTGTCATTTTACAATCTTTAATAATTTCATCTAAGCTTATATCTTCATATTTATCCATTTTAGAAAAATCTTTTTTTAATTCTTCCTCTTCATATAGCTTTGTTTTAGATTTTTTTACATAAATAGCTTTATAGACTAATTCATTTATATCCAAAGAGGAAATAATTCGATTACAAATATCTTCAACATCATCAATTCTATCAAATGAATATTCAGAAAAAAGGCCATCATTAAAAACTCTAACAACAAATCCTCTCTCTTGAAAGTAATTATCATTAATAGCAACACTTTTTTCACTTACCATTAATTCTTTTCCTTCACAATCAGTTGCCAGTATTGATACATATTCAAATTTACTTTCTAATATTTTTATAATTTTTTTAAATGAGCTATGATTGTGTTTAAGAAAGTTTGATATTTCTTTATTCATTTACATCACCTATTCTTTTACTTGTTTAAAATGATACATTAATCCGTTGAAATCATAAGGATGACGAGGAAGTAAAATGCCAACATTCATTAGTTCACTTCCCATAAATCTTTCTTTAGTTTCAACATTTTCATATATTTTATTAGCATCTAATCCTTTTAATAATAAATAATCAAATTCATTAGTTGCAGCATTTAGAATTCTAACATACATTACATATACTTCTTTTTTATTTTTTCTTACAAATGACCAAGCACAATCATTACCATTAAATGGGCTTCTAAGGCGATAAAAGTCTGAATCATATATAACCTTTCTTAATGAAGCATATTCTTTAGTTTGCTTCTTTACCATTTCTCTTTCACTTTCAGAAAGAATTTGTGGATTTAATTCATAGCCAAAGTTTGCAGACATAGCAACAATTCCACGAGTTTTAAATGGAGTTATTCTTCCTGTTTGATGATTTGGAGTAACAGATACATGTCCTACCATTGATGTTGGTGGATAAACGATTGATGTTCCATATTGAATGAATAATCTTTCAATAGCATCAGTATCATCACTTGTCCAAATTTGTGGAGTATAATAAAGCATTGCTGGATCAAATCTTCCTCCACCACCTGAACAGCCTTCTATCATAATATTTGGATATTTAGTAGTAATTGTTTCTAAAACATAATATAAGCCTAAAACATATTTATGAGCTAATTGCTTATTATATGTTTCAGTAATATTTCTATTAAAGTCCCATTTAATATAAGAAATATTTGAATTATCAATTATATTACTTAATGAATTAATAATATAATCACAAACATCTTTTCTTGATAAATCTAAAACTAACTGACATCTTGAATAAATATGATCTCTTCCTTCAATTTTAATTGCATAATCTGGATGAGCACGATATAAATCTGAATCAACTGATATCATTTCTGGTTCAAACCATAAGCCTAATTTCATATTATTCTTTTTACAAATTTCACTTATTCTTTCAAGGCCATTTGGAAGCTTATTTGTATCAACAACCCAGTCTCCTAATGATGATTCATCATTATTTCTTTTCTTAAACCAGCCATCATCTAAAACAAACATTTCAATTCCAAGCCCTTTAGCTGAGCAAATTAATTTTTCAAGCTTTTCTTCATTAAAATCAAAATATGTTGCTTCCCAGTTATTAACAACTATTGGATGGTGATAATGCTTCTTTAATAAGCAATCATTATATAAGCTATGATATTGAAGTGACATTCCATTTAATCCTGTATTTGAATAAACCATAACAACCTCTGGTGTAGCAAATGTATCATTGCTATATAAAGGCCATGAAAAGTCAAATGAGCTTATACCCATTTGGATTCTTGTAGTATTTCTTTGGTCAACCTCAATTGTTCCTTCATAATTTCCAGAATAAACAAGATTAAAGCCATAAACCTCACCAAAATCCTCTGTAGCATCCTTTCTACATAATGCCATAAAAGGATTTAGCATGTGCGATGAGCTACATCTTCTTGATTCAATCTTACTAATTCCATGCCTTAATGGTGTAATTTCAATATGTCTTTCCTCACAATGTGTGCCCTTTAGCTCTAAGAAATTGAATTTATTATCTCTTAAATCTAATGAGCATGACATAGCTTTAGTAATATTAATTTTTTGATTACCTAGGTTTTTAATAACACAATGTCTTGTTAAAACATTACGTTCTCCATAAACATTATAGTATAAATCAACCTCAACATTTGTTAGTTCATCTTTTAATGTTATCTTTAATGAATCACAGCTTTCATCCTCAAGAAGAGATGGCATTCCTTCAATTTTTGGCTTTTCAGCTAAGATTTCATAGGATTTAAATCTTAAGTCAACTATTCTTGAGCCATTTTCTTGTTCAACCATAATAGCTGGTATTCTAAAATCCCCATAACCAAATGATGGATATTCTTGTGGTAATGTATCTAAGCTAACATTCCTTTTATAAAAGTATTCGCTTGGTGATGGTGAAAAGCCTAGTTCACGCGTAACCTGTAATCTTTCAGGATGTAAAATTTCTATTTTCTTACCATAGTAAAGAGTTGTTAGAAATCTATTATCATAAATTCCAATTAAATAAGTAAAATCCTTACCATCTAATTGAAAAACATTGCTTTTTACATGAAATATAACTGACATTTTCTTTTCCCCTAATCATCTATTTTAGCTAAAATATTTTGAAGATATACTATTGTATCTTTTATATCTTTTTTTTGTTGTTCACCTGTAATTTCTCTTTCAATAGTTAAAGGTCCTTGATAATTAAATGAATGTAGCTTTCTAATAATATATTCAAAGTTTACTCTTCCAGTTCCAACCTTGTATTCCATTCCTAAATTATCTCCGTTTGTTGGATAATCGCCATCTTTAACATGCATGCCAACAACATATTGCCCAAATACATCAACAGCATCCATTGGATTACCCTTTCCATATAATAATAAATTAGCCGGATCTAAATTAATCTTTAAATTATTTAAGCCTCTTTTAGAAATATCTTGAATTGCTCTTAAAATTGTAGTTGGTGTTTCTTGTCCTGTTTCAAAGCAAAAATCAATATTATATTGCTTAGCATAGCTACATAAATCATATAAGCAATCTAAAATTTCTTGATATTCAATAGTGCTTGGATTTTCAGGCATAAAGCCCATATGAGTTGTTACTGTTTTTACATTTAGCATATTAGCAAAATCAATAACCTTCTTTAAGCCTTCCTTCCTTTCTTCTCTCCACTCCTTTGGTACTAAACCAATTGTTTGTGGGCCAGAAACAAAGTCCCAAACGGTTGGCCCTACAACCCAGCCTCCCCATAAGCCAGAAATTGTATATTTATCTTTAAACATTTCTTTAATTTTTAAAGCATTTTCCTTAGTGCATAGTGGTACATTCCAGCAGCTCATTTGAATTTCACTTAAACCAATTTCATCAAGTTTTGCTGTTCCATTTGTTAAAATATCATCAATTGCCTCAATAATTCCTATTTTTAAATTATACATAATTAATCTCCTTATTTTACTTAAGTAAAATATACCACAATGAGATTTTATTAACAATATCATTGTTAATTATAATTATGCTAAAATTAATGAATAAATTAAAAAGCAGATTTTTTATTACCTGCTTTTTTCGCTATTTTTTTCTATAAGTTGAACACCATGCATCAGAATCTATTTTAACTTCACTGGCTTTGCAGCAGTTATCATTATTATAATAGCAAGATTCCTCATTACAATTTATTGATGTTTCCATATCACTATAGTCTGGATATTTTTCGCTTGCAAATTCTTCATTTACATCGCTATTTCTTCTTTGATATGAAGCACATATAGCATCATCATCTAAAACTATTGATTGCTTTGTGCAAGACATGCAACAATTATGTTTACAGCTTCTTTCATTACATTTTAATTTACTCATACTTTGCCTCCTAAAAATAGTATGGAGTAAATTATCTATTTTATACTAAAATATTCCTACAGAATTTCCATTTTCATCTAAATCAATTTTTAAAGCTGCTGGAGATTTTGGAAGCCCTGGCATTGTCATTATTTTTCCAGTAATTGCCACTAAAAAGCCTGCTCCAATTGAAGGTGTTATTTCTCTTACATGAATAGTAAAATCTCTTGGCCTTCCAAATAAAGTAGGATCATCTGATAATGATGCAGGAGTTTTAGCAATACATATTGCAAGCTTATCCCAGCCATATTCCTTATATGTTTTTATTTGCTCTATTGCAAGAGGTGATAATTCAACATTTTTAGCACCATAAACAATACTAGCCACCTTATTTAGCTTTGTTTCAATTGAATCATTTAAATCATAAATCTGCTTAAAATCATTTGTTTCATTTACAAGCTTTAAAACATGATGTGCTAATTCTATACCACCATTTCCACCATTTTCCCAAACTGATGATAATTCGATAGGATAATTATTTTTTAAGCACCAATCGTATAAGGCTTTAACTTCAGCATCACTATCTGTTGGAAATTTATTAATAGCAATAACAAATGGTAATTTAAAGGCTTGTATAGTCTCTATATGCTTTTGTAAATTACATGTACCTTTAAGCATAGCTTCGACATTTTCTTCATTTAAATTATCTTTTGTGACTCCTCCGTGATATTTTAAAGCTCTAATAGTAGCAACTAATACCACAGCACTTGGCTTAATATTAGCAACCCTACATTTTATATCAAAAAACTTTTCGGCTCCTAAATCTGCTCCAAAGCCAGCTTCAGTAACAACATATTTACTTAAATGCATTCCCATTTTTGTGGCAACAATTGAATTACATCCATGAGCAATATTAGCAAAAGGTCCACCATGAATTAATACAGGTCCTCCTTCAAGCGTTTGTACTAAATTAGGCTTAAAGGCATCCTTTAATAATAAAGTAATACAGCCTCCAACCTTTAAATCCTTAACAGTAACTGGCTTTTTATCATATGTATAGCCAATTACAATTCTATCAATTCTATTTCTTAAATCCTTATAATCTGTAGCTAAGCATAAAATAGCCATTATTTCACTAGCAACAGTAATATTAAAGCCATCCTTACGAGGAATTCCATCAAATTTTGAGCCCTTTCCAATTTCAATAAACCTTAAAGCACGGTCGTTTAAATCTAAACAACGCTTAAATGTAATATTATTAGGGTCTATGTTTAATTCATTTCCTTGATAAATGTGATTATCTATAATTGCACAAATAGCATTGTTAGCTGTAGTTATAGCATGGATATCACCAGTAAAATGGAGATTTATTTCATCCATAGGCATAACTTGCGCATATCCGCCACCTGCTGCTCCACCTTTAATTCCCATAACTGGGCCTAAAGATGGCTCCCTTAATACACAAATAGCATCTTCATTCATTTTATGTAAAGCTTCTGCTAAACCAATGCAAGTTGTAGTTTTACCCTCTCCTGCTGGAGTTGGAGTAATCGCTGTAACTAAAATAACCTTACCATTTTTTGACGGTCTTTTAAAAACATCAAAATTAATTTTTGCTTTGTATTTACCATAGCAATCATACTCGCCTTCAGTTAAATCTAGTTTTTTAGCAATTTCATTAATGTTTTTCATTTTTGCTTCTTGAGCAATTTGTAAATCACTTTTATATTCCATCTATTTTCCTCCTTTTTTAAAGAAATTCTTTATTTTTTTAATTAATGTATTTATTTTATTATTAAAATCACTTATTTCTTCCTTTTCTATTTCTTCTTGCTTTAAATTGTATTTTTCATTTACTAATCTTTCGTTTGCTAATATGCCTATTGTCCTTTTTTTATAAATATAACATAAAGCGATTAGTAATAAAATGCCACTGCCTGTAAAAATTAATCCTTCCTTTAGCTTTGGAGTAAAATATTTTAATGAATAGTTAGTAGTGCCACTTTTTACAACAAATCCTATAAAGCCTCCATTAACATTAAATATTTCTTGCTTTTCACCATTAGCATATAATGTCCAACCATCATCATAAGGAATATTAGTAACACCTATTCTATTTTTGGTTTCTTCGCTTGTAAAGGTAAATGTATTCTTTTTATATTTAACATCTTTAAATAAATGTTTATTAACCTCATCTTGCCTTGCTTGAATTGTTTTTTGTGAGCAATATGTTATGTTAATATCACTACTTAAAGATCCATTCAAAAATACCTTGTCAAATGTTGTGTCTGAAAGAAATTCTATTACTATTTTATCAAATGGCTGGTCAATATAAAAGCCTCTTTGTAATTTCCATTCGTAATTTACCTTACTTAAAGAGTTGTTACTATGCATATGCGCATCTTGCGTTATTAGTTTATCTCCATTATAAATACTAATTAAAGTCTTTGGCCCTAATTTGAAAGGAATATTTATAAAATATTGATTTGCTGATGAAGCATCACTGCATGGTTTTTCCTTACCATCCTTTAATTTTAAAATTAATTGATCACCAAATCTTTGCTTATCCTCCCAACGTTTATGGAAAAATTGTGAATAAGAAGGCAGAATACTTGATATTTCCTTTTGGGTAAAACCATTACTAGTTAATTTATATTCATGGCGCTTATAATCTTTTTCCTTAGAATAATCTTCACGTGGAGAAAAATACAAATCAAAATTAGATTGATAAAATGTTTTATAGGTTGTTTGATAACTACTAATACTTTTAATATTATCATAATCCTTGATTGCTTCTACTCCATCATCTAATAAAATAGCATACTTACTATATAACTCTTCATATAGTGTTGCAACACTTCCGGTTCCAGCGCTTGATGATTTTATATAACTGTCTAAAGTATATCCAATTCCTATAAATTGTTCATTAATATAAACATCATAATTATCATTGCTCTTATATAGTTTGTAATTCCATCCTAAATTTAAATTATATTTTTGTTGTTCTTCATCGCTTCTTGTCCTGCCATCATAAAATACTGTTCTATCACGATAAGATTCATTATTGTCATTGTTTATATCATCCTTGTCAATTACATAGTATTTTGTCCCAATATATTGATCTAGCCAATACCTTTTTTCGTGATTACCCATCGTCCAGCCACCACCATAAGCCATTCTTGAGCGATTCTTAAATGTATCAAGATTAAAATTATATGTTGATGAAAAAGTTGAAGCGCCATTATAGTTTAATTGTGTTGGTAAAGTCATTGTAACTCTTGTTGCTTCAGTATTCATTATTCTATAAAAGCTATCATCTTCATCTTTAACTTCCTTAATAATATTTTTTAAATCTGTATAATCTGGCTGTGACAAATAATAAGTATTCCATTTAGCATAGCCTTTGTTTTCAATAGTAATTAAAATTGAAGCTCCAACTTCAATAATTACAAAGAATGTCATTACCTTTTTAACAACTCCTGCTTTAAATATTTTAAAGCGATAGAAAAACCACACAATTGCCATAAAGACTAATTCAGCAATCATAATTAAAAACATTTCATTGATTTTAGTCCCAGGAATATAGTTATTATATGGTAAATGCCCACTTTTTTTAGAAAGAATAAAAGCAATTAAAGCAAATGTATAATTAAGAATTAAATTGATTGTAACAAACCTTCTATCAACATTTTCATATTTATCAAGGGTAGGAATAATAAAGATAATTCCTAAAATGACAATCCAAAACTGCCATCTTCCATACAAGCCTGTAAAAGCAAATGCTGCATGATATGTAAAGGGAATAAATGGCAATAACAAGCAAACAATTACACCAAAAATAGCCCATGGCCTTTTACTTTTTATTACATTATAAATACTTGGTACTAAAAGCATTGTTAAAGGTGTTGTTATAAAAAAACCACCTAAGGTATTATCTAAAGCTGCATTATCAAACATGACATTATCCCAACAACTAGTATTCATAAAAATCCAGTTTGATAAAATATACCCAATATTGTTTTTTCCAGGGACTGTCATATTTGAATATGATCTATCATTCCATATAAAAATTTTAGCAAATAAATCATCTAAGTTTTCAACACTTAAAATATCTTTTATAGATTTTGCTTCTCCAAGCACTAGTTTTCCATCTATCTTACTAGGATTTTTAAAAATTGTTGATAAAATTCCAATTAAATAATTAACCCCTGTTTGTGTTCTATTAGTTGTTTTAATTACCTCAAGGGATGGAAGCAAGCAAATTGCTGCCATCATTACGCCAACTAATGAAAAAGCAATACCCTGTAATAATACACCCCATCTGACTTTAGCACTATAGCCTCTTTTTTTATTAATTCCATAAATATATATCCAACGATAAATAGCATAAAATGCTCCAAATATACAAATGTTAACTAAAAAGAAATAGTTAGACATTCCACATAAAAATATAGATATTGTTAAGAGCCATCCTTTTCTTTCCTTTAAGCACTTTTCTATTCCTATAAAGAATAAAGGGAAAAAGGCAATAATATCGCCAAAATGGAACCATAAATAAAATAATGAAAAGCCTGAGAAAGCATAAATCAAACCACCAACTCTAGATATTTTATAGCTTACGCCAAAATACTTTTTTAGTAATATATACATAAAGAAGCCACCCAAAGCAAATTTAAATACCATATGGAAGAAAATGCCTTGATATAATAATTTTTCTGGCCATAAACAAAGTAAATAAAATAAAGGTGAAAAAACATAATAAAAGCTTTGGGTTCCTAAATAGTTTGCCCCTAAGTAATTCGTAAAATCATACAAAGGATATTCACCAGTTTTTATAAAATTCCAAAACACATAATATCCCTGAGAATAAAACGCATATGTTTGTAGCGTGTAATCACCAGTCATTGGTATAGTAAAATGATTAGTAATAGCAATTATTGAAAAGAAAAATAAACCAATTAAATAAATATAGAAAAAGGCCCTTACATTTTCATTATTATAAGCCTTAATTGCTAGTTCCTTTATTTTTTTAAAAAGATTTACCATCACATTTTTAATTTTATCTATTATCTTTTGCATTGTTACTACCCCCTTTAATATGCCTTTCCTATATTATACACATTTTAAATTTTTTTTACACCATATAAATATTATAATATTTATTTATAATCATTTGCTCATATTAGTAAAATATCATATAATTATATTAACACAAGGAGGATTTAACTATGAGTAAGTTAATTTCTATAATTGTTCCATGCTTTAATGAACAAGAAGCCCTACCAATTTTTTATGAAACCATTATTCCTTATTTAAATAGACTAAATACTGATTATGAAATATTATTTATTGATGATGGTTCAAAAGATAATACGCCAAATATCATAAAAGATATTGCAACTAATAATAAAAATATTAAATATGTTATTTTTTCAAGAAACTTTGGCAAGGAAGCTGCAATGTATGCAGGATTGAAAAATAGTAAAGGCGATTATGTTGCTGTTATGGATGTTGACTTACAGGATCCGCCAGAAAAGCTTCTTTTAATGTATAACATTCTTGAAAATGAAGACTATGATTGTGTTGCGACAAGAAGAGTAACTAGAAAAGGTGAACCAAAAATAAGATCCTTCTTTGCCAGACAATTTTATAAATTAATTAATAAAATTTCACAAACTGAAATTGTTGATGGAGCCCGTGATTATCGACTAATGAAAAGATGTATGGTTGATGCTATTTTAACAATGAGTGAATATAATCGTTTCTCTAAAGGTATTTTTAGTTTTGTTGGCTTTAAAACAAAATGGCTAGAATATGAAAATATTGAAAGATGTGCAGGAGTTACTAAATGGAGCTTTAAGAAGCTATTTATTTATGCAATTGAAGGAATTATTGCCTTTACCTTAGCTCCTCTTTACTTTATCATAAAGTTAGGATTATTCTTATTAGCTACTGATTTTATCGCTTTATTAACATTTATAGTTTTAGCAATTTGTAATATAAATTGCTTTAAAAGCTATGTCATATTAATTTTATGCTTAGCATTCTTTACTTCCATTTTGTTAATAAGCTTAGGCATTGTTGCTTTATATCAAGCTAAAATTTATAGTGAAGTCAAAAATAGACCAATTTATATAGGAAAAGAGACAAATATAGAAAATGATTAAGTTCTTAGTAAAAAAATTTATAAAAAATTATGATGATGTTGAAAATGAATTAGTCCGTGAAAAATATGGAGTTTTAGGCGGAGTACTTGGTATTATTTGTAATTTACTGTTGTTTATTATTAAACTAGCAATTGGATTGTTTGTTAATGCAATTGCTATTGTATCCGATGCCTTTAATAACCTATCTGATTCGTTTTCTTCAATAGTTAGTGTAATATCTGCTAAGCTTTCAAACAAAAAGCCTGATAAGGATCATCCTTTTGGGCATGGCAGAATTGAATATGTATCTACCCTTATTGTAGCTATGATTATAGTTATTGTTGGCTTTGAACTATTTATTACATCTGCAAAAAAAATACTTATTGGTATTCATTTAATTGATGGAACTATAGACACATTAGCAACTGGTCGTTCTTTAATAATTTCTACAGTTGTGTTAGTTTTATCATTATTTGTTAAGCTTTGGATGTATTATTATAATAAATATTTAGGAAATAAAATTAATTCATCTATTTTAAAAGCTACAGCAACCGATAGCATTTCTGATGTTTTAACATCATCAGCTATTATAGTTGCAACCATTATTGGTGGATTATTATTAAAAGATAATTATTTTTATTTAGATGGAGGAATCGGTATAGTAATAGCTATAATTATTTGTATAAATGGCTTTAAAATAGCTATTAATACTATTAGTGATTTACTTGGAAAACCAGCCAGTAAGGAAGATATTGCAAAAATAAAAAGTATTGTTTTAGCTAAAAAAGAAATAATTGGTATTCATGATTTAATGATTCATAATTATGGAGCTGGAAGAAAATTTGCTTCAGTACATGCAGAAGTTAATTCAAATTCTAATATTATGGAAATACATGAAATAATCGATGAACTAGAAGAAAAATGCTATGAAAAAGCACATATTGATCTTGTCATTCACTTAGATCCTATTGATGTTGATTCAAAAGAAGTAAAAGAAGCAAATAAGGTTATTTCTAATATAATTGAAAAATATAGTGGTGTTTCCTATCATGATTTAAGAATAACTAATGGTAAAGAAAATATAAATGTCATTTTTGATATTATTTTTCCATTCAACTATAAAATAGATGAGATTAAGTATATTATAGATGAAATTAAAAAAGACGTAAAAAAAATCAATTCTAAGTACACTCTTGTAATTAGAATTGATAGACCTTTTGAAAGTTAAATCTTTTCTTTTTTCTTATCTTTTATTATAAATGGTAAATGTAATAATGTCATTAAAACCATACCTATTAAAATAAGTGATAAAAAGTAAATATACCATCCATGGTTTAAATTTAATATTGGTAAGCCATCAGCTGGTGGCCTTACTACAAAGAAAAAGTTTGTATCATATATTTTTAATGCTCCATTTACCCATATCATAATAAAAGCTAATGAAAGTAATGTTATAACATTTCTAAAGTAAGCTTTTAAATCTAAGCACACCTGCTTTGAAATAATTAAATATAAAGCATACCAAACTAATATAGCATGGTATATAAAGCATTGGTATACTTCAGGATCTTTAAATGATACACCACTTGTAGCAATCAATATAGCAAGTGTTCCTCCAATTATACCAATTGGAACAACAAAGCTTATGAGCTTATCCTTATGTTTTCCATTTTGAAAAAAAGCAATATAAAATATAACAAATATCAAAATAGAGCATAAATGAAGAGGTAGGGCTTTTGGATCAATTACCATCCCTTTAGTATCGCTATCTATCATATGAGTTAGTATTTTACTAATTTCACTAACTAGTGCTACTATTGCCATAATATATGAAGCTCTCTTAACAGAAAATTTCTTTTTTAAAGCAATAAATAGTAATATAGTAATTAATACCGCACAAATCCCAAGCCAAATAAAATGATTAGTTGTAAACATAAATAGTCTCCTAAATTATAATAAAAAGAAAGATTTTTAACGTCTTTCTTTTATTTTAATATTATTATTTTATTTTTTCAATATAGATATAGTTTCAAGAATTGTTTTTTCAAAAGCTTCCTTACCATATTTATCTACTTCAGCTTTATTTTTCTCGCCATGAGTTAAACAACCAGCACCACCAATACAACCACCAATACATGCCATACCTTCAATGAAGTTAGCATCTAGGGTATTTCTATTCTTTTGAAGTAATGCTTGACGACAAGCCTCAATACCATCACATGGAACAGCCTTTAAATCAAATTCGATATTTTGTTCAAGTAATCCCTCTTTTACAGCATCAGATAAGCCACCACTTCTTGCAAATATTCTTCCATAATAAGAAGCATTATCTAATACATCTAAATCAAGAGTTGTAATATCAATATCTTTACTATCAAATAAAGCCTGTAATTCTTCAAAGGTAATTACTGAATCAACGTATGGTTTAACCTCATCCTTTAATATTTCAGCCTTTTTAGCAGTACATGGTCCAATAAATACTACCTTGCAAGCTCCTTCATGCTCTTTAATATATTTAGCAATTGTACCCATAGGCGATAAATTATGAGATACATATTCCTTTAAATTAGGAAATGCTTTTTCAATATATGATACAAATGCTGGGCAACAAGAACTAGTTAAAAATCCTTTTTCTGCTAGTTCAACTGATTCTTTTTGAGCAACCATATCAGCACCAAGTGCAGCTTCAATTACTGTATAGAAGCCAAGCTTTTTAAGCCCTGTAATTACTTGACCTAACTTAGCATAGGTAAATTGGCTTGAAATTGATGGAGCAACAACAGCAAATACCTTATAAGTTGTATTATTGTTACTCTTCTTTAGCATATCAATTACATTTAAAATGTATGACTTATCCATTATTGCACCAAATGGACATTGATACACACATGCTCCACACGAAATACATTTATTATTATCAATGCAAGCTTGCTTTTCATCGCCCATACTAATTGCTTTTATTTTGCAAGCAGTTTCACATGGCCTTTTATAATTGTGAATAGCGCTATAAGGACAAACTCGAGCACACATTCCGCATTCCTTACATTTACTCTTATCAATGTGAGCAACATGATTTTCATCAAATGTAATTGCTCCAAATCTACAAGCATCCTCACATCTATGTGCTAGACAGCCACGACATGCATTAGTAACCTCATATCCTCCCATTGGACATTCATCACAAGCAATATCAATGACCTCAATAACATTAGGATTTTCTGTGTTTCCACCCATTGCAAGCTTAACACGTTCGGCTAAAATAGCTCTTTCTTTATAAACACAACAACGCATTGTTGGAATTTTTCCAGGCACGATTCTTTTGGGAATATCAATAGCTGTTGTAGCTAATTTATCCTCCCAAGCATCTTTTGCAACCTCGCGAAGTACTCTATATTTCAATAACTGTACTTTTGTATCAAATTTCCTCATTTTTCTTCCTCCTAAAAGTAACTAATTTTAACTTTCTTTCCCATTTGTCTTAAGCATTTTGATAAATCCTCAACTAAATTCATTTTAATACTAAAATTAATTGGAAGATTAGGATTTTGATGAGCCGGATTAATAGCTCTACCTACATAAAAGTTAATATCAGTTGCTTCCTCAAACAACAATCTTGCGATAAGTGAAGCGCCATCATGTCCATAGCTCCACTTTTCATAATATTTATTTTCTCTTAATGAATCCTTAGCATATTCAAGAACCTTATTAATAGTAATAACACCTTCAGTTACTAAATCAACACCTTCTATTTCAGCAATTGGAGGAACATCACTTTCAATATATTGTAAGCTTGCCTTAATAGGCTTATTTAAATACTTTGCAACTAGTGATGATGTAGTTCCACCACAAACAATATGCTTTCCTTCTTTTGAAAAGAATAAAGCCATCATTTTATTTGTATCTTCCCTATTAGATGATGGACCAAACAAAATATTCATTGGAACCCTTTGCTTTAATTTAATAACACATGCTGTAGCATCATCGCCAGGTTTATAGCCATATAATTTATTACATTCATCAACTAAAATAGTTGCATAAGTTTTAGCACTATAGCCAGTTGGCGCAATTGCTTCCATAAAAGAAATAATATCTTCTCTTTTCCAACCTAAATTATATTTAATTCCAAGCCCTGCATGAGGACAACCATCACTCATAGCAATAATTAAATCACCCTCATACAACTTAATATTAGATTTATATATTTTCTTACCGCCAATAGTCATTTCCGTTTTTGGATAGTCATAATTAACACTATCTCTTAATAAAATAACCTGTGGATTATCATATTGAATAATTTCAGCTTCTTTATTATCAATTATATGAATAATTGTAAATGTTGAATATGCAACTCCTCTTACTGAACAAATTGGCAAAGTTGCAGCTACAGTTTCAACGCAATCCTCAAGAGATAATCCTTCAGCCATTAAGGTTGAAATAATTTTTGAGGTTAATGTTGATAAAATACTAGCCTTAACACCACTACCAAGACCATCTGCTAAAACAACAACTGTTGAATTTTCATCTTTTTCGATAACATCTACGTGATCTCCACATAATTGTTCTCCACTATGGTTAATACTTTTATAACCTATATCAACACATAAATCATTCATTTGAAATTGACTCCTTTAACTTTGTTAAAGCAATTTTTGTTTCAGCAGCAGTTTCACCTAAAAGTGAAGCAATTTCTTGAACAATTCTCATTTGCTTATCAACAACCTTGTCAGCAATTTCAACAGTTTGACGACTTATGTTTTCTTTCTTTTCTTTTTCTTTTTCTTCATCAGTTACATCACGAATAATACAAATAAGTAAATGGTATGTCTTATCATGTATTATTGTTTGTTCAACATATTTTTGATACTCAGTTAAATAAACTCTATTATTTCTTACTTCACCTTTTTCCTCTAAAACATCTAAGAATAATGATGGGTCAAGAATTCTAACAACTGGTTCTCCTAATACATCTGAAGCCGAATTAATATTCATAATTTTTCTTGCTGCAGCATTAATTTGTTGAACCTCTAAGCTTTCATTTAATACTAATAAACCATTTGGCGTATTATTAACTATACAATCAGAAAAGCTTTCTGCCTTTTCCTTTAAATATGGTAAACACATAGATATTTCGGCTTTTCCTTGTAAAATAGCAATTGCTTTTTCACGACAAGTATCATATCCAC
This sequence comes from uncultured Bacilli bacterium, assembly GCA_934201705.1. Lineage (GTDB taxonomy): Bacteria > Bacillota_I > Bacilli_A > RFN20 > CAG-631 > CAKPXW01. The sequence continues at coordinate 85,486 of CAKPXF010000004.1, read as the reverse complement.
ATGAACCGCAATTCAATTCATCCTCTTTTTTTATTTTTCCCATTTGACGTAAAACAGAATTTATTTCCATTTCTGTAGGCTGAACTAGCTTTTTAGGAATTGGAATAAATTGCTTTTTTACCTCATAGCTATTTGGTTGTAATACTTGAAAATCCTTCTTTCCAGCGTATTTTGAAATAGCAATATAATCCTTTACCAAAGAATGGTGTTGTTTTTCAATAATTGGACCAGCAATACAGCTTCCAACACAAGCTGACATTTCAATAAAGCAATTATGAATTAAGCCATTAGCTAAATCCTTTAATGTTGAAATACAATTTTCTACACCATCAATAGCTAAATAAGTATATTTCTTATTTTCCTTGACCATTGTTTTTAAAATACCACCAGTAGTTGGGAAAAATCTTGTTAATGTTTGATCATTATTATCAAGTTCTTCTTTTAATTCAATATTTTTTTCATTTAACCACTTTGTTAACTCTTCGAACGTTAAAACTGCATCAACAATTCCCTCATAATATTCTGCTTCATCCTTTTTTGCAACACAAGGGCCAATAAAAACAACCTTAGCATTTGGAATTCTTTTTTTAATATCTAATGCATGAGCTTGCATTGGCGATAAAACATCAGCTAAATATGGAAGTTGCTGTGGAAAATATTTTTGAATTAATAAATTAATAGAGTGACAGCAAGATGATATTACTACATCTCTATCCTCTTCATTTAATATTCGATCATATTCCTTTTTAACAATTGTAGCTCCAATGGCTGTTTCTTCAACATCATAAAAGCCAAGTTGCTTTAAAGCATTTCTCATACCATTAATTCCAACATTTTCATAATTAACAGCAAAAGAAGGTGCAAGGCTTACAACAATTGGATTATCAAGCTGAAGTAAAACCTTAACCTTTTCAATTTCGCTTGTAATTTCTTTTGCATTTTGTGGACAAACGACAAAACAATGACCACATAAAATGCATTCATTGTTTATAATATGAGCTTGATTAGCAGAAAATCTAATTGATTTAACTGGACAATGACGGATACATTTATAGCAATTTTTACAATTAGATTTTTTTAATGTCAAACAATTAGACATAATTATCTCCTTTTTAATTACCTAAAATAGGTAGAATTTTATCATGCCAAAATATTTCAAAATTTTCTTTATTAATACCAGTATAAGTGCAACCATTTACTTCAATGGTTACACCTACACGATTACACTTTCCTAAGCAAAAGCTACCAGAAAGTTCGATTTTGTCTTTTAAATTGCCACTTTCAATTTTCTTTAAGATTATATCTATTAATTCTTCAGAGCCTTTTAAATGGCATGAACTACCAACACATATTTTAATTTCAATCATTTTATACTCTTGGTAAAACCTCTTTATCAAAGAAATCCTTAACTGTTTCTGGGCTTACTGAAAATAATTCGTCATTTACAGTAACACAAACGCCTTGTTGACATTTACCCATACAAAAAGTTCCACCAAGTTCAACCTTATCCTTTAAGTTGTTTTTTGCAATTAAATATTGTAATTGCTCAACTACTTGACGAGAACCCTTAATGTGACATGAACTACCAATACAAATTGTTACCTTTACCATTTTATTTGCTCCTTTAATTATTCATAATCAACAACTTTAGCCCAAGATAATAAGAATTCACGTTCTTCCTTATTACCTTTAACTGATTGAGATGCAGCAACAATTGGCATCCACTTTTGAATGTATTGCTTTGCTGTATTTGTCTTTTTGCAGAATAAATCTAAATATTCATTAGCTCCATCAATATCTCCAGCTAGCCAGAATAATAAATATGTTCTAGCTACATCAGCTGAAGCGTTACCTTGAGTTGCATGAGACCAGTCTGTTACATATGCCTTTCCATCATCACCAATAATGATATTTGATGGGTTAAAATCACCATGACATAACTTAGTATGCTTTGGCATACCCTCAAGACGAGAATGTAAATCATAACGAGTTGTAGCATCTAAATCTGCTTGAGAGATTTTTCTATTCATCTTATCTTTAAGCTTAGTTAATAATGGGCAGCTCTTAGATTGAACTTCAATTTGTAGATCAACAAATAATTCTAAATATTCATGTTTCTTTTCTGGGTTTTCTTGCATTAATCTTTCAAGTGTTTTACCACTAATGTAGTTAGATATAATAGCCCATTTCCCATCAATAGTAGTTACCTCTTTTACGTGAGGAATATTTAAGCCTGTTTCTTCAACACGTGCTTGATTTAAAGCTTCATTTAAAATATCAGCTTTTGAAAAATCGCTATCAAAGACTTTAATGTAATTATCGCCGTCACGATAAATAGTTTTATTATTTCTTACGGCAATTACTCTATCTAAGTTCATATTTATGCCTCCTTAAAATTACTTACGAACTGATCTTTTTGATTTATTATCTTTATTATATTCTGGAATTGCTTTTTCTTCAAATGTTTTATTTCCATAATATGCATTTAAATACATTTGCTTGATTTCACTCATTAATGGATAACGAGGGTTAGCACCTGTACATTGATCGTCAAATGCTTGTTCAACCATTTCGTCAAGTTTTTCTAAGAAGTATGCCTCATCTGGAACATAATCTTTAATTGTTGGTTTAATTCCAACTCTTGCTTTTAATTCATCAATTGCTTTAATAAGATTGTCTAATTTTTCTTGATCGTTCTTTCCTTTAATTCCTAAATAATCAGCTACTTCTGCATAACGATGTAAAGTATGTGGATGATCATATTGAGGGAATGTTCCCATCTTTGCTGGTACTTCAGCTGCATTAAATCTTAATACTTCATCAAGCATTAAAGCGTTAGCAACACCATGAGCAATGTGGTGGAAAGCACCAAGCTTATGAGCCATTGAGTGACATACACCTAAGAAAGCATTAGCAAATGCCATACCAGCCATAGTAGCTGCATTAGCCATTTTTTCTCTTGCTTCAACATCTGTTTGACCATTGTCATAAGCACGAGGTAAATATTCAAAAATTGTCTTTAATGATTTTAAAGCTAAACCATCAGTATAATCAGTTGCCATCATTGAAGCGATTGCCTCTAAGTTATGGCTTACAGCATCAATACCACTAGCAGCAGTTAATCCTCTTGGAGCTGACATATGGAAATCAGTATCAATAATAGCCATATTAGGTAATAATTCATAATCAGCAAGTGGATACTTAACATGGCTTACTTCATCAGTAATAACGGCAAATGGAGTAACCTCAGAACCAGTACCTGCAGATGTTGGAATAGCAATGAAGTATGCTTTTTCACCCATCTTAGGGAAAGTATATACACGTTTTCTAATATCCATAAAACGCATAGCCATATCCATAAAGTCAACTTCTGGATGTTCATACATAACCCACATAATCTTACCAGCATCCATTGCAGAGCCACCACCTAATGCAATAATGCAATCAGGCTTGAATGTTCTCATTTGTTCAGCGCCAGCTTTTGCACAAGCAAGTGTTGGATCTGGTTCTACATCAAAGAATGTAGTATGTTCAATTCCCATTTGATCAAGTTTATCTGTAATTGGTTTTGTATAACCATGACTATATAAGAAATTATCTGTAACGATAAAGCATTTTTTCTTGCCCATTACTGTTTTTAATTCATCTAAAGCAACTGGTAAGCAACCTTTTTTAATATAAATCTTTTGTGGAGCTCTAAACCAAAGCATATTTTCTCTCCTTTCAGCTACTGTTTTAATATTGATTAAATGCTTAACTCCAACGTTTTCACTAACTGAGTTTCCACCCCAGCTACCACAACCAAGTGTTAAAGATGGAGTTAATTTAAAGTTATATAAATCACCAATACCACCTTGAGATGAAGGAGTATTAACTAAAATACGACATGTTTTCATTCTTTCTTCAAATTCAGCAAGCTTAGCTTGTTGAGTATTAACATCTAAATAAATTGAAGATGTATGACCATAACCACCATCAGCGATTAAATGTTCAGCCTTGCTAAATGCATCCTCAATATCTTTTGCTTTATACATAGCTAATACTGGAGAAAGCTTTTCGTGAGCGAATTCTTCTGAAATATCAACGCTTTCAACCTCGCCAATTAAAATCTTAGTACCTTCTGGTACGCTAACTCCTGCTAATGCAGCAATTTTAACTGGAGCTTGTCCAACGATTTTAGCATTTAAAGCGCCATTAATAATAATTGTTTTTCTAACCTTTTCAGTTTCTTCAGGATTTAAGAAGTAACAACCTCTTTTAGCAAATTCTTCTTTTACCTTATCATAAACACCTTCAAGAACGATAACTGATTGTTCTGATGCACAAATCATACCATTATCAAAAGTTTTACTATGAATAATTGAGTTAACAGCTAATATGATATTAGCAGAATCATCAATAATTGCAGGAGTATTACCAGCTCCAACACCAAGTGCTGGTTTTCCACTACTATAAGCAGCCTTAACCATACCAGGTCCACCTGTTGCTAAAATAATATCTGCTTCCTTCATTAATAAATTAGTCATTTCAAGAGATGGAATATCAATCCAACCAATAATGCCTTCTGGTGCTCCAGCTTTTACTGCAGCCTCAAGTACAACCTTTGCAGCAGCAATTGTTGAATTCTTAGCTCTTGGATGTGGACTAATAATAATACCATTTCTTGTCTTTAAAGAAATTAAAGTCTTAAAAATAGCTGTTGAGGTTGGGTTTGTTGTTGGAATAACAGCAGCAACTAAGCCAATTGGTTCAGCAATCTTTTTAATACCATAGGCTGCATCTTCTTCTAAAACTCCACAAGTCTTAACATGACGATAAGCATTGTAGATATATTCAGCTGCATAATGGTTCTTAATAATTTTATCTTCTACTACACCCATTCCAGTTTCTTCAACTGCAAGCTTTGCAAGAGGGATTCTCATTTTATCTGCAGCACAAGCGGCAGCAAAGAAAATCTTATCAACTTGTTCTTGTGTGTAAGTAGCAAAAACTTCTTGAGCCTTTCTAACTCTTGCTATTGCCTTTTCAAGAGCTTCAACACCATCTACTATTTCATATTTTTTTTCTTCCATATTAACTCTCCTTTTTTTATATATTTGCTGCAAGTGCGGCAAGCGATGCAGCCATATTTTCTTCTTTTACTTTGACATTTTCAGGAACCTTTAATTTTACTGGTGAAAAGTTCCATATTGCCTTTATGTTTAAAGATACTAACAAATCACATATTGTTTGAGCATCTTTTTCACCAACAGTAATGATACCAATTGAGATATCTTCTTTTTTACAATACTCTTTTAAATCACTAAGTGGAAAGACATTTGTTCTATTAAATGAACCATTATAATTAATTTCAAATTTAGCTTTTATAAAAATATTATATTCACTAAAGCTTTCATCTAATAATAATGCGCTATCGAAATGACTACCACCAACTATTATTGCGTTTTTCATTTTAACACAATCTAATGCTTCCATAATCTTCATTACTAGCTCATTCTTGTTATAACCAATTTTAGGTTTCCCTGTGCCACTTACCATTGCTAAATCTTTTCTAACCAAAACTTCGCCATATCCTACAATTTTTGCAAGTTTAACTGAAGACACCATTTCATTATCTTTAAACATATCTGATTTCAAATAGTGTAAATAAGTTGGTAATCTTTCTATAACAGATTTAGAAATTTTCTTTTCGCACATCATATCCCTCCTTACCTTATCGATATAATTATATCTATTTATTTAGGTAATTTGAAATATTTATTTTTTATATGGGTATATCAAAAAATATATACCTTGAAATAACTAGTCATTGAATTCTTTAATATTTATAATATTCATATCTAAATCTTTGAAGATGATTTTTCCATTTTCTAAGATTATATAACCATTATATGAATTATTTTTAGGGATGGAAACAGATCCTGGATTTATAAAGTATATCCCATTTTGTTTAATAAATTCAGGAACATGTGTATGGCCAAATAAAACAACATCGTTTTCCTTAATAGGAGGTAGGTTATCCTTATTATAGACATGCCCATGTGTTAAATAAATCAAATGATTATTATTTTCAATTACTCCATATGTTGCAAGAAGCGGAAAGTTTAAAACCATTTGATCAACCTCACTATCGCAATTCCCTCGAACACAAATTATTTTTGTTGTTAAAGAATTTAATAGCTCAATTACTTTTTTGGGATTATAATCCTTTGGCAAATCATTTCTTGGGCCATGATATAAAATATCGCCAAGCAAAACTAAATAATCGGCTTTTTCATTTTTAAGTGCTTCAACCATTTTAGTACAATAAAAAGCAGAGCCATGAATATCTGATGCTATAAAATATTTCATTGTTTTCCTCCTTTTACATATACAGTCTTTTAGCTTCACATAAAGATGAGATAAAATCTAAATCAAGCTTTGTTAATCTATAGCTTTTTCGATAAATCATAACATCTTTATAAACCTTATTGTTATCTTCACATTCTTTAATAACTAAGCCATAACGATCTAATGTTGATTTTGGAACTGGAGATACAAACATAAAGGCATTTAAATTTTTTGAAAGTATTTCAAACTGGCTTGCTCTTTCAAAAACAAAAATTCTTTTTTTTATAGAATCTTGAAATTCTTCTTTCCTAACAGTTGAAAAAACAAGAGATGGAACATATGGATCACCATGAGCTACTTCAATATAATCATCCAAATCCTTAAATGATAATTGTTTCTTTTTTGCAAGCGGCGAATCCTTATTAACAATTAATACATATTTAAATTCTGTTACTAATTCACTATTAAAGCCTTTTTCCTCAAGCATTTGCTTATAATATTTATCATAATGCTCAGCATATCTAATAATTCCTAAATTATAGCCATCCTCAAGTAAGTTTTTTAATGTCCTTGAAGAATTTGTTTCCTTATATAAAACTTCAACATTATTTTCTTTTGCTATTTGTAAGGAAAAGTTAGAGAAAGCCTCTCCTATATAAGAAGCTCTTGGAACTGAAATTGAAAATTTTCTTTTTGAGTTTTCGCCATCTTTAAAAAGTTCTTCAACATCATCAATTTCCTTTAATATTCTTTTACCATATTGAATTAATTTTTCACCATCTGGAGTTAAAGTCATCCCTTTAGCATTCCTATCAAAAATAGTAATGCTTAATTCTTTTTCAAGTTCTTTTATGGCTCTCGTTAAGTTTGGCTGAGCAATATATAACTGTTCAGCAGCCTTATTTATCGATCCACTTTTAGCTATTTCAACAGCATATTTTAGATACTTAATATTCATAATAGCTCCTTTCGATAAAAATTTATATTTTCATTTTATCATTTCTAATGATAAATAAAAAGGAAAAATATGTTTTTATGTAAAAATAGAGATTTTTATTTCTCCTATTAAGCTAATGGTAGCGTTGCCAAGAAAATTGTTAAATTATTTTTTCTTTCATATGTTAAGGTACCATGCATTGATTCAATGGCTGTTTTTGCTAAAAACAAACCTAATCCAGTATTATTTTCTGTTGTGTTTTCAGAAACAAAAGGTTCAAAGATGTTTTTTTCTATTGTAATACCTTTTCCATCATCAATAATTTCAATTTTACATATTCCTTTTTTCTTTGAAACAATAACATCTAAATTAGAGCAATATGAATGTTCAATTGCATTTAAAATCAAATTTATTATTACACTTTCTAAAGCTTTTTCTTTAGCATATACATATAGTTTATCAGGAAGTGTAACGTTTAAAATAATGCCATTAGCTTCACAATCTGGTCGTAAATCATCAGTCACTTTATAAATCATTTTACTTAAATCTAATATCTTTGACTGCTCTGCAACATAGTTTTGCTTGCCATATTTCCCAACATCAGCAAAATCCTTTTTGAGTTCTTCATTTTTTTGTAGTAAATAATTCACCTTATCAATATATTCTTTTTCCATTAAAGATTGCTTTAAATCGATTAAAGAATTATTCATTCCAACAACAGTTTTTTTCATATCATGGCTTATATATAGTAATAGTTTATCACGTTCATTAAGGACATTTTGTAAGCTAAGTGTTTGCTTTTCAACCTCGTTTTCAAGGTTAGTTGTAAGATAGCGATTGCGAATTTCAAGAAATGTAAATTCACTAAATCCTAGTACGATTGTGATGCAAAGCATTAAGATACAAAGCCAATACTTTTCAGATAAAACCATTAATGGAAGCATTTGATTATTAAACAATAATGAAATAGATAAAAAGCTAGCAATTATTCCATTTAATCTTAAACTTAATGATTTTCCTTTAAGTATATCAAAAACTGTTAAAGTAAATATAATTACTACACTAATTGCTGTTAAAATCGTATAGATAGTATATAGAATTGAATGAGCATTAGAATTAGTACATATTGGTATAATAAAAGCTAATATGCAAGTAAGTGCTGTAATAGCAATTGATGGATAAAATACTGGCATTTTCCCAATTTTTTTAGGAAAATAAAGCAATGAAATCAAAAGCATACTGCTTATTGAAAAATAGCGAATTCCAAGAAGAAAATATGGAACACTTGATAAATTAAATAATAAATAAGTAGTAAACATTAATGCAAAAATACTAGCTGTGAAAAGTAATTGTGGCATAAATGTAAGTGAATGCTTTAATATACAAATAAAAACAAACATTAAAAATGTTCCAACTCCAATAGCTGCTCCTATAAAAAGAAATGGCTTATTTGTTGAAGTCACTTTTCTTACTAAAGAATCCTCACCAATTAATATATCATCTTTAATTCCTACATAATTATCATTATCTGTTTCATAATGAATAGTTACGATACATTCCCTTGAATATTTCCTTTCAGATGAAATAGGAATATCAATATATAAAGGCTCTGTTTTAGTTTCATGCGAAACTGAATCATCATATTTTGAAGGCGATGAAAATCCTGTATAATAAGCAACATTGTACTTATCTATTGAACCAACATAGGCTTTATTTTGATATTGTACATATACACTGCAGCTTGAAAAAATAAGCGGTATATACATAGTTAAATGCCAATTTCCATCAGGTTTTAATAAATAATCTAAGCTTTTTACATCATTCCATTCATAATCATTTAAAGTGTCTATATAAAAACGATAAGTTCCTTTTTTTGAAGCGTTTTGCTTTGTAGTATTAGATACAACTTCATCTAACTCAGCAAATTCATCAGCTAAATAATTAACTGATGTCATTTTCATGACTTTGTTTATATCTAAAATAGAAATTGTGTTTACTGTTGTATTAGATATCTCTTTTACTTTAATTGGTGTTTCATCAATAAAATCATTTCTTAAAAAGCCTAAGCCACCTGAAAATGACACACAAAAAAGAGCTAAAATCAGCAAAATAAGTAAATGTATATATTTGTTTTTCATGATATATCTCCTACAAAGCAATACCCTTTATTAAATTCCGTACGAATGATATCACATGTAGGTAATACTGCTTTTAATTTTCTTCTTAATGATGATAAATGTGCCCGAATTGTTGTAGTATGTAGACTTGGAGCACACCAAATTTGTTCATATATTTCATCTGCTGTAAAATATTTTCCTTTATTTTTTACTAAAAAGAATAAAATATTATACTCTGATGGAGTTAGTGAAACAGGCATATTTTTACATTTTACTACTCTAGTATTAGTATTTATAGAAAAGCGCCCAAATTCTTGCTTAGCATCCTCTTTTGGTAAAAGTCGTAAAGCTATATGCGCTTGTAAAACCCTCATAGTACATGGTTTAACTATATAGTCAATAGCTCCAGATGTAAGGCCTTTTACTACTATATCTTCACTATCTAATGATGACATAATAATTACTGGAGGTAGCATTAGATTTTGTGAAAGCAAATCCATTCCCATGCTATTTTTTAAAACTAGATCCAAAACTATTGCATCAAGATTATCTTCATGAGTTAATATATCAATAGCTTCATCAATTGAAGATGCGCTAAAAACTATATTTGATTTAGAAAAATAAGAAACCATTTCTTCCTTTAGCTTTATATCATCTTCTACAAATAATAATTTTCTTCCACTAACTGTATAATCCATATTTATCATCTGCCTTTTTAACATTTGTATTATAACAAACAAAAATATCCTATGCAACTTCGCTTAAAGGCTAAAATAATTATTATTTTGAAGTATTTATTGTTAAAAAGCCTTTTTATTAATAAAAAGTTAATTTGTAAAGATTTGTTAAGATTTCGTGAAATTAGGGGGGTTGAAATTTTATTATGATAAAATAGCATAGATATTTTATAAGGAAAGTGAGGAAATTTATGAAAGCAAAAAAAATAAAATTTTCAGTTTTATTACTTTTTATGATGACATTTGGCATTTTAATGCTAATATTCTTTAATGATGTTGCCATTCCTACATATGCAAGTCGCAGTAGCTTAGGAACTGATACTAGTGATGAATGGAGTGGTAGTCAAACTACAGAAAATCTTATAACCATTAAAAGTGGAAAACTAATTAATCAAGGTTGGAACATTCATAGTGAAATAAATGGTAATGCAAAATGGTATAAAGATGTCAATCTAGATACTCCTGAATATGGTTGGGGAATTCAAGCTGCTGGCTCTAGTGATGATATTGGAAATAAGGACTATGAAAATGGTGTTTGGTATCGAATTACTCTTTCAGAGGATGATCAAGCAAGGGCTAATAAAAGCGAGCTATTAGTGTCAGCTAAAGCATTATACTATAGGCAATCTACTTTTACCCATTATATTTCTTTAAAATTATTCTATGATGAAAAAGATGGAAAGCAAATCTCTTCTACAACAAAAACAGCAAAAATAAGCTCTAGTGCATATGAATTAAGCATTCAGAACTTTGTGGTTCCTAAAAATACTGCATCAATTCGTTATTATGTATCTAACTGGGGTGGTGGTGCAGCTAGACCATTTATTGGAAATTTAACATGTACTTTAACAGATAAAACTGCTCCTAAAGTTAAAGAGGTTGCGTTTGATAAGGACAATAGCAGTATTGTAGATAGTATAAATAATATAGCAATTAAAGGCGATACTTTAAAATATTACGTACAATTTGATGAAAAAGTAACTGTTGATTCTTATGGTACTGCATTACTTGTTTTTGATCCAGATCAAAGCAGTAATAAAGAAACACTTAAACAAGTAATACCTACAACTTCTTTAGTTGATGAAAATGGAATGAGTAAAGTTATTTATTCCTATACTTTACCTGAAATTCGATATGATGGCATCATATCGCTTCCTTCTATCCAAGATTTAACTGTCACAGATAAGGCTGGTAATTCATATACTTATAGTAATTCATCAATCTCAACAACTAAAGTACAATTTTATTGTAAACTATTTGTTTCTTATTCATTATCAAAAAACATTACGTTTACTGGAGAAACTAGAACATATTATTTAAAAGACTATACAGCTACACTTACTCCAGAAACAGGATATGATCTTCCAAATGATATTACAATTATTATTGATAATAAGAATTTAGATAAAAGCGCTTATACATATGATAGCACTAATGGTAAATTAACAATTAATGGTAAATATGTTATAGGTGACATATCAATTAGAGCATATGGTGTTGCTAAAAAAACCACTATATCATTAGATCCTCAAGGTGGAACTGGTGGAAATTCATCTATAGAAGCAACATATGGTGCCAAAATGCCAAGCGTAAGTATTCCATCGCGTACTGGATATACATTTGTACAATATAACTCACAAAGAGATGGATTAGGAGTTATGTATTATGATAATAATGGAAATAGTGCTATAAATTGTGACATCTATAATCCAACAACTCTTTATGCTATTTGGAAAGCAAATTCTTATACAATAAAATATGATACAAATAAACCTACCAGTGCAAGTAGTAATGTAACTGGAACTACATCTATTTCAACTCATACCTATGATGCTACTAAATCACTTTCTAAAAATAATTATTATTTAAAAGGATGGACATTTGTTGGTTGGTCTAAAGTAAAAAATGGCACAATTGCATATGCTGATGGTCAAGAAGTTAAAAATTTGACAGCAATAGATGGTGATACAGTAACTCTTTATGCTATTTGGAAAGCAAATACATATAAAGTTTCATATAATGCTAATCAGCCTAAAAATGCAAGTAAAACTGTAAGTGGTAGCGTGCTTGATACAACCCATACTTATGATGTTTCCAACAATTTAAGAAATAATGCTTATTCAATTACTGGTTGGACATTTACTGGCTGGTCTACTAATCCTGATGCTAATGTAGCAAAATATAACGATAAAGCAAGTGTTAAAAATCTTACAGATGTTGATGGTGACGTAGTTACACTATATGCTATTTGGAAGGCAAATACTTATTCAATTGCTTATGATAGTAATAAACCCATAAAAGCAAGTAATAATGCCATGGGAAACATGAGCGATTCTAAAGTAACATATGATACAGATAGTACTTTAACTAATAATACTTATTCAATTACTGGTTGGACTTTTGTTGGTTGGTCTATAAATAATGATGGAAATATTGATTTTAAGGATAGTGCTATAATTAAAAATCATTTAACATCAATAGATTGTGATACAGTAACCCTTTATGCTGTTTGGAAAGCAAATACATATAATATTTCTTTTGATACAAATGGTGGAAGCTTTATGGATCCAATCCAAGCTAAATACGATAACAATATATCAACAATTAATATTCCAACACGCAAAGGCTACAATTTCTTAGGATTCTTTACTGTAAAAAATGGAAAAGGGATAAAATATTATAATGAAGATGGTACATCAACTATTACATATAGAACAACTAATGATACAAATTTATATGCTTATTGGACTCCAATCCACTATAATATAGAGTTATATAGTAATGGTAGCTATGTAGGTGTTATTAAAAATGTTGAATATGGTAAATTAAATCTTCCTTCAAATACTGAATTAAAAATATATAAAAATAACTTCAATTTCGTTGGTTGGAATATATATGATGATCAAAATTGGAGTATGTACAATGCTAATAAAGATTATACTGTTGGCCTTGCAACAATAGATGGCGATACTATTATTCTTTATGCATCATGGATAGAGAAAAATATTTATACAATATCTTATGATGCTAATGGTGGTGTCGGCGCACCACAAATGACGCAAGCTCATGAAGATGAAACTATTGCTTTAAGTAATATTACACCTTCAAGAAAGAATTATACTTTCATTGGTTGGTCTACTAGTAGTAATGCAACTACTGCTTCTTATTATCCAAGCGATGAATTTACAATGGGAAATGAAGTTGTTACACTTTATGCTATTTGGAAAAATAATCCTTCTCTTTCATATTCAGCTAATGGTGGTACATTTACTAATGCTCCTTCCCCTCTATATCCATGTATTGGTGAAACAATAAAAATCACTTCTTTCATTCCTAAAAAAGATGGATATTTATTTGTTGGTTGGAGTATTACAAGTGATGCATCATCAGCTACTTATAAAGCAAATGATAGCTATACAATGGGTGATAGTAATACCATTCTTTATGCCATATGGAAAAAAGCTCAATATGAAGTTACAACAACTATTTCTGATGGCTACACTATTAATGGATTAAAAAATAATTATTATTATAATGATGTTATGTTATTTAATGTAACAGGAGTACAAGCAAAGGTTTATATTAATGGTCAACTTGTTAATAAAGATCAAGATGGTAATTATACATTTACCGTTAAAGAAAAAACACATGTTTATATTGCTAATGGTGCTAAAAAATCATTAATTTATTCAGCTAATGGTGGTAGTGAAGCTCCATTTGATAGTAAATCATATAATAATGGCTCTGCAGCAACTATTTCTTCTTTAAAGCCTATTCGTTTAGGTTATACATTTGCTGGTTGGTCTACTAATAAGAAAGCAACAAGTGCTGAATATACTAGTGGTTCTGCTCTTACATTTGCAAGCGAAGATATTATTCTTTATGCTGTTTGGAAAGCTAATACCTATACTATTTCTTATGATGCAAATAGTGGAAATGGTACTATGGAAAATGATTCATTATTATTTAATGAGAAAAAATCACTTTCGATAAATTCATTTTCTAAAACTGGATATACTTTCATTGGTTGGTCAATTACTCCAAATGGCGCTATAGTATATGATGATAACGCTATTGTATCGGAACTTTGTGAAGAAAATAATGGCAATATTACACTATATGCTGTATGGGAGCAAACGATAACTGTAATTGATTTTATCACAACTGATGGTGATGAACTTAATTCATCTATATCTGTTGTATATGGTGAAACATTACCTTCTAGTGGACTTGTTTATCCAACACGTGATGGTTATATTTTTAAAGGATACTATACTAAAGAAAATGGTTTAGGTGAATTAATCTTTGATTCACAATTAAATACAAATGTTTCAGGAAAATGGGAAAGAAATGTTACCTCACTTACACTATATTCATATTGGACACCTATTTCATATACTATAGTCTTTGTTAATGGACAAAATCAAGTAGGCAAACAACATGCTGTATTTGATATGCCTTTTAAAATCAATTCCGCAACTTCACTTAGTGTTGTTGTGCCAAGTGGTTATCATTTTGCTGGTTGGTCAACATCTGCTTCAAATCAGATTGTTGCATATACTGATGAAGAAGAAATCACAGCTTCTTTAACAAACATAGATGGTGAAGAAGTATACCTATATGCTGTATTTGAAATTGATAAAAAGTATAATGTAATTTATAATGCGAATGGTGGTAGTAACGCCCCAATTGATAATAATGAATATCTTGTAGGAGATAAAATAACAATTAGTAACATAATTCCAACACTAGATGGCTATACATTTGTTGGTTGGAGTTATGACCCAGCAAATAATATTTCTATAGCTTTCCCTTATAATAAAGCTAGTGGATTTACAATTAATTCTACAACCATGATTGATGGTGGAATTACACTATATGCTGTTTGGACTATAGATAAGCCATTACAATCACAAATAGATGATGTAAATAATCAAATCAACTCATTAAAAGATGCACTAAATAAGTTAAATGATAAAGATAGTAATCTTGCTGATTCTATAAATGATTTAGCTAATAAAATCAAAACTGCTCAAGATACAATTGATGCTCTTGATAATACTTATGCTACTGATACTGAATTAGCTAATGCCATTAATAATCTTAAATCCTCTTTAGAAAATGCTGATAATGAATTAAGCAACAAAATTGTTCAATTAAGGCAAGATCTTGAAGATGAAGTTAAAAAGCTAAATGATTCTATTACAAATAATGTAAATGATTTAAATGAGATCATTACTAAGCTTGAGCAAGATTATAAGGCTGCTGACTCATTAATCAATAGTAATATTACTAATTTAAGCACTAATCTTTCTAATAGTATTTCTAACTTACAAAATACATGTGAAAATGCTGATGCTAAACTTCAAGAAGCCATTGATGCACTTGAAAAGAAACTTAATGATGAAGTTAAAAAACTAAATGATTCTATTACAAGCAATGTTAATAACTTAAACGATATTATCACTAAGCTTGATAAAGCATATAAAGACGCTGATACATTAATCAATAGTAATATTACTAACTTAAGCACTAATCTTTCTAATAGTATTTCTAGCTTACAAAATACATGTGAAAATGCTGATGCTAAACTTCAAGAAGCTATTGATAATCTTGAAAAGAAACTTAATGATGAAGTTAAAAAATTAAACGATTCTATTACAAATAATGTAAATGATTTAAATGAGATCATTACTAAGCTTGAACAAGATTACAAAGCTGCTGACTCATTAATCAATAGTAATATTACTAGCTTAAGCACTAATCTTTCTAATAGTATTTCTAACTTACAAAATACATGTGAAAATGCCGATGCTAAACTTCAACAGGCTATTGATAATCTTGAAAAGAAACTTAATGATGAAGTTAAAAAGCTAAATGATAAAGATACTATCCTTGCTGATTCTATAACTGATTTAGCTAATAAAATTAAAGCCACTCAAGATACAATTGATGCACTTGATAATACTTATGCTACTGATACTGAATTAGCTAATGCTATCAATAATCTTAAATCCACTTTAGAAAATGCTGATAATGAATTAAGCAACAAAATTCTTCAATTAAGGCAAGATCTTGAAGATGAAGTTAAAAAATTAAATGACTATATCAATAGCAATGATAATAATATTGATGATTTAAATAAAACTGTTGAAAAGCTTAATAAAGCATATAAAGACGCTGATACATTAATCAATAGTAATATTACTAACTTAAACACTAATCTTTCTAATAGTATTTCTAGTTTACAAAGCGCATGTGAAAATGCTGATGCTAAGCTTCAAGAAGCTATTGATGCTCTTGAGAAAAAATTAAAAGATGATGTTAAAAAGCTAAATGAAGCTATTAAAAATAACACTGATGATTTAAATGCTATTATTAACAACATTGATAAATCATATAAAGATGCTAATATATTAATAAATAATGAAATAACTACATTAAAAGGCCAAGATAATGCAATCATAAAAAGTATCAATGCATTAAAGGATGCTTATCAAAAAGCAGATGAAGCTCTATTAGAAGGAATAAAACAAGTACAAAAAAATCTTGATGATTTACAAACAAGACTAGATGAAAAAGATAAGGATTTAGAAAATAAACTTAATTCTTACATTATTGAAAATGATAAAACTATGTTTGTGTATTTATTAATTAATATTACATTTGCTGTTATTATTATAATATTAAATACTACATTAGTAATTAAAGCAATTAGAAAGAAAAAATCACAAAATTAGAATGCAGTTAAAAGGCTATGGAAATCACTCCGTAGCCTTTTACTTTTATTCGTTTGTATAATTATCAAAATAACCAGAAACCATAACAATTGGTGTGCCCTTATCGCCAGAGCCACTTGTTAAATCACATAGTGAACCAATTAAATCTGTTAACTGACGAGGTGTTGTACCTTCAGATGCCATATTTCCAACTAAATTAGAATTCTTACTTTTAATCTTATTACTAATAGCTTCCTTTAGTTTTTCATCCTTTAAATCCTTAAAATCATTATCTGCTAAATATTTAAGCTTTAATTCATTTGGCGTTCCTTTTAGTCCTTTAGTGAAAAATGGACTAACTACTGGATCAGCAAGTTCCCAAATTTTTCCTTGAGGATCTTTAAAAGCGCCATCACCATATACCATTACTTCAACATGCTTATTCGTTTTATTAAATATTTCTTCTTGAATCTTTTCTACAAGTTCTTGGCCATTTTCTGGAAATAATTTTATTTTATCCTCACTTGCCTTATTAGAGCCTAATAAGCCATATTTACTATTAAAGCCACTACCATTTATAGATGATGTTAATATGTCATCAAGGCCTAAAACTACTTTGGCGCCTTTTTCTTTTAAGATTCTTTTTGTTCTAAAGCGTGTATGAATATCACAAGTTAATACCTTATCAGTATAATTTAATATTGTCTTAGCTTGATTGGCAAAAATTACTTCAACATCGCAATTACAGCTTTTAATCAAATCAACATAATAATCAATATAATCCACACCTGTAAATTCATGCTTTTTATAGCCAAATAACTCTCTATATTGCTTCAATGTTAATACATCACTATATGGATTAACATTTTTTTCATCTAATTCATCATAAGTTAATAATGAGTTTCCAACCTCATCACTAGGATAGCTTAACATTAAAAATATCTTTTTAACACCTGTTGCTATTCCTTTTAAAACAATAGCAAATCTATTTCTTGAAAGAATTGGAAATATTACTCCAATTGTATCACTATTGAATTTATTTTTAACATCTAAAGCAATATCATTAATTGTTGCATAATTTCCTTGTGCACGAGCAACAACAGATTCAGTAATTGCTATAACATCCTTGTCCTTTATTTCAAAATTACTTTCTTTTGAAGCATCAATTACACTATTTACAACTATATTTGCTAAATCATCGCCTTCTTTAATAATTTTGCATCTAATTCCTCTTGAAACAGTTCCTACTAATCTTTCCATATTAAAATCTCCTTTGTAACCATTTGTATATTGTACCATACTATTTTAGCATTTAAAATAATTTTTTTATTAAAAATTTGTTTCTTCTTAATTATAAAGACGTCCTACTATAAATATGAAAAAATATGTTGAACACCCCCCCTAACATATGCTATACTTCGCATATATAATTACTTTGAAATAAAAAACTAGTAATGTTTCACAATTTAAACAAGATTTTAAAGAAATATTATTTTATTATAAAAGTAATGATTTTGTCGAATTATTTTTTAAGGTTTCTAAATGTGTCGTGACTTTATCATATAAAAATGATAAAGTCAAAGCGTAAACAAATAATGTTTAATTTTAATTTTAAAAGGGAGAAATAAACGCATGACTTTTTTAACTACACTTTTAGCTGTTGGAATGATTAGTAATAGTGCTAATATACCAAATAATAATTTGACGTTGAATGATTTAGATGATGAAAGAATAATTGAAATATCTAGTTCATCAACAAATTATAAAGATGAATATGAAAACAATAACAGTTACGATTTGGCAACACCATTAACAACTTTAGAAACTCATTCTTTAAGCAATTATCAAAAATCAATAAATGCAACATTAGATACTGTTTCACAAATGGTTGATATGGATTATTATTATTTTAATTTACTAACTGATTGCAATGTTAGTATAAACATCAAAACAGAGTCTAATTTTAGTTTTAACTTTTCAATTATGAATTATGAATACTATATAGAAGATAATGTTACTAAACGACAACTACACCAAATGTTTTATTATGACACTACTGAAAAAGAAAAAAAGTATAATGGCAAATTAAGCGCCGGAACATATTTTATCTATTTACATGGACAACAATCATATAATTCAAATACGATGGTAGAATACAATTTAGATTTGTCTATAAATGCATGTGATATTTCCAATAACATATTAGCAAAATCAATAGTTGAAAGTGATTATTTAGCAACTATTTGGCTATCTGATTGTGCACCAACAAAATCAATTCCATTGTTTAATATAACTGATGAACAAGTTTATTACAAATTAAATGAAGAAGGTTTACATACACCAGAGTATATGCTAGATGATTTAAAAAATCTTTCAAATGGTTTACCTATTCATTTAGCATCATATTATATTTCTAATCCGTTAGTTAAATTTGCTTTGCACGAATTGGTCAATTCTATGTTGAATGCATATATGAAAAACCTTATTGAAAAAGAACAAAAAATAAAAAAATTAGAGTTAGTACATGATACTATTAGCAATACAATAAAAATTGCTTGTACAATTGCATCAAATATAACAGTATTTGTTGATGCTGGCATTAATGTAACTATTATTAAATTTATTTCTTTAGCTACTTTAAATACAATATTTAACTTAATAACTCCAAAATTTACTATTGACGATGTGTATTTTACAAATTATTTGTCATTTTATAAAGGCCTTCTATCTCAAACTGGTGTTGATAAAAATTGTAACTATGATGTTTTATTTAATGATGAATCATTGAATAAAGAAATAATTGAAATTCCTATTTATTTTACATTTAAAAACAACCTTACTAATACAACTAAATCAATTTCTTTTTTAGATACAACTATAGTAACATATATTGATAGGCCATTTAAATTTGAATATAGTAATGATAATAATACTATTTTTAAGTCATTACCAAACGAAAGAGATGGAGACAAGATATATTCATTTAATTTAAGAGGGAAATTTTATGGAATCAAAAATTTTGATGACTATGTTACCACTAATTCATTAAGTAAATTTGAAAGCAATCATACACATAAATTTAATAACCATTACTGTACTGAATGTGAGTCATACTTAGCTGAACATAGCTATACAGAATCATACACCTGGAAAAGTTTAACTCAACACAATTCATTTTGCTCATGCGGTGCAAAGACGTTAGAAAATCATGTTATATCTCAAAAAGATGCCAATTCAACATCAAAATATGCTACATGTCTTTTATGTGGCGGCAGAGCAGAAAAAGGTTTTATTCATATTGAAAAGAAAAATGATCTATTGTTATCAAATTATATTAAGAATTCTGAATTATAAAAATTATATACAAAAAGGAGACACATTTACATATGAAAAAGAAACTCATTGCATTACTAGTTTTATTTTTAACTAGTTGTTCTAGTAATACTAATAATATTTCCATCAACACTGAACTCGCATCTTTTTTAGATAAATTTAACAAAGTCTATCCCAATGGATTTGTTCTAGAAGACGGGTACTATGAAATTACAAAAGAAACTCAATCGTTTAATATAAACGAAAACACTAGAACATTTAAAAACGAAAATTTTAAAGGAAAACTAGTTACTAATTTAGAGCATTGTGGCAAATCTAGTTCAATTAATAGTGGAATTTATCAAAGCCATACAACTATTATTAATGATAAAAACGAAAATTATTCTTCTAAAGAAACAATTCAAGAATTTTTCATAAATGATAAAAAACTATATTCTTTGAATCAAGAGAAAGAAAATGGAAAAATTGTTTCATCTTTGAGTACTGGTTCAAAAGATATACTAAGTTCAACTATGGTTTTCTTTAATGCCGAACCTATTTATGCTTTAAATCAAATTAATAAGTGGACTAATATAAACAATGTTAATTATGGGGTAAGTAGTAATTATTCTTATGCATATGTTGAAATTTCAAATAATAGCATTTTCGTATATGATTATTATAACCAAGAAAATTTTTTAAAATATAAATTTGATTTTGATAGCAATTTTAATTTAGTAAAAATTATATGTGATTATGGAAATGGCAATTTGATGTATTCAATGACTATAATTCCATGTGATGCAATAGAGGTTACAATTAACGAAAATTATGATAAACAATACGAAAGTACTTCTATTGTCGTTTATTTTTAATAATAAAAGAAAGGATTATAATATGAAAACAAAATATTTACTTTTATTTATCTCTTTGTTTTTAACTAGTTGTAATAAGAATACTATTTCAAACACTAATTACGTTTATAAATATAATGACACGTTCTTTAAATTTCACCCAAATGGATATACATTATTTGAAGGAAATTATGAAGTTAATTCTCTTACAACATATACAAATTTAAATACTAATGAAAAACAAGTTAATGAAGTAAAATTTAAAGGCAATTTAACCTTTAATAAATGTAACATTAACGAAGAAGTAAATTTTACAGGCATAATTAATGAGGGTGATGTTTATGAATCAAACACTAAAATTAGTAATGATTCTATTGAAGACACTATAGTAAAAACAACTATTAAAGATAAAAAAATCTTTACAAATTATAGAAAAATTACAAATAATGAACTAGTAGAAACATACACGGCTGGAACTAATAATATAGCAAATACTACTTTTGATTTTCACTTTAAAACAAAATACAATCTTAAAATTGCTGAGAATTCAAATGCTTTATATGATACAACAATTTTTTATTATTCTGGGCTATGTTTTCTCTTTAAAAATGATACTACTGAAAGAATTGAAACCTATTCTTTTGATACAAGGTTCATTTTCAATGGAGCTACATATACTTGTAAAACTATTGAAAATAATATTGAAACATATAATACAATGACAATTAAGCCAATTCGTAGTGTAAAAATCAAAATAAGTGAAAATTATGATAAAACATATGAAAGTGATTCATATAGTTTAAAAATATAAAACTATTTTTGCCATATCTCAAAAATATAAAAGTTTAACTCAACACAATTCATTTTGCTTATAAAGTGCAAAGACGTTAGAAAATCATGTTATATCTCAAAAAGATGCCAATTCAACATCAAAATATGCTACATGTCTTTTATGTGGTGGCAAAGCAGAAAAAGGTTTTATTCATATTGAAAAGAAAAATGATTTATTGTTATCAAATTATATTAAGAATTTTGAATTATAAAAATTATATACAAAAAGGA
Source organism: uncultured Bacilli bacterium (assembly GCA_934201705.1). Classification (GTDB taxonomy): domain Bacteria; phylum Bacillota_I; class Bacilli_A; order RFN20; family CAG-631; genus CAKPXW01. The sequence continues at coordinate 63,418 of CAKPXF010000004.1, read as the reverse complement.
GGCACATTCACGTATGAAAAAGAAACTCATTGCATTACTAGTTTTATTTTTAACTAGTTGTTCTAGTAATACTAACACTGAATTAAAGACTTTTTTAAAAAACTTTAATAAAGTTTATCCTGATGGTTTTTACTTGGATGATGGATACTATGAGGTTACAAAAAGAACAACTAATTATTTAAATAATGAAATAACAATTGAAGATACTTATTTTAAAGGCAACTTAACTTTTACTAATACTATTGTTTGGGATAATAATGAAACCATTACTAATAATCCTTATGATTTCTTATATTTTGGAACATTTACTGATGCAATTTATAAGAGTAATACAACTGTTATTAATGATAGCGACAATAATTATACGACTAAAGAAATAATAAAAGAAATATATTATAAAGATAATAGTTTGTATATATTCAATCAAGAAAAAGAAAATGGAAAAATTATTTCATCATTTACTGAAGGTGCAAAAAATGTCCATAATACATATTTTCAATTTTATAATTATTTAAACTTTGATTTATTAACTATTAAAATAATACCGCCTTACGTAAAAGATAAAGACTATGGTGTTGGACCATATGGTATACAAAAATTTATCAATGTTTCAAATAAATACACTTTAACTTATATGGAAAGAATCGAATACTTAAAGAAAATCCAATACTTTTTTGATAGCAACTATAAACTAATTAAAAACATTAATACCTATAGCAAAAATAATGGCAATAATTTATCAACATATACTTTCATTGCAAAAAAATGTAATCCAGTAGACATTATTGTTAAAGAAAATTACGACAAGCAATATGAAGAGAATTCAATTCGTATTCGTTTTTAGATAATAGGAGCACTTTATGAAATTAAGGAAAAACAGAAAAATAAAATTTTTATTATTATGCAATATATTATTTTTAGCTAGTTGCAATGAGTATAGTTATACAACTATTAATGATGTTTATGAATATAATGATACTTTCTTTAAGTTTCATCCAAATGGATATACATTATTTGAAGGATATTATGAAGTTAACTCTCTTACAACATATACAAATTTAAATACTAACGAAAAACAAGTTAATGAAGTAAATTTTAAAGGTAATTTAACATTTAATAAATGTAACATTAACGAAGAAGTAAATTTTACAGGCACAATTAATGAAGGTGATATTAGTGAAACAACTAATAAAATTAGTAATAATTTAATTGAAACCACGACAAACAAAACAACTATTAAAGATAAAAAAATCTTTACAAATTATAGAAAAATCTCAAATAATGAACTAGTAGAAACATATACAGCTGGAGCTAATAATATAGTAAATACTACTTTTGATTTCAACTTTAAAACAAAATTCAATCTTAAAAAGGAAAAATTAATTGAGAGTAATCAAAATGCTTTATATAACACAGTAAAACTTTGCTATGATGATTTGTATTTTTTCTTTCAAAATGATACTACTGAAAGAATTGAAACTTATTCTTTTGACACAAGGTTCATTTTCAATAAAGCAACATATTCTTGTAGAACAATTGAAAATAATATTGAAATATATAATACAATGACAATTTATCCAATTAATAATCAAACTATCAAAATAAGTGAAAATTATGATAAACCGTATGAAAGTGATTCATATAGTTTAAAAATATAAATGGTGTGAACTAATAAAACAAATTTGCTTGAATCATTAATATTTTACCAACATCTCATCAATAACTTTTTTGTTTTCATCATATAATTTAATACTAATTTCTTTGTTTTTCATATTAACATTATACATTAAAGATAAATTAGTCTTATCACTTATAAAATAATAATCTTGCTTAATATTTATAATATCTTTATCAAAAATATTTTCACCTTTTTTTAATACTTTAATAGCGTTATAGTTATTAAAGTATTTTTCGTATGTAAGCTTATGTGAGTTAAAATCATCTCCGCAATTAAGGGTTACAATAATTAAATGCATATCATCCTTACTTGCACTACTTAATAGGGTTCTTTTAGCTTTTTTAGTATATCCAGTTTTTCCACCAGTACAATATTCATAATTATGTAATAGCTTGTTCTTGTTAGTAAATTTTTGATATTCCTTTGCTGCAACAATTTTTGAAAACAAAGGATTTTTTAAGCAATATGAATATAAAATAGCCATATCGTAGGCTGTTGAAATATTACCATTATCATTAACATCTAAACCGTGTGGATTTGAAAAATATGTATTATTCATCGATAAAAATGAGGCTTTTTCATTCATTAAATCGACAAATGATTGAATATCATTATTCATTCCTTTTGCTAAGGTAATAGCAGCATCATTACCACTTCTTAATAAAAGCCCGTATAGTAAATCAATAACCTTTACCTTTTCATTAACCTTTAAGTAAATACTACTTCCATCAACTTTTTTTATATCCTCAGGGACTGTTAAATATTCATTAACATCCATATTTTCAATAACAATAATTGCACTCATAATTTTTGAAATAGAGGCCACACTTCTTTGCGTATTATAATTATAGCCCTCAAGTATTTTGTTGCTACTTTGTTCTATAACAATAAATGATGTTGCATATACATTAGATGTTTGTAATGTTTTATGTGCATTACAGTCACATAAAAATAATAGCAAAAATAACGAAAATATCTTTTTCATTTTATCACCATACAATTTTATGATATTAATAATATTTTTATGAGTATTTCATTTTCACTTTAAAAGATGTTATAATTTAAAAAAATTATGGAAGTGATTACATGGATAGACTAAAAATTTCAAACCTAAATGCCTACTATACTAATAAAAAGCAAAAGACAAAAGTCTTAGATGATGTTTCATTTTCTTTAAAGCAAGGTGAGTTATTAGTTATTTTAGGGCCATCAGGATGTGGTAAAACATCATTATTAAAATGTATTTGTGGTACTTTTCCTTATGATAGTGGAGTAATTGAAATATCTTCTATAGATGCTTCACGCTTAAGTATAAAAAATAGAAATATTGCTTACGTATCACAATCATTTTTCACATATGGATTTATGAGTGTTTATAATAATATAGCCCTTCCACTTAAAGCCTTAAAGGTTCCACTTGAAGAAATAGAAAAAAGAGTATTGGATGTTAGTAAAAAGCTTGAAATAGATCATCTTTTGAGTAGAAAGCCTAAGCAATTATCATTAGGACAACAGCAACGTGTTGCTATTGCTAAGGCTTTAATTAAAAACCCTGATATTTATTTATTTGATGAGCCATTAAGTAATCTTGATCCTTTAGTTAAAATTGAATTAAAAAAGCTAATCAAGCAAATAAAGGAAGAATACAATGCTTCAATGATATTTGTAACCCATGATGTTAATGATGCTTTATATTTAGCAGATAAGGTCATTATTATGGATAATGGTAAAATAGTAGCTGAGGGTGATATAAAAGAAATAATTAAAAATTCCAAAAATGAATTTGTTAAAGATTTTTTACTTATAAAGGATGAATAAAATGATTTATTTATATAACATTGAAGATGGTTTAAAAATTGAAAATACTAAAAAAAAGCAAAATATTATAATTATTATTTTGGGTATTTTAGTATTGCTAATTGTTACATTATTAACTATAGCTTCAAAAGAATTTTATATAATTATTATCAACACTCTTATTACTGGAAGCTATTTCTCATATATTTTCATTTATAATTCATTAATAAAGAGAAACTTAAATTCCTATTATCATTTTTTAGCAAAAATACAACATTTTGATCATGAAATAATAAATGGAGTAATTTCTTTTATTGATTTAAATATTAAAACTATTGATAATTTTGAGGTATATGAAATAAAAATTAATAATAGGACTATTTTTATTGAAGCTAATAAGTTTTCTAATGAATTTAAAATTAACAATAATTATAATTTTGAAATTGTTGATAATTTTATTATAGGATATGGGGTGATAGATAATGCTAAGTAAAAGAAAAATAAAGGCATTTTTATCATTTAATTGGTTTTTTATTTTACTAATCTATATTGGTTCATTTGTTGGATTTTATTACTTGTTTGATGCTTTAAAAACTCCTCAATATAATGAAAAAATAAATATTTTTATTGGAATTAACCATCTAGATAGTAAAAATATGGAAAAGGATTTATATAATAATGTTAAAGATAAAAGCATTAAAGCTGTAGATGTTGATTATTCAAATCCCAATGATAGCTACTATTCAATAGTATTTAATACAAGAGGGCTTGTTAATACTGATATATTAATTCTTCCTGAATCTTCAATAGAAAATAGCAATTACTCTACATATTTTATAGAATTAAAAGACAATATTATTACAAAATATGTTAATAAAAGCATTGCATATACTAGCTATAACAATACTAATTTTGGGATAAATGCTACTAGCTTTATTAATAAATACAATAATGATAACACTAATGAATACTACTTATTCTTTAATAAAAAATCTAATAAAATAGGTGAATTATCCACTAATGATTCTTTAAATGATTCAGCTTTAAGCTTGCTTTCATCTATGATTTAAAAGGAGAAAATAATGAAAAAAGTCAAAAAAAATGTTAAGGATTTTACAATAGCTGATTTACCAGTAAATAGAAAAGAACTATTCTTTGACATATTAAAAACACAATGGAATAGTCTTTTAATAATTGCTTTTATTATGATGATATGTTTTTTACCTTTTATAATATATAGATATTATAATTTATTAACAATAAACAATATTATAATTAAAAAGGAAGAAACAATGCTTTCAGAAATAAAGCAAGCTTATTTTATATATAATAGCTTTAATATCCTTACCATTCTTTTTATTGGAATTGTTTTTTCAGGTCTTTCAAGGCTATATAAAAAACTAGCCTTTAATGAAGGATTCTTTTTAATAGCTGATTTTTTTAAGGGCATAAAAGAAAATATTAAAGACTTTTTAATTCTATTTTTAATATATGGCATTATTAATTTTGTTCTTGAAAGCTTAGCAATTAATTATTTAATAAGCAATTCCTTTTTATATTATGTTTTTAAAATAATTAATTATTTTATTTTTATTCCTATTCTTTTTATTTGTATATGTATGTCAGCAATTTATAATGATTCAATATTCAAAAAAATATCACTTAGCTTTATTATATATTTTAAGTATTTACCAAAGGTAATTCTTGTAAGTATTATTTGCGTTTTACCTTTATTTTTAATCTTAATACCAACAACAACTATACAATTATTAGTTCCAATTGTTTACTGTTTAATTTATTTACCATTTTCTTATTTATTATTTGTTATTGTTATGAATTCAATCTTTGATGATGAAATCAATAAAAAAAGCTTCCCTTATTTAGTAAAAAAGGGAATGTATAGTAAAAATTAATTTGCCTTTTGATATTTTTTTGGTGAGCAACCATATTTGCTTTTGAAAATTTTAATAAAGTGATTGGAGTCATTAAAACCAGTCATATAAGCAATTTCTTTAATAGAATATGATCCATCCTTTAATAAATCGATGGATTTTTTTAATCTTATATTTCTAACATATTCCATAACACCAATCTTATTTGTCTTTTTAAAAATGTTATAGACTTGAGTTCTACTAAAGTTTAAATAATTGCATAAATCCTTAACAGAAAATTTCTCTAAGGCATGCTCATCTATATATTCAATGATTTGATTAGAAAGCAAATCCTCTTTGATATTAATCATTTTTCCTAAAATAAAATACATACAGCATACCTCAACTATTTTAATTTCAGCTTTTATTTTTTCTAAGCTATGCTGGTTTACACTTACTAATAATTCACACGCTTTATCATAATCAATAATATGTGAAATTTGCTTTAGCTTATTTTTTATATCATCTTTATTTTTTGAATCAGTAATCTGTCCAAACATATAATAGCCAATAATTTGATCATTTTTTAATAAAGGTACAGCCACCTCAACTAAACCAACATGACATTTATAAATATAGGTTTTTCTATTCTTTTTACATTTATCAAAAGCATTCCAGTTAGATTGTTCACATAATTCCTTACTAGCTGCTACCATATTTATATATGAACAAAAAGCGCAATGCTCCTTTGGATATTCCGCTAAAACATTATGCTTATCATCAAAAACCGTTACCTTTAAACCAGTAACTATATAAAATTGCTTCAAAACATCCTCAAGTTGCTTTTCATCAACATATGTTATCATCTTTTGCCTCCATTTTTTAATTAAAGAATTAAAAAATATAATTTCATTTAAACAAATTATTATGCGTAAAAATGTAAACGCTTTCAATATTTTTACATTTTATAACATTATTGTATATGAAAATAGTATATTTGTCCACAAAACATTAACAGTTATATTATTTTATGTTATTCTTGTGTTAGAAATTATAACTAGGAGCTATGAATATGAAACACGTAAAATGCTACAAGGATGAGTATCCTCGTCCACAATTTGTAAGAAATAACTTTACATCTTTAGATGGCAAATGGTTTTTTGCTTTTGATGATTTAAATATTGGAGAAGAAAATGAATGGTTTTTAAATTTTCCTAAGGGCATGCAAATAATGGTACCATACAGCTATCAAAGTAAAAATAGTGGGCTATCAATTAATGATGAGCACAAATATATTTGGTATGCCAAGAAAGCAAAATATAATCAAGATTTAACTAATAAACGTTTATTATTAAACTTTGAAGGTTGTGATTATATAAGTAAGGTTTGGGTTAATGGTATTTTTGTTGGCACTCATAAAGGTGGCTACACAAGATTTACTTTAGATATCACTAAAGCTGTTAAAAAGCATAATGGTGAAGCTTTTATTGTTGTAAAAGCTGAAGACTTAAAGGAAGCCACTCAACCAAGAGGTAAACAAACATGGCTAAAAGAGCCATTTGGCTGCTGGTATAAGGAAACAAACGGCATTTGGAAAAGTGTTTGGAGTGAAATAGTTAGCGACACTTATTTTACAAATATTAAAATAACTCCTTGCTTTGATGAATATAATATCGAATTTGAATTAAATTTAAATCAAATCGAAGATAATTGCTTAGCAAAAATAGAAATTACATTTGAAGATAATCTAATCAGCGAAACAACTTTAAGATTAGTTCGAAGAATTAGTAATATTAAGGTTGATTTAAATAATGATTATGATGGCTTTAGAGTGCATTATTGGACTCCTATTACTCCAAATTTATATGATGTTAAAATCACCTTATTAAAGAATAATGAAGCTATTGATGAAATAGGCTCATACTTTGGCTTTAGATCATTTTTAGCTAATAAGAATTGCTTACTTTTAAACAATAATCCTATATATTCAAAAATGGTACTGCATCAAGGCTATTATAGAAATGGTGGCCTAACTGGTAGTGGTGAAGAAATATTAAAGGATGTAATGCTTGCTAAAGAACTCGGCTTTAATGGTATAAGAATGCATCAAAAAATTGAAGATGAAAGATTTTATTACTATGCTGATGTTTTAGGAATGATGGTTTGGTGTGAAATGCCTTCACCTTATGAGTTTAAGGATGATACTATTACAAACCTAATGAATGAATGGCTAGAGGTAATTAAGCAAAATTACAACCATCCATCAATTGTCGTTTGGGTTCCAATAAATGAATCTTGGGGAATTCCTCGTGTTGTACTTGATAGTACAAATCAGCATTTAGCTGATGCCTTATATCATGTTACTAAGGCTTATGATAAATATAGAATGGTTATTTCAAATGATGGCTGGGAGCATACAACTAGCGATATTATTACTCTTCATAATTATGCTCAAAAAGGAGAAGAACTAACTCATTTTTATAAGGACTTAAATTCTATGCTAAATGGTGAACATAGGGTTGATTATTCACAAACCAGAATTCCATTTGCTAATGGCTATAAATATAACAATCAACCAGTTATTCTTTCTGAATTTGCTGGAATTGGCTATCAAAATGGAAACGATAAAGGTTGGGGCTATGGTGATTGTGTTTTAAGCGATGATGCTTATATTGATCGTTTAACATCTATGGTTAAAGCTGTTAGAGCAATCGATGGTATTTGTGGTTTTTGCATTACACAGCTTACAGATGTCGAACAAGAAATAAATGGTCTATTAGATTTTGATAGAATACCTAAAGCTAAAATGGAACAATTAAAAAAAGCAATTAGTTCATAAAAAAGGAGGTAAAAATTATGTTTTTTCGTCTCTTAAGTAAAAAACAACTTGCAGTATGGATTACAATGATATGCTTAGTTACTGGAAGCTTTGCCTACGATTTATATTATTCTATCGACTTTAAGAAAAACGAAGATAATGGTGACAAAATAGTTTTAAAGCTAGCACATTGGGATAATGGTGGAAAAACTGAAACAGATCTAGTAAAAGAAGTTTGTAAAAAATTTGAAGAAAAATATAAAAACATAAAGGTTGAGGTTAGTATTTTAAGTAGCTATGAGCAGCAATTTAATAACATGATGGCTGCAAGTAATGTCCCTGATGTCTTTTGTGTACCAGATGGTAACTTTGGTCAATGGGTTAAAACTGGTGTTATGCTTAACTTACAAGAATATTATGATAATACAACCATAATCGACAAAGAGCACATTGCTCCGTCTGCTTTAAAAAGATATAGATGGAATGGTAAAACAATGGGAAGTGGAGATTTATATTGTGTTCCTAAGGATATTACCCCTTATGTTATGTATTATAACAAGGATTTATTTGCTGAATATGGTGTTAATTATCCATCAAGTACAGAAATTATGGATCCTTATGAGGCATTAAGCATGTGGTCAGCATTTGGCTATGATAGAGGCACTGTAAAAACTAAAAGCAATGGTGAATTAAAATTAAGTGAGGATCATATTTATGGTGTTGCTAAAATATACCCTGAAAGCTTAATTTGGTCAAATGGTGCGGATTATTTATCTGAAGATAGAAGTGAAGTATTAATTGATTCTAGTGAATTTATTGAAGCCTATGAATATATAGTTGACGCCCAAATGACTTATGCTGTTGCTCCAACTAGTAAGGATTTAGCCTCTACATCAGAAAAAACGCTATTTTTAAATGGAAAGGCTGCTTGCTATATTGAAGGAAGATCTGTAACTACAGATTTAAGAAATAAAGCTGATTTTAATTGGGATATAGCTCCAATTCCAGCATTTGCTACTAATCAGCAATGCAATGGCTGGTCAGGTTCTGTAGGCTATGCTGTATATAAAAATTCCTCACATAAGGATGAAGCCTATAAGCTTGCTGAATTCTTTACATCTAAGGAAGGCCAAATGATTATGGCTGAAGCTGGTTTTACTGCTCCTCTTTATAATGATGAAGATACAATCAATGAATTCATCGAGTTTGAAAAAGGAAAGATGCCTGAAAACACTCAAGAATTTATAAGAGCTGCTAAATACCAACGTGCTGGATTATGGCAATACCTTCCTTCAACAAAATGGAAAACAACCCTAGATGAACATTCAGGAGCAATGTTTAATGAAGATCCATCATTACGTTTAACACCTTTCCAATTCTTCACTGATGAAAAGAATGTAATCTTAAATATTATTAAAGAAGATTTTCCAGAGCTTTTTAATAAGGAGGGAGAAAAATGACAAAATCATTAGACTTAAATGTTGGTAAAGCAAGTAAAAGAATTAATAAAAGAAGAGTAAATGAAGCTTTATGGGGCTATTTATGTGTTGCCCCATTAACAATCGGATTATTAATGTTTTTAGCTATTCCTTTACTTTACTCTTTATATATTTCGATGACTGAATATGATTTATTTAACGCTCCTAAATTTATCGGCTTTAATAACTTTGCAAGAATTTTTAGTGCTAATGGAAAAGAGTTTTGGAAATCTATATTAAATGCCTTTGTTATGTGTATTGGTGTATTTATTTCAACAGCTCTATCATTATTAGTTGCTAACATTCTATGTGGGAAAATCAAATTATCGAGTTTATTTAAAAGCATTTTCTTTGTTCCAACAATATGTTCTAGTGTTGCAACAACAATTATGTGGAAAAGGATGTATGATTACTATTATGGTACTATAAATCAAATTCTTTCATTTTTATTTAAAATCGATCATATTTATTGGCTTGATGAAAGCCATGTAGTTGGTTCAATAATGTTTATGACAATCTTATTTGGCTTTGGAACATCAATGCTTTTATACATATCAGCAATTAAAGGTATTCCAAGCCAATATTATGAAGCTGCTCAAATTGATGGTGCTAATGTTTTTGAAACATTTTTCCATATTACAGTACCAGCAGTTTCTTCAATAACATTTTACATTTTAGTTACTGGTTTAATTGGTTGTTTACAAGGATTTACAGTTTTCCAGGTAATGACTAATGGTTCACCTAGCAACACTATGATGCCAGTATTATTAATATTTAAATACTCTGGTGGTGATTATGGCTCATTTTATGGCTTAGCCTCAGCAATGGCTTTAATACTTGGCTTAATCATTGCCTTACTTACAGCCTTTAATTTTTTAATTTCTAAAAAATGGGTTTACTATGAATCATAAAAAGGAGGGAAAAATATGGTTAACACTAAAGAACTTACGCATGATGATGTAATAAAGCAAAAAAGAATAAGAAAAGTAAAAGAAATATCAGCTAAAGTATTATCTTATGCTTTTTTAACTTTCTTAGCATTATTAATTATTATTCCTTTTATTCAATTGATACTTAATTCCTTAAAAGGTCCAAAAGAAGTTGAAACAAATGTTTTCTTTCCAACAAAGTGGTATTTTTCAAACTACGTGGCAGTTTTTAAAGAAACAGTTATGCTACATTCATTTTTAAATACATTCATGTACATAATACCACCAGTAATTGTTGGAACATTTATGTCAGCCTTATGTGCCTATGGCTTTGCTCGCCTTCGCTTTCCAGGCAAGAAAATAATTTTTACCTCAATGATGGCAACGCTTGTAATTCCAAATATTATCATTATGGTTCCAGCCTATGTTATGTTTGCAAACTTTTATAAATGGTTAGGTACTCCTCTTCCTGTAGTTATTCCTGGAATGTTTGGTGGAACAGTTTGTATGTTCTTTATGCTTCAATATATAAGAACTATTCCAACTGAAATGGAAGAAGCAGCTATGATTGATGGCTTAAGTAGAGGTGGAATGTTTATAAACATTGTAATGCCTTTAATGGTACCTGCCTTTGTAGCTCAAGTAATCTTAAATTTTTCAGGTCAATATAATGATTATCTAACTCCACTTTTATATCTTGGAAATGATACAAATTTATTTACTGTTCAATTAGCAATTAATCAAATGAATTCGGCTTATTCTGTTGAAACAGAAAAGCTATTAGCTGCTTGTGTAGTTGCTTTAATTCCCACAATTGTCTTATTCCTATGTGCACAGAAAACCTTTACATCAGGTGTTACATTAACGGGGTTAAAATAATATGAAAAGTATATTAAAAAATATTCTATTAATAATATCAATTACTATGATGACAAATTGTAGCAATAATCAAAATGATTCAAGTATCTTTAATTCTTCAACTGAAGAAGCTAGCTCAAGTGAAAAGGAAAGTAGTAATTCTTCGATAAGTGAAGTAATAAGTAGCTCTTCAAATGAGATAAGTAGTGAAACTTCAAATAGTGAAAGCAGTGATTCATCAATTGTTGATCCACCAACTATATTAAAAGAAAGAGAAGATAGAAATTTATCAACCACTCCAACTACTCCAAGTAATGAAATTACTGAAGATAAATTTATCAAAAGTAGATATAAAGACATTCTTAAGGTTGATAATGACTATATCATGAAATCATCTTCCTTCAATTTAAAGTTTGCTTTAAAGGATAATAGATATTCTATAGAATTTATAGATAATAAAACTAATACTGTAATGTTTGAAATACTAAAGCCAGCTAAGGTTTACTTTAGAGGAAATGGTCAAATTGAAAATAGCTATACCTCTATTGAAATCTTAAATTATGGTATTTTAGCTAAAGTAGAAATTTCCTCACCTAATGGTTCAAAAATTCAAATTGAGGATAGATATTATTATCCAAGTAATGAAATAACAAGCGCTATTAATGTGCAAAGAGCCCTATATGTCTTAAAGGCTTCTAAAAATGATAAGGGCTTTGAAAGCATTTATGGAATAGAAACATTAAACAGTGATACATCATCATTACAATATTTTGTACCTAATGGTATTTTTGATGAAATAACAAATCTATCAGAAGCACAGCCTTATAAGCTATATCGAGAAACATTAACAGGCTTACCTTTATGTATGGTTAGAGATGATAAAACAGGATATAGTGTCTCTCTTGCTCGCTATAAGCCAATTATTGATTATAAAACTAATAGCTATGCTTGTGTAAGTGTTCATAAAGGCTTAACTAGTGGTGGGGAAAAGAGATCAAGTATTGAAATTACTTATCCATCTCGTGATACCTCAAGAAAATACTTTGAGGTAAAAGAAAGCAATAAAATTGTTTATGATTTAACATTAATGGCTTTTAAAACAGATAACTTTGATGATGCTATGATAGAGCATTATACAAATCAATATCTTCTTCAAGATCAAAGAATTGTAAATACCAATATAGATACTTGCTATAAGGTAATAAATGAAGATTTCAAATCATTAATGCTATCAACAACAAAAAATGGTATTACATCATATGGTTTACCTTGGAGGGTTACTATTGAAAATGGAAAAATTGGCCCTAAATCATATCAAGCCGGCTTTGTTGGTCAACAAATCCCATGTGCTTATAATATGATGCTTTATGGACTAAAATACAATGATTTAGAAAGCTTAAACAATGGTATAAACATTATTAATTTCTGGGTAAATGATGCCAAAATGATGTCTGATGCTGGTGTGCCTAAAATTTGGTATGATGGCTCTTGGAATGGATTCTTTGGTTATCCAACATTTACTAGAATGGCTGTTGATGCAATGGAAGGCTTATTTGATGCTTATCGTTTAGCTAAAGCCTATAACATTGAAGTACATGGCTGGTATGAAGCGGTTAAAGCTTGTGCTGACTGGTTTACATCTTGTCAAAATAGTGATGGTAGTTGGTATAGATGCTATAACTATCAAGGAACATATTATCAAGGAAATGAAAGTGAAATAACTTGGAATCCTGGTGATATTGCAAGATCTACAAGTAAAAATAATTCAACAATGCCAGTTAGATTTTTAGGCAAAATGTATGAATTTACAAATGATACTAAATATTTAAATGCTGTTAAAAAAGCTGGAGATTTTATTTATAAGAATTTATATCCTCAACACAAATACTTTGGTGGAACATGTGATAATCCTGATGCAATGGATAAGGAAGCTGGCGTATATGCTATGTATGCTTATGATACCTTATATACTTTAACTAAAGATAGCAAATGGTTAGATTGCTTAAAGCAAGCAACAATATTTACAATGTCATCAGTTTTAACAATTAGCTTTAAAATTCCAGAAACAGCTTCATCTTTAAAGGCTGCTTATTCAATAAAATGTGGTTATACAGATGGTCTTAGCTATATTTGCTGTAATGGAACTAGCTTAGATAATTATGCCGCTTATATTTATTATCAATTATTTAGATTATATATCTATTCTAATGAAAAGGTATATTACGATATGGCTGAATTTATCCAACAAAATACAAAATCAACAATGGACTGGGATGGAACATTAAATTATCCATATAAAAGCTTAACGCCTGAAGCTTCAACTATTTATAGCTTTGGCTATAATTCGGCTCTTGATGATGATGGAGTTGCTGGAGTTTGGCTACCTTGGCAAAGTGCTGCTAATGCTGAGCCTATTGCCAAAATGTATGATACCTTTAATGAAGCTGATGTTAAAGCATTAAAGGATTATTCAAATGAAGAATTAAATGAGATTTTACTTAATTATGGTGTTGGTGGTAAAGCTCATAGAAAATTTTAAAAGGAGGAAAATATGAAAAAGAAAATCAATAATAAAGCTTTATTTTTGTTGCTTTTTAGCCTTTTAGCCTCAAGTTGTCAAAATCAAAACTCTGAAATTTCTTCTTCAAGTAACAATACTTCAAATGAAGTAAATAGTTCAAAACTTGAAGAAATATCTTCAAGCTCTATAGTTGAAGAATCATCAAGTAGTAGCCAAATTGAAGTTGATAAAAGCCATCGTGTTAATAGAGATTTTTCAAAATACCCTCTTCCTAGTAATGAAATAAATGAAGATTTACTTCCAAGTAGTAGTTTAAATAATAATGAGGTAATAACTTTAAAAGATTTAGCAATGGTAAGTGGAGATTATCGTTTAGAATTTATAAAAAATAGTAATGGAAAATATATTTTACAAATAGTTAGTAAAACAAATCCTGACAATATAATGTTTTATAATGATACTCCAGTTAGAGTCTTTATAAAAGGTGGAAATGATACTATTACTTGTGGATATGATAACATTAAAGAAACAACATATGGTATTTTAGCAACCACTAATTTAACAACTACTAACAATTCAAAAATTCTTGTTGAGGATCGCTATTATTTTCCAAAAGAAAATGAAAAGGGTGTATTTAATGTTCGCCAAGCCTTAATCGTCAAGGAAGCTAATTCAAACGATACTGGAATTGCTAGCGAATATATTTTTAAAAACTATATTAAAAATACAATTCAATGGTTTGTTCCAAATAATATTTATAAGCATGCACAAGCAAAGGAAAATTCAAGGACATTTAAAGAAACACAACTTGGTGTACCAATGATGATGCTAAGAGATACAAGCAATGGTAATACATTATCATTATCAAGATATCAACCAATTGTTAATTATGAAGATAATTCATATGCTTCCTTTAATTATAACAATAGTGAAAATTCAATATGTATTGCTTATCCAAGTAATGAAGCAAATAGAAAATACCACAATTTAGTAAAAGACTATCAACAAGTATGTGATTATTCAATTAGAAGTGAAATAACTTCAAGCTATGAAGAAGCAACAAGTACTGTCTACAATGCTCATTTTAATTTACAAAATCAAAGAATTGTAAATACAGACATTGATGAGGTTTATAAGGTTATTAATGAGGATTATAAAACATTCTTACACGCTACAAAGCAAGAAAATAAAGAAACAGGTAAAAAATATACATCATATGGCTTACCTTGGAGAATCACTATTGAAGATGGTGAATTTGGTCCACTTACATATCAAGCTGGCTTTATTGGTCAACAAATTCCATCAGCCTATAACATGATGCTTTATGGAATTAAAAATAACGATCTTACTAGCTTACAAAATGGTGTGAATGTTATTGACTTTTGGGTAGATGATGCAGAATTTATGAGTGTCGTAGGTGTACCTAAAATTTGGTATGATACTTGGGCTAGTGACTTTAGAGCTTATCCTTGCTTTACTAGAATGGCTGTTGATGCAATGGAGGGTTTACTTGATGCTTATCGTTTAGCTGAAGCTCATGGAATAAGCAAGGATTCTTGGTATGATGCTATTATTTCCTTTGGTGATTTCTTAGTAAATAACCAGAATGAGGATGGTAGCTACTATAGATGCTATAACTATGATGGTGGTCCATTTGAAAATTGGGATAATGGTATTGAAGAACCTCAAAATAATATTTGCCAATCATATTCAAAAAGCTCATCACCAATGCCAATTAGATTTTTAGGAAAGCTATATGAAATGACAGGTGATGATAGCTATAAAAATGCTGCTTTAAAGGCCGGAGATTTTGTTTATAACAACTTATATTTAACTGGATTTTATCAAGGCGGAACATGTGATAATCCAAATGCTATTGATAAGGAAGCTGGTGTCTTTGCTATGTATGCTTATGATACCTTATACACCTTAACTAATGATAGTAAATGGCTAACTTGCTTAAAGCAAGCCGCTGCCTTTACAATGTCAACTGTTTTAATCTTTTCATTTCCAGTTAAGCAAAGTAGTCTAAAATCTGCTTATCCTTTATATTCAGGATATAACGATGGAATGAGCTTTATTGTTTGCAATGCATCATCTGGTGTTGATAATTATATTTCTTATATTTATTATGAATTATTCAGAATTTATATCTATACAGGAGACATTTCATATTTAAAGCAAGCTGAATTTATTCAGCAAAACACCAAATCAATAATGAACTGGGATAATACATTAAATTACAAATATAAAAGCTTAGTGGCTGAAGCTTCAACTATTCATACATTTAATTATAGCTCTGCTAGTAATGGTGCTTGGGTTACATGGTCAAGTGCTGCTAATGCTGAACCTATCGCCAAGATGTACACAAGCTTTGGTAACGCTGATGTAATGGCTTATAAAAATACAAGTATTGATGATTTAAGGGTCTTATTAAATAACGTTGGTTGTGGTGGTAAAGACCATGTTATTTATGAAAATAATGTTGTAAATCAAATTAATTAAAGGAGAAAATCTATGGAAAGGAAAAAAGTGATTAAATTATTAAATGCATCTATTTTATCTTGCTTAAGTGGATTAATGATTGTCAATTCATTAAATAATGCTAAATCATTAAAGCTTAAGGCTACTAATGAAGTAGATGTAATTGCTACGTCATCTTCTACCGATTGGTTTCAAAGCGAAGCAGGAGAAGGACAAGGCAAATGGAATGTAAGTAATAATGTCGTTTCTGTTGATGCTTTTAATGGTGCATATGCAATTGATGGTGCTACTTACTTAACAAAAAAAGGAACTGCTTTAGGTGATTTTGAATATAAAGCTAATATCAAAATCACTGAATTAAATAAGGTTCAAAATCCAATGGTTGGTATTATTCCTTGGTATTTAGATGATGACAATTACTTATACGTACAATTAAAGTTTACTAATGATTCAAAATATCTTTTATCAAAAGAAGAGCAAAATGATGGATATGCAATTGAACAAGTTATTGTAAGTGGAAAATATGATGGTGAATCAAAATATTATACTGCTACTTCAAAGCAAGAAAACACAACCTATGATTCATTAAATATTCCTTCTCTTAAGCAAGCTAAAACTGCTCCAAAAGCAGAAAATGGTCACAATCTAAAGGTAAAATTTGAAAACAATTCGGCAACTGCAACATGCTATAACATTACTATTTCTTATAATGATGTTGTTGTTGGAACTACATCTGCTTATTACTACAATGCTATTGCTAAAAACTTAAGTGTAGGCTTTATGGCTCAAGATGTTAAAGCTGAATTTAAGGATGCTATTGTTACTGATTATGATGCTACTAATAATAATGTTGTTTTAGCACGTGACTGGAAGGAAAATAATAGCTTTACTTATAGAATATTAAATGGCATTGATGCTTGGACATTTAATGATGATGAATCTATTTCATTTAAAACGGATGCTATTAAACCAAGTGGTGAAAGCAAAGTAAAATCAGAATATAGTGTAAGTGGTTCAAATATTGCAGGATATGATACAAATCGTGGCTTTACTACTAATCCATATAAGGAAGATGCTAATGGCTTACCACAAAACTATGAAGTAAGTGCAACATTTAAAATTGATGAAATTCCTTCATATAGTGGTAAGAAAACTACTCAAGGCTATGGCTTATTAGCTTGGTATAAAAACGACCAAAACTTTGTTGATGTAACATTTAAAAGAACAGTTTCTGGAAGTAAATTAAGTCCAAAAATAACTAATGAAATTGTTTTATTTGGTTGGATTGATTGCTCAAGTTCAACAATTGGTAAAAATGTTTATACATTACCTGCTGACTTTGATTTTACAAGTACTCATAGCTTAAAGGTTTTAAAGAAAAGTACTGGATTTTATGTATATTTAGATAATGGTACTACTCCAATTATTACAAAAAATATTAAAGGGACAGAAACAAATTATTATTATGGCTATGAAGGCTATAATGCTAAATTTACTGCTTCTAAAATTTCATCAAAGGCTATTTATGAAAGCTATGATGAAATATCTGTACTTGATGATAAAAATGAAACATATAGGGTTTCAGCAAAGGATGCTAATAGCTGGAAATTTGAAAATGGTAAGATTTCTTTAAATGCTATTCAAGAAGGACAAGAATTAACAAAAAGATCATATTTATTAAAATCATCAGATATTTCTGATAAAAATATGACTATTCAAATTAAAGCTAATGTAAAGCATGAAAACACTTCATATTCTGAATTAATGCTATCTCCATATGTTATTGATGAAGATAACTATGCTCGTATAGGCCTTGTATTTAAAGATAATAAAACATATGCAAGAGTAAAAGCCTCAACCTTAACAGAGGATGATAAAGATGATGATAAAGCTCCAACTCTTACTTTATATGAAACATTAATTAACAATATTGATTTAACAAAAACTATTACATTAAAAGCTGAAAAAATCGATAATACCTTAGCCTTATACGTTAATGGTTCATTAGTCTATGGTAAGGTAATTCCAAATATTAATGTTAAATCTGAGGATTATGGTATTTATGTTTATAACATGAATATCATCATTGATGAGGTTCAAACTATTGGCTATAAAAAATATGAGTTAGCTACTGTTGGTGATTGGACTACATCAGGAATGAAATACAATGAATGGACAATTGATGAAAATGGTTATTTAAAGGGCGATGGTACTTACACTAAAGAAATGCTAAAGGATGATGAAGATGCTGCAAAAAACTTTGCTATTAAAGAAAATCCATATAGAGATAATTATGAAATAACTATGACACTTAAGGCTACAGCCCAATCTGAAGCTGAAGATAGACTTGGAGTTGTTATGTGGTATTTAGATGAAAATAACTTTATGCTATTTTACATTGACCATTGGAGATCAGACTCATCTGTTCCAAGAACAACAATTTATGGAAAACTAAATGGTGAAACATTGCCTACAACTTATAACCATGGTGGTTGGTTCTTAGAAGGAGATAATCAATTAGAAAATGGCTTAACACAAACTGAAGCTTCGCAAGTTACAAATTGGCATACAATTAAGGTTATTAAAAATGGTAATAACTTTACATGCTATGTTGATAGTAAAAATAATGGCTATATTTCATATACAGTAGCAGCAGGTCTTCCAAGCATTGAAGGAAAAACATTATATTCTGGTATTTATACATTTAATGATGAAATTTTAGTATCTGCTTATGATTTAACAAAGGTTGGAGAATTTAAAAATCCTTCAACTCCTTGTGAAGCAAATAAGCCTTATAATGCTTCAATTTCTGCACCGACACTTTTAAAATATAATGAAAGCACATATAAGGATGAATTTGATGGAAAGGGTGGCGATGAGATAATTGATCCTGACAATCCATCTGAAAATCCAAGTATAGAACCATCTAGCGAACCAAGTGATGAGCCTTCTGTTTCTCAGCCAAACTCAAGTAATGAAGAGCCAACACCTACTAAAAAAGGTTGTAATGGTATAGCAATTCCAACTACTGCTTGTCTTTTTGGCTTACTTGCTGCATTATCTGCTTTAAAGAAAAAAAGAAAATAATTTCAATATTTAAATAGAAGTGGTATTTCTATTTAATATCACTTCTATAAAATATATACATTTTTTAAAAGGAGGAAAGTTTAACTATGAAAAAATGTTTAAAAGCTTTATTTGCTGTTGCTTTAGGACTTTCTTTACCATGCACTTTATTAAGTAATCCTATTAAAACTATGGCTTTTGAAGACTTTGTAAATGAGGATGGTAACACTCAATATGGTTACTATTTAGTTGCAAATGAAACAAACCAAAAAATCTGGGAATTCGATGAAGAAACTGGTGAAGTTAGTTATTGTTGGGCAGGAGATGGTGATATAGCACAACAAAGAGTATATAACTATGCTATAAGAAATTTACCTATTGAACAAGATGATACTTACACTGTAAGTGCAACGTTTACTCCTGATATTGATTCAGATTTATCTGCTGAAAGAACATATGGTATTGTATGCTGGTATCAAGATGCAGACAATTATTTAATTTATTGGATGCAACAAAAAACAGCAGGAGATTGGTCAGGGCAATTCTATGGAAGAGTTGGCGGTCAATTAAGACACATGTGGATGCCTAAAAAGTATAATGGTTCAATTCCTTATATGGATGCTTGGTTAAGAGGCGAGTATTATGATATGTGGTGGGATCAAGCTGCTTATACACATCCAGCTTTATTAAATCAAAGAAACATTTTACTTACCACTACTATTGGCTTAAAGGTAGTATCTAGTATAGAAGAAATAACTGTTGCTAATGAAACATTAAAATGCCGTAAATTTGAACTACATCAAATCGTTAATAATGTTGATCATTTAAGCTGTGAATTTTATGTAAAGCAAATTAATGAAAATTCTGGTGAATTCTATACTGGTGTATATTCTGAAATGTTTAATGTTGGTATTTCATCATTTAATATAAACTGTGAAAAAACTGATTTTACAAAGAAAACTGTCGAAGCTATTAACGCTTTACCTAGTAGTGTTAGTAATGTTTCACAAATTAATGATATTATAAAAGCTAGAAAAACTTTTAATGGCTTATTATCATATCAAAGTCAATTAGATGAAAGTATAGTTACTAAGCTTGTAAATGCAGAAAATGCTGTTGGTACATATGTTGATAATGTTATTTTAGCTTTAGATGCTAAAAAGAAAACTTTCGTAAGCGATGTTGAAGCTGCATTAAATTTATATGAATCTTTAACTAGCAACCTTCAAGAAAAGGTTAGTAAAACTGAGGAGCTATCAAAAGCTATTGAAGATGCTAAAAATTGGGTTGATCCTAGTGACAAACCATCAATTGAACCAAGTCAAGAACCATCAATTGAACCAAGCCAAGAGCCATCAATTGAGCCAACTGATGAAATTAGCAGTGTCTCTTCAAGTGAGCCTAGTGAGACTCCATCTTCAAGTGAAATAACAAATAGTAGTACTAATAATAATTCTTCAAATGAAGAAAAACCAAATGAAAATAAAAAGGGCTGTAAGGGTAGTTCTACTGTTGGCCTTATGAGCTTACTATTAATGACTATGTTTGTATTTAAAAAGAAAAAATAATTGAAAGGATAAAATAAAAATGAAAAAGTCAAATACTATTAGATTTTTTTCGGCTTTAGCGTTAGTTTTTACTTTAGCATCATGTAACAATAACAATATTGATACTCCTATAACTCCTAGTCATGTTCACACTTTTGATACTACAATATCAAAGGATGACACATATCACTGGTATAATTCAACATGTAATCATGAAGAGGCTGTTGTTAAACAAAAACATAATTATAATGAAGGAACAATTGTTAAATTCCCTACAGAAAATGAAGCTGGAGCTAAAACATTTGTATGTAAGGATTGTGGATATGTAAAAGAAGAAACTATTGAAAAAGTAGCTCATACTCATAAATTTGAAGCTAAATGGACTGTTGATGAAAATCATCACTATCATGCTTCAACTTGTGGACATGATGATACAATAATTAAAGAAAATCACGATTTTACTATTGGCGTTATTACAACATTCCCAACTGAGGAAAATGAAGGTGTAAAAACTTATACATGTAAGGTATGTCAATATAAAAAGACTGAACTAATTAGTAAGCTTTCTCACACTCATACGTTTGATAGTGCTTGGACTAGTGATGAAAATTATCACTATCATGCTTCTACTTGTAATCATGATGATACAGTTACTAAAAATGAGCATGTTTATGATTTAGGCGTTGAAGGAAAAGTAGTTAATGGTATTTATGAAACTACATATACTTGTGTTATTTGTGGACATACAAAAACAACTAAAACTGATGCTAGAGTATATGAAAATAAAAATTGGATGCAAGTTGGTGATCCTAAATCTTATTATTTTGAAAATGATGCTATTTATTCTTTAAATAAGGAAAATATTGGAAAAAATAAAGAACATTTCATTTTCGATGGCCACGATTATTTAATAAACAAACAAGAACTTAAAGCTAATTATACAGTTTCTGTCGATTTAAAGGGAACATACGAATCTAATGTTGATGTTGAAATGGACGCTGGACTTGTTGCTTATTATTTAGATAATGATAACTATGTTGTTATTGGTGTCAAATGGGCTAGTTGGGATAGGCCACATGAAATTCGTTCTATATTTATGAATGCTAAAATCAACGGTCAAACTACATCTGCTGATATTTGGACAGATAATAATGGTTCATATCCCGCTGATGGAGCTACATTAACAGTTACTAAAACTGGAAAGAAATATGATGTTAGCTTAACAAATTGCTATGGTGGATATTCAAAATCTGGTAATTTTACAATAAATGGTACAGATACTAAAACTGCTAAAGCTGGTTTATATGCAGCTAATGATTTAGTTGAATTTAAAAACTATAATGCAAGTAGCTTTGAAGTATCAACTATTACTAATTACAATGCTAAAATTGATGGTGTTTCATATGTATTATCACTTGATTCTAAAGACAACACATTTACATTAAAATATGATAAGACTACTTTAACTGGTACTTATAGTGCTAATGGTAGAAATATTACACTAAAATTTGCTGATAATTCATTAAAATATGCTAAAGTATATGATTCTAACAACACATTTGAATTCTACACACCAGAAGATGCTGATGAAAATGCTATTGTTGTTGATGGAACAAATGGTAAAAAATCACAAGTTGTTAAAGAAAATATTGTTGGCGATTACACTATGGAGTTTAACTATGTAGGAACACTTGCTGAAGCTGGTCATTCTTTAAAGGTTGGATTTATGGCTTATTATATTGATGAAAATAACTACATTGAAGTTTATGTTGAATGGTCAGCTGGTGATAGAGGACATGAAATTAGATGTATTCAAATTACTGGTAAAATTAATGGTGAGCATGTTGGTTGGAATGATATTTGGTGTGATGGTTCTAATAGATTAGTTGCTGATGGTGGAAAACTAACTGTTACTAAGACTAATAAAACATTTACTGCTAAATTAGTTAGTGGTTCATTTACTAAAGAAGGAAGCGCTACTATTAATGCTTTAGATACATCAAAAGCTTATTCAACTAGATTTTATGCTGAAGGCGATAAGATTTCATTTAGTAAAGTAAATATCTATCAAGATATTTCAAATGATTACAATGTTTCAGGCGATGGTGCTGAAAGTGCAATTTTAAGAGATACTGGTATTGTTTTAAATAATGCTAAAGCTATTAGTAAAACTACATTAAATGGTGATTATACTATAACATTTGATTATATAGGAACACTTGCTGAAGCTGGTCATTCTTTAAAGGTTGGATTTATGGCTTATTATATTGATGAAAATAACTACATTGAAGTTTATGTTGAATGGTCAGCTGGTGATAGAGGACATGAAATTAGATGTATTCAAATTACTGGTAAAATTAATGGTGAGCATGTTGGTTGGAATGATATTTGGTGTGATGGTTCTAATAGATTAGTTGCTGATGGTGGAAAACTAACTGTTACTAAGACTAATAAAACATTTACTGCTAAATTAGTTAGTGGTTCATTTACTAAAGAAGGAAGCGCTACTATTAATGCTTTAGATACATCAAAGGCTTATTCTACTGGCTTTTATTCTGAAAACGATACTATTACATTCAAAAATATTAGTTTAACTAAATAAGCTTTTACGATTAAGAAGATGGCTAAGCATCTTCTTTTTTGTTGAAATTTTTTTGCAAATTACCTAACAATTTTTTAAAAAACAATAATGCTATAAAATATAATTTAAATATATCTAAATTATTAATATTTATAGAAGCAAAAGGGTATGGTCAAGAAATTATAGACATATAGAGCAATTATTTGACTATACTCAATCAATAAGGCATGTGATGTATACTACAAATGCTATAGAAAGTATTAATTCAAGTTTAAGGAAAGTAACTAAAGAATGATCTTTCAATAGTGAAAATTCAGTATACAAAGCATTATATTTAAGAATTAGAAGAAAAGTGTAAAGGAGGACATCTAGCAAATTGGTCAAAAGTATTAAACGAATTAAATTCTATAGAAAAATTTAAAATGATTATTTTGGAATCGTTAAATGAAAACTTATAAATTTTTATGGGGGTGGGCTGGCGCGAAAAACCATATTAATAAGGAAGATGCAAATTTATTGTTTCAATTAATTGCTATGCGTTATGAAAAAACATCAACAATTATTACTACAAATATTGAATTTTCAAAGTGAGGTGATGTTTTAAATGATTCTACTATTGCAGCAGCTATATTAGATAGGTTGCTACATCACTGCACAATTATTAATATTGATGGACTAAGAATATATTTAACTAAATGCAAATAGAGATAGCATTTGACTTGTTAACAAGCTAATGCTATCTCTTACATTATTGTTAATATTATAATTCCATTTTTATTAACTATTGTTTCTATTTTTTATTAAAAATATCATTGACATTTACAAACGCCACGCTGTTTGATGGCACTTCAAAACATCTGAAAGTCTTTTCTTGTCGTTTGAAAGTGCAATTCTATAATTAAGTTTTAATAATTTACTATAACAACTCCGCTAATTCTGTTTTGAAGCGTTTTGCCGCTACTTTTTCAGGTAATTCTATCACTCTTTTTCTATTTAATTTTGACTTGTCCGTTTCAGCGCGTCCGCTTTTTGTTTATGTTTCCCCTATGGAACATAAACCTTCCATTTATTCTTTATTCAATATAGTGGGCAATTACGCTTACTACTCATCTCAAAAAGTTACAAAAAGGTGCTACATCTATTAAATGAAGCACCTTGAATAACTATCTATAAATTTTATTATTGAAGCACTGGTACTTTATCTTTATCGTAGAAAACTAAAGTTCCATTTAAATAAGCATCTAAATCTTCATCTTCTAATACTATAACACCATTTGGTAAGATAAAGCTTCCTTTTATTGTAACCTTAGTAACTGCTGAAGAATTAATAGTTATTTGAACAAATCCCATCTCAGCAAGTCCACCACATAATAAACATGTAGCGTATCTTTGACCAGAATTATAAGAGCCACTTGCTACAGCATGACCTTGGGTAGTTACTTCGCCACAACAACATTCTGCACTATGCATTCTGTAACTTACCCATGAATATGAATGATCATATGAATGACCTTTAAAATAGTTGCATTTTGTACAACTACAAAATTCAAAATCATGATAATTAACTATGGAATTTCCACATACACAGTATTCATTATGCTTTGATGCGTTAACTTGTTCGTACGAATGTGTATATGCGTGAGTGCTGGTTTCTACTTTATAACATTTTGTACATTTATACCAATGTTTATCTTGAGATTTTGCTAAAAGCTCATATTCATGCGTACAATTTGCAGATTCTAACAAATGTGAACCACCACTCCACGATGTTAATACAAAATCGCTGGCATCACAATAGAAACACACATATGTATAAATCCCATTCTTATACCAATATCTACGATAATCATGAAATCTATGCTTATTGTTAGCAACAGCTAGACCTTGTATATCTTGATAATGTAAATCATCATCTCCTGCATATCCCATAAGTGATATGTGTGTCCAAGGATTATTGTTCATATCTAAATCTTGTAATCCTATCATATGTCCAAATTCATGCATAATTGTATCATAATCATTGTAATATTTAATTTTAATTTCATGGAAAAGTGGAACCGGATTAAATTTTCCTTTTGCACCACTTAGTGATGGAAAATATCTAATAGGGACAACATCAATCCCATTGATTGAGCATTTTTGTAAATTAACTATTGGTCCATCATAATCTAAAAGTCTAACACTATTCCATTCCTTAGCTGCGTTATCCACATTCGTAATAAATGTATTTCTTTGAGCATCTGTTAAACTTGTCAACGATGATTCATCTATCCAATATTTATATAAGGGACTAATGATCGGCATTATTTGCCAATTCCTACAACCAAACTCATAAGTAGAAGAATAACCATTTTCTCTACTCGCCCCACAACTAGAACTGCATCCAAACCCAGTTAATGATTCTGGTATTGTATTGATTTCATTTCCATTTATGTTTTCTTTTAAATCTTCCCCATTAGTGCATCCGTATCCTATGTAATTTTGTGGATCAATTTCCACCGAAGGGACCTCTTGTGCATTAACGACAATATATGGTTCATCTAGAGTTATTGGTAATATTAATGATATAGTGGTGATTATTGACATAAAAAGTTTTTTAATTGCGTTCATTATGAATTCCTCTCTGTATAATTATATTTCTAATTCAAATCTAACAACGATTACTCCATTATATCCTTGTTCACTTGTTACCTTAGCCACAAATGAATTTGTTTTATTTCCGTCAACAATTTCTCCGTTAAATATCCACTCCTTAACTACATACCCTTCATCTGGGATAGCAATAAACGTCAATGTTCGACTTCCTTTTTTCCCCCCTGATAATTGGGCAACTCTCGAACTACTGCTACAATTTAATTTACAAATAAGGCTGTTTTCATCGCGACATTTCCAAATGCTATTTTCTGATATTGAATCATAGATTTGAATTTTTCCGTTACCGCCATCAACATCATAATGAAAATAATATCCATAATCAGTACATCCCGCAACTCCAAAGAGGCTCAAGAGAATCATCCCTAACATTAAAAACAATTTTGTAAATTTACTTTTTAGCATTATGATTTCCTCCTTATTTCATTCTATGCTTTTATAAGCAAAAAACTCCCTTTTTTACCTAAAGAGAGTTTTATTATCTTTATGTTATCGCCTTAGGTAATTGTTACAACTTATCTAGGGTTCTTTCACTTACATCTATATTTTAGCATAAAATAATTTTTTTGCACAATCAATATATTATTTTTGTATAATTAAGTATATTATTAATAAGATATAATTAGGTATTGTGATTTTTGACAAGATTTTATATATACGTCTAGATCATTTACAATGTATTTAAAGCTAGTTGTATGTAATATCTCATAAAATGATCTAATATAATCAAATACCAAATATTTATTGAATGCTGATATGAATGATGTAGCTTTAACTGAATTATGTAATGCTAATGAATGTATTAAAATAGCCAGTACTTATTTATTTGATGCTATAATTGAACTTCAAAAATAGCATCCATAGCTATTTGTTCATCAATTATTTTTTTAATTACTTATGATATCATCTAATTGGAGGTGCATAAGTAATGAAAATATCAGAATTACTTACTGATGAAGTTAATCAACTTACTGATGGATTTAGTAAATCTCAATCAGTTAACTACTTGTATAAGCTATGCAAGAGAATAGTTGAAATTAAAATATATAGAAGTTTACGATTTAATTGGTTGAATCTAATCAAGTCAGCTGTATATAAAGCAAATACAAATGTATTAAGAAAATTATTTACAGTTTTAACCTTGTTATAAGCAATAACAATGTACTTGATTCTAAAGTTAGGCTTGTTTGTGAATATGATAATAGTCAATTTAGAAGGATAAGTGTTAGCTCAAAACAAGTTGTTACAAATTATGATTGGACTAAAGACTTAATCCTAGAATATGTCGAATATTTAAGAAAAGAAAATCGCAAGAATTCAACGATAAATAATCATGTGTCTACAATTAAAGGATATTTATTTTATGTAGCTGACATTAATATTGAATATCAAAGTCTGGCATTAGCTGTTAGTCACATTCCTTCCTTTAGAAAACCTACAACTGATAAGGAGTGTTTAGATAATACTGCATTAAAATTAATACTTGAAGATCCTAAAAAGAATAAAATAGTAATAAGAAACATTACTATTATGATTCTTCTTTATGAGACAGCAATGAGAGTTAGTGAAATTATAAATTTAAAAATTTCTGATTTACATCTTAATGTTAAAGAGCCATATTGGTTAGTTCATGGTAAAGGTGATAAATAAAGAATTATTGGCTTATCTAATATAGCAATTGACCACATTAATAATCAAATCAATCTATACCACAAACATAATGAGTGTGAGTATTTGCTTTATACGTCAATTAAGGGCATTAATAACAAACTATCCACATCAACAATTGAAACATTCTTACAAAAATATGTAGATCAAATCAGATTAGAATATAATAACATACCCAAAAGAATATATCCTCATATGTTTAGATGTTCTAGAGCAACACATTTATATCAAGACGGAATTCCATTGGAATTAATTTCTAGAGTGTTAGGTCACTAACAAATAGATACAACTAAAATATATGCAAAACTATCAATAGAAAGGTTGAGAAAAGCTGTTGAAAATGATGGTGAAGCTTATATTGATGAGTCTTTTTTCATTGGCTTTAACTTATTTACTTACTATGGTAACGATCCAGTAATGTAAAATTAAAGACCCTAATAAAAATATTAAATTTACCTAATTTGCTTGCTATATGGATTAAATTTAATAATTTTATTGGAAATAATGACTTATATTTGATAAAATATGAGTGAAATTTAACAACCTTGATAGTTTTTATAAATTACCTAAGGATTAATAGAATAACAGCACTACTCTCTTTAGGTAATACTATAAGGAGTTTTTTGTTTATATTTCATATAATTTAATAAGGAGGTACTAATCATATGTTTAAAAACAAGAAATGTAAACTATTTTTAATATTAGGTGTGATCCTTTTTAGCCTCTTTGGAGTTGCGGGATGTACTGATTATGGATATTATTTTCATTATGATGTTTATGGCGGTAATGGAGAAATTAAAATCGATGATGAATTCTCTATAAGTAGAATTTATAAATGTCGTGATGAAAATAATAATGCCTGTGAATTAGAGTGTAGTAATAGTTCGAGAGTTGCCGCATTATTAGGTGGAAAAAATGGAAGCGCAACAATGACTTTTATTGCAATTCCAGATGAAGGGTATGTAGTTAAGGAGTGGATATTTAACGGAAAAATTGTTGACGAAAATAAAACAAATTCATTTGTGGCTAAGGTAACAAGTGAACAAGGATATAATGGTGTTATCATTGTTAGATTTGAATTAAAAAAATAATTATATACGGGGTGGAGTCTTAATTAAAATAAAATTTTTTATTTTAATAATTATAACTATATCATTAGTTTTTCCAATAACTCTAGACGAGTCATATATTCTCGTTAATGCTCAAAATGTCTCAAATGTGAAAATTAATCCACAAAATTATATAGGATATGGATGCACTAATGTGGAAGATTTAAAAGAAAACATAAATGGAAATGAAATCAATGCAATACCAGAATCATTAACTGGGTTTGGATGCAGTTCTAGTTGTGGGGCGAGTAGAGAAAATGGTTATTCATCTGCTTACGAGTCTGGTTGTAGAAATTGGCAAATAATGCCGATCATTAGTCCCTTATATAAATATTGGATAGATGAATCATCGTTGACAAGTTTAACAGATGCTCAAAGAAATACATTTATTACGAATGTGGATAACGCAGCTAAGGAATGGAATAGTGTTAGACTTTTAGATTATGATGGACCAATAGTTAATTTACAAAAATGCTCAATCAATGGGATTGATGTTGTCCCTATTAGATATTTTCCATCACTAAGTGGTGCAAAAGGAAAATTTAATCCGGTTCCACTTTTCCATGAAATTAAAATTAAATATTACAATGATTATGATACAATTATGCATGAATTTGGACATATGATAGGATTACAAGATTTAGATATGAACAATAATCCTTGGACACACATATCACTTATGGGATATGCAGGAGATGATGATTTACATTATCAAGATATACAAGGTCATGCTGTAGCAAGTGGCTCTTATAATTCTGGTCAAAGATACGCTACATGTTTATTATGTGGTGGACTTGCTGAGATGGGATTTGTTCAAATAACTATTAATTCTTCAGCAGTTACTAAGGTTACAATAAAAGGAAGCTTTATCTTACCAAATGGTGTTATAGTATTAGAAGATGAAGATTTAGATGCTTATTTAAATGGAACTTTAGTTTTCTACGATAAAGATAAAGTGCCAGTGCTTCAATAATAAAATTTATAGATAGTTATTCAAGGTGCTTCATTTAATAGATGTAGCACCTTTTCTATAAAGGTAGCAGTACAAATAGTTGTTATTCATGAAGTAAAAGAAGATGCAACAAGCATCTAAGTTCCAGACAAATATTATCATATTTACCAATTTATGACTAGAGAATAATAATAGCAGATAGGTGCGAGCAGCTAGATGAAGAATTACAATTCTTCATCATTTTAGATTTAAAAAATAATCAATTATTATGTTTTAAGATAGCAGCAACACAATTTTTATAAATGTTAATATAAAAGCGGCTCTTTCCAATATTGGTTGAAATGGTGCATACATTCAAGCTGTAATACCTTAGATTCTAATAATCTAAAACTACAACGTCCATACATTATCCTTTTGACTAATTTTAGTTTATTTACACTTGCTTCAACAATGTAATTACTATATTGCTCTTTTAATTGTTGAATAGTAATAATTATTGTATTTTCTGTAAATAATGTTGTTAAAAAACATTTTCTAGAGAAAATATCAACTACATCTAATAATTTATCATTGAATTATTAAAAAACATCATTGAACCATATTCTAAAAAAATTTTTTTAAAAGTAATAAGCAGTTAAATAAAGTAAAAGAATTAAGTATGAATAAATTAATAAATGTAAAACGTAAAATATGATTTTATTTATAAAATCACCTCATTTTTTAAAAAAATATGATATAATTAAAGATAGTGTAATTGTTGGGGTGAATTTATGAACAAACTAGACGCTAAAGAGATTGTGCGAAATGCCATAGATGGTTTAACATATTCAAAAGCATATGACCTTTTTTCAAGCAAAAAGGTTACTTTATCATGTCATAGAAACGAATTAGACCAGGATGTATATGAAGGTGTTGTAACTGGAAAATCAAACAAATCATATCCAGTTAGTGCTATTATTGATAAGGATGGAAAGGTTGTTAAGGCAACATGTAAATGTGACTATTATTTAACATATCCTGGATATTGTAAGCATATTTTGGCTTTTTTATTACAAATCAATGAATTAACTAATAAAAAAGGGACAGACGTTTTAACCTCACTTCTTCAATACTATAAAAAGAATGTAACCTTAAATATCACTTTGTCACCAATTTTCTATTCATATAAATATGAAACAGGAATTGAATTTAAAATTGGTAGAGATAATAAAAAATATTTTGTTAAAAATATTCCTGAGTTATATGATAATATATCAAATAACTATTATTTTAAGTATGGAAAAGATTTAGAATTTATGCATACGACTTCTGCCTTTGATGCAAGAAGCAAAACTATTTTAGAGGATTTATCAGATTATTTAAACTTTTATTCTGTTGATTCAAAGGGCTATTTTGATGGCAAAAGAAAATGTAAAATCCCTAAAATTGTTTTTAAGAAAATATTAGATTTATATTTAGATCAAGAAATTGAATTTGTTTTTGATGAGGCTCACTTTAATCTTATATATTCAAGTGGAACGCCAACTATTGAACTAATTTTTGAAAATGATATATTATCTATTAATGATAGAAAAAATCTAAAGATGTTTTCAATTGGTAGAAACCATTTTGTAATGCAAAATGCTAAACTTTATTGTATTGATAATTCATTACCAAGTGATTTAATTCCTTTAATAAACACTTTATATATAAGACCTATTGAATTTAATACAAAGCTATATAATGAATTCTTTACATATATTTATCCAAAGATAAAGGATTTAGTAACAATCATAAATAAAGAAGAATTTGAAAAGAATAACAATTGCTCTGTATTAGAGACAAATTGTTATTTAGATATTGTTGATAGCCATTTAGTATTAAAATATGACTTTATGTACGAAGGCTTAAATAGAGATGAAGCTATTAATAATGGCATTTATCCAAATACTGCTATGGAAGAAAACTTTACTGAGCAGCTTCAATATTTTAACTTTATAAAATCAACTAATAAAAACGAATATTTTTTAGAAACAATGGATGAAACATTGGAGTTTTTATTATCAGAGCTTGATGTTTTAAAAGAAATTTCAACAGTTTATATTAGTGATACTATTAAGCATCTAAAGCCTATTAAAACTAGTGGCTCACCTGTTGGTATTAAATATAATAATAACTGGCTAGAGCTAATATTCAATGAATCATTTTTCAATGTTAATGAGCTTCAAGATATTTTAAATTCTATCAAAGCTAATAAAAAATATCATTTATTAAAGGATGGTACAATATTAAATATTCAAGAAAAATTCTTCCAGGATTTAGAAGATGTTTTAGATGCTACTCATATTGAAAAAGAAAATATTAAAAGTACTATTCAAGTTCCAATGTTTAAAATACTACAGCTTGAATCACTATTTGATCAAAAAGAACTACCTCAGGAAGCTTTAAAATTCTTACATGATTTAAGAAATTATAAGCAAATCAATTATCCAATTGATAAAGAACTATATAAAATACTTCGTGATTATCAAAAAGAGGGCGATAGATGGCTATTTAATTTAGCTTATTATCGTTTAAGTGGAATACTAGCCGATGATATGGGGCTTGGTAAAACACTTGAAATAATTACTTTATTAAAGTCTTGTAGAACTAAAAATCCAAATATGATTGTAGCTCCAGCATCATTAACATATAACTGGTTTAATGAATTTAAAAAATGGACACCATCACTTAATGTTTTATTAATTACTGGAAATGCTTTAACTCGTGAAAAGCTAATAAGTTCAATTCAAGGTGGACAAACAATAATCACATCATATGATTATTTAAAGCGTGATTTAGAATTATATAAAAAATTAGCCTTCCATTTTCTAATTGTTGATGAAGCTCAAGCAATCAAAAATTATCAAACAAAAAATGCTGAAGCAGTAAAAGAAATAAAAAGTGTTAGTAGATTTGCAATAACTGGTACGCCAATTGAAAATTCACTAGCTGATTTGTGGTCTATATTTGATTTTTGCCTTCCTGGATATTTAAAATCATATGAAAACTTTAAATATGATTACGAAATTGAAATTGTAAAGAATCAAAATACAAGTATTCTTGAAAAGCTAAACCAACAAATATCGCCATTTATTCTAAGACGTACTAAAGCAGACGTATTACGTGAATTACCTGCTAAATTTGAACAGGTTATTTATGCACCAATGCTTGAAGAGCAAGAAAATATTTATAATGCTACCTTACTTCAAGCTCGTGATAAGATTTTACAATCTGGTGCTGATAACAAAATGTATATTTTCTCTATGCTAACCCGCTTAAGACAAATTTGCTGTCATCCAAAGCTTTATGCAAAAAACTATGAAGGTGAATCTGCTAAGATGAACTTAACAACTGATATTGTGTATGATGCTATTAATGCTAATCATAGATTATTAATATTCTCTCAATTTACATCAATGCTTGATTTACTTGATGAGGAATTAACAAAAAATGAAATTGCTCACTTTAAGTTAACTGGTACTACTCCAAGTGAAGAAAGATTTAGATTAGTTGAAGAATTTAATAATAATGAAGAAATAAAGGTGTTCTTAATTTCTTTAAAGGCAGGTGGGACTGGATTAAATCTTATTGGTGCAGATACTGTTATTCACTATGATCCATGGTGGAATTTCTCATCAGAAAATCAAGCTTCTGATAGAGTCCATAGAATTGGTCAAAAGAATAATGTTCAAATAATTAAGATGATAACTAAAGATTCAATTGAAGAAAAAATTCTTGAATTACAAAATAAGAAAAAGGATTTATTTGAAAAGGTTGTTGGTGATGAAGGAAATATTCTTTCAAAGCTTTCAAATGAAGAATTACTTTCATTATTTAATATTAAAATTTAGTTTTATTTAAGTTTTATATGCTATTATTTAGCTAGAAAGGAAATAAAAAATATGAAACCATTAATCATTGCCATTGCTGGAGGAAGTGCTTCAGGTAAATCAACCGTTGTTCAAGAAATCGTAGAAAAGCTAAAATCTGTCGATATTACAGTTATTTGTCATGATGATTATTATAAGGATCAAAGTAATCTATCAATGGAAGAAAGATATCAAACAAATTATGACCATCCAGCTTCTTTAGATAACGATTTATTTGTAAATCATTTACACAAATTGATGAATGGTGAAAGTATTGATAAACCTGTTTATGACTTTGTTTTACATAATAGAAAAAAAGAAACTATTACTGTAAAACCTACAAAAGTAATTATTCTTGAAGGAATTTTAGTATTAGAGGAAAAAGCAATTAGAGATTGCTCAGATGTCAAAATATTTGTAAAATGTGATGAGGATGTACGTTTTATTCGACGCTTAAAAAGGGATTTAGATGAAAGAGGTAGAACTGTTGATAATGTTATTCATCAATATTTAACAACAGTTAAGCCAATGTTTAATAAATACGTTAATCCTTCATCTCGTTATGCAGATATTATTATTCCAAATGATAATAAGCATGATGTGGCTGTTGATTTTTTAGTAGCTAAGCTTAAGGATATATTAAATAATGAAAACTAATGATATCTTTGTTTTTAAAAGATATGAAGTAAAATATATGCTATCTTTAAGCCAATATGAGAAAATAATTAATGTTATTACCTCATATTTACTTAGCGATATACATGGAAAATCAACTATTCAAAGTCTATATTATGATACAGATAATTTTAAAATCATAAGAGATTCTATAGATGCAAAATCCTACAAAGAAAAATTACGTTTACGATGCTACAATAAAAATATTGATAACAAAGTATTTTTAGAATTAAAGAAAAAATATAATGGCGTTGTTTTTAAAAGAAGAATTTCCTTAAGTGAAGATGATGCAATTACTTATTTAGCTAATGATAATGCAAAATATAATGATAGTCAAATTGCTAAAGAGATTGATTACTTTAAAAAGCTTTATGGAAGCTTAAAGCCAAAAGTATTGTTATTATATGATAGAATGGCCTATTTTGATTTAAATAGTGATTTAAGAATTACCTTTGATAATAACATAAGATATAGAACTTCTGATTTTTCATTAAAAAATGACTTAGTTGGTAAACCATTATTTGATAATAGTAAATATTATTTAATGGAAATTAAAACTGGTGTAGCTATGCCTTTATGGCTAAGTAATATTTTAAATGAAAATAAAATATATCCTTGTTCTTTTTCAAAGTATAAAAATGTTTATGCAAAGGAGTATCTAAACCATGTTTGATTCTATTTTTAAAAGTGATAGTGTATCCGTTTTACCTATATTTATTTGTGTATTAGTTTCATTGATTGATGGCATTATATTAGCTTTTTTATACAATTTTAAAAGCAAAGCTAATAAGGACTTTTTAACTACAATTGCTATATTGCCAGCAGTTGTTACAATTGTTATAGCTTTAGTAAATGGTAATATAGGCGCAGGTATAGCTGTAGCTGGAGCATTTAGCTTAATTAGATTTAGATCAGCACCAGGTACTGCTAAAGAAATATGTATAATCTTTGTAACATTAGCTGCAGGCTTAGCCTTTGGAATGGGCTATATTGCCTATGGCGTAATTTTTTCATTAGTTATAGGTCTTGTTATGCTTTTATTACAAACAGTTAATATTTTTAATAAAAATGATAAAATGAAAAATTTAAGGATTGTTGTACCTGAAAATCTAAATTATATGGAGGCTTTTAATGAAGTGTTTAGTAAATACACTACAAAATATGAATTAGTTAAAGCTAAAACAACAAATCTTGGAAGCATGTATAAATTATCATATAATGTCACATTAAAAAATGTTAATGAAATGAAATTGTTTATTGATGATTTGCGTTGCTTAAATGGAAATCTTGAAATATCACTTGAAGATAATTTAAGTGAAAATAGTGAATTATAAAGAGGATGTTTTAAAATCTATAAATAAAATAGGTTTTCATCCTCTTTTTTTTATGAAAAAAATCTTTAATTATAGGAAAAGTGTATTTTTTTACATTCAAATTTATAGGAAAAGTGTATTATGTATTCAGTAAAAAGGGAATTAAGGCTATTATGTTACATAGAAAAATTGAAAAAAGCTTGGATATTGATAAGTTTGCAAAGTTGGAATTATATGATGAAACAGTAACATTTGAATGTTGTTATTGCCATGAAAAAATAGTTGTTGATTTTGACGTTGTTAGAAAAAAATTGCCAAAAAATAAGGATTTGCTTCCTTTTATTAGATGCCAATTCTGGCAACAAAGGAACAATGTTGCCAAAAGAAATAATTAGAAAAGATTAGGATGTAACTATAACTAATCATTTTTGTGCTTTAGGTTGATTAACATCGACCTTTTTTGCTTTTATTGCCATTACAATACAATTTCCTAGAAAACAAAAAAATATTGTTGAAGTTCGTAAAATTCAATCAGACATTTATGATTATTATGGTGATGATGCTAGCAAATATGACAAGGAACACAAATTAAAGATTAAACGTATTTATGATTTAATTCCTTCTAGTTTAGAAAATAAAAAGAAAAGAATTGTCATCCAAGATATCGAAAATGTTAAAGGAAAAAGATTTTCAAGTTATCAAGATGAACTTGATTATCTAATCAATTCAGGTATTGCATTAGAAGTCAAAGCATTATCTACACAAATATTCCCACTTATTGAGTCTAGTGGTAAAAATTTATTAAAATTATACCTTAATGATGTTGGAATTTTAACCAACATTTTATACAAAAACAATATCAAAGCAGTTCTTAGTGATGAAAGAAGTATCAATTTAGGAACTGTTTATGAAACTGTTGTTGCCAGTGAATTGAAAGCACACGGATACAACTTGTTTTATTATGACAATAAAGCAAATGGCGAAGTTGATTTTTTAATTGATGATTATAACAATCTTTCAGTTGTTCCACTTGAAATCAAATCTAGTAAAGATTATCGAATTCATAGTGCAATAAATAAATTTTTAAGTAACAAAGATTATAATGTTAAAAAAAGGATATGTATTATCTAACGAACGCAAAATATTAAAAAAAGATAACATTATTTATTTACCAATTTATATGATTATGTTTTTTTAACAAGATTTTTGAAATTTTCTATACGATCAAATTGTACTAAAATTTCAAAAAAAAGGAAGAGTTGTCATACCCTTCTGATAATGTGATTTAATTTACTTTTGTTCGTTATCACTCAAATTGCTTTTATCTTCAACCAAAACATAGTTGTTATAAGAATAATTATCTTCCTTTAAAACTGTTTCACTCCAAAACTTCATAGCTTCCTCATAAAACATATTTTGATTTTCTTCAACAGAAAAATCCTTGTTAGGATAAACAACATGTGAAAGCGTTAAAGTCATTTTAGGCTTTAGATTTTTAAATATTTTTCTTTGCTTATAGGTTTGTGCACAAATTACTATAGGCTTTTTATACATAGCTGGATATTTAAAAGCAGCCTTATTCATTTTTCTAATCTTATTATAATAAGGCCATAAAGTGCCCTCAGGATAAACTGCTATAATAGCATTTTCATTTAACCTTTGCTTCATAGCATTTTGAAAAGCTTTAAATGTTTTTATATTGCTTGGAAGCGGTAAGCAACCAAGCATCATTACAAGGCTACCAATAAATGGAATATTTACAGCATCAGGATGTGATATTACATAAACACGACGTGGAATGCCAATAAATATATGTGATAAAAAAGCATCATAATAATGAGTATGGTTACTATATAAGAAAAAGCTTTGCTTTTTTAATTCTTTTTTCACTTGCTTTTTATTTTTTACTTTACTTACTAAAACTATTCTTGAATAAATATATAAAATAGGAAAAGCAATCAAATAATATAAAATAAAACTAATTATTCTATAAAATATATTTTTATTTATGTACTTAAAATCATCCTTTAAAGGCTTATTATTAACGCCAAGGCCACCAAAATCATCTTGCTCATCTACATGATAATAAAATGTTTTTCTAGCCATTTTAAATAAGTTCCTTTTCTTTTAGTTCTTTTATAATAATATCAGCAATTTGTGATGAACCATTTTGCTTTTTATTAACATTTTTCTTAATATTTTTTCTTAACTGCGCTAAAAATTCTGGGTGTTCATACATAAAGGCTACTTGCCTTGAAAGATGTGATAATTTATAGCATGTTACACCACATTTTAATTCTTCAGTAAATAGCTTAGCTGTTCCTTTTTCAATACAATGAGCATAATAATCAACAATCACTGGTGTTCCCATAAATAATGAATCTAAAACAGCATTTGGCCCTGATTTTGTAATAAATATATCACTAGCTCCATAATATTCGTAAGCAAATGGCGTAAATTTCAGATTAACAAATGTTATATTTTTAGGCATTTTTGCGCGTCTTTTTTCATAATAAGCATACATTTTTTCATTTTTACCAGCTAAAAATATAATTGTAATTGGAAATTTTATTTTTCTAATTAATTGATTACATACACTTTTAGCCTTACCAGCTGCATAAGCACCATCTGCTATCATAACAGTAAACTTATCAAGTGGTAGATTGTATTTTTTTCTATAATCTTCCTTACTTCCAGTAGATGAAGCAACCTCATCTCTGGCTGTAAAGAAAACACGTTTAATTTGATCATATTTAAACTCTCTTTTTCTTATTGCTTCATTACAAGCTTCAATATTGTTATTAATAAATAAATCTGATCTATTATCCCACCATACATGAACATTATTATCAGGATTATAAGTAATAACAGTTAAATTAGGAAGATATTTCTTTTTTAATTCTAAGGCTGCAAAGGTAATGAAGTAATGTGTTGATATAATAACATCTGGATTATACTTTAGCATTGCTTGCATTGTAGCATCTGTATATTTCTTAAAAAGTGTTCTATGGACAAGCCTCATAAAGTGTTGCTTGCCTACTAATTCTAAAAACCAAAAAATACTAACTCCAAATATTTTATTTTTATTTGTTTCTTTAGTACAATTAGATAAAAATTTTTCAAAGCCTTCAGTATCTTTATCTCCTTCATCCATAATATAAGATTCTATAATTTCAATTTCATCAGCATATTTTGCCTTTAAGCCACTAGCAATTGCTTGCATTGACATTATATGTCCCATTCCTGATTCTATATATGTTAACAAAACTCTAGGTTTATTCATAAATTATCTCTCCGTTTATCACTTCATTTACTATTATAAACGATTTTTTTTATAAACTAAAGAAAAAGCCACTATAAAGTGACTAAATTGCTATTTTAGCAACCATGAAATTAAATTAATTACTTTTATTCCATCAAAAACATCTTCTGTTTCATCTAAAGATAGTATTATTTTTTCATAATTATCTTTAATTTTCTTAAGTGGATCTAATTCTCTTTTTCTTGTGTCTTCATTACTTAATGATTCAGTTACTTGGAAATATATTTTTTCTTTTGGGTTATTTGCAATAAAATCTATTTCTTTATTATCAATTTTTCCAATTGCCACATCATAACCTCTTCTTAAAAGTTCAAAATATACTATATTCTCTAAAATGTGTCCTCTATCTTTGTCTCTTAATCCTAGTAAATAATTTCTAATTCCTATATCAGCTATATAATATTTACCTAATGTTTTTAAATATTCTTTACCTTTGAGATCAAACCTTTTTATTTCATAAAACATAAAGGTTTCAACGATGGCATTTATATAACTATCTACTGTATGTGAACTAGGAACTTTTTTATTTCTTTTTTCGTTTAATAGTCCAACACTAGATAACGTATTTCCAATAGTTGAAGAAGAAACATTTGATCCGATATTATCAGCTAAAAACAATATTATTTTTTTTAATAATAATGCGTCAGATACTGTTTTTTCATCTTTTCTTTTTTCTCTTTCTAAAATATTTCTAGTTATTATAGTGCTATATATTCCTTCAAGTAGCATAAACGCTTTTTCCTGTTCTAAACCAACATCTATTATTCCTGGCATTCCACCAAATCTTAAATATGCATCAAATGCTTCTTTTAATGAATAGCTAACACCATTTATATCTATTACTTCTCGCTTTATTCCACCAAATGCACTATTAATTTCTTTAACTTTAAAATCATGAAAGTATAAAAACTCGTTAAAAGATAAAGGATACATTTTTATTTCAACACATCTTCCTGCTAAATATGTTGAATACTCGCTTGATAATAAATAAGCATTAGAACCAGTAACATAAATATCTGTATTAAATTCCACTCTTAAAGCATTAATAGCATTTTCCCATCCAGTAATTCTTTGTATTTCGTCAAAAAATAAATACATTATTTTATTAGGGATAATTCTTTCTTTAACATAATTATACACATCCTTATATGACATCAGTGAAAAATCCATTCTTTCAAAGTGCATTTCTATAATTTGATTTTTATCTTTACCTTCTTCAAGAAGATGATTAATCATTAACTGCAAAAGCTTTGATTTTCCACTTCTTCTTATTCCTGTAACAACTTTAATTACTTCTTTATCTTGAAATGCAATAAGCTTGTTTAAATATGTATCTCTATTTTTAAGATTTTCATTATTTATCATACAAGTCACTCCAATTTATTCTATATTTAGTATACTACAAAGAATATTAATATACAATATTTTTGCACTCAAATGCAAAAACTTTTATAAATTATTACTTTTTGCACTTAAATGCAAAAATTTTTGCTTTTTAATCAAAAAAAATGTGAAAGGCCTTTATTAATAGATCTTTCACAATCATTTTTATTAATACAAATTAAAATCTCTTATTAGTTACTTTTTATGTAAAGGCTATTAGCAACTTTTGTGCCATCAGCTAAATAAACAGCTAATATACAACCAACTTGTTTTTTACCATTGAAGTTAACTAAAGCCATTTCACAAGTGAATTCTTTACCTTCTTCAATAATCCTTGTTAGCCATTCATATTGACTAGGATTACTTGTATATAGTCTTAGGCTATTTCCTTCATTATCAACTAAATTAATATTTGAATAATTACCCTTTGGATCATTGTATATTGAATACGAAGCTTTAATTTTATATACTTGTTCAGTATTTTTGTAATTCTTTTCAAGAGCAATCAATTCTTTTAATGTTGAATCTTTAAATGAAGCTGTTGAATATTTATGCTTTCCAAAATAGTTTGCATCAACTGTAGCGTCTAAAATG
The DNA here is from genome assembly GCA_934201705.1 of uncultured Bacilli bacterium. Classification (GTDB taxonomy): domain Bacteria; phylum Bacillota_I; class Bacilli_A; order RFN20; family CAG-631; genus CAKPXW01. Next base: position 22,232 of record CAKPXF010000004.1, on the reverse strand, counting down.
CATGATTGTCCTGTTTTTTCACCAATTGTATTTGTTCTTGTTCCAGTTACAACTACTTCATTTCCTAAAGTTAGCTTTGCTAATTCTTCACTAGTTGTTTTTACAGCAATTGCTCCAGTTTCATCAACTAAATAGAAACCTTGTTGGTTTACAAGTGATGAAGCAACAATTCCTTTTACAGTAACTGTTGTTTCCATATCTGCTTCATATGCTTCCTTTACAGTTATTGTATTTATAGTACTAGCATCAGTATTTGTAATTTCAATTGTTTTACTATAAGTATATTGCTCATATTTTCCAGTAATTGTAATAGTTGCTGTACCAGCATTTTTTGTATGCATAATTAAATCTTCATTTTCTTTTTCAAAATAAACAACATTTTCATTGCTTGAAGTGTATGATAAAGTTGCATTTTCAAAGCCTAATAAAGTTGAAGATATTGTTGTATTTAATTTAAGTTTTGGATCGCCTGTATAATTTGTTAAGAATTGATTATAGCCATAATAATCAACTACAAATTTAGCTGTTGAACTTAAATCAAATTGATAATTATTATCTTTTACTTGAATAGGTAGAATTCTCCAAAAACATCCAGATACTGTTGATTTAGCATTTATTACAGATAAATATACTTCACATACTTTGCCATCAAATTCATCAAGCCATGTAAAATCATTACCATTACATTGTGTATAAGTATATGTGCCTGTTTTATTATCTAAATCATTAATATAGTAGTTTATAAAACCATCCCCTGGTTTTTTATTTACCACTGCATTAACCTTATAAATTGTTGTTGTAATATTATTAGTGATTGGAGTTTCCATAATTTCCTTTATAGTTGACTCTTTAACCCATGATTTATCAAAATCCTTTGTTTCTTTGTCATTAGATTTTAAAATACAATTAGTTAATTGAACACAACCAGTATATCCAAAAGTATTAGCATATGGTGCTTCATTTGCTGCAATAAAGTTAACTCTTTCTCCAAGAATAGTAATTGAATTACCAACACTCAATTTAGAAGCTATTTGTGCATCATATACATAAATTGAATTTGTATTATCAGCAAGATAGAAACCATTTGGAATAATTCCAGTAGAATAAGTAATTGCAGCTACTACACCACTTACTTTTACCTTACTAGTTTCTTCTACTTTACGGCATTCATCGATTGTTTTACTTACATAATCACTTTCATCAACTTGCTTATGCTTAACTTCAATAATCCAACCAGATTTTACTTGTGGCGTTCCATTAAATACGTTTAATAACGCATATAATACAACTTCATCTCCAGCAACTGGTTGATCATCTAATTCATTATATCTTTTTTCACCAGTACTATCATATGTTCCATAGCAATAAATTGAGCCTGTTTCATCTTCTATAGTCATTTCACCATAATTAGGATTTGTTACTTTCTTAACAGTACCTTTAATATAATATCTTGTGTTTAAATCATTGTTTTCGCATAATTTTAATGCTTCTGCAATTGTAATGTATGTTATAGTGTCACTTGAAGAATTATCTTCACTTGATGAACTATTTTCAATACTAGAGCTACTTTCTTCACTAAATGAACTATCCTCAGTGCTAGAACTGCTTTCATCTTTTGATGAACTTTCTTCTCTATTTGAACTACTTGTTTCGTTTGATGAAGATTCACTTTCACTTGAACTTGTGTGTTCACTTGATGAGCTTTCATTTTGTGAAACATCACTATTACTAACTGACGACTGATTATTACAGCTTAAAATACTAACAGATAAAAATAAAACTAATAAAGATTTAAAATTGTTTTTTCTTTTCATTAATTAGCCTCCATTAAAACAACTTTATATTACTCTTTTATTTTTCTTAATCAAATGTTAAGCGGTTTCATTTTTTATAATCTACATTTTACTAATGAATTGTATTAAACTTTTAATAGTTTAACTTTATAAAAAGCCGACATCATAAATTGACATCGGCTTTGCTTTAGACTATTTAAACATGTAGAAAAAGAAGAAAGGGCCAGTATATGAGTTATATGCTTTCATATCTTCAACTTCAACAACTGAATTAATTCTTTCAATTAATAGCTTCCCTTGTTCTGATTTCCAGCATTTTCTTGGAGAGCAAAAAACTAAACTATCATTTTCAACTTTACATTGTAACCATAAATTTCCACTACCAATTCCAAATTCAGCTTTTGTAAATGAATCAAAAGGAATTTTAACTAAAGTGTTTTGATCCTTTTTTGCAGTACAAATCATTTCTTTTTCTGTTATTTCAACACTATACTCTGTCCATAATTTCCCTGGTAAAACATTATTTTCTTCGCCTAAAACTAAAGTAAACTTATCCATAAAATTCTCCTTTAAAATCAGTTTTAATTATACTCTTTCTAACAATTAAATTTCAATAAAATCATTTTGAACTATATATTTTTACATAAAAGCGATGCTTACTTTACCATGGTTTTTAACTGAAGTAATAATTTTTAAATCTAATAATATTTTAAGAAATTTTGAAGCTTTAGATGGTGAGATATTTAATAATGGCATTACTTCAATCCTACCAAAATAATTCTTTTGTGATAAGCCATTATATAAATTTATAATTTTTTTCTTCATTTTTGTTGATGTGTTTAAAGAGTTAATATCTACTTTTTCATCTCCAATGTTCACTTTTTCATCTCAAATGTCTACTTTTTTGTTCCAATTTATATGTAAATATCTATTCTTCAATTCATTTTTTCATTCAATATTAAGTTTCTTAAAAACATTTCTAAATATTTAGTTGTTTCAAATATTCCTTTTTCAATATTTGTATAATTTGCACGAACTGATTCATTTCTAAAATACCAAGCGTTATTAGGTAAATACGCCATTTACATTTTCTTAGACGTTTTATTAAAAATACTACTATAGCACTTGTGTTTTCTTTACAAAACACACGAATTTGTCAAAAATTAGAGACAAGTCTTACAAAATGCACAATAAAATCATCTATCAAATTTTTCTCAATAGTAAAATTATATTATAAAGTCCCTTTTAATAAAGTTGTACCACTATATATTACTGTATCTTCATTTAAAACCTATTCTTTTTTAGAAATATTGTAATTTCTTATTTTACTAGTACACAAAAAATCTTTATAAAATAAATCTTTATACCTTATAAAAAACAAAAAAAGAAATATACAAAGGGAATTTATAAGCATAAATACAATAGAAGAAAATAAAGAACCAAAAATATAGTTTATAGTTATGCGTTGTCTTGGCAACACCCATTGTACCACCAATTATATATATTGCTTTTATCTAATTTTATAATAGTTCGTGTAAATTCCATTATGAGATGAATCAGCACTTTCAATAAATAGTTTGAATTTGTACCCATCGAAATTTGTATCGAATTCATAACGAATTTCAAAAATCCAGACCGAATCTTTTGTAAAATAGCCATTACCCAAAGAGTTATTCCTTACATAATAGAACTTGTACAATTTACTCGGATTATTATCAAAATAGTCGGACAAATCATTCTTTTGCTCTATGATATACCAATTTTCGTTTGTATCCATGCTGAACTTTTCAATTCTCGGTGTACCGAACAAACCATCATAATTTGTTTTCATATACAAAAAATATGTTTTTGCATTCGTCATAAACGCATCTTCATTCGGACAAACTTGCGAAAACGAGTAGCCACCATTATACCATACGTCGCTTGATTGCATTTCTCCTAGCAATCCTGTCGGTGCAGGCAAACCAGCAAGCCCTTTTGCCGACAATTCTTCTTCTGTAAACCATTTCGTGCTATCATGAACAAAATTTTTACTTTCTTCACCACCAGCGTTATTTACACATGCAATTAAGCTCATGCAAGTTATCGATAAAAGCACAGTGCAAACAATAATAGACAATTTCTTTCTTAACATATATACTTTCAACCTCCATTGTTAATATTTGTATTCAATAAAAACTCCCTAGAAGAGTAAACTCCATTCTTTATAATTTTTCAACTTTTTTTGCTTTATTAATCGCCATAATAAATGTTACCAAGCTAAAGATCCACAATGGCGTTATTACTAATATTCCAAACGGTATAGCTATTATAATGCCAATACTGAATTCCAGTTTAATTACATCTACCAACGGCCATACAACAAACACTGACAAAAATACAGAGGTGATTATGAAAAGCACTATAGAAATAGACATTTTAGTTTTCATTATGTCGCCTCCAGTCGCAATTAAATTATAAATATTATCATGAACCCTGTTAATATCTAAAAAAATAATTCTTTGATTTGTAGCATAAACTGCCATTTTTAAAACAGTTGATAACAAATCTTAGATCATATACAAATAATTTTTCTTTGATGGCACTATGATATGAAGTACTATTTCTTTTTTTTCCTCGTTAACCTTATAAAATATAATATTTTGTTTACATACTAGTGCCCTATATCCTTGTTTAGCAATTGGTTGATATCTTGGTACTACATCAATATAAGGAAATTCACTAAGATTATTAATTTGTATTTCTAAAAAATCTAGATATTCTATGGCTTCCTTTTTAGAAAAAGTAGCATTGATATAAAGAATAATATCCGTTAATTGATCATTGAACTTATCAGTTCTAATAACTGAATATTTCATTATAATTCAAGCTTCTTTCTAATATCATTAAAAGTATCAGCAACAGGTTTAACTCTATTATTTCTAACATCATCTTCAGATTCGGATAGCATTTTTAATAATTCTAATTCAGCTTGAATTTGATTAAATTGTTCTAGACTTAAGATTACTGTATCACCATGACCATTTACTGTAATATATACAGGTTCTCTAGTTTCTTTACATAAATTAGAAATTTCATTATATTTATTTCTTAGTTCTGCTGATGGTCTTATATTTTCCATACTTATCATCTCCTATCATTATTGTATCATAATTATGATATGTTTCAAACTGATAATTTTTTTGATACTATAAAAATTAAAATAAACTGAAACATTCTAAAAATATAAAAATCTTGATATAGTATTTTTACTATATATATATATATTAGTAACTTAGCTTTTTATATTTCTTTACCATCTTTTCTAATGAACTTAATTTCTTGAATTGTACCATTGTGAAATAATCCAATTGCATAATCGACACAAATTTATAGCCCATTCAATATCATCTTGACGATAAGCAAACACAAAGTTAGGCATTTTTGATTTTGCTAATTCTTTAATAGAATATTCTTCATAAATATTACTCGCACTTACCATATGGACTTGCCTCCAATATCTTTTTAAATAATAAAAATTAACATAATTATCAGTTAAAACAACATATTAATCAACATTACATCAATTTACACCATCAATAATAGCATATTTTCAAATGCCACTTTCCTGCATTTTTTAATTGACATTTACACGTTTTACAGTTAAGCTATCGTTTTACAGTCGGACCTTCCGTTTTTACAGTTAATTTTCAAACACAATAAATGTCTTGAAAACTTTAAATTTAAAGTCCTAAAATAGTCAAAAATGCCAAAAAATCTCCTTTTTAAGCATAAAAAAGCTTTGAAACAGCGTTTTTACTGTATCAAATCATTGCTTTCTATTTGGTAAAAAAGAGTTGTTTTGATACAAAATGCACACCCCTATCAAGAATTGCACACCCTTTGACTTATTTTGCACACCCCTAATAAGTGGATGTTTTAAATATCAAATCACATATATTATTTAATATTAGAATTAATTGCTTTCAGTAATAATATCTGGAAAATTTGTTGGTGTCCTATCAAAACGGAAATATTCGTATGAAGAAAAATCATTCCAAAATACCATCCCGTTTGATATTTCCAAAATATATTCTTGACCTTCAAATGTGATGTACTTAACTTTTCTATACCAACCACCATCAACCGGTTCATAATTATGCATTTTAACTAACGGCTCATTTTCCAAAAAATGAAGATTATAATTTATATCTTCTATTTTTTCACTATACCTTATCATTGGAGCATTATTAGGATCATTAGGATCAACACCAATATAACCATCTTCTATCTCAATTGCTTTTAATGTGGTTTCATTTAATAAGCTCACCCAATTAAATATGTCAACAAAATAATAGTAATATTTATCAGCATGAAACGGATCTGTTGAAAACTGTAGTATAGCTTCACCAGTAGGCATTACAAAAGAATATTCCCAAATATATCCGTCATCGGTTTCTATACTAGTTTGTTTTGAATGAAACTCACCATTTACATACATCATCAAATCAACATCCATTATTGGGTAAGAATGTAGTTTGATAATTGTGCCTGGAGCAAAATAACTATATTGTTCTTCAGGCTTATCATAAATAAAATTATTACTATCTATAATATTTAATTTAAAAGTTCCTGTTGGTTGTATTTGTTCCCCACCAAAGGATGTAATTGCGTATGGTAATCCAGTTAACAACCAATAACTTTTACTATTTATTTGAACATAGTTATTCCTGATTTCTAATTCATATGAGGTTTTATCTTTTAGATTGAATGTGACAATATACCCTTGCCCTCCATCAATATCGTTTGTTTTCTCTCGTATCAAAGCTCGATTAAACCATCCCGAGAACATATTTCCTTCATTGTATATTCTTGCACTTTCGCCATATCTATTCTCCGGGGCGACACCCAGATATATTCTTTGAACATCAATATAATCTAAACTTTCGTCAGTTATTTTTGAACCCCATTCGATTGTTTCACACAACTTCAGTTCATCGCCAACATAACCATTAATCATTGAAGCGACATCTACATCATGATCTAGCATTGTATATTTAATATATCCACTTTCCCATGCTTTATCATAAGTTGGTCTTAATATAGTTCCATCTATTGATAAGCTTGCTTCTACACCAGAAAAGAATTTAATCTCAAAAGTGATTTCATCGTCTTCTTTGTACAGACCATAAGTTTGATTCGGTTCGCATATTTTGTCAATATTCAAAATAATATTATTTAAATCTTTGATATTAAGTTTGTGTTTACCACCATTAGAAAAATCGCATCCAGTTAAAGGAATCATTAATAGTAAAAGTAAGAAGCATAATATTTTCTTTATATTTTTCATTCAAATTTCTTCCTTTTTCATTTCAACTATGTCATCTAATTGACATTCTAAAGCTATACAAATTCTTTCTAATACGTCAGTGTTTACATTTTCGCCTTTGACTAATTTTGTTATAGTAGATCTGCTCAAACCTGTTAGCTTATGTAAATATCCTTTATTTAATCCTTTGTCAATCAGCAATTTCCATAGTCCGTTGTATGATAGTGCCTTTTTGCCACCTTTATCTGTTTACAATTATACCACAAAAAATGTGCGTTTGAAATAGTTTTGCATGACTTCTCGTAAATGTCTAAGCAGTATTCGTCATTTACCGATGCTGTGTTTTTTAACCTTGCATTATAATATTGCAAACACTTTCGTTCCGTAGCAATATACAAAAAGAAAAAGAGCCTCATAAAAATGTCATTTGGCACTTCTACAAGACTCTGAATGTTGCTGGCGGAAAGGATAAATATTCCTATCTGCAATGAAAAAAGGTCTGACACAAATTGTATCAAACCTATGCTTTTCTTATGTCTAGAAACATAACATTTGCTACAATTTCGTACCCCTTCATAAAAGTTCGTACCCTTGAACTAGTTTCGTACCATTTTGTTGTGGTACTAGATTGCCATTTCAATCCTTTACACTATGCTTATCAATATTATCCTTTGAATAAGTCTTTTATTTTATCTTCAAGTTATTTTCTTGATGGTGCTTCTAGTGGAGTTGTTTTAGTTAAAGAAATCTTATCTCCTTCAACTTCAACGTATTTGTCACATTTAAAATGAATTAGTTTAGACATTAAAATGCATTCCTAATGTATTATATGGAACAACATATACTCCAGATTTAGGATCTCTTGTAAGTCCAAATCCTATACCTACAATCACACATAGAAATTTAGGCTTTTTAGCGACATTATCATTAAATTTAGTTAATGATTTTATTGCTTCATCTATTTGATTATCTCCTAGTTTAATTTCAATTGCACCATATTCACCATCACTAAATTCAACTATAGCATCAACCTCATCATTACTTAAATTATCTCTAAAAGCATAAACGTGCCCTCTATAATATTCCATATACACATTTAAATCTCTAACCACTAAAGACTCAAACAATAATCCAAATGTATTTAAATCATTAATTAGTTTTTCAGATGTTAAGCCTAAAAGAGCAGCCGCAAGAGACGGATCGACAAATCTTCTCTTTGCCTTTTTGCCAACCCTTGAACTAGATCTATAATTAGTTGAATAAGCTTCTTGATTATTTATAATGTATAACTTTTCTAGAATGTCTAAATATCTAGATAATGTTCTTTTATTTAATGTTTGTTCTTCGCCATTACTAAAATTAAAGCAATCTCTCAAAATAGTTGCTTCTGCTGCATAACTGGACTCATTTCTTGCTAATGACTTAAGAATCATAATCATTTTTTGTGAGTCAAACAAGAATTTATCATCATTGTAATTTTCATTAACGTCATTTTCTACAACTGACTTTATATATTCACGTGCTAGTAAACCATCACTTTCTAAATTCGAAAGGCCTAAATTTTCAGGCCATCCACCATTTATAATAAGTCTAGTAATTTCATAAATATCAAAAGGATCAACTAATTTATTAATTTCCTTTCCTTCATACATATCCATTAAAGAAATATAATCAAGAGATTTACCTAATTCTAATGTTGTCATAGGAAACATATTTATTTTAATAATTCTACCAGTACCAGTATGCTTAATCTTAGATTTCTCTTCCTTATCTAGTAAAGCGGTTGAGCCTGTTAAAATAAAATTCCCTTTTGATACTCTCAGATCACATTCATTTCTAATAGCATCCCACAATTCTGGCACTAGTTGCCATTCATCAATAACCTCTGGAATATTCTCATTTAAAATTAACTTCGGATTAAGTATAGCTAGTTTTCTTTTCTCTATATCAGTTAATCTAACAATAGAATTACCATGATGCATACTAGTCCATGTTTTGCCACACCATTTTGGACCAACAATTTGAATTGCTTTAAATGTTTTTAAATATAAATCAATAGTTTTATCAATTAATCGTTCTTTATAATTTTCAAGTTTAATTGGCATAGTTAATCACCTTTCAATATAATTTTACTCTAATGGTGCACTTTTTTCAAGTATTTAAGTGCACTTTTTTCAAGTATTTAAGTGCACTTTTTTCAAAAAAAAAAAAAATAAACGCATTTATAAATAAACTTTTATATGAATTAATACTATAAAATAAAAGGCTTAATACTTTACTCGTATAAAACCTATTCATTCTATTTGTCTAAAAACATAACATTTAATATAATTACATACCATTTCCTACCTTATCAAAAAACCACTCATCTTGCCGAAAAATGGTGTATTATTCAATTAATGTTCGTGATGATGTCCTTCAATGCTTCACCAATGCATGGCATTTGGATTACCATGTAAAGTTTCCATCTTTAAACGCTTTAATTACGTCTTTGATATCATCAGCGGCTCCTAATATCAAATCAAGGCCTGAAGCAGTCGCAGCTTTAACTCCGCAAGAGGCCAATCCCACCACAAATTAAGGTTGATACGCCAAGCAACTTTAGATATGCGGCTAGATTATGATGGGTATATCCACCATTATCTATTACCTTTTCTTCGTTTGTTTCGGTATTAAATATATAAAAAATATTCAGTTCTTCTAAAATAATGGAAAGCGCTATTTTTTTTGCATCATATGTGATTGCTGCCTTTAACTTATCTTCCCTCTTGCTTCCTATTTCTTTTTCCTGTGTTGTTTGAGCCTCTAACCTCTTCGTGATAGAAATAATCGACAATTACTGGATGACCTTTTTTGGCTCTTCCATATGGTGTTTCGTTATCCACGAATGGGCAATCGTTATCTTTGGCTAATTGCTCAGCCTCTTTTTCTAATTCTTCAAAATAGCTCCTGTCTTTTTTATTATATATATTTTCGTATAAAGGATACAAATCGGGATGTTTTTCTTTGATATAATCCATTATTTTCCCTTTGAATCCACCTCTAAGGTTAAGGTTTTCAAGCCATATCAAATCGCATTGATCTTTAACTAAATCGAATATCTTATTGAAGTCTGTGATGCCTGGAAATACCGGCGAAATGAAGCATACCGTCCTAATCCCAGCATCATACACTTTTTTCATTGCCTTTAATTTTCTTTCTATTGACATGGAATCGTCCATATCACTTCTGAAACCTTCGTCTAAGGTGTTAATTGACCAAGAAACCGTGACTTTGTCGAATTTCTTTAACAAATCCAAATCCCTAACTACTAAATCAGATTTCGTGCATATCAATAGTTCTGCGTCAACACCCACCAATTGTTCCAATAGTTTTCTAGTGTTTTTGTATTTGGCTTCTTCTGGCAGATAGCCATCGGTTACAGTCCCAATGATGATATGCTCGCCTTTGAATTTATCTAGATTCTTGATTGGCTGCCAGTTCTTGATATCCAAAAATGTTCCCCATTCTTCCGTGTGACCTGTGAATCTTTTCATGAATGAGGCATAACAGTATTTGCAACCATGGGTGCATCCGACATAAGGGTTGACGCAATATCCGCCTATAGGAGCGTTAGATTTGGTCATTACGTCTTTGACTTGAATTTGCCTGATGATTACATTCTTATTCATCTTTTAGATTCTCCTTTACTTTATTTAACAATCTATCTAACTCGCTTGCCTCTTCTTCGCCAAGGCCTTTGTAGAAAATATCGCCCATTCTTTTCGTGGCCCTATTTATCTTGCTTTCAAGCGACAGCGTCTTGTCGCTTAAATAGATAATCAGACTCCTTTTGTCCTCTTTGGATTCCTCGACAATCAAAAGGCCGTCGTTCTTCATCCTCTCCACCATCGAGGACAATGTTGTTTTAGCCAAAGAAGTCCTTTTCGATAATTCGATCAAGGAGAGTTTCTCGTCTTTCCATAAAGAAAATAGGATCCTCCCTTGCTGACCGTTGAATTCGTATATGCCATCTTCTTTTAGAATCTTGTTGAAAATCCTATCTTGAAGTTGCTTGATTTGAGAGATAAAAGTTCCACCGTAATGTTTTTTCATTTCAATGCTTCCTCCATTTCTAAAGCGAGCTCTTGAATTGCGTTTTCTTCGCCCATAATTTTATTAACAAGCTCTTCTTTGAAAAAAATCTTACAGCCGTATTTTCTAGCGACATCAACCAAATGATCGGCCCATTCCTTTTTGGCATCTATCTTTCCCTTGCATTTCCCGGTCTCTGTTCCAATGACTATCCATTTAATTCCCGATAAATCAATGTCGCCTAAATCCTCGAATAACGGCTCAAACGTAACGTGATAGTTCTTGCATTTGATATTTTCCTTTAATGCTTTCAACCTCCATAGATCCGATTTAGATGTGATGGTGACCCCCATCCAAGCATTATCGGGAATGTCGTCAAGCTTTATTTTATTTGGGGATTTAGTTAAATATATCCCCACTGTTTTCGGAGATTCCCTCAATAATTCGAATGACTTATCAAGCCACTCCTTTTTCCATAGATGCAAATCAGACATTCCCGTCAGAAAATATACTCCAGGCTTTCTTAATCTTTCTAATTTATGCAAATCCGCAATTGGCTTAGAGAAATCGTCTGTCAGGTGGAATCTATTTGCCACCGCTTTGGCGTAGCAGTATCTGCATCCAATGTTGCAGCCGATGACCGCATTGATGTTCTTGATCTTATCCTTAATGCAAATAATCATTCAATCACCCTGCTATATTGTACTATATAGTACTAATTTTGTCTATCATTTTGATCTTGATTGTTCAGGGAACGTTTAGAAGACATCCAAAATAATTTGGTAGCCAGCTTCTACATTACCGCCAAAAAGCAAGCGTAGACCTATCCATTGCGACCGACTAGCACTTTAAAGCTAAGCTTCTACAAGGCTGACTTCTAACTTGGCAGATAGGATAAATTTCCCTTTATGCCAACAAAAAAAGGTCTGACACATTTTGTATCAAACCTATGCTTTTCTAATGGAGCAAATGACGGGAATCGAACCCGCATAGCAACCTTGGCAAGGTTGTGTTCTACCACTGAACTACATTTGCATTTTTCTTTTGCTAGATAATAATAGCATATTGCGATATTTTTTTCAATACAAAATTTAAAAATTAGTGTTTTTTTTGCTTTTAAAGAAAAAAGAATGTCCATTTTGATTTGAACATTCTTTATATTAATTATTTAATAAATTATCTTTTTTTCTTTTTTAAAGCAATTCCTGCAACTAATAATAATGAAACTAATCCTGTAGTAGCACTACCTTTACAGCCTTTTTTATTATCGTTTGGTTTTTCATTATTATCACTAGAAGTAGATGTTTCAGATGATGAAGGCTTACTACTTGATGGTTGTTCACTTACTTCACTTGAAGGTTCACTGCTTGGTTCAATTGATGGTTCTACACTTGGTTCATCTTTTATTTCTTCAATTTTAGAAATATCATCCTTTGTATCAGCAATTATTTGTTTTACTTGTTCAATGTCAGTAATATCTTCAAGCTCTGCAATAGCACTATTATAAAGCGATGAAATCTTACTCCAATTAGTGGCTGTATATCTTGATTGATCTAAATTATTAAAATATGCACTAAATTCCTCTAATTCCTTTTCCTTGGCTGCATTTGCTTCTTGAGTAAGTGTTTTTACGTTATTAATATTTTCTTTAACACTATTAACAATTTCATCATCATTTGAAGATGTTGCTAATTCATGCTTTCCTTTATTAGCATAATATAAAATATAATCCCAATTCCCTTTTGAATAAGCATCTTTATTTAATGTACTTACAAATTCATCAATGGTTTTTTTAGCTGTGTCATGTGATGTATCAATAGCATCTGGAGTTGGAAGGTTTTCATCTTTTATATATTCAGCTTTAATATGTGTAATTTGTTGAGAAGAAGCTACTATTAATCCATCAGGAGAATTATAAGATGAGAAAACTAATCTTACATCTACTTGAGTATTCAATATATAAACATAAGTTAATTTAACATAGCCATCTTCTACGCCATTGTTAATAACGTTATTTATGTTTACTTTTTTTAATTGATTTCCAGATCCAGCAAATAAACCAATTGGATTAATATATTTACTAGCTTTTTCTTCAACTAAAGCATCAACTGTTAAAACATTTTGTCTATCTAATTTTATTTGAACATATCCATTTGTTCCTTCCCACCATGTACTATCTGTGTATTCACTTGTTCCTTCAGCAAAGCTAATAAGCTTACCATTTGTAGCATTTACACGATAAAAATCACTATAGAAAGTATTTCCTTCAAGTTCATTACAATCATCTTCAATTACTTTAACATCAGAAAAATCAGGCTTTTTAATAACTTCAATTGTTGGAACATCGCCTTTTTCTGGTAATTCATCAGCATGTTCTAAAGTAACTCTAGTAACCTGTTGCATCCATCTTTGAAGTCTATTATCATAAGAATCATATACTGAAAATACCACTCTTACCCATGAAGCATTTTCTTCTAAAACAAATGTATATGTGATTCTTGACCAATTTGCACTAGCTTTTACTTCATAATTATTAACATCCACTACCTTATTATTACTTCCACCATAATTTGCAACTAATAAAATATGAGGAAGAATGCTTACTGAAGTTTTATCAGTATCAACAACTACTTTTACTAAATTTTGATTTTCCACCTTATATTGAATATATGGATATCCTTCACTCCACCAGTTGTCTTTAGATGCTGGTTCAAGTGGAGAAATTGTCCCTGTATATCTAGTATCAGTTCCAAAGCCTACATCAGTTTGCTGTGCAATAACGCTATAAGCGTCCTGTGTCTTTGACAAATCATCTAATTCATCGACAATTTTATTACTTGTAACTGGTTCATCTTTCTTTGGAAGATCACTTTTAGCAACTCTTTTTATATTAACTTTTGTTATTTGCTGTGACCAAACAGCCATTGATTCATCTTCTTTATTATAAGATGATGTTAAAATACGTACAAATGTTGCATCTGTTGGTAGAATATAAGTATATGTTCTTCTTGTCCAATTTGATGATGTTTCTTCACTTACTTCATCAACTTCAAGTACACTACTTGCAAATACTAAAGGTGATGGGCATTTTGTCGATTCATCTGTAACTACTTTTAATACATTTTGACCAGATAATGCATATTGAATGTAGCCATAATTTTCCCACATTGTTGAAGCAGTTGGAGCTGTTATTGCTTGATATGTAGATATATATCTATTATCAGTTCCAAAACCTACATCGCCTGATTGTGCAAAAACACTATAAGCATCCTGTGTCTTTGACAAATCATCTAAATCATCATTTATTTCATCAACATAAGAAATACTTACTTTTGTTATTTGCTGTGACCAAACAGCCATTGATTCATCTTCTTTATTATAAGATGACGGTAGAATACGTACATATGCTGCATCTATTGGTAGAATATAAGTATATGTTCTTCTTGTCCAATTTGATGATGTTTCTTCACTTACTTCATCAACTTCAAGTACACTACTTGCAAATACTAAAGGTGATGGGCATTTTGTCGATTCATCTGTAACTACTTTTAATACATTTTGACCAGATAATGCATATTGAATGTAGCCATAATTTTCCCACATTGTTGAAGCAGTTGGAGCTGTTGTTGCTTGATATGTAGATATATATCTATTGTCAGTTCCAAAACCTACATCGCTTGACTGTGCAAAAACACTATAAGCATCCTGTGTCTTTGACAAATCATCTAAATCATCAACAATTGATGCTGGTGCTTCTGCATTCAAGCATACCATTTCTTTTTTAAAGGCATTAATAGATAATGGTGTAATAAGAACAAACGATAAAGCTAAAAATTTTGTTTTCCTATTCATGTTATTATTTTCCTTTCTTTTTTAATATATTTGTAACGTATGCAGGGACTGCACTCCAACCATGGCATAAGCTTCCAGCGCCACAAAAATCCTTTTCTCCAAGGATTGTTTCCCAATATGTTGAAGTGTTCTTTTCATCCATATATCCCCAAACACGTTTTATATCATTAATTACAAAATCAATATATTTATCATCCTGTAATAAAACCTCATACTTAAATATATAATTACTTAATGTAAGCTTAATTAATGTATTATTTATATCCGTTAATACTTTTAAGATTTTTTCCTTTTCCTTATTAGTTGCAATATTTGCATAAATAGCTAAAATATTTGAATATTCACATAAATGATATCTTCTATTGTTTTTATAATACGTATAAAACAAGCCATCTTTTCTTAAAAATAATAGTCTAGCTCTTTCTTTTATTTTATTTGCGACTTTTAAATAATTTTTATATGGCTTATTAAGTATTTTTGCCACATAAGCAAATGATTCTAGGCCAATAATCATAAAAGCATTTAATGGTAAATCAAATTGATTATTAATTCTTTTTTGCTTAAATATTTCTTCATCATTTGCAAGTCCATAAGTCCATTCATAGAAATTCCATTCTTTTTGATGGCATAAAAGGAAACCATCTAATTCATTTAAATAGTGATTAATCATTATTTTAGTCTTACTATAAACCTTTTTTAATAATGAAATATCACTTGTTTTTTCATAATATTCCTTTAGCATCAAAGGATAAATTAAAGAATATGAAGGAATTGATAAGTTTGAACTACTTGGGCTAGTAATCGTAAAAACATTCAAATTTGTTAAACGATAGCCCATCATTTCAATACTTGCTTTAATAAATTCAATATTGTCGAAAAAACTATAAGCGATAAGTATTTGAGTACGACTATCCATTGTATATTGTGCTTGCTCGCGCCAAGGGCAATCCTCATAATGCTCATGCATACAGCATTCAAGCGTATAAATTGATTTTTTTGTAATTTTATTTAATTCTTCATCCTTTAAATTTATTTCTTTTACTTGATGAGGATACATTGCTTGATAAATACCAATTTCTAAAATATCTATATTACTTACATTATCAATTGATAAATATCTAAGCCCAAGCCTTAAAAAGTAGCCAGTAAATTCATTAATGCCTTCTTTTAAATGAAAGCTAAGCTCAAAGGTACGATCATGAATTATGTATCTAACATTATTATTATCTAAGTGTTCTCCATAACGTATTTTAATATCACACTCACGTTTAGCATTTATTTTAAAGAACAAATAGCCAACTAATTCTTTTTCTCCATCAAATAAGCTTTTACTAATAGCACTAAAGCTTATTTTTTTTGAAACGTCTAATCTTTTTATAGGACGCGGAAGCAATTTACATTTATGCTCAATAATACTGCTATTATCATATAAATTATCATTACCAGTAAAATCATAGGCATAGCCCATACCTATTTGATTAGTAATTTTTTTTATTTTCCCTGATGTATAATTACTATCAAGCCTTGATTTTGTTGATCTACTTGAATAAGCAATTACA
The DNA here is from genome assembly GCA_934201705.1 of uncultured Bacilli bacterium. GTDB lineage: Bacteria > Bacillota_I > Bacilli_A > RFN20 > CAG-631 > CAKPXW01. The sequence continues at coordinate 5,646 of CAKPXF010000004.1, read as the reverse complement.
TTATTATTTTCACACACTTCAAATAACAGCCCCTTATTATCAGCAATATGAGAACTAGTATCATAATTCTTTGATAAAGCAATTATATATAATTCATTTACACCTAAATTAACAAAACCATTTAAATCATATTCATCATAAAACTTTTTATCTTTATAATTAGAATATTGGTTAAAACCAACAATTTTTTTATTAACATATAACACATACTCAGAAACACAAGATATTTTTATTTTTACATTGTTTTTGTTTAATACATTAAATGACTCTTTAAAGTCAGCATATTCATTAACATCAAATACACTATTTTTAAGCCATATGTATTTAGCTTTTCTTACATTCGTCATAAATTAGTAAATGTTGGATTTGCAAAATAAATAGGATCTTTTGTCGCACTATTAATGCTTATTCCAAAAGCCACATTTTCTAAATTATCCTTTTGTATTCTTATTTTAAATGTGTATGCTGTGTTAATATTTAGCTTCGTTCCACTTGGAACTAAAGTGTCATTTTGATAAATATATAGATCGTTTTCTTTTGCTTGTCCCTCACTTGAAGAAACATTGCTATTTCCATCAAGTTTCAAAGAATAACCGCCAGTCCATATTATAATATTTCTAAAATCAGTATTTGTTAATACAATATCAACTAAATAGTATTCATAATCACGATACTTTGAATATGATAAGCCACCTATAATTACTCTATCGTTCCAAATTGAATCAGCCCATTCTTCACTAGTACCTGATGAATATCCGACCCAATATTTATCAAAATATGGTAGCTTTTCAACACCTAAATCTAATCCTTGTCCAGTTTCTGCATATTTCATATTAAGTGCAGGAAGCTCTTCATTTTTTTCAAATTCTAATGATTGATATAGATAATCCTCACTGCATAAAATTGGTGAAGATACATAAGCTAGCGCTTTATCATTAAAGCAAAAGCCATAATCATAAATAGTAGATGAATCCTTTAGATAACCACTTCCATTTTTATTTAAATCAATAACTACTGTATATATCTTACTAGTTCTAACATAGTCAGCAATCCTGCCCTTATAATCATAAAACAATAAAGCTGATGAAGATGTTATTAGATTTTCATTACTTTTAACAGCTTTATTTTCATTATAGCCTAAATATAATGATGTTCCTTTTTTTGGTATTTCAGTAAATTTTATATTAAAGATTAATCTATCGGCAGTTGCACTATTATTTACATAAGCATTCTCAGCAAATAATCTACTTGTAAATCCACCATTTGTTTCATATTTATAAACTAATTCATCGCCTTTAAATCCTAACTCTTCATTATTAGTAACTAATTCTAAGCTAGTATTTGTATGATTTTTATCCTCTAAAGTAAAGCTAGTTGCTTTACTACTTATAGAAACTGATTGTACCTTAATATCCTTAGTAAATGTTTGTCCCTTATAAACAGTATAGGCTGATACTATTGCTCCACCTCTTTTTAAAGCTTTTATTACGCCATTACTTGATACACTAATTACATCAGGAAGTGATGATTCATAAACAATATAAGCATCCTTAGCTTCTCCATTTTCTTTTAGCGTTGAAGTAATAGTTGTTTCATCACCTAAATTTAAAACAATATTTGATTGGCTGACTGTTAAAACTCTTCCCGTTGTATTGGCTAGAACTAATACTTGCGTAGTATAAACGCTATCTTTGTATTTAGCAGTGATAGTAGCCCTTCCTGTTGATAATGATGTAATAACACCATTTTTTACAGAGCAAACCTTTAATGAAGAGCTAGACCATTTTATTTGGCTTTCATCAACATTTTTAATATTAGTTTTTATCGTATATTCCTCATAGCGTTGCATTTGAATATTACTTTCTAAAACTTCAAAGGTTGCATTTTTGCTTGCATTACTTTCACATGAAGTAAAAGGAAAAAACAAAGCCGTTAAAAGTAAAATTTTTCTTATTTTTTTCATATATTACTCCTTTACGCCACCATCGGCATAACCTCCCATAATCTTTTCGTGGAAACATAAAAATACAATCATAATTGGTATTGCTAATATATTAGCTCCAGCGAGCCTCATTGGAGTTGATGATATTTCTTGCTTATATGAATGGCTATATTCATATAATCCAAATGCTAATGTTTTAATATTTGGAACATATTCAAGTGTAATATTATAATCATTCCATAAGCCAACAAATTTTATTAGCATTATTGTAAAAAATGTACTTTTTACCATTGGAAGCATTATCTTTAATAGAATTTTAAAGTTACTAGCTCCATCAACATAAGCCGCTTCTTCAAAATCCTTAAGGACTCTTTTAAAAGCTTCATAAAAGAATAAAAAGTGTACTCCTAAAAAACTACATTGTAAAATTAATAAACCTACATATGTATCATAAATATGTAATGCTTTAGTAATTTGAATTGCTGAAGGTAAGCTTCCAACTATTGGTAGAACCATAGTTACAATAACAATTCCATAAATTACTTTGCCAATTTTAAATTTAAATCGACTAGCCGCATAAGCCATAATACAAGTTACTAATGTTCCTAAAAAGGAGCCACCAATTGAATATATTAAGGAATTAAGTAGCATTCCTTCAATATATATAGTTCTTGGTGTATGATTAACTACGATTTTTGAAGCATAGTTATTAAAAGCTATTACATAATTATTAAATTCTAACTTACGTGGAAACCCAAATGGATTGTTTAAATAATCACTTCTTGATTTTAACGAAGTTATTAAAGACCAAAATAGAGGAATTATTAATGATAAAACATATAAAATCAAAATTGTAAAAACAATAATTGAAATTATTGATATTTCTTTTCTTTTTTTCATAGCTATCACCTCTAATTCGTTTTTGGACCAAAGCGTTCAAGTACATATCGTAGCACATAAACTATTGGTAATGTAATAACTGTAAGTAAAATACCAAATGCCGCAAGCTTTGGAACACCTACTTGAGAATTATTTAATGATAGGTTTACTGTTTCTTTATAAATATAGTAACCAATAGTATAAACGCTTTCATCAGCTGTTGTTCCATAAAATGAAACTATTGAGGCTGAGTTTACAAAGAATCCTCCAACAGAAACAATTAATAATGTTTTAATAGTGCCAAATATTTGTGGGAAGGTGATATAAATAAATTCTTGGAAAAATGATACACCATCAATTTTAGCGGCTTCTATCATAGATGGATTAATTGAGGACATTGCACTTATTAATAAAAGCATGTTTACACCAAAGCTACACCAAATATTATAAAAAATAATTGTTCCTATTGTACTTTTAGGGTTTTGTAATAGACCGAATACTTCCTTATTAAAAAGCAATTGCATTAATTTTGGATAAGCACTATCAGTAATTTGAACAAACATTGTCGCAAGTGCAATAGCAGGTATTACTGATGGTAAAAATAATACTATCTTAAAAATGTTGGCAAACTTAGAGTTTTTCTTATAAATATAATAAGAAAATAATAGTGCTAATGTTAATGAAATAGGACAGCCAATTAAAAATACGAGTGTTGAATTTTTTAATGCCACCTTATAAAGGGTAAAACTTTTAAAGTCAATGAACAATTGCTTAAAATTATCAAAACCTGCAAATGATACATTATTATTAATATCATATTTTTTAAAGGCTAGTAGAATTGAGTTAATATTAACACAAACATAAAATATAAAGAATTGCAGTAAAGGTAAAGCTACTAAAAGAATAACAAATATTAAATCCTTAGTATCTTTCTTTAAATGTACTTTTTTAGTCATTAGATAACGCTTGAGAATTTACTTTCCCATACTCCTTTATTCATATATTTTGCCAACCCTTCAAAATACGATTTTGCACTTATTTGGTAATTTATCATTGCACTTGATGGGTAAGTATATGTTGTTCCATTTACTGTTGAATTCCATAAATTTGGAGAATACCATAATTCTGATGAATATAATTTCATTATATCGCTATTTGAATACATTGTAGCAGTAATTGCATTTTCCTTTAAATCATACATTGCTTTAGCCCAAGAGTTTAAACAATTGTATTCATTATCAGTTAAAGTGTACTCAACTGCCCTTGTTTGACAATCAAGTGAAAGACAAGTAAGATATGATTCTTTTTTAAACATATGTTGAATAAAGCTTAAAGCTAAATCCTTTTTATATTCTGGAATATTAGCATTAATAAAGCCATCTCCAGTTGCTCTTTCTATTGTTGTAAATTTTTCTCCAACCTTTTCTTTAGTTGCTTTAGGGAAAGGTAGCATTCCAAAACGTCTATTTAATTGTGAATCACTTTCGCCATATTCTGCAGCCATTGATAAAAATGTTCCTGATGCTTCATTATTCCACCAGCTACCTTCAATTAGCATAGCTGTTCTTTTCCTTGAGTTTCTTTTTGAGGCTAAGTATTGATCTTGAGCATCAATATTTGAAAACGAAGGACTAGTTGCGTCCAAATAGTTATAATAGTCCTTATTAGATACTAATCTATTTAAGAATGATAAAGCATAGTATCTTCCTGCTTGTCTATATAATTCATAACCGTTTTTCGCAGAGATTTTAGTTATTTCATCGTCAAGGACAATTTTGCCGTTTGCATCAATTTCTTTAACTAAGCTTGTAGCTACTCCATCATAGTTATAATTTAGCTCAGTTTGTTCTTTTCCATCAAAATCAGCAGCTAAAGCAGTAAGTAAGCTGTTTACATATTCTTGAACAGTTCCTCCCCACATAATAGGTGTCATATTAAGTGAAACTATCTTATCACATAAAGTGAAAAATTCATCATATGTTTGAGGAAGCCCATTATCAAATGTTGTTTCAAAATCATTATCAGGCCCAGCTGATCTTGGTTCATCCTTTGACTTTACAAAACCGCCATTTTTAGAAAAATAAAGATTATATTCTTCAAACATATCAATATCATATGTAATGCCAAAATATTGTGAATACCCAGGATAACCGTAGAATTTTCCATCATCCTTTGCTTTATAATAATCACGTCTATCCCTTCTAACTAAATCATAAAATGTTTGACTAGATTCATTAGAAGATGTTGCTTTAGTAACAAAATCATAATTCATTGGCGTATTATATAATTCGCTTATATCAAGTAATTGGTTATTACTATGTAAATATAATGAGCTTGCTGCAGTATCAAAATAAACATCCTCTAGTGAATCAGCAATAGTGTCTGTAATTGTATTTCCATATCTTCCCTCTAAAAATACAACCTCTACACCTGTTTTTCCATCTTCAAAGCTGATATTTTCATATTTCTTTTCAAATTCCCCAGCAATTTTATATAAACTACCACTTTTTAAACCGCCTTCATAAACGCCGACATATAATTGCGTTTTTTCATTATTAATACTAATGTCTTGATTTCCTCTATCACATGATGTAACGCTAGTTAGCGTTAATAGTAGCATTGCTACACTTATAATGCTTACTTTCTTATTCATATTAAATCCTCCCTATTTAAATGAAATTACTACACTATCGCCTTTATTAATTTTTAGCTTTAACTTGCCATCAGTTACTTTTAATGTTTGCTTTACTGTTGTGCTATTAATAAAGTAGACAGTGAAAGGGGTAAAAGTAGACAGTAAATATTATTTAATATAAGATAAATCA